>CBDCWG010000001.1:0-280750 GCA_965223345.1 Nitrospinales bacterium
TGCGGGAAAACGGGCAGGGGGCCGTGCGGCGATGACAGGATAAAAAGCCGGTTTTCAGTTGGTTGGAGGTGCCGGGGTGAGCGGCTCGATGTGGGCGCGCAGCGTCTGCGCCACTTCGCGGCTGAACGCTTCCAGAGTCTGGTTGAGCGCCGACACCGTGGCGTTGTAGTCGGCGCCGGCGGCCTGCGCTTCGTACACGGATTTTTTCATGGCGAGCACGGTTTCTTTACCCCGGTCATCGAGCCGGTACACCGTCCAGCGCACCGCCAGCGTGCTTTTGCCGCCGAGCGCGCCTTCAAACTGAATCACATCGGCTGCGACCTTGTGGTTCACCTTGGCGGCACGCCGCCACGGAAACAGAAAGATCCGGTTGGTGGGGATCAGCACCGACAGGTTTTCGCCCAGGACGCGGGAAAAATTGTCCTTGAGCGGCTCCGCCCATTTATGGAATTCCGTGTAGTCCAGTTCGTTGCCCTCGGTGCGCGTCAGGATCTGCGGCCGGTCCAGGTATTCCGGCATCACGATCGGGCCGATGCCGAGCACCACGTCATCCCGCTCGGCATCCTGGCCATTGGCGGCGGGCAGGGAGTTGAGAACGTAGAAGCGGGACAGTTCCGTGTGCGCACACGCCACCGTCAACGCGAGCAGCGTGCCAAGCAGAAACAGTTTCGTTTTCGTAACGTGCATGTGTTATCTCCGCGGTCCCGCCTTGCCGTGCACCAGCGCTTCGGGATGCCGTTCCAGGTAGTCGGCCAGGATGCGCATCGAACGCGCCGCACCGGACAATTCTTCGAGGCTCTTGGCGAGATCGACGCGGATCGGCGAATCTTCCGAAATCATCGATTCCATCTCCGCGAGTGCGGACTCGCCCTTTTCCAGTGTCGTGGCCAGGGGAGCGATCACCTTGCCGTCGATGCTTCCCAGAAACGACTGCAACTGCTCCATCGACTGATTGAACGAAGCGATGCTGTCCTCGACCTCGACCGAATCCACCAGCCGCTGCACGCTCTTGGCCGTGACGATCAGGCTGCGGATCAACTCTTCCAGCGGCAGCTCTTTCAGATCCTGCATGATCTCGGTGGTCGTCTTGGCGATTTCATCCAGCGTCGAGGGCAGCGTCGGGATTTCCGGGTAGCCGTTGTCGCCCCCGATCAGATTGAGCGGGGTGTCGGGCAACAGATCCATCTCGACGAACAACTGCCCGGTCAGCAGGCTTCCGGTCTTGAGCCGCGCCCGCAGGCCGCGCTGCACCAGCCGCTCCACATCCCGCACCGGATTGTCCGAAGGTTTGCCGATGGTTTTCACCCGCTCCGGCTGCAACTCGATCAGCACCGGAATGCGGATGTCGAGCGTTTTTTCGTTGTACTCCATGCGCACTTCTTTGACCCGCCCCACCTGGATGCCGCGGAATTCGACCGGCGCGCCCACTTTCAACCCGCGCACCGAACCGTCGAAGTACATGATGAGATCGACGCTGCGCGTGAACTCGTTCACGGTGTCCTCATACGATGAGTGCAGCCTGAAAACCGCGTTCTCCGGCGGCGGCGCGCCGGCGGGCAGGTTTCCCGGTGTGTAAAAGGCGATCCCTCCGGCGAGCATGGAGGCCAGCGATTCCGTCCGCATCTTGATCCCGTCCGCCGTGACGGATGCTTCGAATCCGCTCAGGTTCCAGAATTTCGACTCCCGGCGCACCAGCTTGTCGTAGGGCTCCTTGATGAAGATGTGCAGATCGACGCCCTGGGTGTCATCGGTGATCTCGTAACCGAGCACTTCCCCCACCTGAATGTCGCGAAAGAAAATCGGCGACCCGTTGTTCAGCGAGCCCAGCGAATCCGCCTTGAGCACGTACTTGATGCCCGGCGCGTCCTTGCGCACCACCGGCGGGTTCTCCAGCGCCGTGAACGCCAGCGCCGCTTTGCCGGGGCCCGGTTCCATCTCGACGTACACGCCGGAGACCAGCGTTTCTAGGCCGGTGACCCGGGTGGCGCTGATCCTCGGGCGCACCAGCCAGAACTGCGTGCCTTCTTTCAGGTGCGGCTCCGCCGACTTGTGCAGCTCGGCCGTGACCACGACGTGCGAGAGATCCTCGCTGAGCGCGACGGTTTTCACGACGCCCACTTCCACGGACCGGTATTTGATCCGGGTCTTGTCCTCTTCCAGCCCGCCGCCGTCCTTGAACACGACGGTGATCGTCGGTCCTTTTTCCGTGACGGTCTTGTAGGCCAGTCCGGCTCCGATGATCGCCGCGACGAGGGGGATCAGCCACACGAAAGAGATCCCCGGTTTTTCCTGCACCGCAACTTCCGGCAGCGGTTCCAATTCGTCGGGCTCGTCATAATCCCGGTACTCTTCGCTCACCGCTTCCCCCTTTCCATCGCATCCCAGATCAGGCGGGGATCGAAGGTCATGGCCGCGATCATGGTGAGCACCACGACACTGGCGAAAAAGCTGGCCCCGGCGCCCGGATCGATCGTCGCCAGCGAACCCAGTTTCACCAGGGCGATGAGGATGGAGATCATGAACACATCGAGCATCGACCAGCGCCCCACCGCATCGACGATGCGGTACAACCGCGTGCGGTCCTGCGGCCGCCATGCCGATCGCCTCTGCACCGAAATCAGAAGATACGCCAGTCCGAGGATTTTCATCAAAGGCACCACGAAGCTGGCGAAGAACACCAAGAGCGCCAGCGCCCACATCCGGTTCTCGATCAGGGTCACCACGCCGCTCAGGATCGTGTCCGGTTCTCCCTCGCCGAACGAGATCACCGTCATCACCGGCAGCGTGTTCGCCGGGATGTAAAAGATCATCGCAGCGATGATCAGCGCCCAGGTGCGTGCGAGGCTGTTCGGCTTGCGATGGTGCAGCGTCGCGCCGCAGCGCGGGCACAGCGATTTCACCGTTTTCACCCAGTGCGGCGCGCGGCTCAACTGGCCGCACACGTGGCAGCCGATCAGCGACGCTGCGAGCGCGGTTTTGGCATGGATGTTCATCGCAGTTTTTCCATCCGTTCCCAGACGCTTTCCGGATCCCAGCAAGCGTCCGCCGCCGCCGTGAGCAGGATCAGCGTCGCGAACGAATACAGAGCGATTCCCGGGATGATGGTGGCGAGGTCCGACAGTTTGACATAGGCCACCAGCACGCCGAGCATGTAGACCTCCATCATCGCCCAGGGATGCAGCGCCTGCACCGTGCGGAACACCGGGGCCAGCTTCCAGGGTTTGCGGCCCAGATGCAGCGGAAACAGAATCCAGGTCATGCCGCTGAGTTTGAGCAGCGGCAGCAACACGCTGGTGCCCAGCACCAGAACCGCGAGTCCCTGCATTCCCCGCTCGTACAACTCGCGCACCCCCGAGATCAGCGTGCTCTCCTGAACGCGCCCTTCCATGTCGAACGTCATGAAAGGATAGACATTGGCCAGCACGAAAAAGATCAGCCCCGCCAGCGTGAAGGTCAGCGGCCGGTCGAGGCCGTGCTTCACTTTGCGGTACAGGGCCGCGCCGCAGCGGACGCAGCGCGCCACCTCGCCGAAATGCAGGGAAACTTTTTTCTGCAACAGATCGCAGTCGTGACAGGCGATCGCATTCATGCGCCGCACTCCATAACGATGAACGATGACTCCGGCGTGGGATGGACGACCCTGAAGCCATCCATGAAACCGGAATGAGAGCAAGAATTATACCCTGCCGTCGGGGGGCAGGACAGGGGCAGCGGGACGGCGCACGCATGTGAATTCATGTAAATTTGCAGAAAGAGAATCAAATTTTAAAACACCGTCCGTGAAAGAGCCGCGTTGCTTGCCGGTATTTTGACGCTTCCGCAATGCCTGCTTTTGCAGCCATCGCATGCAAAGCCCTCATTGCGCTTCGTTCGCGACCGGGGGCAGCAGGTCCTCGAGAAAAAACGCCGCCAGCTCGGAACGGTTCGCCAGACCGGTCTTCTGATAGATCGCCTGCGACTGCTGCTGCACCGTTTTCACCTTGGTGCGGCGCAGTTCCGCGATTTCCTTTAAGGAAAATCCCTTGAGCAGCAGAAAACCCACCTCGGTCTCGGCGCGGGTCAGCTTCCATTTGGCGAACTGGCCTTCGATCTTGACCGAAAGCCCGGCGAGCATCTGACGCGATTGCTCCTGCCACGCGTGCTTTTCCCGGTTCAGGGTTTCCAGGTCGCTCTGCAGAGTCCGGATCCGGTGTCTGGCGTCGAAAAGCTGCTTCGTCCCCAGAGCGAAATACGCCGCGCTGGCCGTCAGCAACAGCCCTTCCAATAACAGATGCCCGCCAGAGCTGCCGTTGCGGTAATCGGTGAAAAGATCCAGCCCGATGAGCAGCGCGAACGCGCCCGACCCCCCCAGCATCCAGACCGGGATTTTGAAGCCATCCTCCATTTCCCCTAGATCCCCTCTAAATAATTGATAGTAATATTATTATTTGTATGCCAAAGCCCGGATGGTGTCCGCGTGATCGCGCGACGATACTGTGGGAAAATAAATGTTTTCAAGGAGGTTATCATGTTTGATTTGCCATTGCATCCGGTCGCGGTTCATTTCCCCATCGTCATCGGCGTGGTTCTGCCGTTCATCGCGTTGGGCCTGCTCTGGGCGATCCGTAAAGACCGCATCCAGCAGAAGGTCTGGATCGGGGTGACCGTGCTGGCCCTGGCGTACGGGGCGTCCGCCTGGGTCGCCGCGGAGCTGGGCGAGGAAGACGAGGACAAGGTCGAGAAGGTGGTGGCCGAGGAAGTGCTCGAGGAGCACGAAGAAGCGGGCGAGCGGCTCCCCTGGATCGCCGGCGGGCTCGTGATCCTGTCATTGGGGGGCCTGATGACCCGGCACGCCCGCAAGGCTCAGATCGCGTTCGTGGTGCTGAGTCTCGTGGCGATCGTGCCCCTGGCCCAGACCGGGCATTCCGGCGGCAAACTGGTGTATCAGTATGGCGCCGCCAACGCGCATCTGCCGGAGAAAGTCCGCGCCGCCCTTCCGCTGATCCAGTACGACGAAGAGGAGCACGAACACGCTGAAAAGGAGGACGACGATGATTGACCGCTACCCGGTGTCGCTCAGGAACTGGACCTTGAGGGGTTTTTTGAACGCCGCCGAGAGCCTCTGTTCGATGAGCTCGGAGAAATTTTCCTCCACCGTTTTTTCGAACGATTTTCCGGGGCAATAGATCACGGCGATGTCCTTGTGCACCCCTCCGAAGCGCAGCGGATCGATCCAGGTGTGAAAGTTTTCCGGCAGAATTTCCGTCTCGATGGTTTTCAAGACCCGGCCCCATCGACGGGCTTCGACGCGGTCGATGACCGGCCGGGGCGGCGGCGCAGGCGGGGGTGCGGTGGATTTTCTTTTTTGCGCTTTCAGGGCGTTCGCCGCCGGTTCCAGGTAGTTGCTCACCTGCCCTTTGAACACCGCGATGTTGCGCGGTTTTTTTCCCTGGACGAGATAAGGGTCGCTGGATTGCAAAAAAAGCATCCAGGCTTCGAGCAGCTGTTCGGGGTCGCCCACCGACTGCATCAACTCCTGCACGCGCTTTGTGTCCTTTTCCCGGTCGATCAACAGGGTGGAGGAGCGGATGGCTGCGTGGGTTTTTTTTGCAAACTCAAAAAACATCGAGACCGTCTTATCCTCTTCTCTCTTTGAAGCTGAAGTTGAAACTGAAACTGAAGATGAAGGGGTTTCGTTGAGGAAATCCATCTGATCGGGGTGCGCCGTTCGTTTGCTTGTTTTTTGCTTAAGCAAATTGGGATTGCCGCCTTTCTTGCCCGCTTCCTTCCGTTTGCTGCGGATCTCTTCGTCCCGCACCATGCGGGCGTTGTAGATGATCCCGGTCTCCGGTTCGATTTTGGCCACGCCGTAGTCCACCAGTTTGCTGAGGATCTGCTTGCATTTTTCCGTCTCGAGGCCCAACAGACGGGCCAGCGCTTCTTCCGGCATTTTTTTGCCGTTGAGCAGCAGTTTGCCCCGCTGTTCCGATTCCCAAAGGATGCAGAGGATTTCAAACCAGACCCCGCGTTCGAAATAGCCGAGAGCCTGAACGCCGGGATCTTTTCTCCAATCACCCGGATAAAATTGAATAGCGGGTAACTTGCTCATGACCGGAAAAGAGACGCAGAATTATTAGAATGAGTCGCGAAAGAGTAAACGGGAACAGCATGTATAGGGTTGCGCGATCGCGTTCGAACATGCTTGAACAACGCAGCCCATTGGAAGCGGATGCACGATCCGCGGAAGATCTCGGGGGTTTTTCTCCTATTTTTCAATTGTACGCGTCCGGGTTCGGGAAGCCAATACGCGCGAAAGAAATTTTAATGTGGTTTAGATCTCAACTCGAAGAACCATCGATTCAAAGCCTTCCGAGGCCCCCGTGTTACGTTTACCACCGACGTTTTTTTGCCATTGAGCTGACGCGTGAACCCTGAAAATTCAGTATCCGGTTTTTCTGTGGGGTTGCTGCCGAGAGACATGGCGGACGCTGCCTGCAAGCGATGAAGAAAACACCGGCGGCACGCCGGGGAAACCCCTCAGGGTTGGTCCGCGAGCGAGTTTTCATCCGGCAGCGAAATCCCCGCACAGACCGTCCGCCGGACCGGGAAGCGTTGCGCAGGACGAAAAAGTTTTTCTGCCGGGACCGCCCCCGCAAACGGCTCGCAAAACGAGTTGAAAAACCGCAATTATTGCGAAAAATGCCAACGGTTGTCGGACAATGGATTCCATGTAAATATTTATTTTCATTGAACTTATTTCGTTCAGCCCGTATCCTGAGGGTAAATCTGTCAGCCAGCCCGAATCACTCCCGATGGAGTGCCCCGATTCCTCATTTTCCCGCACTGCGAAGCCGCCGCGGCTCGTCATTGGGGGACGTGTGGAGCGGTTTGCGGCACGCCGGGCCGGCGCCGGAAGAATTCGAAATTGAAGGAAAGACACATCGCACTATGACCATTCAAGACGGGACGCTCCCGACCCAGACTCCCACAACCGAAGACCCGGAAGAAAACTGTAAAGTCATCAACGGACGCCTGATCCTGGTGTCCCTGTTGTGGGCCGCGGTCATCATCGCCAGGGATTTCACCGTGCCCTCTGAAGTGGCCGTGGCGGTGCCCTACATCGGCCTCGTCCTGATGGGGCTGTGGCTGCCGAACCGGCACTACATTCCCGTAGCCGCTCTGGGAGCCACACTGCTCACCATCCTCGGATTTATGAACCAGCCGATGCAGGGGGATCTTTTGACCTGCCTGTTCCACCGCTTCATGGCGGTGCTGGCGATCTGGGTGACATCGATCCTGTGTTATGGATTCAAACGCGATGAGACGGTCCTGAAGGTCACGCGGGAGAGTCTGGAGCGGCAGGTCAAGGAATTGCGGGAACTGAAGGAAAAATTCGAATGGATCGCGCAAACCGACCCGCTCACCGAACTGCCGAACCGGCGCGGGATGAGCGAAAAACTGGAGTTTGAAAAACTGCGGTACAAGCGCAGCGAAAAACCCTTCGGCGTCATCCTGGCGGACATGGACAGCTTAAAGCAGATCAACGACCGCCTGGGGCACGACGCCGGCGACAAGATCCTGATCCAGATCGCAAAGATATTCAAGTTCTGCTGCCGCCGCACCGACCTGGTGTCGCGCTGGGGCGGCGATGAGTTCATGGTGCTGCTTCCCGATACCGATCTGGAAGGCACGCGGACGATCGCCGAAAAAATTCGCGCCAAAATCGCCAGCCAGCCGTTCCGCTACGGGGCGCAGAAGATCTCGGTCGGCATGAGCTTCGGCGTCTGCGTGTACGATCAGGTCGGCCAGGATCTGAGCAGCCTCATCAAGCGGGCGGACGAATGCCTGTACAAGGCCAAGAGACAGGGAAAAGATAAAGTCGTGAGCCATCCTCCCACGCAGAATCAGGATGCGCTGTCCCCGGCAAAATGACGCGCCGCGCCATCCCGAGAGTTATTGCTATCCCGATCCTGCTGATGATCGGGCTCACCGCTCCTCCGGCCGCGGTGCCACCGCTCGCGGCACAAGAGAAGATCCACCGGGATGAACAAAAGGGAATCGAATTCCGCTACCCCGAAAAATTTGTGGTCGGTGCGTTTAAGCGGCAACCGTTTCCCGCGGAGCTGAAAGAGCGGGGCTACGAATCGCCGTTTCAGCATTCCATCGTGCTGGTCGAGATGGATCAGTTGCAACAGTTCTCCCGCGACGCGATTCCGGTAGGGGAAATCCCCGCTCTCTGGCTGGACGTGCAGTCCGGAATGCGTGCGAAGTTCACTGAAAAACAGTTTTTCAAAGCCCCGTTTCGCATCACCCTCGGCGGGCGCACCGTGTACCGGCTTCCGGGCTACCCGGGGCCCTACGGCGATCAGGCGCACTATTACCTCCTGCCCCTGGATGACGGCCGCATCCTGGAAGCCGCCGCCCACAGATACTATTTTCGCAGCGCTGAAGATTCCGCAGGAAACCCCCCCGACACCCACTACGGCGAGGTCCTCGAGTCCATCCTCGAATCCTTGACCTTCGACGCGCCGCAATAGCGGATTGAAAAACGGGCGAAGGGCGCGGCACAGCAGCCCCACGGGGTTTTTGCTATAATGCCCCTTCATGCTTGCGGGGCAGGCTCCCCTGTCTCCGTGTACCGTCAAGAAGGATGGGTCGAGTTCATGCTTAAAGTCATGTCCTGGATGGTGGCGCTCAGCATCATTTTCGGATTTTTACTGATGATCTTCAAAATGTAAGTTTGTATCGATGTCCACGGTTTTGCCGCTGGCCTGAGATCGTTTTCATTCTTCGAGAATCGCCCGCATTTTCTGCAAAAACACTTCCCGGTCGAACAGCCGCGCTCTTTCTTCGCACGCGGCGCGCATCGAATGCGCGCGCTCTGCCGTCATCTCTGAAACCGCGTTCGCGATGGCTTGCGGATCCGGGTCCGCAGGCAGGAAGGTCCCGGTTTTCCCGGGCAGCACGGTTTCCAGCAGGCCCCCTTCCGCCACACCGATCACCGGTTTGCCGGCAGCCATCGACTCCACCGGCGACAGGCCGAAATCCTCTTCTTTGGGAATGTAGAGCGTGGCGATGGCGTTTCCCATCCAGTTCAGCCACTCCGCCTCGTTAACCGATCCTGTGAAAACGATGTTTTTGGCTTGCGCGGCCAAGGAGCGAAGCTGCGCCGCTTGCGGGCCGGTGGAGGCGACGACCAGCCGCTTGTCCGGCATTTTGAGGAATGCCTTGACGATGCGGTCCACGCGTTTCAATGGATCCAGCCGGGCGGTGGAGAGATAGTAGTCCCCCTGGCCCTGCCAGGCGAAGCGCTGCGTGTCGCAGGGCGGGTGAACGATGCGGGAAGGCAGGCTGAGATAATGTTGAATCCGTTTCTGCACGTTTTGGGAATTGGCCACCATCACATCCATCCGGCGCAACGCGGCTTCGTAAATCGGCTGAAACAAAAAATTATACGCGCCGTGCGCGCATCGCTTGGCCGGAGATAATGTGAGCAGGCGGTATTCTTTAAGATCGTAGAGGGAGCGGGGCGGCGTGTGGCAATAATAGATGTTCTTCCCCTTGCGGTGCTGGAACACCGCAAGGGGCGCATTCTGACCGCTGTAGATCACGGCGTCGTACTGTTTGAGGAATCGGGTTTTTATGCCGAAAGCGTGGAAGCGTTTGAGCGTTCTCCATACCGGCACGCGCGAGCCTGCATCGAGATCGATGCGGTTTCCCTTCAGGCCCGAAAGATCGAAGCTGTCGCGGTGGTGCTCGCCGAACGCCAGATCGCTGCCCAGGCCTTCACAGAGCGCGACCGCAACCCGCTCGCCGCCTCCCTTGAACGCGAAGGCGTCGTGCACTACCAGAGCGTTAAAACGATTCTCCGTTTGCATGCCGTTTTCTCCAGGAGCGAAGCCTCGCCGCAATGATGATCAACAGCACCGCTTCCGTCAGCAGCGTGCTTGCCACCGCCCCCTTGGCGCCGTGCAGGGGGATGAGGAAAAAATTGAGGATGACGTTCAAAAGCGCGGCCAGGACCGCTGCCAGGGCGTAAAACCGGTCCTGTTCGATGGCCAGCGCCGCTTGCGTCAATATCAGGTTGGGAACCATGAACAACAGGGAAAACAGCAGCCAGTGCAATAGATCGACGCCTTCCCGGTAAAGTGTTCCGAAGCAGAGTGTGAAAAAAGGACCGCCCAGGAGCAGCCCCCCCAGTACCAGCAGAGCCGCCGTCAGTACGGCGGTGCGGATCAATCTGCGGAGCAGAATGAAAAACTCGGCAGGGTGCTGCGCCGCCAGCCTGAGATCGCGAAAATAAACATTGGCCAGCGGGAACAGGATAAAGAGAACGCCTTCCAGCAGGCGCGAGGCGGCGGCGTAATGACCGACCGGGTTCAGGTCGTCCAGCAGATGCCGGAGCATGACGATGTCGATTTTAAAGTAAATCAATGTGGCGATGTCGATGATCAGCAACGCGGCGACGGATCGGTAGACCTGGATATTGGGTTTCGCGAAGCGGATGCGTTTGAGCGGATAATGGGATTGCCAGCAGAGGCACACGAGGTACCCGCTGATCCAGCCCGCAAAAACCCAATGCGGTTGCGCAGAAAACATAAACAGAAAGCAGAGAATCCCCAGGATCGATCCCGTACGGTAAAGCGACCGCCAAAGCGCTTCCGCACCGAACCGGCCTTCTCCTTTCAAGTGTCCGGAGATCAAATTGCCGAGAGTCCCAAAACCGAAAGCCAAAACCGAAAGCGTCAGCGACACTTTGTCCTGCATCGGCGCGAAAGCGACGAGCGCCAGCCCGGTGAGGGTCAGCAACATCAGATGCCCTGTGGCCATGTCGAACAGGGTCTGCTTGGGGACCGGCTGTGAGGGTTGCGTTCCCTCGCGAAACAAAAGAATGCGGAACCCTCCATCCTGCAGGATGGCCCAGAGCGAGGCCACCGTGACGATGTAGCTGTACCTGCCGAACGTTTCCGGACCGAACTGCCGTGCGAGAAAAAGGGTGAGAAGCAGCGAGGTACCGGCAACGTAGACTGTAGCGAGTCCCTGAGATCCCAGAGACGCGGAGGTTTTCATTGCGGGGCGAGGGCGGCGGGACGCCGGGAGAGCAGGAACCAGAAAAGGGTTCCGGTCAGGATGGCGGCGATGGAAACCAAAACGTTGCGGGCGATGACCAACGCGGATTCGTGATGCAGGGCGATGAGCAAAAGCATCAGACCCACGCCGCCGACCAGAGGCCAGAGATATTTGAATTCCGAGCGTGCCATGCAGTAGGTGAAGATGACGTTGGCGACCGCCAGCAGGCCCATGGCGAAGCTGATGGTTTGCAGCATCGCCGCCGCGGCCAGGTATTTTTCCCCGAACAGGAGTCCGATGATGAATTCGGGCCACAGGCCGCATGCCAGTGCGAACCCGCCACCCAGAACGGCGGTCAGGCCCATGCTGAACCAGAGAATGCGCGGGTCCTCCTTCCCGGTGTCCTGGGCCTGGGCTGCCGCCGGAAACAGAACCGTGATGAGGACGCCCGGCAGGTACAGCGCGATCCGGCCCAGAATCGCGGCGATCGAATACAGGCCTGATTCCTCGGGCGTGCAGTAGTGGCGCACCAGGACGATGTCGAGATTTCCCAGCGTCATGACCATCGTCGTGGATAGAAACACCGGAACGGAATAGCGCCGCATCTCCGGAAAAAGCCGATCGGGCAGCGGATGCGCTTCGTGTTTGAAAACTTCCCTGAGAGACCAGCACAGGATGAAAAGGGCGACCAACACGCCCAGCACGCCGGACAACAGCGCGCCCTGCACGCCCCATCCGAGAAAGTACACCATCGCGAAACCACCCAGACACCGGAACAGCGGCACGCTGCTGGCGCCCAGCCCGAAGGCCACAAAGCGTTGCAGACCTTGAATCACGCCCAACAGAACCGGAAACAGCAAAGACAGAGTGAGCTGGATCAACATGATGACGATCGGCAAGGCGGCGTCCATGTGCAGGTACTGCTTCAGCCAGGGCAGGGCGGCAAGACCCGTGACAAAAAGGGCTCCGCCCACGAGCACCATCGTGCGGAAACCTTTGACCAGCAGGTTTTTGACCTGCCCCATGTCTTTGAGAGCTAGCTGGATCGTGTAGCGGGAAAATAAAAGCGGCAACACGGCGGCCGGCGCAGAAAGCACCACCGCCAGCGAGTTCAAGGCATTGAAGCTGCCGTAGTCCGCGGGGCTCAAGGACCGCCCCACGGTCAGTTGAAACAGGTAATTGAAAATATTGCTGGAATTGAGAAGAACGAGGATGAGAAGATTGTTCTTTAAAAACCTACGCACGCGGACCCTCGTTGACGGACACTCCTCTGGATTTTTTCATGGCACGGTTTCGATTTCTTTTGATGAGTTCGCGGGCTTCGAGGAAGACACCAGCGATCAGCATTCCATAAGCGACGGCCGCAGTCAGCTCCGCTATCTCGATTTGATTGAAGGTGAGAAAAAAGCCTGAAAGAACGATGAACAGAATGAAGCCAGTGATGAATTGTGTTCCTGCTCCTTCATATAATTTTGCCGCCAGAGTGGGCCATCGATCTTCCAAATACGGCCGCCGGGTTCGAATCGCGAGTAGGAAGGCCGCAAATAAAGCAATATAAAAAAAGAGAACTGTCACAACTATGTTTTTTAGGGCGAATCCTGTAAGCCCAACAATCAGAGAAACTGTGATTACCCATTTCCAGGGTTTTACTGAATTGATAGAAGAAGATGAAAAGAAATCCCAGAAATTATCCCACAATCGGACTACAAAGGGTTTTTGTATTACCCAACAAATAATCACAAATATCAGATAGGCGGCCATGACTTTAATTAGTATGGAAAGAATCCTTGAAGAAAACGAGTCTGCTTTTTGGGTTTCCTGTGTTCCAGGACGGACGCCTAAAGCGGCAAAGGAAAAGGGTTGGGATTTCTCAAAGAAGATCCCGGTGGTTTGAAGAAAAGGGTGATCCAGAAATTCGACAGGAACATCTCTTTGAAGGTCTTCTTCTAGCGTGAGAGTTCCTAAATCAATAAAAGCTCCGCCCTTCAAAAATTCCTCAGTTGAAACTTTATTCAAAGAACGGGGGAAAATATATTTTCGGCCTAATCTCATAAGAGGGTGATTGTTGAAATCGAATCGGAGCGGTCTCACGTCCACTCCTTGAAGCCACATTTTTAAATTGACTTCATCCCGGAACGGTGAATCTGAATCCCTAAAAGCATTGGACAATACTTGCCAGCGAATATTTTCGATAATATCTTCTGGTTGAAGTTTTGTATTTTCGAATAACTCCTTTCTAGAGACAACAATTTCACCCGAATGCCCTTTAAGACAAAGGGTTTTCTCGAAGTTGCGTTTGGCCTCTTGGAACCACAACTTCAGCCAGCAAGACATGCGATCCTCCGGCAAGGAGGATGGGAAGTCATATTTGAGTTTCAAGCCTCGAATCCATTCTACTTTGCGGTTTATTTCCAAAGATCCAGATAGCTGCTGATAATTTGCAGTTCCTTGAAAAAGAGCCTCTCTGCTTTGAAATAAGTTTGTTCCGGAAGGTACAAAAAATATTTGCTGCTTAGTAAGGAAGGGATAATCCAAGGCGTTCATTTTATCTATGGACATTGGTTCGAACAGTGTCATTTCCTTCAGTGCTATTTTGAAAGAACCGTTTCGAATATGGATTCGGATCTTCAACTTGTCAATAAATTTAGGACCGTCCAAGAATTGCACGGACCGATTGACAGGAAAATCAACGGAGGAAAGTTTTTTCCCATTAGCAACGGGTGTCAATTTTAATGAGGTGATATGCGAGTGCTCGCCACCAGGAATATTTAAGTAAAACCTGGTGTCGCGGTTTATTTTTGTTTTCAGTGGCCAGACGATTTCGATCCAGTTCTCATTTTCTTTTGCCGTTCTGATACCCTCGAGGACCAACCGGTCCGATTCTATTTTGATGCGGGGCAGTGGGAAGCCAGCGGTGAAAGTCAAATTGCCGATATTTTTGGAGGTGGTCTGGTCTCGTAATATAGAACTGGGTTTATCCGATTCGTTATTTCTCTTTTGATCGTTGGGGGGTGATTTGCTCTTTATTCGCTTGTTTTTGGTGCCTAGAGCTGACCCAAAAGGACGATAAGCCAAAATTTTAATCCATTCTATGGTTTTACTAGGGTCTGTTAGATCCAGAAAGGGGCCGCCCCACCGATGACTCAATTCCTGAATGGTTTCTATATAAGCGGGGGTTTTGGTCCCCACAAGTGTTGCTAACTGGGCACTTTGTATTTCCAGTCCCGAAGCTGAATAAATAGACTTAGGAAACACTCTCAACTTCAAGCTAGTCAGGTTTGCATTCCAATCGACCCTTTCCATCAACGCCCGGAGATCGACAGTCAGCCGTTTCTTTTGCAATGATAGTGTTTTTATTTGAGAAGGCAGAATCAGATTAAAGGGTTTGCGGGGTTTCGATGCTTTGAAAAAGGAGATTTTTTTTAAAAAATCGCCGGTAATGATTTCAGTTCGTGAATTTGGAAAAAAAACCACGATTTCTTTTAAAAATACCTTCTTTTCCCAAAAGTATCTGTTGTTAAGCAGTTCATGGATATTGATTTTTAGAATTTTCTGATTGGGCAATTCCATAATGGGTAGGACGGGAAGTTCTTCCCACATCAGGACGGATTGGGGGCGAAACCGCTCCCCGAAACCGACACGCAGGGTCACCATAATATCTTCAATTTCCGTTTTATTGGAAAAGTGGAGTTGAAGTTCTTCCATGTTTTTCATATTCAAGTTAAATCTTCTTTGAAGCACCGTTTTGCTGACGCTTGATGAATACCTCCATTTCAAATCGTGAGGCAGGTCCGCTTTTCGTTTTGCTAAATAAACCCAATCTTTCTTCTTTAAATCTTCCGGATATATTTCCTGACTTATCGCCAGAACAGGATTCTGGTACCAACTGCCGGCAAACAAGGTTTTGCCTGAAGCCTTAGACCTATAACCCACTTCCAATGACATTAGGCTGGGATTGTCTGGGAAAAAATCCATATAATCTACTTGAAGGTGACTAAAATGAGTCAGAGGGTTGGTGATGTCGAAGGAAGGAGGGCGGATAGAAACTGTCAATTCATCATCGGGAATTCCAGGTTCCCATCGATACGCCTTTTCAGACATGGACCATCCAGGGGAATTCGGAAGGTGTTGAGGGTATGCAGAGTCCTCTATATCCAGATTCAAACTGTCGAAAACTACGAGCGATTTCTTAGTTTTCAAAGACAGATGGGCTTTAAGGGAATACGTTCCTTTCTCAAGTTTTAAGCTGGTATCATCCGGACGAAGGATCTGTGTACTTTCAATTGATTCCGGAAGTGGGTAAAGGCCGATGGTCAGAGCCTCTTCCTTTCCAGAGGCGTTTCTCAGTGAAAATGAAGTGCTTATTATGAGTACAGCAATTAAAAACTGCTTCATGCGAAAAACTTTTCGTTAAAAAATGGTCGTGGCAAAATTTATGTATGGGCGTCAAAAAAAGTGACTTGTTGAGTCTCTGAAGTCCGCTTCTCTAGGTGGCCGTTGATATCGTTGCCGGGTATTCGTTTAAATATCATAAACCCGTCCTTTTCGAAAAGCATTTTAAAAGACTGACGGACACGATCTACAAGTCCGAGAAAATTTTTAGAAAACTCCAGGTTTTTACATTTCCCATCAATGAGAAGACATCCTCTATCCACGATGTACCAGGGGCGCTTGAGGTCTAGGACAATAAATTCTGCCTTGAAGCCCTTAGCCTTGGAGTAGGTTTTGCCTCCCGTTTTAATAAACCTCCAAAAACTGTTGAGCGATCCTTCAGACCATTCGGGATGGTGGCTGGGTTCAAAGACTGATTTGGGAAAACCAACGTATAGCTTCCTGTGAGCCAGGTGGCCCCAGTTTAAAGAATTTTGAGTGGCAACGATCACTTTGGGGTTATTGGGAATATGCTCTTTAATGGCTTCTTTAATCCATTGGTCCCGATCAGAAGAAAAATAAGCGCTGTGATGGTAGGGAAATCCGGGGGTTCCCCAAAATCTGGTGGATAAAGGAGAAGGAGAATAGATTATATGAGCCCCGAGCAGTACCGTGATCAATGCGGTGTAAAACCACCGCTTCGGAATACGGGTTGCCTCAATAAGTGGAGTGACCGTTTCTTTTCCTTTGAGAAATGAAAAGATTGCTGGAGCGATGAGACCGGCGGTGTAGTGGTGTTCGATGTTGTCGTAGCTTCCGTCTGCAAGCAGGGATATGGCAAGGAGTGGCAATGCGGGAATCAAATATACCGGGCGAAGGAAAGATAAAAATCCCAAAGAGCCAAAGATAATGAGGAGATAGTCTATTTTCCCTTTATCTTCATAAATATGTTGTAACACCATGAAGGGGCGAGTGGTCAGAGTGATGATGATTTCAGAAAGACTGTCTCCCAGCCAGGCGAATTGAGGAGATCCGATGCCAGGCCCTATGTTGTCCATGCTGAAATATGGAAGCAAATATTTTGTTGCCAGGATGAAATACACAAAACCCCAGATCATTAAAAAAAGGCCAGGAATGTATTTTCTGCAATGTATCACTAAAAAAATCCCGCAGGCGGCAGTTTGTAGAGCAAAAGGCTCTTTAATCAGGGTAAGTAGCAGAGCAGGAAAAGTAGCTAACAAGTAGCGTTTATCCTCTATCAAGAAAAAGAAGGCAAAAAGCAGTGGGACCGCGATGTGATCCACATGAAAATCAAAAAGGCCGTTGAACCAGATAGGAAAATAAAGTGAAAATGCCACCACTCCCAGGAATCCATATCTCGGTGCCAGGAACCATGCCGGTAGCGTGAGTAGCAGAGCCTGCATAGAAAGTAGAAAAATGGGAGACCAGTCTAACGGGAGGATTTTGTAAAAAAATGCCCAAATATATAGAACTGGTTGTGCGTGTCCATGAAACGCTCCCTGCCAGATATTCAAGTTGGAAATTTGAAACAGATTCGACTGGAAAGTTCCCATGTCATAAACTGTTGAATGAAGAGAACGATATTTTGTGATCGACAAAACTGCTAATGTGAACGTCACAAAAATCGCAACCAGCCTGGAGGGATATTTTAGATTCCATGCAAATAAGGGGAGGATTACTGAACGGATGGATTCTGCCGCTTCCTTATTTAATGACATTGAAATACTTGAGGGAGAAGGAGAATTGCATTGAGACTATTCTTATATAGAAGTTAAAAAGTTCCTTCAGTCACAGTAAATTGCGGTGCCTTTGGGGTGATATTGCGATCCTAAACATATGATTTTATAAATCTTAATGTGAGGATAATATTTTCAGAAAAACAGACGAAACGATTATAAGGATCAAGAGAGTTTGAGTTCGCTTTCGGGACTGCCAATAGACTGAGGGTTATTTCCGGAAGATAAGCTTGTGGAAAAATATATGTAAGTAATCAATGAATTCCAAATTATTCTTAAGCAATGCCTAAGGGTTGCTAGTAGCAGATTAGAATGACACGTATTTTTACGTCAGGCCGGTGCTGTAACTATCTTCCAAGTGTAAAACTATTTCCACGGATGAAGAGGTCTATTATATGACCAGCTAGAGAAAAGTGTTTACAGGAGTAGGCTCAATAAGTAGAAAGAGTCAGGGATAAAAAATATCAGCAAACTCGTTCTTTAAAATACCTGCGAGCGCTAAATAATAAAATAAACAAAGAAAATAAATTTCTAATGTTCACTTATTGTTTTTTCACAATCTCATAAATAATGAAGTGTTCATTTTCCGAAAGCAGTTTTAAAAAATCCAAACTTTTTAAGAAACGAGTTGCAGTTTGATACTGCTCTCTGGATCTGTAGTTCACCGAAGGAAGTCCATCTTTATGTATAAAAATAAATTCGTAATTGTATTGAATAAGGGTGGCGTGTAATTTTTCACCCTGGCTTGTTTCAATGTAGTTTTGAATTCGTTTGACTGTGGGGGTTTGGTGCGCTGAGATACCTCCAATTCTTAAAGGGGTTATGGCGGAAAGGATTTCAGGCATCACCGCAACCGGGTACCAGGAATAACGCATGTAGCCAGTTTCTAAAAAAGGAAATACAAGAATCCTTGCTTTGTTTCGGTCTCCTAACAGACTTTCCACCTGCCAATATTCATCCGGGATTTTGAAAAATGGCAGGTGGTTTCCCATTGCCTGATTGGTTGGGGTGCCATTCACAAAAACAGGACGATTTTTGGGGACCCAATCAAAGATATACGCACCGTTATTTATAACCAGAATGAAGCCAAAAATAACAGGACAGCAATAAGTCGCACTGAGTCTGGAATATTCTGGTTTTCGGCATAAAAAATTCCAAGATTTGGAGATTGAAAAAGCCAATAAAACCGACAGCGGAAGAGAGGCTGCTCCCTGAATGTAATGCGGATTGTTCAATATCCAAAAGCCTGGGATGTTGTTATAAAGCCAACGATAAAAAGTAGTGCCGAAGCAGATTGAAAGACTCGTTGTCAAAATAAAAAGGATTCCCATAGCTAGCGAACTTTTATTTTTTCTTCCAACTATAATGCCTACCCCGAGCAATAGAGGGATCAAAAACGAGATCAAATTTAATATCGGGTTTGAAAAATATAATGCATGAATTGAAATATTTTGAACAAACAACCTGAGCGTATATACAGATTTTGTTTTCTCAGAATATACATCAACGGTATCAATTCGGGAATTGTATAGTTCCTCTGAGGGTAAAAACTCTGAAGACGAATGATTTAATAGAAAGGAAAAAGTGGGGAGAATAGTGTATGCATTCAACCCTACAGTTATTATGAAAATAAGACCTGTTGCCTTGAGGAAATCTAGAATTTTTAGAGTTTGGTGGGTTCTCCAGTTTAAAATAATCCAGATAAAGACATAAGCGGGCGCAAAAAATAAAACAAGATAAGCATATCTTGGCATCGAAGTCATACAAAGGCAAGCAACCCCAAAAATTAAAAGATGATAGACTTTTCGTGTGTCCAAGTACCGTTGAATGCTCGCGAATGCCAGAACAAATCCCGCCAATGCTAAAGTTGGGCGAGGAGCGATCACGGACTGTGGTGGTGCTGTGACTAGGAAAATTGAGCATAAAACAGCAGTGCCGTTTTTAAAACGTCCTTTTATAAAGGATAAAATGAAATAATACGAAGAAATCAGAAAAAACCAAATTGGTATCAAGAAAAATAAACGATTGATTGCCCATAGAGGTATTCCAATGAGCTGCAATTTTACAAGCAACCAATAGTAAAGAATGATGATTCCCGAATGGTACCCTTCCGAGGACCCCAAAGCGTCATTACTACTTTCATGCCAGATGTAAAAATAGTCGGCCAGAAATTTTTCGGGGCGAAACGGGAAAATTGAATCTCCGAGGTTCATATAAGTTTTGGGCTGGAAATAATCGGGAGTCCACCAAAGAGTCACTCCAAAAGCCAGAAGTATGATAATTGAGAGCACATTTGATGAAATATTTTCAGTTTTTAAGCCCATAGCCCAATTTTTACTAGTTGGGCTTTTTAAAAGGATTGCTTCACGGCCGATCCGATTCATCAATTAATAGGAAAAATAAAGAGGGTTTACGGTTGAAAAAATAGAGATAGCCGATGCTCAGTAAGAGCTGGTTGAGGACTTTTGATTCAATTATAAAAATTGATGCAATAATATATACAGAAAGAAATTTATGAGTATCATTCCGGATGAAAATTATTTTTCAAAATATTACATTGAATTTGGTTATTTTACGATGATATTAAAGGTTATGGGGGGATATATAAAT
Organism: Nitrospinales bacterium; assembly: GCA_965223345.1. Lineage (GTDB taxonomy): Bacteria > Nitrospinota > Nitrospinia > Nitrospinales > VA-1 > CBDCWG01. The sequence goes on from CBDCWG010000001.1 coordinate 19,788, forward strand.
TCAGTTGAGTAAGGGGGGAAAGGGGTTAGCTCTTTCCCATAAGGATAATCTTTTCAAAATTGAGAAGGGATGGGGGGGTATTTTAGGTGTTCGCATTGGAAAATGCGGTCAATCTGTTCAAATGCTATTTGCAATAGGGCTTCATGCTATTAAGCTCTTTTGTAGTTCATTCAGCTCTGAATTGGATTTGAAGGAAATCTCAATCGAACATATATTACGATCTTGGAACTCCCAGAATGTTTTTTTCTAGAGACTTGATTGAAAGAAATGCAAGTTGATGACGATGTCCAAAAGAATCGTCTTTATAATCTCAATTGACTCGGATATCGCCAGTCGAGGTTTTTCTTGAATCTATTAATTGGAGAATTTATCAAGTTATAAGTATTTAAAATTATTTTTTAGTTTTTTGATGCCTGATAACAAGAAAAAAATAAAGATAAATCCAATTGTAATTAAAGATCCTGCCAATCCAATGAAATGCAATTTCTGCGGTGAATACTCCACCACAATATTCATGTTGATTGTCCCATCGGATTCTTTTAAATATTGACTTCCAGTTTTATCATTTAAGTCTTTTAAAAAATTGCGATCAATATACCATACATTTGAAAACCCATTGAAATTCCAATGAAACCTCTCTGGCCACTCTACCAATGGATTGAGGTTCAACCAATTCCTTAAGGTTGCGGGAAGAGATGAGTTTATTAGAAACGCATTCAATTCCAAGTGGCCACTTTCTTCACATTTCACCCCCTCGCAATCTCTTTTTAAAATTGAAATATCTAATTGGTGGGCGCCAAAAGTGCTCAGAGGATTTTCCCAGGAACTTAAGAAGGAACTGTTTTTGTCTTGAAATTGTTGATGAGGGAAAAAATACAACTTCCAGTCAGAATCGAAACTTTCACTCAGATGTATAAAAAATGAGGACGGTGTTTGGCTCACTCTGTATAAATACTTAGTCGGATTCAATTTGGTGACTTGAATATCTGGAGAGGGAAGGAAATTTTTGTTGCCATAGATTACAGTGGCATACTCACGGTCTATTATCGATTTTACTTTGAAGCCTTTAGTGCTGAGGACGCTGGAGGCGATTTGGCATGTGATTAAGCATTGTTTGAACAAAAAAAAACTGGATCCTTGAAGTTTTTATTTATAAATATTGATTCCAGTATTAATTCGTTAAATGTGTCATCTGCCTTTACCTCATTCACGTTTCCTGATCCTGATAGAGAAAGGGTGATTATTAGAATTAAAGTGATCCAAGAAGGTTTTGTTTGAAATGGACTGGGGAAATTCAAAAACTCACTCCTGTCGGTCGGCGGCTCGTTATTTCATAAAAACGGAAATATTGATTATCAGTCAATAAATGGAAAAATTTCTCATTCTCCAAAGCAGCAGCGAAGTCTTGCCAAGCTGCTAAGGAATCCTTAACCGGAAGCAGGTCTTTGTGGATGAGAATAAAATCAAAGTCAAACCGCTTTAGGGTTGAGTGAACCTTTAAGTGTTGTCTCTCGATTATATGGATTTTCAGAGTTTGTAAAAATTCTGGAGGGAATTTGGACCACCCTGCAGATCTCAATGAATTCAATGTATGCAATATTTCCGGCATTGGCAAGTTGCGATTCCATCGATACCGGATGTAACTTCTGAAATAGGGGAGAATCAAGGTTCTTCCATTTGGTTTTGACAAAACGAGGTTTGCCAGATTCTGGTATTCCTCGGGAATGGAGAAATAAGGAAGCCGACGCCCCAAAGAATGTATGTGCATTTCTCCGCTAGAATAAATATTGCGGGGTTTGGGGAGGCGGTCAAAAATGCTGAATCCGTTATGAGTCATAATCGCCAAACAGAAGGTTATTATTATCAAAAAAGTTAGTGGGATGGTGTGATTGTTTTTATTTCTAGTGTCAGCATATTTTAACGCTTCTGAAATTATGAATGCTAAAAAAACCGTAGACAAAATAGAGAGGGTCGATAGGAAGTAATTTGGATTGTTTAAAATCCAAAATCCCGGAATTATTTGCATGAGGCTGCGGTAAAGTCCTGAGCCAAAAATGATACTAAGTAAAGTTGCAGCGAGGAAGAGAAAGACGATCGGAGGAATATGAAGGGGAGAACGCGGTTTTTTTTTCAGACTCCAATACAAACCAAGATAAAGAACTCCGGGCAATGCCAAAGAAAGGGGTCTTAAAATTCCGTAAGAATAATATTCAGTGTAAGGCATTGGAACATTCAAAGTTAGACGCAGAGTATGGAGAGGGCTACTTTTTCCTGTCAACATATTTACGATCTTGTTAACTCGGTCCTCAAACGATATTTGCGTGGGTAAAAACTCAGATGTGGATTTTTCCCACACGAATGTAGAGGCGGGTAAAAGAGTGTATAGATTTAAACAAAAACCAAAAACAACCAATATTGTCAGACTTTTGGTGGCTCGAGAGATGTCGATTTTGCCAAATCTTGCGGGTTTGAAAATAACCCAGATTGAAGCCTGCAATGGCGCTAAGATTGCCATCAAATACAAATACCGGGGCATGGAAAACATCAGAAAAGAACCGACTATCACAGGTAGGAGGTGTTGGTTTTTGAGGGTATCCAGATACCGTTGCCACCCTGCTAGGGCAAGAATGAACCCCGCAAACGCAAGATCCACAGTTGGGGAAAGGTGAGCCTGAGGAGGAGATGTTGCTAGGAAAAAAGAAGCGGCCACTGCCGCGAAATGCTTATGCCGGGATTTTATGCGATATACTGCCAAATAATAAGTGACAAATAAAATCAATAAGGTGGGTAATATAAAATATAAGCGGTTAATCACCCACAGTGGAATTCCCAAATCTTCAAGTTTGGCAAGAAACCCATAAAATGCCAATGAAACACCGAAACGAGGTAGCGGCGCCGAACCCAAAGCATTATTGGAATCTTCTTGCCAGGAAAAAAAATAATGGTCCAGCCTGCCTTTCAGGTGGAAGGGAAACAAGCCGTCTCCCACGCTGAAAAACCGATTGCTCTTAAAATAATCAGGGGAAATCCATAAGAAAATACTCAGCAGGGTTAAGCTCAAAGGTACCAAAAAGGTTTTCGAGTTTACCCTGATTTTGAAGATTCTATCTTTCAAATTAAACAAATGAGTGAAAAAGCGAATGATGAAATATATTCGAAGTAAAGATGGGTTTTTCGTTTTTGGGTAAAACCAGGATGAAGCTATCAGGATAATAAATTGTGTGAGAAAAACTCTGGAATATTCTCATTTTATATAGGGGGGGAATCAATTTGTGAAGCCAATATTTATTATTTTTTAAGGGAGATCGTAAAAGATTTGCTGAAGGTATTGTATCTATTGAACTCTCTTATCTCGATGTCATCGTTTTCACTAAGCCATTCACTCAAAGCTTTTTCCTCTCCAGCTTTATCTGGGTAGCAATAGAAATCATCAAAATCTAATACCGCACCTTTGGCAAGAAACGGTTTAATGAAATTTAATACGGTTTTTGTGGAGGTATAGTAATCACAATCAATATGAGCGTAGATAATTTTTTTTATTTTGTGTCTACTAAAAGTTTCCAAGTTCATGGTTTGTTCGAAAAAGCCAGGAATAAAAATGACGGAACTTGAGGGCAATCCGTTCTTTCTCATATTGCTGTGGACAGCTTCTATGGAATCGCTATAGTCCCCGGCTTTCCAATAAGGATGCAAATCAGATTGGTGGTTTGTGGCTGGCAGGCCCTGAAATGAATCAAATCCAAAAAAAGTCATTCCCTTTAAATTGTTATATTTTTGAGAAATATTGTAAATGTCGATCAGGGACCTCCCATTTCCTACTCCAAACTGACAAAACGCCAAGTTTTCGTGGTTCCCTTCATATTGTATATTCAAATATTCGAGACAACGATGGTAGTTCGCATTAGCTTCTAACCGCAAATAGTACTTTGAAAAGAAGTAGCGAAAATGTCTTAAAAAAGGGCTCATCAATATTTTGTCAAAAAAAATCATGTTGTTTCTTTCTGAATATAGTGAAAGTCTGGGCCTTTTTCTGACTAACTATGTTGGATTTGATTTTGGAGCGACTGAAAGCGAGAACCTTATTTTTTTACTCCATCGTATTGGTTGCAGAAACAATGACAATAATCGTAGGAATCGTGGCTATGTTGCAACGCACTGGATCAATCTCGGACGGTGGACTGTTTTAATTTTTTCAGCTCCAGAAGTGCCAATCCATAGCGGTCGGCGCTGCCTTTGAGCTTCTCCGCTTCCTCCGCTGTCGCTTCAATCCAATCTTCATCGCTATCGAAAGTGTAGTACCTCTCGGTCACTGTATTGAAACCCTGCGTCAGCTTCTGGATCCTGTCTCTGTCATAGATTCTATGATAAGGAGCGATCACTTCACCCTGTCCGAACGGGACGGTGATCAGCGCCGTGCCTCCGGGTCTCAATATATTCAAAAAAACCTGAGCCATGTCCAGATCAGCGCGCTCGTTTTCCACCGCTCCATACCTGCCGCCCAGTCCCACGTGTTCGATCGTGGAAATGCAGGTGATGATATCGAACTCATCGTTATTGAAAGGAGTTTGCAGCACATCCCTCAAGGCAAACTCGAAGTTCTTGAACGTGAGTTTATTGAGGATTTCATAGGGGCGGATATCGCAACCCGTCACTTGATACCCTAAGGCCGCTGCCATGAGCGGGAAAAAGCTGCCCGAAGAGCCGATATCGAGTAATTTCCCTTTTTCTGTCGGCAGATGTTCAAAAACGAAGGGATACTCTAAAAATCGATCCGTAGGCTTGGACGGAGTGCTCATGTGAATGTCCGGAAAAGCCGAGCCCAGACATTTGAGGCCCACTTTCACAACCGAATTGTAGATAAGGCGTTTGACTGATTTATTGTCTGTAGTGGGCAAAGGAAGACGATGTTTTGAATTGTTGATTACTAACAAAAAATGATCGGATATCCTGCAGCCTAAAAAATAGTGAATCTTTTATCAAGTATTCAAATTTTGCCATTCCAGCCAGCGAAAGTTTCCGCGAAGGCCCGCTCGAAAATTTCGGGTGCCCGGCAGAAGGGTTTGAACCTCTCAAGGCCTTCCATATAGGGCTGTAATCCATCCTCTTTTTCCAGCATTTTGCGAACCGCAACGGTGAATGCCTCTTTATCATACGGAATGGCTTCCCCTGCACCCGTCTCCTCGATCAACTTGGAAATCTGCGGGACCTGAGTGATCAGAATGGGAAGTCCGAGCAGCGCGTAGAGCTTGGGTTTTCCGGGGTCCGCATACACCGAATTGTCTCCCGCTCCACCCGTCCAGGTGGCGATCCCGATCCGGCAGCGCGACAGAATGTCGTTGACCTCTTCATCCTTTTCCACGAATCCGTGAAACAGCACGCAATCGTCCAGTCCTGCCTTGGCAACCCGTTGCACCAGCCGTTCCCGGTCCGGCCCGTGCCCGATCAACCGAATTTTCAGATCCGGCATGTGTTGTTTGAGCGCCGGAAGGGAGTCGATGACGAGATCCAGTCCCTGGTTTTCCGTCAACGTACCGACGAATCCCAGTGTCCAGCGTTCTCGCTCCTTGAGAGGCAGACATCGCTCGAACCCTTCCGTATATCCCAGCGGCACCACCAGCCTGTCGTAAGATTCCACAGGGACGCCTTCGCTTTTCAGGCGTCCATCGCGAATTCGGGGTGAGATGTCCCAGACCCGGTCTGCGAGTTTCACCACCCTCGCATCCAATTTTCGCAATAAATAACAGAATCCGCGATCGAACCAGGTGGTCCCGAAGTAATAATCCAGGCAATAATAGACCACCTTATCGACGCGACCCAGTTTTTTCAGGATCAAGCCCAGAAGTGTAGAGAAGAGGGCGATGCCCACGAACACATCGAACTTCTGGTCCAGTTTTCGAGTTGCTGAAAAAAACAGAAAAACATTGAGCAGGAAAGAAATCAGAATCAGCGGCATCGTCAAGGATGTCGGATTGGGAACCGTGTATTGTGGCAGGGACCGTTCTTTTTTAAGGACACCGTCGGCATAGAGGCTCACTCGCCCACGCCCGCGGCGGGCAAGGGGGCTCAAAAAACCGATCACCCCCAGACGGCGTGCCCTGGGTAAAAGAAAGCTCTCCAGCGTTTCCGTGCGGCTGGTTTTCAACTGGCCGCAGATCAGGATGTCTGTGGATTGCAATCCTGCACCGTTAACTGCCAAATTCAACACCAAAAAAAATTTTCAGAAGGAATCTTCAACCGAAATAGTGCTTCCAATTGGGGCCGTCGTGATTGCGGACGAAGTCGAAAAACAGCCGGATTTTCTCCGGAATTTTTTTCATGTCCCGCATGATTTCCCAATCGCTGACCTTGCGAAATTGCTGAACTTTCCGCCGCCTGCGCATCGTGTCGAGAAAGCGGCTGAGGTTCCATTTTACCGCCCGGTAGCCGGACTGGGCGATTTTTCCTTTGCCCATGACCAGGAAAAAAGTCATCTCCATGAACAGCAGAAAAAAGTAGACGGGCAGGATGCCCATCAAAGTGAACCCGGAATAGTTTTTGAGCAACGTTCTCAATGTGTTGCGTTCCGAGATGAAACGTTTTTCCGCCCGGTTGTGGGTTTTCCCCAGAGTGGCGCTCACCCGGTGGTACAAAAACGCCTTCGGTTCCACCACCACCCGGTACCCCGCCAGGTGGGCGCGCCAGGACAGGTCGATGTCGTCCGCCAGCGTCAGATACTCCGGGTCGTAGCCGTCGATGATTTCAAGCAGGTCCTTGCGGATGAACATGGCCCCGCCGAAGGAAAAGAACACATCCGTGGAAAAATCCAGCTGGCCCGTGTCCGGCTCGTTGATTCCGCGCGATGCGGGAAAGCCGAAAATATCCAGATCCGCGCCCACACTGTCGATTTCCGGTACCAGCTCGTCGTTTTTGATGCGCCGCATTTTCACCGTGACGATACCGATTTTCGCATCGGACTCGGCTTTCGCCACCAGGTGGTTGAGGATTTCCCGGTCGAACTCCATATCGTTGCTCACCCAGAAAATATATTTCCCCTCGGCTCCCGGGATCGCCACATTGCTGCCTTCGGCGGTGCCCAGGTTGCGTTCGTTCTGAATGATGCGAAACTCCGGGTAGTGCTCGCGCACGAACTCCACACTGCCGTCTGTGGAACCGTTATCGACGATGATGACCTCGTAATTGGGGTAATTGAGGTTTTTCAGGCTCGGCAGATGCTTTTCCAGCAATGCCCGGCCGTTCCAGGTCACATTGACAACGCTCACACGCGGAAACTCGGCTTCACCCATGTGATATCTCTCCCTTCATCCGGTTTTGTTCAAAAGCTGGAGCCGCGGGCCTTCGCCGGAACCCTGGCGGGAGCGGGCGATGCCCAGGCATACCGTCTCAAACGCATCGCCCAGGCGATCGGCATCGAGGATTCTCCAGCAGTCGAGCACGATCGTCGGGCTGAAGCGGCTCCATCCCGGCTGGATGGCCTTGAACGCCGCATCCGGCGTTGCCAGCACACAGATGGGAGCGGCGCCGACGCATTCCTCCGCCGAGGCGGCGTAGCGCACCTTGTCGCCGAAATGCGCTTTCGTGTTTTCCAGCGCCAGCGGGTCGTAAACATTGATCACCACATCCTCCCGCTTCAGCAACGCCTCGATGATCTTGATGCTGGGCGATTCTTCGATCACCCGCGTCTTCGGCTTGTAGCTCAACCCGAGGATCGAGACCGCCTGCTTCGGCGCCTGGGGCAGCAGATCGGCGATCTTGTCGGCCAGCCGCTCCACCTGGACGCCGTTGACCGCATCGGTGGCGCGTGCGAGTTGCGCGTCCACCCCCAGCTCCTCGGCGAACGCCGCGAACGCCTTGTTGTCCCGTGGAAAGCAGGGGCCGCCGTAGCTCAGGCCGCCTTTGAGATAATACGGCGCGATGCGCTTGTCCGCCCCCAGCGCGCCGGTGACATCGTCGATATTGGCTCCGGGGATGTTTTCGCAGATCTGCGCCAGCGTGTTGGCGAAACTGATTTTCATCGTGACATACGAGTTCAGGCTGATCTTGGTGACCTCCGCGCTGGCCAGCGACATGCGCGCATAGTGCGGATCGGTTTCGCACACCTTTTCGTAGATCGAAGCGAGCAGCTGGCCTGCCCTGGCGTCGCTTTCTCCCAGAAGCACCATGTCCGGGTTGAGAAAATCGTGGATCACACTGCCCAGAGCGATGAATTCCGGATTATAGCAGATGCCGAAATCCCGGTTCAGCTTCAGTTTCGATTCCCGCTCGATCAATGGAATCAATTCTTTCTCCAGCGCCCCCGGTGACACCGTGCTGGTGATGACGATCAGGTGATACGCTTTCTTCGCCTTGCCCAGGGCCCGGGCCAGCTCCGTGAGCGCCTCTTCCAGATACGCGTTGGAGAAATGACCGTCCTCGCGGCTGGGGGTCGGGACGATGAGAAACGAAACCTCCGTTTCCTTCACCGCACGGTCGTAGTCCATCGTCGCAGACAGTTTATCGCGGGAGCCTTTGATGAGTTCGTCGAGCCCCGGCTCGTAAAGCGGCGCGTAGCCCTCATTGAACGCCTTGACAAATGCTTTGCTGATATCGACGCCGAGCGTTTCGAATCCCTTATGGGCAAAACAGGCCGCCGTGCAGGCCCCGAGTTTTCCCAGACCGATCACAGATAGTTTCATAGGATTGGTAATTCCTTTATTTAATTGAATAAATTGAAGGGTATGCCCAGGTATTAAGGTGAGGCCACTGGCGCACGCCTGGTACGAACCAGGCTCCACAAATCCCGGAACCCTTTTTTTAGGACCTCGAAGCAAATGACCGCGCTCAGGCCGGTTGAAGCGGGACCGTGCCAGAGCATGCAGATCCGTTTCTCCTTGATAACAAGAAATATCCCGTCCAGCAAAGGGAAAATGCCGCTCAAACCATACAGGACGAACAGGTACTTGCGGAATTTTCGATAAGGAGTCATGTATTTCAAACGATTATCGAACCCCGAGCTTTGTGTGTACAAGCTGTTGCGAATTCGCCACGTGTATTTTTTCAAGTAATGGCTGAAATTCTCCAGATGGTGATGGTATACCCCAGCTTTCGGCACATAGGCGATGCCGTTTCCGTCCTCGATCATCTGAATGATCGGCAGGATATCGTCCGATTCAAAACCCGCCCGCCGTTTGAAAGACCCGCGTACCCCGAATCCTTGGGCCAGAGCCACGAGTGGATGCGTAAGCGGTGTGTAGTCGAACACAATGGAATTGCTGGTGGTTTTCCGCACCGGGTAATGCCGGTGAAAATCCCTTGGATTCGAAGCCGCTCCATAAACAAACCAGGTGAACGGCTCCACATGCAGACGGCAGTAGTATTCCGTGAATGAATTGTCCCCTTCCGCCGGAAGGATCTGCGTGAAGGCTCCGATGATATTGGGATCCTCCAGAAACGGTTGAATCATCAAGCGAATCCAGTCCTTACGCGGCAGACCGTTGTCCGCCGCCAGCACGAAAATGATGTCCGCATCGGTTTGCTGCATCGCAAGTGCATTGCCCGGTTCGGCAAGGACATGCGGATTGGGGATCACTTTCGCTCCGTAGGACTTCGCCACGGACACCGATTCGTCCTTGGATCCTCCGTCGGCGACGATGATTTCCACCCGTTCTTCGGGGTAATCCTGCTCTGCAAACGTTTCAAGACAACGCGGCAGAATCTCCGCTGCGTTCAGAACCGGCAGGATCAGCGCCACTTTCGGCAGTGATGGGGAAGGGGGCATCATCGGATCAGTGCGTGACGATTCGAATCGATCAAGGATTTGCAGGTCTGCTAGTTTTTGAGTGGTGTCACCGTGGTGGTGATCACTTTGGTCTTCACCGCGTGATGTGCCGGAACCGACTTGAGAATGATCGCCCCCGAGGCGACCTGAACGTCCTCGCCCAACTCCAGATAGGGTTCGATAAAGATACCCGTTCCCATGCGAACGCGATCGCCGATTTTGACCTTTGCCGAGGTCACACAGTTGGGGCCGGTGGAAATATTCGATCCGATTTCAGAGTGGTGGTCGAAGGAATTGTAGGCGGATAAAAAATTGTTGTCTCCGATCACCGTTCCGGTGCCGATGTGGCAGAAAGCGCAAAGCACATTGCCCTTTCCCATTGTGACATCACTTCCTATTTTGCAGGTCGGGTCGATGGCATTGGCCAGGGGAATCCCCAGGTCCGCGCAAAGTTTTTGATATTTGACCCGCGCCGGAATCGAGGTGCTGATGGACACAATGGCGCTATCGAACTGTTTGTTTTGCAAAAGCGTTTCCAGGTTGGAGGTGCCGCCCGTTACCGGCAGGCCATAGATCGTCTGTCCCCATTTTTGCGGATCGTCGTCCACCAGTGCGACCACCTGGCGTGAAGAAATTCCACCCAGAATATCGAGAATCTGCGAGGCGCCCATACCCGCGCCGATCAGGATGATTCTCTCTTCCACCCCATTTGCCGCAGCGAGAGGAGAGGGCAGGTTCTGGGAGTCCGCACGGCGCAACCGGTGTATTGCTTTTTCGACTTCGCTTTGTGTGATCAGCTCTCCCTGGTAGAGCGGAGCCAAATCGATTCCATGCTGCAGCGCCAGGGCTTCGGCTTTTGCCGTGGCTCGGTAGGCTTTTTCCTTCGCCGATTTTTCGCCTTTTCCATTGCCGAGTGAGCGCTCATACTCAGAGAGCGCCGCCGCGTTGGTAAACTGAAATCCCAAGGGAGTGTCCACCGGCACTTCCATTCCCGTTTGCCCGCCTTGGAGAAGAAATCCTTCTTCGGGCGCGGAGACCTCGAAGACCGCCTTGCTGGTTTCAATGTCCGCGATGTGTTGTCCGGCTGCTACCTGAGACCGGTTGTCCACATGCCAGGCAGCGATGATGAAGGTATCACTGTTCACATCCGTGGTCGGAGCAAACACTGGTTTCATCAGGCGACCTCACGCAAAGCATTTTCGATTTTTGTCGCGTTCATCAAGACTTCCTTCTCCTGCTGTTTGGCGGAAGGAATGATCTCTTTCTCGCTCGCAAGAACCCGCACCGGTTCCCGCAGAGTCTGAAAGCACTCCCGGCTGATGACGGCCGCCGCTTCCGTTCCCCAGGACCAGCCACCGGTTCCCTCCTCCACCGTGATCAGACGGCCCGTGCGGTTGACCGAACGAATCACCGGAGCCCAATCCACCGGAGCGATTTGCGCGGGAACCAGAAGATGGATGAATATCTCCTCCTCGATGGCAAGCTTTTGAACCAGTGCTTCCACCAGACAGGCTTGATAGCCGTATGCCAATACGGTGATCGAGCAGTCTCCGGGTGAAACCGCGGAGATCCCAAGCGTCGGGAGAAATCCTTCCGACCCCTCTAATTGTGCGTAGGAATCTTCCAGGCGCCCCTGCTCCGGAAACCGCAAGTGCTGGGGGTAGAGAAGCTTGTGTTCGATATAGAGCACCGGATCTTCAGACCGGAGAAAATCCTCAAACAGCATTTTAGGATCGTGGAAAAGGGAAGCCGCAGCGACCCGCAAGTGGGGCACGCCGAAAAAATGCTTTTCCAGGCTCTGGCTGTGCGTGGGGCCGTAGGCGCGGCCGCCACCGGAAGGCGTCCGCAGGATGACCGGGCAGGACGCGGCGCCGTTGTACATGGCGCGGTATTTGCTGATGTGGTTGGCGATCTGATCGAAACACAGAGTGAGAAAATCCCCGAACATGATCTCGGCAATGGGACGCATCCCTGCGAGCGCCAGACCTGCCGAAACTCCCGCAATGGCCCCTTCACTGATAGGGGTGGTGAACACGCGCTGAGGAAAGGCCGTGCTCAAGCCGCGCGACACCTTGAACGCTCCCCCGTAGGGATCTTGAATGTCTTCACCCAGCAGGACCACACTGGGATCGGTTTCCAGGCAATGTTTCAGCGTATCACCCAGGGCTCTGGAGAAAATCATTACAGCGACCTCACTGCTTCCACAATCTCATCCAACGCGAAGTCCACCTCTACTTGTATTTTGAGCCGGGTTTCCATATCGACCCGGTTTGCATGCACCACCAGAGGTTCCAGGGCCCGATGCTTTTTCACTTCCTCCTCGGGCCGGTTGTCGTCGTTTTTTGAGTGGTGACATAAACGGTAAGTATGGAGTATCAATGCCCGCGGCATCTGATCCTGGCGCACCGCCTGGATTTCTTCGTCTGCGATTCGCTCTATCTCCAGCACATCCGTTCCGCTGTATTCGCGCACGGGAATGTCGAATGCGGAAAACCGGGCGGCCATGTCCCCCGCCAGATTGAGCTGCAACGGAGTGCTCTGCGCCCATTGGTTGTTTTCCAATACCAGAAACAAGGGGAGCTTCCAGAGTGAGGCGATATTGAGGGATTCATAAACCACGCCTTCCCCAAGAGTTCCATCGCCAATGAACACCGTGCTGATGCCTCCGGTCTGTTTGAGCTTGTGAGACAGTGCGATGCCGGCAGCAGTGGGAACGATGCCTCCCTGGATGCCGTTCGATTTGAACATCGAGGTGCCAATGTGTTGGCTGCCGCCCAGCCCGCCACAAACCCCTTCTCGCTTGCCCATGATTTCCGCAAGCAGGCCGTAAGCGTCCCCGGTTCGAGCCAGGTAATGACCGTGGCAACGGTGATTGCTGAAGATGTGATCGTGAGACTGCAAATGTTCCATGATGCCCACCGCATCGGCTTCCTGACCGATATAGGCATGGGTGGTTCCGTTCAAAACCCCTTCTTCAAAAAGAGAGAGCAGTCTTTCTTCGAACCGGCGGATAAAATACATGCGCCGGTGAAGCCGGGCGTTTTTTCCTTCGTCCACAAAACCCATAAAATGCGGATCGGGTTGCTGACGGAGAAAGACGGTTTGTTGTTCTTGGGTGGGTATCAAGGTCATGAATTCGGAAGGCTGAATGCAAAATTTTCGGAATGATGATAACCGATTTATCTCTGCGAATCCATTGATTTTTTATGAGAACCCAACGACCGCTTAAGAAAAGATGCAGATAGATAAATTATGTGTATTTGATATGCGGATAAGAGCGGGATTTCAGGAGGCGGCTCTCTGCCGTAGAAAGAGGCAAAGGCGAGTGATTTTGCTCCGCAACTCTCTAATCCGGGTGGTGTTTATCAGGCATTGGCCTTGTGGTCCAAGTATTTTTCCGCAATCCGTACGAGAGTTTTTGCGTAATTTCCCCAGGTGTAGCGCTGCGCCACCTGGAACGCTTTGTGTCCCATCGATTCGGCGAGTTTGGGAGACTCAAACAGTTGCCGGATGCAGCCGATCATCGCTTCCTTGTCGCCGATCGGTGGATGAAAGCCGCTCACCCCATTTTCGAACAACTCCGCAGCACCGGAGCCTGCGGGAATGACGCCGGGACAGCCGCAACCCGCCGCTTCCAGGGTCTGCATGCCAAACGCCTCGTGCACGGGATGCACGTGCACATAGGCCTGCGACGCCAGCTCCCTAATCTGCTTTTCGTCCAGGGGGCCGAGAAGTTCAACCCTTTTCTCAAGACCCCGTTTGCGCACCTCGCTCTGAAATTGTTCCTTAAGGGATTCCGGGTGCCAGAACCCCCCGATCGTCAGAATCACATCGTTTTGTTTGATTCCCTGCAGGATATCGAGAAAGATATCCGGCACGTTGCCGATGTCCCAGCGGTCGAAAGTGAGGATCATGCGCCGGCGTTCGGCAAAGGGTGGCAGCGTCTCCAGGGGAAAACAGCCTGGAGCCAGAATTTCCAGAGGCTTGTCCGTCAGTTTTGCCAGGTGGGGGTGATGGAAACGGCCGCTGGTGATGACCGCCTTGCATTTTTTCAGGGCGTAGCGGTCCAGGCCCATCGCCGCCAGGTACAAAAACGGAAACTTCCAGCCGAAGCGATCCTTGTAAATTTTTTTCGCCGTGTAGGTGGAGGGGTCCCATATCAGAAACAGGAAGGGGATCTTTCTGCGTTTCAGGAGGTTGCGGGCGCCAAAGGTGGTGTACTGGCAACAGGCGACGATGATGTCGAATTCCTTGGGTTGCACGCTTTTGTGCGAAAACAGGCCGCTCACGATGTGATGCAGTGAGAAAAACGACATCCCCGGAAATTTGAAATTCAACCGCTGCAGAAGCTTCGGGAACCTGGAAAACAGATAACGGATTTTGATATTGCCGAGATGCGACCGGTAGTGGTCGGGATGCCGCTGCCAGTGATCCTTCTGGATGATGACCAGTGCTTCCGCGTCCACACCCAGCTCGGCGAGCTTGCGTATGGGCCAGCCGATGAGTTTCGGAGTGCTTCCCGGAGCCAGTTCGTCGATCAGAAAACCGATTTTCAAAAGGATTTCCTCAACAAGTGTTTACAGGGAGCCTCGCCATTGGGGGTGGCGGCGGAAAATCATCCCTGTTTTTTGGTCAGGTAATACGGTCCGAGGGCCAGCGAATCCATGCCACAGGAATGAAACGTGGCCAGAGCCATCCGGGGACTGCAGGCGATCGGTTGCCCCATCACATTGAGGGACGTGTTCAGCAGCACGGGCACGCCGGTGATCTTATCAAACTCCTGGATAAGCCGATGGTATTTCTCATTGGTTTGCGCGCAGACGGTTTGAATGCGGGCGGTGCCGTCCACATGCGTCACCGCCGGAATGACAGATTTTTTCGCTTCCTTCACATTGAAAGTCACGGTCATGTAGGGGGAGGGAACCGTGTTTTCAAAAAAATCCTCAGCCCGTTCGGCCAGCACCGAAGGCGTGAACGGGCGGAACTGCTCGCGAAACTTCACCAGCCGGTTGATTTTGTCCTTCATGCCGTCGTCACGCGGGTCGGCGAGGATGCTGCGGTTGCCCAGAGCACGGGGACCGAATTCCATCTCTCCCTGAAACCAGCCCACGATCTTTCCCGCCGCCAGGTCTTTCGCTGCACGCACTTCGACCGATTCCGGCTTTTCATACGTGGCGTGGCAATCTTCAAGTATCTGCAGGATTTCTGCGTCCGTGTAGGCGGGACCCAGGTAGCCGTGTTCCAGAGTGCGGGGAACAATTTTATGTTTTGTGCTTTCAAGCAGAGCGCAGCCGATAGACAAGCCCGCATCCGAGACGTGCGGCGGTACGAACAACTCGTCCAACAGGCCGGATTCGCGGATTTTCTGATTCATCGAGCAGTTCAGCGAAACCCCGCCCGCCAGGCACAGGCGGCGGATACCCGTTTGCTTCACCAGCTTCTCGATGAGGTGCAGGACCACGTCCTCAAGCGCTTTCTGGCCGCTCGCAGCAACATCCATGTGGTATTCGGTGACGGGTTCATCCGCGAGCCGGGCGTTTTCCGGCAAAGTCAGGTTTCCCGAAAACAGGCGCTCCTGCTTGGAAGGGGCTGGACGGTCAGGATCCTCAAAGGATTGCAGATGCTCGGCATTCAAATGATAGGTTGTGCCATTGGTGCAAAGCACACCGCTCAAATCATACTTTGGCGAGCCGTAGGACGACAGGCCCATGACCTTGTATTCGTCGCTGTCCTTTTGAAACCCCAGGTACTGAGTCAGGATCGAGTAAAAAATGCCCAGCGAGTTGGGTTTGCGAATCCGGTAGATTTCTTCGATTTCCTGTCCCCGCCCGATGGCGGCGAATGTGCTCACCCGGTCGCCGGAAAAATCCATCGTCAGGATAAGCGCCGGTTCCCGGCCCCAAACGAAATAAGTGGACGCCGCATGGGCCGTATGGTGATCGCAAAGCACCACCGGGGGGGCGTATCCGAAGTGGAACTCGAGATAGTCGGTCAAAATGGCATTGAAATCCTTGTAAGTTTTACCAGGGAAAGAAACGCTTTGCACATCCTTGAGGGTGATGCCTGCCTTTTTCAGGCAAAACTTGATGGCGTTTTTAGGCAAAAGCCCCGAAGCGTGTTTGATGCCGATGAGCCGTTCTTCTTCCACAGCAGCCACGATGCGCCCGTCTTTGACGAGTGCTGCGGCTCCATCCTGGTTTCCGGGCAGGATGCCCCCGCTGATTCCTAAGAAATACATATTCCGTTCTTTTTATTATGCTTTTTTAGTTATGCTTTGAAAGCGGGTTTTGTTGGCTTGGCGCCACCGCCGAGAAAGCTTTTACTCAAATAATTGCGCCCCGCCGGGGTGAACAGCGTGAGCCGGGTGTACGTCGCCAGTTGAATGAAATTCAGCAGCGGGTGGTACAGCCAGTAAACCGTCCGATCGCGAAACGCCAGCCAGATCGCATGCGCGCCGGAGAAAAGGGGGATGCCCGCATACAGGATCCACAACAGAAATCGCCGGAAAAACTGCTTGCCGAAGGCCCAGCGCATGTTGCGCGTTTCCCGGTGGCTGAGGAAGTGATTGCTGTAGTTTCGCTTCAGCTTGCCCATCCATTCCTGAAGCGACATCACATGATGGTGCGTGATGTTCAGCGCCGGAAAATAGGCCACCTGGTTGTGGTTGGCCTCGATCATGCTCTGAAAGATATCGTTGTCGCCGATGAACCCTTCCGACTGGAAATACGGTTTCACATAGGCAAACCTCAGGACCAGACCGTTGGCGCCCCACACCAGCGGGCGTTCCGGCAGCACCCGGAACAGTTTCCCCTCTTTGTTCCCCGATCGTATGGGCGTGCCTGAGGAATAATAATACTCCAGGTTCTTGTTGGTGAAAAAGGACAGCGGCTCGCTTTGAATCAACGCGAAATATTTGTTGATCGGTTTGTCCTCTTCGCCCGAGACCTGCCGTCCCCACAACGCCGCAAGCTCCGGCTGCGCTTCGAAACACCCGTTGACCGTCGCAAACCAGTCCGCACCCACCAGCTCGTTGTCCGCCGCGAACATGACCACCAGATCCCCCGTCGCCCTTTCCCCGAACAGGCCGAAGGCGAAATGCGCCGACCGCTTCGGATTGTTCAAAAAGGTCGCCGGATAGCTGCGGGCGATCGATTCGGTCTTATCGGAGGAACCGCCGTCCACCACCAGAACCTCGATCTTGTCCGCGGGATATTCCTGGCTGAATATGCTCTTGAGGCAGGCATCCAGCCATTTTTCCGCGTTGAAAGTGGGGATGAATACCGAAAATGTGTTCACATCACAGGTATGGGAAAATTAAAAAACAGTGGCGGAGCTCTGTTTGACGATTTTCGCCGGAACCCCGGCAACCGTCACTCCGTCGGGGACGTCTTCGATCAGAACCGAGCCCGCCGCCACGACCACGTTGGCGCCGATGCGGATGTCGGGAATGATGCGGGCCCCGACGCCGATGAACGTGTTGTCGCCCACCCGCGCGTTGGAGGTGAAATTGACCCCCGGCCCGACATACACGTTGTCGCCCAGCTGCGTTTCGTGCTCGATGGTGGCGTTGGAATACACCACCACGTTGTTGCCGATTTTCGCGTGCGCGTTGACGACGACCCCCGGATTCAGCACCACCCCTTCACCCAAAGAGGCGAAGCCGCTCACGTACGCCGTCGGATGCACCAGCGTCGGCACGGAAAGCCCGAGTGCCTTCAACCGCTGGAAGAGCTCCGCCCGCAGCCCCATATAGCGGTTGGAGATGCCGATGGCGGCGCAGGAAACCCCATGCTCTGCGATGCAGGACTTAAGATCCGCAAGAGGGCCGAGCACCGGATATCCCATGAGCTCGGTGCCCTTCAGTTCAGGATCGTCGTCGAGAAACCCCGCGATTTTGAGATCCAAAGACGGAGATTCCTGCAGCATGGCCGCCAGCACTTTGGCATGCTGACGGGCGCCCAGAATCAGAAGGCGTTTCATGGCACCCGTTCTACCTATAGAATTTTACTCAAACAGAATTCGTGTTCACACACGCAAAAAGCGTGCGTTCATTTTCGGATCGGATCGAGCTCGGCTTTTTCTTTTCCGGAAGCGGTGTGCAGAGCGTGGTTGCTGTGAATTTCCGTTTCGATGGCCTTCATCACCTGCACCACCTCATAGCCGCTGTACCCGTCGGTCAGGGGTTTCGTTCGCTCGTGCACACAATGAATGAAATGGGAGCACATCTCTTTCAGCGGCTCGTACAGATCCAGCATGGGCGAGATGATGTCCCCGTCGCGCAGTTGCAATTGGAAATCGCCGAAGTCGTCGGTTTCCGCGGCCACACCGATGCCTTTCTTGAACAGCCGCACGCGCTCGAAATTATCCAGATCGTTGAACACCGACCGCGCCTGGCTGCCGACGACCCGGATCGTCCGTTCCTTGTTGGAATCTTCCCAGCTCACGTGGACATTGGCGATGACATTGTCCGGATAGATCAAATTGATGAACGCCACGTCCTCCTTGCCCGGTTTGAGGTGACAGGCGCCGATGGCGCTCACTTTGACCGGTGTGGTACCGAGAAAATGATTGAATATGGAAACATCGTGCGGCGCCAGGTCCCAGATGGCGTTGATATCGTCGCGGATCAGTCCCAGGTGCGTGCGTGTGGCGTTCATGTAGTAGATCTGGCCCAGCACGCCTTCGTCGATGAATTGCTTGATCTTGCGGATACCGGGATTGTACAGAAACGTGTGCCCCACCATGAGAATCTTGTCCTGCTTGTCCGCCAACCGGCACAATTCCAGCGACTCCTCGGGTTCCAGCGTCAGGGGTTTTTCCGACAGAACGTCTTTCCCGGCTTCCAGGCAGGCTTTGACGATCGAATAGTGCGTCGTCGAAGGCGTCGCCACCACCACCGCCTGGACCGTGGGATCGGCGATGACCTCTTCATGATTTTGCGTGAGGCGGACGAACGGCAGGTATTTCACCTTGGCGAGGTTTTCTTCTTTCAGGTCGCAGCACCAGGCGACCTCGCAGGCGTCCATCGCATTGAAAATTCTCAGGTAATTGGGGCCCCAGTGACCCAGGCCCAGGATGGCGATTTTGATGGGGGCTTTAAGCGTCATAAAAATCCCGGATGGTTTGAGTGACACGTTTGAGTTGGGCGTCCTGCATTTCAGGAAACAGCGGCAACGAGCAGATTTCTTTGCAGATCCGCTCCGTCACCGGGAACGCTTCGGGCCGCACGGATAGATGCGAGAAGGCGCCGTGCGCGTACACCGGATGCGGATAATGGATGCCCGCGCCGATGCCGTTGGCGTTGAGATGCGCAAGCAGCGCGTCGCGCTTTTCGGTGCGGATCACATAAAGATGAAACACATGCGAATCGTCCTCGGGAATGTCCGGCAGGATCAGATCCCCCACAGCCGCAAGTTCCCGGTTGTAGGCGCGCGCTTTTTCCAGGCGGGCCCGGTTCCAGCCGTCCAGATGCGGGAGTTTCACATTCAGCACGGCCGCCTGCACGCTGTCGAGCCGGCTGTTGAAGCCCAGCACGTCGTGCACGTATTTCTGCGTCGAGCCGTAATTGCGCAGGCGCAGCAGGGTGTCGTGCACCGCTTCATCCGAGGTCACCAGCGCGCCGCCGTCGCCGTAGGCGCCGAGGTTCTTGCCCGGGTAGAAGGAAAAGCAGCCCATCGTGCCGAACGTGCCCGCTCTCTTGCCGTTCAGTTTCGCGCCGTGCGCCTGGCAGGCGTCTTCCACCACCTTTAACCCGTGTTTTCCGGCGATGGCCATCAACCGCTCCATGTCCAGCACCCGGCCGTACAGGTGCACCGGCAGGATGGCCTTGGTGCGCGGCGTGATGCGCGCTTCCAGCGCTTCGAGATCCAGGTTGAACGTGTGCGGATCGACGTCGGCCAGCACGGGCGTCGCTCCGGCATAGGCGATGGCCAGCGCCGTGGCGATGAACGTGTTGGCGGCGGTGAGGACCTCATCCCCCGGCCCGATGCCGAGTGCCCTGAGCGCCAGATGCAGGGCGTCGGTGCCCGACGCCACGCCGACACAGAATGGAGCGCCGCAATAGGCCGCAAAGTCTTTCTCAAACGTCTGCACCGGCGTTCCCAGAATGAACTGGGTCGTGGCAAAAACGTTTTCCACCTGCGGGACGATTTCGTCCTTCAGGCTTTCGTACTGGGTTTTCAGATCCACCAGCGGGATCGGACTGGCATCCCGGCCGTTTGCGGATTTCGGTGGAGCGTCGGTGGTACCGGTTTTCATCATGCGCGGTATCTTTCCTGAAAAATGCGGTTTTCCTCCCGTCAAAGCCGGGAGGGTTGAGAGACGGTCAGACCACGGCTTTCTGCATGTCGAATATTTCGTTGATGATTTGCGTGCAATCGTACTTGTACTGCCAGTCCGGATAATGGGCCTGGAACTTGCTCACGTCGCTGATCCACCACAGGTGATCGCCCTTGCGGTTTTGCGGCACGTATTCGGTGACGAGTTTCTTTTTGCCGATCTCCTGACAGAGTTCGACAGCTTCCAGGAGAGAGCAATGGCTGTGACGGCTGCCGCCCATATTGTAGACCTCGCCTTTTCTCGGGTTCTTGAAAAAACAATCGAACGCCCGCACGAGATCGTAGGAATGGATATTGTCGCGCACCTGCTTGCCCCCGTAACCGAAAATCCGGTAGGTGCTGCCCAAAAGGCAAGCCCGCACGAGATAGGACAGAAATCCGTGCAGCTCGGTTCCGGAGTGTGCGGGGCCCGTCAGGCAGCCACCGCGGAAAGTTCCAGTCATCAGGTCGAAATAGTTGCCGTATTCCTGCACCAGAATGTCCGCGCCGATTTTGGAAGCCCCGAACAGGCTGTGCGTGCTTTGGTCGATCGACATGGTCTCGTCGATTCCGGCGAACCAGCGGTGCTCCTTCGGCATCTCATAGCGGGATTCCTGCTCGATCAGAGGCAGGTGATTGGGCAGATCGCCGTACACCTTGTTGGTGGAGGTGAAGATGAACACCGCATCCGGGCAGTGTTGCCGGAAGCTTTCGAGCAGCACCAAGGTCCCCAGAGCGTTGATGGTGAAATCCGCATGCGGGTCTTTCGCGGCCCAGTCGTGCGAAGGCTGCGCCGCGGCGTGGACGATCAGCTTGATATTTTCCCGGAAGGTGCGGAACAGATCCTCGACCGCCTCCCGGTCGCGGATGTCGATATCCCGGTGTTGGTAGTTTTTGTATTGCTTCTCGAGCCGGAGGCGGTTCCATTGCGTGTCCGCATCCTCGCCGAAGAAGGTTTTACGCATGTTGTTGTCGATTCCGATCACATCGTGACCCTGGTCGCAAAAATAATCGACCGCCTCCGAACCGATCAATCCCGCGGATCCTGTGACGACGATGACAGACAAGCCGCACTCCCCCTAAAAGTTAACAAAAATCAAACCACCCGATTCACGCGTCGGCAGCGGTCCTCCATCCACAGACGTTCACGCTATCTTTCGGAAACGCCGGGTTTTTGCGACGAGGTTTCCACCGTCTCCCCGCGTTTGAGAGCCGCTTCCATTTCCAATTTAATCCAAAAATAGGTTTTTTTTAACCCCTCGGCGAGCGGGATCGACGGCGCCCATCCCAATTCCTTTTTTATCAGCGTGTTATCGCTGTTGCGGCCGCGCACGCCCAGTGGGCCGGGAATGTTTTTGAGTGTGAGGTTTTTGTTTTCAAAGGAAATGGCAGTCTCAGCCAACTGGTTGATGGTCACCAGCTCAGCGCTTCCGAGATTGAGCGGATGCGGGCACTCGCCGCGCATGATGCGAATCGTGCCCTCCACGCAGTCGTCGATGAACATGAAGCTGCGTTGCTGCTTGCCATCGCCCCAGATTTCCATTTCGCCGCCGGGAGGGGCCATGAGCACTTTGCGGCACATCGCCGCCGGCGCCTTCTCGCGCCCGCCCCGCCAGGTGCCGAAGGGGCCGTACACATTGTGATAACGGGCGATGCGGGTTTGCAGCCCGTAATCCTCGCGGAAATATTCCGACAGCAGCTCGGTGAACAGCTTCTCCCAGCCATACCCCGCTTCGGGCAGGGCCGGATAGGCCATGTCTTCGGAAAGGGCCGGGGAATCCAGATCTTTCTGCAGTTCCGTGTTGTAGGCGCAGGCGCTGCTGGAGAAAAAAAAACGCCGCGCCTGGAATTTCCGCGCCGCTTCCAGCACATTGATGGAAATCAGTGCGCTGTCGCGCATGATGAGCGCGCGGTAATTCTCGATGAAACCCATGCCGCCCATATTGGCGGCCAGACTGTACACCTCGTCGAACCGTCCGCCGCTGCGGAACACCGCCTCGACCTCGTCCTTGTTGCGCAAATCCACGTTGAAGAACGTGTCCGCCGGGCTGTCTTCGAATTCCGGGAACTTCCAATCCGCCGCCAGCACCGCATGCCCGTCCGTTTTCAGCCGCTTGACAAGATTGTTGCCGATAAAACCCCCAGCCCCTGTCACCAGGATTTTCATCGTGAATCGTTCCAGCTGGAAGTCATAAAAATAAACGATGGATGCATTGTACCGTAAAAATACAGGAGCAGATCAAGAACGCGTCTGGGGCCAGAAGATCAAAAAGAATCAAAAAAACGGTTTGCCTGCAGCAACGTTGCACGTACAGGCGCCGTTTTCCTGAACTCCAGCTTATCGGGAGATATCCATGACGCGGAAGTGCATTCCCGGAAACCAGCGCATCGGGAAATCGCGTGATACACCCGCTGCATTCAGCGGTGCAAAGAGGCAGTGCCTATTCGGCTCCTACTTTAGAAGTCACTTTAGGGAACTAACAAATCCTTCAACCAAGATACAGGCAGGATAAATATATCATCAATATTTTAATCGTCAATATTTGATTCGATTCTCCGATAATTGTTTTATAATGTTCGAGCACTGATGCCGATAAAGAAAAAGATCCGCAGTTTCCTGCTAGAGTGCCAAATTCTTTCAATATTCGAAACTGTTTTTCTCTCGCTCACTCGAGTCACAGTTTATTCATTAAGAGGACTAAAGAAGAATGAAAATTCTACTTGTTCAACCGTTTAAGGATGCCGGGCTGGCGAACGAATCCTGGCCTCCTATCGGATTGGGATACCTTGCCACAGCCGTTAGGAAAGCAGGGCATGAAGTCCAGATACTCGATTGCCTCAAGGATTGCAGGGATAATGACGATTTTGTCAAAGCTGTGAAAAAATACGATCCGCAAGTCATCGGTTACAATGTCTACTCGATTGCTGTGCCATTGATCAATGGCATGCTGGAGGCAGTTGCGAATGAATTGCCTGATGTGATCAGCGTCTGGGGTGGGCCGCATGTTTCATCGTTGCCGGATAGAATCTTAAAGGAAGCTCCACTGGTTGATTTTGCCATTCAGGGAGAAGGTGAAGTGCCTCTGCCTCACCTTTTGAATTCCTTGGAGAGGGGCATTGAAGACTACGACCAGATACCCGGATTGATCTACCGCGATGGGGACACGGTCAAAAAAAACGAATCGCATTTTCAGAAAAATATTGAAGAATACGGGTTTCCTGCTTGGGATCTGATTCAACCGAAAGAATATTTTCGTTATTTTGCAATGGGGCCGGACACCGTCCCGGTTTTTCTTTCAAGAGGCTGTCCCTTTCCCTGCACGTTCTGTGCGGCGATGGTGGTCACCGGCCGCTCCCTCCGCTGGCGCGGCTACGATCACATCTTCGAAGAGTTGCGGTTCTTGCAGAAGGAGTATGGCATCAAACGATTTGTTTTGGAGGATGAAGGCACCGGTGTGGCGGAAAAATTTCTCCATAATTTCTGCAACAAGATCAAGGAATATGGGTTCAAGGGCAAATTCGCCATGGGGGTGGGCATGCGGCTCGACCAGTACAATGAAGAGTTATTGCGGGAAATGGCCGAGGCGGGTTTCGAAAAGCGCATCGTTTTGGGCATCGAATCGGGCAGCGAGCGGGTCCTGGCGAAGATGAAAAAAGACACGAACATTGCGCTCATCCGCGAAAAAGTAGAACTGATGGACCGCATGGGATATGAACCCAACGGGTATTTCATTGTGGGTTTTCCTACCGAGACCCCCGAGGAGATCGAAAAAACCGTACAACTGGCGCTCAGCCTGCCGATCCACGAAGCCAGTTTCACTGCATTTCAGCCTCTTCCCCATACGCCAGCCACTGACGAGTTGATCGCGAATGGCGAGCTTCCGGCCGATTACGATTTCAGCAAACTCGTTCAGAATGGTGTGGCGTACGCTCCCAAGGGCATGACCGTGCACCAGGTGGAAAAACTTCGTAAGCAGGCTTTGTTGAGATTCTACATGAGGCCGAAGATTCTCTTCAGATATTTCAAATCATTCACGAGCTTTAAGTATGCATTCAAGAAGTTCGTGGCTGTGTTCACCAAAGACAATGTGATCCCAGAACCTAACTGGACCTGAGAATGCAGGCGTTCACGAGCGAGCCTCGGTCGCTCGTGAACGCCTTGAGTTTTCTCAGAGTGTAGACTGCCTGCCAAAAAGATCCGCAGTGGAATCAGGAGGCAATTTTTTTGCCGCCACCATCTGGCCATGCGGTATGAATCCGAAATAAGTCCGGTTTTTTCGATATCCCACCGACTCAAACCCTTTCCTTTTGAGAATGTCCGCCAGGTTCTTGCGTGTGAAATAGCGAATGTGGGGAGACGCCGGGTAGAAATAATCGTCCAGGAATTTCAGGGAAATCAGCACCATCTTGGTGCGGGTGATTTCACTGGTGGCGAGCAGCAAATGCCCCCCGGGTTTCAAAACCCGATACATTTCTTCAAGCAAAGTCTCAAGATCGAGAATGTGTTCCAGGACATCGGTCGCCGTGATGGTGTCAAAAAAATCATCCGGATAAGGCAGCTTCCCATCCTCGGGCATCAGTTTGAAATCCAAAGCAGGGTACTGCGCTTGGGCTTTATCCAAGGCTGTTTCGCTGATGTCCACCCCATGCACTGAATCGCATTGTTTCGCGATCAAGTTGAGAAACTGCCCGTCACCGCAGCCGAAATCCAATAGCCTGCCTTTCACATAGGGTGAGAAAAAAGCCATGTGGTGGTCGAAGTTTTCTTGCGTCCATTCTTCCGGATGCTCGTCGAACGCATTGACCTTGATATGTTCGTCGGCCCAGTATCGCTCGTAAAACGTTTTTGCATCTCCCATACCTGGTTTCGGACTCCATGCGTTGATGGTTGTTGACCCAGTACGATTCCCATCTGGGGAATCAAGTCTGTACGGCTTTCCCCTGGTGCTTGGTGAGGTTGAACACGTGCTGGCGCACCCGGCGGATGGCGCGGCCGCCGTAGGTGAACAGGAACTGCCAGTCGGTTTTGCGTCTCGAGAGGAATTTGAGCTGCCGGGATATGAACTTCGGATGGAAAGCGATGCCGTACATCTCCCGCACCGCCTCATAATACTCATCGTGCGGGATCGGGGTTTTGACGATCAGCTTGCTCATGTCGAACTCGTCGTAATCCTCGGCCAACAGCACGCCGCTGTCGATGCATTCCTGGTGATATGGCGTGAAATCGAGCGGCGTGCACAGCGTCACCTGCAGGGTGCGCGCCAGCCCCTTGAACATCAGTTTGCGCACCGAACGCACCGTTTGCTGAAGCTGCTCGCGCGTCTGCCAGTAATAGCCCACCATGATCGTGAGATGCGGGAACAATCCGTACTTCGTGTAAAGCTTTAAGTTGTGCTCCGCATCCTCAACGCCGTAGCCTTTGTTGAGGCGCGCCAGCGTTTCCTCATCGCTCGCTTCAAGACCGATGAGGACGAAGCGGAAATTCGCTTTCGCCAGCAGCGCCACCGTTTCCTCGTCCAGATAACCGAAGCGGGTGTTGAAACCGAAATAGCAGTCCTTCTTGTGCAGGCCGCGGTCGATGATGCCCTGGGCGAACTGTCTCGCTTCCGCGCCCCGGTACCAGACGCCCGAATCGTCAAAGATCTCCCGCACCCCGTACTCTTCCACCAGCCGCTGGTACT
This sequence comes from Nitrospinales bacterium, assembly GCA_965223345.1. GTDB lineage: Bacteria > Nitrospinota > Nitrospinia > Nitrospinales > VA-1 > CBDCWG01. The sequence goes on from CBDCWG010000001.1 coordinate 45,539, forward strand.
CGTCCAGGCTCTTTTCCACCGACCGCATCGAGAACGTCAGATCCGGTCCGTTGTAGCGGCAGAACGTACATTTGCCGAACATGCAGTCGCGGATCACGCTGGTCGCGTAGGTGCCGGGGGTCTGCAAGTAATTGCCGTTCTCATAAGCGTAGTTTTTCCACTGCACCAGGTCGCGGTTCACATCCGGGGAGAGGTCCAGCGGTTCGATCTGCTTGAAATTGCCCGTGTCGTAAAATTCTTTCTCGTCCCTACGGATCGTGAGCCCTTCGATCGGGCAGTGCTCCCGCCAGTTGGCATGCTCGTCCAGGTAGGGGATGAGCTTGCGCAGCACGAAATCGATGTGGTTGCTGCGCAGCACGATGTCGGTGGCACTTTTTTCCAGCGTCTCCTGCGGGCGGCGCATCGAGTGGTAGCCGGTCATGATGACGATGCAGCCGGGAAGCTCCGATTTCAGCTTGTCCACCACGCGCCAGTAAAACTTCATCACCGGAGTCGTGCTTTCGAACACCACCACATCCGGTTGCCAGGCGATCAGGTCGCGATACCACTGCTCGAACGTTTTTAGCTGCGCGTTGCCGTCGTCCCACAGAACGTCGTAGCCCAGCTCCTTAAGCCAGGAGGCGGCCTGCCCGTGCACCACCGGCAGCAGATAAGTCGGTTTTTTGAAGAACTGCACGTTGCGGTTCTGCGACACCATGGCCTTCTGGCCGTCGGCGTTGACGATGGGAGGGTAGGAGATGGCTATTTTCATCGGGATTTTGTTTTGAGTTCAAACATTCTGCGCGGCGTTCACTGTAACCCGGCTGCCCGCAGAGAGGAGACCGGCGGTTTTAAAAAAACGCCTCGGTGAAAATCTGGTTTCCGGAAACGCCACGCTCACGCAAAAGGTCGTACACGTCGTGGATCATGCTCTGGTTGCCGCAAAGATAATAGATGCTGGAATTGCACAGCTCTTTGTTTTTAAGGTAATCCGTCACCCGTCCCGCAAAGTCGCCGCCCGCTTCCCGCGACACGCAAAAAGTCAGCCGGGACGGGTCGTAATCGGAGAAGTCGTAGCGCTCGCTGAGCGTGCGAATGCCATTGATGATCTGATAATCGAGGCCCGGGAAGCTCTTGACGAAGGAATGAAACGGGGCGATTCCCGTTCCCGTGCCGATGAACACAAACCTGCCGGTCGCCGCTTTTTCCGGCGCGAGCACAAACGACCCGTACGGGCCGAAGACCTCCACCTGCGAGTTCACCGCCACCCGCCGCAGGGCCGGCGACACCGCCCCGCCCGGCACTTCCTTGATGAGAAACTCCAGGTAGGCGTCGTCGAGGCCCGAATAGGTGGAGTATTCCCGGTTGACCCCGCTGCCCCTGAGTCCCAGGTTCACGCACTGTCCCGGCTTGAAGTCGAATCCGTTGCGTTCCAGTCTCAGCACATAGGCCGAGGGGGACAGGTTGCGAATCTGGACCACGTTGTGCAGCAATGCTTCCTCTTGAAAAATTCAGTCGAGTTTCACCGGCCCAGAGAGCTTTTGAGCTCATTCAGCGTGAAACCCTGAACAAAACGCACGCCGTACCAGATGTGGGTCAAAACGATGTAAGGCAGCGCCCCCGCCGCCACGCTCAGGGTTTCGTGCCGCCGGATGTCTTTCCAGGAAACGGCCAGCGCGGCGAGATACAGCGCCCAGCCCGCAACATACAGCAATCCCGCCCATTTGGATAGCATGGAAAGAACCAACCCGACCACCACGAACCCCACCCACAGGGCGGGGATGAAGTATTTCAAGCGGCGCGAGGTCTTGGGATAGCGTTTGGCGAAAAACCCCCGGTGCCGGCCGTAGTTTCCCACCTGCCGGAGATGCTTGGGCAGTCCCGAGCGGCGGTGATGCCAGACGATCAGGTCCGGGACGTAAACGATACGCGTTCCCGTGGTTTCCACCAGCTTCATGCAGAACAGCGTGTCCTCACCGGGCCAGTAGTCGGAGTCGAAGCCTCCCGCCTTGAGGAACAAGTCCTTGCGCACGATCAGGTTGACGCTCGGCCAGTCGTCCACCGTGTGGCCGGGCGGACAGGGGATGTAGCGCTCCGGGTTGCCGCCGGACGCCGGGCTCAGAAACACCGCTCCCGACACCCGCGCCCAGAACGGATCGTTTTTGGGCGTGATCGCCGGGCCGCCGATCGCCCCCACCGCGTCGCGCGCTCGAAACGTGTTGTTGGCCACGTCCAGCCAGTCCGACTGCGGGTAGGCGTCGTCGTCGATGAACGCCAGAAACTCCCCCTTTGCCTGTTCCGCGCCCCGGTCCCGCTTGATCGCCGGGTTCACTTCGCCGGTGGGTAAAAGCTGAATCGGTAAATCGGAAAAGCTTTGCGGCACCACCGTAGGGCCGTCGGGCAGGAGGATCACTTCATAGTGTTTGAACGCAAGCCTGCGGATGTGTTCCAGGCATTCGTCGAGGTCCGCAGACCAGGACTTGAAAGGGATGATGATCGAAAATACCGGCGCTTCACTCATGCGTGAATCCGATGCGCTCCTGCACGATGTACAACGGACGGCGGACGACTTCCGTGTGGATGTGCCCGATGTAAAGCGCGATCATGCCCAGCGCCGCCAGCACGACGCCGAACAGCAGCGTGTTGAAGACCACGAAATAAGCCAGCGGTGTGTAGATGGCGCTGAAGGCGAATTGGGTGACGATCATATAAAACAACACCGAAAGGGACAGCGTGAGCACCAGAATCCCCAGCCAGCCGGTGATGCGCAACGGCAGCAGCGAAAAGGAAGTGAATGAGTTGACCGCAAGATTGACCAGATCGTGGAAGTTGAAGGCGGAATTGCCGTTGACCCGTGCCGGCGAGGAAAACGTGACGAAGGTTTTCCGGAATCCCATCCAATCGATGATGCCTCTGAAAAAGCGCGTCCGCTCCTCGAAGGTGCGCAACACTTTCAGCACCTCTTTGTCGAGCAGCCTGAAATCCGTGACCTTCGCCTGCGTCTTCAGGTCCGAATAGCGGTTCAGCATGAAGTAGAACAGCTTGGCCCCGAGCTTGCGCATCCAGGAATACTGAATGGTGTTTCGTTTGGTGGCGACCACGTGGTAGCCCTTTTCCCACTGCGCCACCAGTTCTCCGATCAGAGACGGCGGGTGCTGCAGATCCGCGTCGATGCAGATCACCGCATCGACGTTGCCCACCGCCTCCACGCCTGCTGTCAGTGCGATCTCCTTGCCGAAGTTGCGGGACAAAGACACGCCCTTGATGCGTGGGTCGAAACGGGCCAGATCCTCGATCACCTCCCAGGAACCGTCGGTGCTGCCGTCGTCGACGAACAGAATTTCCCAGAAATAGGAATCCAATCGTTCCAGGTGCTGATTGAGTTCGTCGAAAAACGGTTTCAGGTTTTGCGATTCGTTGTAGGCAGGGACGATGACCGCGATTTTCGCCTTGCGGTTTTCGGGTTTGGAATGGGGAATGGATCTTTCCTGAATCGTATCCAAGCGGGTCTCCTCCGATATTGGGCTCGCGCACCGCCCGCGGGCGGCGGGATCGAAACAAACAAAGCGCCGGGGCCCCTCCAAAAACCCAGGCAACGTCTTCTTGAATTTTTCGGGTGCCAAAAAAAGAAACTTGATACTTCGGCGCTTATTTTATGCGAATCCCGGTGTCCTGTAAATGACCCTGATCGCATTTCACTCAGTTTTTTAAATGTGCAGAGTTTTTGAGTTTTAAAAGACGCCGGCCCAAACCGGGATGAAAAAAATCCACCTGCATTTTTCGGTTCAGGATTTTTAAAAACACCCGATCTGTTTAACAGGAAGGGTAACAACCTCAATCGATTTCAGAACTGTTTTTACCGACAGGATGCGTATGAATTCGTTGCGCGTTTCCCAATTCGCCCTATCCGGAGGCAGGCGGGTTTTCCGGTCGATCACCCATTCCGCTTCCCGGATCAAGCCCTTGTTGAACTGGATCGACCCCGGATTGCGTTCGCGGTTGAAGCGCGGCTTCACCGACTGGGTGTTCGACAATTTCTACCGCCGCGGCGGCCAGGCGAAAGAAAAGTCCTTTCCTCTCAATCAGTCCGATCAAGACCGCACGTTGCGCCAACAGGGTTCGCACCTACTTCCCGGCGTCAACCTGATCGGGTTTCCCCGCGTCCGCATCGGAGACGGCGAGTTCCTGCGCCAGACCGCGCTCAGCTTCCACGCGGCGAACGTCGCATTTTCCCTGCTGGAATTTCCCTGTGCGCTTCCCGTCGATGCCGGCGACGAACGCTTCAAAGATCATCTGCGCGCCGACAACCCGTATGATATCAATATCTTCTATTTAAAGCCGGATCAGTTGCCCGGCGCCGTCGTGCAGCTGGGTGAATCCTGCATCCGCGATCGCTACAACATCGGCTACTGGACCTGGGAGCTTGCCGAGTTCCCCGATGCCTGGTGCAAGTCTCTGGATTTTCTCGACGAAGTCTGGTGTCCCTCCCGTTTCATCCAGTCGGCCATCGCGGCGAAAGCCGCCAACCCGGTGATCCACGCTCCGTTTCCGATCGAGATGGACCCGGCGCCGTCGGCCTGGAACCGAAACCGGCTGGGTTTGCCTGAAGGTGTGTTCCTCTTCCTCTTTGCCTTTGATTTCAAGTCCGGTTTCGCCCGCAAGAACCCGCTCGCCTGCATCGAGGCGTTCAAAAAAGCCTTTCCCGGGAAAAGCCACCCCGTGGGTCTGGTGATCAAATCGATGGACGGAGCGCAATACCCGCAGCAATTGCTTGCGCTTGAAGAACAGGTCCGCAGCGATGCGAGAATCGTGCACATCGATCGATCGCTGCCCTGGCAGGGCATGGCCGGTCTGATGCGGCACTGCGACAGTTTCGTCTCCCTGCACCGCTCGGAAGGCATCGGCCTCGGCATGGCGCAGAGTATGCTGCTGGGAAAACCGGTGATCGCGACGAACTATTCCGGCAACACGGATTTCATGCACGACGGCAACGCCTGTCTGGTGGATCACGAACTGGTGCCGGTGAAGGAAGGGGACTATCTCTTTGCAGCCGGCCAGGTGTGGGCGGAGCCGGATGTGGATCAGGCGGCGTGGTTCATGAAACGGCTGCTGGAGCAGGAATCGTTCCGGGAGTCCATCGCTCGCGAGGGCAGAGACACCCTGAGGTTGTATTACAACGCGCCCTTCATCGGGCAAAAGTACAAACGCCGCCTCGAGAACCTCGGGTTGCCCGTCTGACGCATCCCCGCACGCCCCGCCTTCACTCCTTTTGTGAAACCCCCGATTTCAGGCATAGGTCCAGCGCCTCCTGCCAGGACGGCAGGCGGACGCCGAACGCCCGTTCGAGTTTTTCGTTGCTGAGCACCGAATAGGGAGGGCGCACCGCCGGCGTCGGAAACTCAGAGGTTGCGATCGGCACCACGCGCGGCGGCTTCGCAAGCTTGGATCCTTCAAGAATAGCCTTGGCGAATCCGTACCAGGTGGTTTGCCCAGCACAGGATAGATGGTAGGTTCCTGTTCGCTGTGCATCCGGGCGGGAGATTCCCTGCGGATACCAGCTGTTGAGGATTTGCAGCGTGGCTTCGGCGATCGAGCGGCACCAGGAGGGCGCGCCGGTCTGATCGTCCACCATGGTCAGCGTGTCGCGTTCCTCTGCCAGTTTGCGCACCAGCAGAAAAAAGTTTTTTCCCCGCCCGCCGTACACCCAGCTTGTGCGCAGGATCAGATGCGGGATTCCCGCCTGCCGCAACGCGTCCTCGCCGTCGCGTTTGCTGCTCCCGTACACGCTCTGCGGGTTGGTAGGGTCGTCTTCCACATACGGTCCCGTGCTTTTCAAGCCGTCGAACACGTAATCCGTCGAGAAATGCACCAGCGCCGCGTCGAGCGCCTTCGCCTCTTCGGCCATCACCGCCACCGCCGTCGCGTTCAACGCCTGCGCCTGCTCCGGCTCGCTCTCGGCGCGGTTCACATCCGTGTAGGCGGCGGCGTTGACGATGAGCTCCGGACGCATCCGCCGCAGAGTCTCGCGGATGGCATCCGGATTTGAAAGATCCAGCTCCTGCCTGCCGGTCGCCGCCGTTTCGCCCCAGTCGGGCAGAAGCCGCGCCAGCTCCCAGCCGATCTGTCCGTTTTTGCCGGTCAAAAGAACACGCATAGATGGAATCGCACGAGTGAGCGTTCAGGGGCGGATGTGGCGGGCCAGGGACAGCAGGTATTTGCCGTAGCCGTTGTTTTTGAACGGCTGCGCCAGCGCTTCCAGTTGTTGCTGTGTGATCCGGCCGGTTCGATAGGCGATTTCCTCCGGACAACAGACCTTGAGCCCCTGCCGGTTCTCGATGGTTTCGATGAAATTGGCCGCCGCGAGCAGAGAATCGTGCGAGCCCGTGTCCAGCCAGGCGAACCCGCGCCCCATCTTCTCCAGACTCAACCGGTTTTTTTCCAGATAGGCCTTGTTGACATCGGTGATCTCCAGTTCCCCGCGCGCCGAGGGTTTGAGACCTGCCGCGATGTCCACCACGCTGTTGTCGTAAAAATACAAGCCGGTGATGGCGTAATTGGATTTGGGCTGTTTTGGTTTTTCTTCGATGCGGATCACGTTGCCGGCAGCGTCGAATTCGGGGATGCCGTAGTTTTCCGGATCGTTCACCCAATAGCCGAACACCGTGGCTCCCTCGTTGCGCTGGCGGGCTTTCTGCAACAGGCCGCTCAGGCCCTGGCCGTAGAACACGTTGTCTCCCAGGATCAGGCAGCAGCCGTCGTTGCCGATGAAATCGCGGCCGATGAGAAACGCCTGCGCCAGCCCTTCCGGAGCCGGCTGCACCGCGTAGTGGATGCGCAGGCCCCATTGCGACCCGTCTTTGAGCAGCGCTTCGAACAGGTGACGGTCCCCGGGCGTGGTGATGATCAGAACATCGCCGATGCCCGCCAGCATGAGCGTGCTCAGGGGATAGTAGATCATCGGCTTGTCGTAAAGCGGCATGAGCTGCTTGCTCACCACCTGGGTCAGTGGATACAGCCGCGTTCCCGATCCGCCCGCGAGTATGATTCCCTTTTCGATCATGATTTCATCGCACCCTTCGCGGCACCCTTCGCGCCGAGTCCCAGCCGTTCGCCCCGGTACGCGCCCGACATCACCCGTTCCACCCATTTGCGGTTGTCCAGATACCAGGCCGCGGTTTTTTTGAGACCGCTGGCCAGCGTTTCCTTCGGGGTCCAGCCCAGATCCCGTTTGATTTTATTGGCGTCGATGGCGTAGCGCCGGTCGTGCCCCGGCCGGTCGGCGACAAACGCGATCAACGATTTGTGCGGCGCGTGCCCGGAATCGCCCGCCAGTTCGTCGAGCAGGGTGCACAGGGTCTCCACCATTTCCAGATTGGTTTTTTGATTGTCGCCGCCGATGTTATACACTTCACCCACCGTTCCCCGCTCCAGGACCCGGGAAAGGGCGCGGCAGTGGTCGTCCACGTAGAGCCAGTCGCGGATGTGCCTGCCGTCCCCGTACACCGTCAGCGGTTTCCCGTTGAGGGCGTTGTGGATCATCAGGGGAACGAGTTTTTCCGGAAACTGGTACGGGCCGTAGTTGTTGGAGCAGTTGGTCGTGAGCACCGGCAGGCCGTAGGTCTTGTGATACGAGCGCACCAGATGATCCGAAGCCGCTTTCGACGCCGCGTACGGGGAATTCGGGGCGTACGGCGTCGTCTCCGTGAACAGGCCGTCGCTGCCGAGCGAGCCGTACACCTCGTCGGTGGAGATGTGCAAAAAGCGGAACCGCTCGCCCGCCTCGCCGGTCAGGCCGTCGCGATAGGCGCGCGCCGCTTCCAGAAGCTCGAACGTGCCCACCACATTGGTCTGGATGAACTCGGAAGGGCCGTCGATCGAACGGTCCACGTGCGATTCCGCGGCGAAGTTGAGGATGGCCTCCGGTTTGTGCTGGCGCAGCAGGGCCAGCACCGCATCCCGGTCGCGGATGTCGCCTTCGTGGAACAAGTGGCGCGGGTTTTGCGCGACCGATGCCAGCGATTCCAGATTGCCCGCGTAGGTGAGCTTGTCGAAATTGACCACACGGCATTCCGGGTCGGAAAGGGCATGCAGAACAAAATTGCACCCGATGAATCCCGCGCCGCCGGTGACAAAATAAGTTTTCATGGTTTCGATTTCATGCAGCCGGAAAACCCATGGCCGCGCGGCCAACCCGTCGCCGCCTCCGCGAAAAGACAGTGCCTGCGGGAAGGATGGGATGTGGCTCCTAATGAATATCAACGTCCACCGGGCCGAGTATATGCGCTCGCCCTGTGCTTTGCAAGTCCGGGCGGGGGAGGGCCGATCCCATGACCGGGCGCATTAAAGGTGTGCCCGCCGCGGCGAACGGCCGCTGTCCGGCCTGCATGCGGTCATGAAGTCGAGCGTGCCGGTGGCGGTGGTCATCGTGAACTGGAATTCCGCCGGCGATCTGGACCGGTGCCTGCGCGCGCTTGCGGCGCAGACCGTGCGGCCGCACAAAATCCTCGTCGTGGACAATGCCAGCAGCGACGCGTCCCTCGCTGCGGTGGAGGCGCACTTCCCGCTTTGCGATCTCGTATGTCTGAACGAAAACACCGGCTTCGCCGCCGCCAACAATTTCGCCGTGCGCGTGTGCGCGGGCTGCGAATGGATCGCGTTTCTGAATCCCGATGCGTTCGCCGAATCCAACTGGCTGCAATCTTTGTACGCCCGCGCTACGCGTGAAAAGGGGTTTTCCTTTTTCGGCAGCCACATGATCCGCTATGGAAGCGAAGCGGTGCTGGACGGCACCGGCGATTCGTATCACGTCAGCGGCCTCGCCTGGCGGCGCGATCACGGCGCTCCCGTTTCCCGGACCTACCGCAGCACCGGAGAGGTGTTCGCGCCCTGCGCCGCCGCCGCGTTGATCCGGCGCGATCTCTTTCTCAGCGCCGGCGGTTTCGACGAAGACCACCATTCCTATTTTGAAGATGTGGATCTGGCTTTCCGTCTGCGGCTGCTCGGGCGCCGCAGCCTGTACGTGGCCGAGGCGCGGGTGCACCATGTCGGTTCCGGTTCCACCCACCGCTACAGCGCCTACGCGGTCTACCACGGCAACCGCAATCTGGTCTGGACGTATCTGAAGAACATGCCCACACCGTTGATCTGGGTGTACCTCCCCCAGCACCTGCTGGCCAACGCCGCGGCGCTCTTCTGGTACACGCTCAGGAAACAGGGCAAAGCGGTGTTTCGCGCCAAGTGGGACGCGCTTTGCGGGTGCCGGTCGATGTGGACAAAACGCAAGCGCATTCAGGCGCAGCGCCGGGTTCCCGTGCGCGCGATCCGGCAGGCGATGCGCAAGGGAGTGGCGCTGCCGTATTGCAGACGCAAACGCAGGTGTTGACTATTCGCCGTCCGGGTCCGGCGTTTTCTGTGCCAGCGCCGCAAGTTGCGCCTGCAGGCGCTTCCGCCTTTGCGGGTCGTGGGTCAAAGACAGCGCCGCCTGCAGATGTGAGCGGGCTTTATCGCGGTCCCTGTCCGACTGCGTGAGGAGGGTGGCCAGGTTGTAATGCGCGTCGGCGAGGTTCGGGTCGAGATCGAGCGCGCGGCCGAATTCCGCCTGCGCCTCTTTCATCTTTCCTTTTTCGATCATCAGGATTCCCAGGTTGTTGAGCGCTCGGCTGCGTTTTCCCGGCGGGCCCGATACTTTGCGGTAGGTTTCGATCGCCCGTTCCTTGCGCCCGGTGGCGTTGAAGATGTGCCCCAGCAGCAGCAGGCCGTCGGCGGATTGCGGGACTTTTTGCAGAAACCCGGTGAGCAAAGATTCCGCTTCCTCGAGCAGTCCCAGTTTCACATCCACCTTGGCGCGGTTGAGCGCCAGCTCCGGCGGCTGTGCGTAGCCCCAGCGATACAGGGTGTAGCGTTCCTCGGCCATCGCATAGTGGGCGCGCGCTTCTTCATAACGCCCGGTGGAGGCGTACAGGGAAGCGAGGTTGAAATGCCCGGTCGGGATCGTCGGGTCGCTGGCGATGGCCGCCTTGAACTCATGTTCCGCCTGCCGGGCGTTGCCGAAGTGGGTGTGCAGGCTGCCCAGATTGTTGTGCGCGAATGAGAGATAAAACGGCGACGCTTTCGAGGCCGCCAGTTGGGTGAGCGTGACGAGGGCCCGGTCGTAGTTTTTATCGCGCAGGTAAAAATGGCTGAGGTTGTGCAGCGCCCGCAGCTTGCCGGGAGATTTTTTCAGCGCGTCTTCCCAGAGCCGCACGTTGGAGGTGTACAGGCCGTTTCGGTGAATGAGCAGCGCCGCAAAGGAAACCAGCAGCACCGCAGCGCAGGCGATTCCCCACCCCCGCATCCGCGAGTGCGCCGCATCCCGCCCGCCGAACAACCCGTGGACCCAGGCGGCGAGCAACAGGCTCACGCCCACCGAAGGCAGGTAGAGATTGCGTTCGCTCAGAAGATCCGGCCGCGGTAACAAACTGTTGGTGGGGGCGAGGCCGATCAGAAACCACAGCAGCGCAAAGATCACCAGAAGGTGGGCGTTCGCCCGTTCCCGGAGCCCGGCATGGATGCCAAAGAGCAGCAGGACCACGCCGATCCACAGCACGATCCCATAGGAGAAAAATCCAGAGGTGAAATCGTAATCGAACGTCAGGTTGACCGGCCAGAAGAACAGTTTGATCGCGTACGCTACCACGGCGGTCTGCATCCCGGCGTAGGACACATCGATGCGCGGCAGCCACTGGCCGAGCTGCGCCCGCAGATCCGGTGACAGAAACAGCAGAGCGAGGCCCGCACACAAAACCGGCAGGTAGAAACCATACAGCCGCTGCCGGAAAGGCTTGAAGGCGGCGCCGCGCATGAACAGCGCATCGTACACAAACAGCAGGAGAGGCAGGACGGCGCTGGTTTCCTTGCTCAGCAGCGCACCAAAAAAACCGAGCAGCGAACCCGCATACAGCGTGACGCCACGCCACCCACTGCCGGATGATTTCAGGCTGGCTGCGATGAACGCGAGCAGGGAAAGCAGGCAGAACAAACCGGAGAGGCCGCTGGCGCGTCCCGAAACGTAAGTGACCGCTTCCGAATGGACCGGGTTCAGGGCGAAAATCAGCGCCGTGAGCGCGGCGATGGAAAAGGCTGTGCGCCTGCCCCAGCCCAGGCCCCGGTCGAGGGTGAGAAACGCGATCATGAGCAACGCCAGCGAACTGCAAGCGTGCAGCAGGACATTGAACACGTGGTAACCGAACGGGTCCAGGCCTCCCAGTGCGTGATTCCACGCCAGCGTCAGATAAAACAGGTGGCGGTAACGCAGCGGGTGCCAGTCGTAGAAGCGCTCGCCCTCAAGTCCGATATCGTGACGGATCGTGGCCTCATCGTCGTAGTTGAAAGGCGCCTCCAGGCTGTTGCCGTAGGTCAGCGCCACGGCCGCAAGCAGCAGCACGCAGGTCCCAAGCACCTGCAGGCGTGACGGTGGATTTTCAGGCGGCGGGGTCACGGCGTTTTTTTTCATGATGTCGCAGCAGGCCGATGAGGCCGGCGATGTTCAGCAGGATGAAAACGAAATAAAACGGAATGAAATGCGGGATGAGGTTGATTCTGTAAACCGGCACCATCGCCGACAGGTCGAAATAAAACCCGATCGCAAACAGCAGGCAGATGGTTTTTGCGGGAGACAGTCCCAGCTTGCCCAGCCGGTGGTGCAGGTGCTCGGCGTCGCGCGAGAACGGGCTGACGCCTTTCACGATGCGGCGCGTCACCGCGAAAACCGTATCCAGGATCGGAATGAGCAGGGTGATCACGGGAATCAGGTAATAGATCTCATCGGTGTGCCCCTGGTTGAGAGGCAGCAGCGTCACCAGCGAAACCAGCAGGCCGAGCGGCAGGCTGCCCGTGTCGCCGAGGATGATCTTCGCCGGCGGAAAATTGAACAGGAAAAAGCCCAGAACGCTTCCCGCCAGCACCACCGCGAGGAACGACGCCTCCGGAATGTTGCGCTCCAGGTACACGAAGACCAGGGTCAGGCAGGAGAAAAACACCACACCGCTCGCCAGCCCGTCCATGCCGTCGATCAGGTTCAGGGAATTGGTGATGCCGACGATCCAGAGGATCGTCAGAACGATGGAAAACCGCCCGAGCTCGATCCAGTCGCCGATGCGTTCGATCTGAAAGCCGGCGAAATAGAGAATCGCGGCGATCACCACCTGCACCGCCAGTTTGCTGCGCGGGCTGCAATGATACACATCGTCGTAAATCCCCAGGGCGAACATCAACCCCGACCCCAGGGTCAAAACCGCCAGCAGGCTTTTGTGGTCTTCCGCCAGCAGGCCGGCGAAATAGAAACCCCAGAGCGTGAGCAGAAAGGAAACCAGCACCGGAACGCCGCCGAACGGGCTGACATTTTTGCCTGCGGAAATCGGCAGCCGGTTGAGAAAGCGGGTGAGTGCGTTGGAGCGGCTGACCGCGTGCACCAGGATAAACGTGAAGGCGAACGAGAGCAGAAACGACAGCGTGTATCCCGCGAGAAACGTCGTGCCGGGGATCGCGTGGCTGGAAAACTTCATCGAAACAGGTTGAGAAACAGTTGTGAAAGGCAGCGCGCGTCGATGAGCGATTCGACCACGCTCCGCGTCATCCGTCCCTCCGCCGCGTGGTGCTTTTTGAAATAATGCTTCATGCCGCGGTGGCGCTCGATGATGATGCGCGGCGCGACGCGCCGGTGGCTGGACCCGATGGCGTGATACACCTGCGCTTGCGGAAAATACACCACCGCATGGCCGCTGTTTTTCACGGCGCGGCACAGATCGACGTCTTCGTTGAAAAGAAAATACGATTCGTCGAAACCGCCGATGCGTTCGAACACCTCGCGCCGCAGCATCATGCAGCAGCCCGACACCCAGTCCACCTCGCGGATCGTGTTGTGGTCGAAATCGGTCATCAGGTAACGGCGCGTGAAGCGGTTTGTGGGAAACAGGCGCGACAACAGCGAGTAGCGGTTGAACAGGCCCGTCCACAGGGTCGGAAAGCGCCGGCAGGAATACTGCAGGCTGCCGTCGCGGTTCAACACCTTGGGGGCCAGCAAACCGATCCCGGGGTTGGCGTCGAGATGCGTCTTGAGCTTCGCCACCGCGTTTTCGGTCAATTCCGTATCCGGGTTGAGGAACACCAGGGTCTCGCCCCGGGCGATGGCCGCCGCCTGATTGTTGGCCCGGCCGAATCCCAGGTTTTCAGCATTGCTCAGCACCCGGATCTTCGGGTAATCCCGCTTGAGTTCCGACATCCCAGGATCTTCACCGCTGTTGTCCACGACGATGATTTCGAAATTGTGCTCCGGCAGCGTTTTGGTGATCGAGTCCAGGCAAGCCCTGAGCACGTCGCCGCTCATGTGGTTGACCGTGATAAACGAAAGCTCCATGGGAGAAACGGATTCCGGTTTGACGGTGCGCCGGGAAAAAGACGGTGGCGGGTCGTGCAAGGCCGCGGGATGAGGCTCATCCCGGTGGTCTGGATCGCCTTTTTTCAGCAAGAAGCATACTGCACCCGCAGGCTTTTTTCCAGAATTATCCCGGTGCGGATACGGCGCGCGGTTGCGGTTACGGACGCTCAAACAGGAAGAGGTGCGCGCCGCAGGCCGAGGCGCGTGAACATCTGAAAGATCAAGGACCTGCCTCGTCTGCACCGGCAACCGGGCGAAAGCAAACCGCTGTTATTGCAGTGCTTTTTTGTGACCTGCGCCACAGGCGGGATTTTTTCTATGCCTGTCCGGGAACATCTGTGATAACTTTCATTGAAGCCGACCTCTCAAAAGACGTGCGCGAATGTCTTTCAAAGAGGCGCCTTCCGGGTTTTCGTGGCGCGAGACCCTCATCGATCGTGACGATTTCAGTTTCAACCATCCAATAAAAATTCTAACGGAGTCGGGGCGCAATTATGGGCAAAAAGGTATTGGTCACAGGCGGAGCCGGGTTCATCGGTTCCCACACCGTCGATGCACTCATCGAGCGCGGCGACACAGTGCGGGTTTACGACAACCTGACCGAGCAGGTGCACGGTAAAAATGCGGATCGGCCGCAGTACCTGCACGCGGACGCCGAATTCATCCGCGGCGATGTCCGCGATCGCGATGCGTTGAAAAAAGCCATGCAGGGCATGGACGTCATCATCCACGACGCCGCGGAAGTCGGCGTCGGGCAGTCCATGTATTCCATCGACCAGTACATCTCCGCGAACGTGCAGGGTACCGGCATCCTCTGGGACATTCTGGTCAACGACCGCACTTCCATTCAGAAAGTGCTGGTGGCCAGCTCCATGAGCCTGTACGGCGAGGGCAAATACCGCTGCAACGAGCACGGGGAATTTTCCCCGAAATCGCGTCCCGAAGCGCAGATGAAAGACGGGATCTGGGAAATGCTGTGCCCGCAATGCCAGGCGCCCGCCGAACCCGTTCCGACCGACGAAGAGAAGGAACTCGACACCACCTCGGTGTACGCGCAGAGCAAAAAGGATCAGGAAGTGTATTCCCTGATGATCGGCAAGGCCTACAAGATCCCCACCGTGGCGGGACGCTATTTCAACTGCTACGGCCCGCGCCAGTCGCTCAACAACCCGTACACCGGCGCGGCGGCCATCTTCTGCTCCTGCGTGCTCAACGACAAGGCCCCGATGATCTACGAAGACGGACTGCAGCAGCGCGACATGATCAACGTCAAGGATCTGGTGCGCGCGAAACTGATCCTGCTCGACTCCGCCGAAGCGGACTACGGCATTTTCAATATCGGCACCGGCAAACCCTCATCCATTCTGGAAATCGCCGAGACCCTCATCAGGTTGCGCAACAAATCCTTCACGCCCAACGTGATCCGCAAGTTCAGAAACGGCGACATCCGGCACTGCTACGCGGACATCTCGAAAATCCAGCGGCTGGGATTCGAGCCCCGCATCGATCTGAGCCAGGGGCTGGAAGAGTTGATCGCCTGGGGCGACGATCAGGAAACCGTTTCCCGGGTCGAGGACGCGCACCAGCAGCTGGTGGAACGCGGGCTCGTGAGCTGACCGCGCCGCCACTCTGCGGCCGGCGGAGCGCACACCCGGTTGCGGTCCGGTTTAATTCTGAATTTTTTTCGCAAGCAGCGTTCAAGTCGTTCACCCCGCCTCGATGGTTGGCCGGGTTTTTTTGACAGGCTGTCATCCATCCGGGCGGATTCCTCGCGTATTTCCTCAACTTCATGGAACCCATGCCCCCAAAAAATCGGCTCGTTTTCGGCGGCGTCTTTTTCGTCTTTTTCCTTTTGCTCACGCCTTTGGGCGTGTTCAACCCCTGGATTCCCCCGCACACCCAGACCGGCTACTATTCGGTCACGCAGATCGACGGCGGCGACGATTCCGGCTACTACGCCTACCTGCGCTCGGCGTTTTTCGACGGCGATCTGGATTTCATCAACGAGATTCCCTACGTGCACGCGGAGCGCCTCACGCCCACGGGCTACACCTTCAACAACTGGCAGATTGGCCAGGCGCTGCTGTTCCTGCCGTTTTTTCTGATCGGTCACGCGCTGGCGCTGCTCTACGGGGCGCTGGGCTACCCCGTCGCGGCGGACGGATATTCCGCGCCTTATTATCTGTCCACCGCCATCGCATCCGCCACCTGGGGATTCGCCGGCCTGCTGCTGGTGCAGCGCATGCTCAGGACCTGGGCCGGTCCGCGCGCGGCCGACATCGCGACGCTGGCCCTGTGGATCGGCTCGCCGCTTTTGTATTTCACCTTCATCCGCCAGCGCATGGCGCACACGG
The DNA here is from genome assembly GCA_965223345.1 of Nitrospinales bacterium. Taxonomy (GTDB): domain Bacteria; phylum Nitrospinota; class Nitrospinia; order Nitrospinales; family VA-1; genus CBDCWG01. Next base: position 61,286 of record CBDCWG010000001.1, read on the forward strand.
TGGAATTCTTCGCCGCCGCCGCGTTCCTGTTCGCCTGGCTTCAACTCCGCAAATCCGAAAACCGCTGGCATCCGGTTATGCTGGGCGGGTTGCTGGGATTTCTGTGCAGCGTGCGCATCCTCAACGTGGTGTTTTTCGCACTGGTTGCGGCGGACCTGTTTTTCAACGTTGTGAAGGATGAGCGCGAATTTCTGTCCGAGCGCCTGCGCAAGGCCGCGACGCACTTCGCGCTGTTCTCAGGCGGGTTTTTGCTTCTGCTGCTGCCCCAGCTCGTCTGCTGGTATCAATTGAACGGGATGCCGCTGCCGCCCCGGCACCTGCATTTTGCCGGAGAGGGGCTGGCCGGATTTTCGTTCGCGGCGTTTTTTGCAAATTTCGCCGCGCTGTTCTGGGGCGCCCGCTGGGGGCTGCTGTTTTCCATGCCGCTGGCGCTCATCGGTCTTCTGGGTCTGTTTCTCGGCAAAAAGGATTTGGACGGCGCCCGGCCCGCACTGCTCGTCTATCTGGGCAGCCTCATTACGGTCATCCTGTTGTACCCGGAGGATTCCGCTTCCTACGGCCAGCGTCACCTGATCTCGGCGCTGCCGGTCTTCGCGCTCGGCCTGGCGTTGTTCATCGAGCGTTTTTCCGCACCGCAGGTCGTCTGGCGCAGCGTGCTGGCCGGTGTGGTGCTGCTCGCGGGTCTGCAGTATTTCATGATCGCGCAATACAAGGTGACCCTGCCGTACAACCATCCCGAATTTTCATTGACCGCGCTCGGCAATATCCCGCAGCTATTGTGGGAGCGGTCGGATCTTTTGCTGCGCTCGACCAATTTCGTGCGCCTGCTGTTTCTGCCCAACCCCGAGGGCGCGGACTACCGCGACGTCCTCTTCATGGGCGTCTTCCCCTTGCTGCAGTTCGCGTTTCTGTTCCTCGCCGGTTGGGTGTTCGTGCGTGCGGACCCGCGGAAAGCCCCGCTGGAAAATCCGAAGATCCGCATGGCGCTGGCCGGTTCGTGTTCTCTCCTGCTGGTCGGCGTCATTCTCTGGACCGCCCCCGTGAAAAGCGAGCGCGACATCGAGATCCGCAAAACCTATCTCGACCGCATCAGGCAGGGCGATTCCTTGCTCAAGCAGGGCCAGGTCATGCACGCCCGCACGGCCTACAAGGAGGCCTCCCGGTTGATGCCCGATCACTGGAAGCCGTATTTCAAGATCGCCGTGACCTACAACATGCAGGGAAAACTCCACATGGCGAACACGTTTTACGAACAGGGGCTCAGACTGAATCCCGGCCATTCGATCGCCCTCACCAATTTCGGCAGCAATCTGTATTTCCGCCACAAGCTCGAAGAGGCGGAAGCGAAGCTTCTGGCCGCGCTGCGTGCCTGGCCGCACAACAAAAACGCTTACAACGTGCTGGCGCAGGTGTACGTACGGCAGAACCGCCTGGAAGAGGCGGCGAAGCTGCTCGATGCGGTGCTCAAATTCGACCCCGCCTTTGGAGCAGGACACGCGAACCTCGCGGTGGTGTATACTATGCTCAATCAGCACGACAAGGGAAAAGCCCACCTCGAAAAGGCCCGCCAGCAGGGCGTGCAGGGGGAGGGCGTCCAGCAGCTGATCGATTTTTACAACAAAGCGGGTTCCACAACCGCAGAGAGCGCGCAGGCGCAACCCGAGACGGCAAGCCCATGATAGACGAGATCGATTACTTCCAGAAAAGAGACAAGTTTAAGAAAAAGAAAGGCCTGGGGCTGGATGAGGACTGGGACGCCCTGAAGAAAAAACGCAGCGCCCCGGACTCGAAATCGCCCCCGGCCGACAAACCGGACAAAAAAAGCCCCCCTTCCTCGCCGCCCGCCGCCCGCAAAAAGCCTTCCAAGTCCTAACTGTTTGAAAAATTTCCCTCTTTAAGCTTGGCGGAGAACGTTCGCAATCGGTTCTCAGGAAAAGCCGGGCAATGCTATACTGTCTGCTGATTTTTCCTGACAGACACGCGCTGCGACGGAACCGCTTCGTTGCCGAACGGCAGGGCCCGGTATGAGAAAACCGCCGATCCTGTCCGGGCCGGGTGATCCCTGGCGCGCGATGCAGAATAAAGAACTCAATTTTTGAACACGTGAAAAGAGGAGCGAGTGCACGATGTTTTTCCCCCGTTTGTCCGATTCCCATTGCAAAATGGCCGCCCTCATCCTTCTGTTGTGTGTGTGGATGGCACCGGGCGCCGCGCTGGCGAGCGTCGATAAAAAAATAGACCTGGCGGACAAAGCGCTGGCTCTGAAAAAGTACACCGAAGCGGAAAAGATCTATTCCGAGGTGCTGGCGGAGGATCCGGGAAATTATCGTGTCATGCATTCGCTGGCGCAGGTGCACGTGGGCCAGAAAAAATACAAGGAAGCCGACGCCCTGCTGGAAAAAATTCTGGCGATGGAAGTCGCCAAGGGGAAACGGGTTCTGGTGACCCTGGAAGGCGAGACCGAAGTGCTGGAAGCGGAACTGGTCGATGAAACGGTGATCATCAAGGAAGAGGGCAAGAACAACATGCGCAACTACCTGACGCCGGTTCTGCCCGAGCCGGTGCCGCATTACCGGTTGTTCTTCTTCAAAGAGGGGAAGATGGAACTGGTCCCCAAGCACCGGGCGACGATCCGGTACAAAGGCGTGCCCCTGTATGTGCGTGAAAAGGTGGAGGAAATGCGCGACCAGGTGAAAATGAAACTGATCGCCGGTTCGGGTTCCGGCGAACCCGTCAAGATGGTGGAGCTCAAGGGGGGCTGTTTCATGATGGGCAGCGAAAACGGCGATCCCGATGAGAAGCCCGTGCACGAAGTGTGCGTGTCCCCCTTCAAGATCGACACCCACGAAGTGACGCAGCGCGATTTCCAGGCGAAGATGGAAGACAACCCCTCGCGCTTCAAGGGCGCCGACCTGCCGGTGGAAAGCGTCACCTGGCTGGAAGCGGAAGAATACTGCAAGCTGTCGAAAAAACGTCTGCCCACCGAAGCCGAATGGGAGTTCGCCGCGCGCGCCGGATCGACCACCGAGTATTACTGGGGCGACACTATGGACGCCAGCAAAGCCAATTACTGCGACAGCACCTGCCTGCTGAACGTGCGCGATCCTGCCGCCTCCGACGGGTTCGCGCAAACCGCCCCGGTGGGCTCCTTCCCGCCCAACGCGTTCGGGCTGCACGACATGGCGGGCAACGTCAACGAATGGGTCAACGACTGGCTCATCGAAAAATATTACCTGGTCAGCCCCAAGCAGGACCCGAAAGGCCCGAACATCGCGCTCGCCGGCGATGTGAAACGCGGCGGCGGCAACTACAAGGTCATCCGCGGCGGTTCCTGGGAAAACAAGGCCGAAAATTTGCGGTCCGCGCACCGCAAAGGCTACTGGGTGGATTACCGCATCGAGGGCTTGGGCTTCCGCTGTGCGGCGGATCTTTGACCGGGCAGGAGGCCCGGTGGCATCACGATGACTCGCGCAGCTGGTTTTTGAGGATTTTCCCGGTGGGGTTTTTCGGCAGCGCGTCGTAAAACTGAATGAGGTCCGGCACCATGAACGCCGGCAGCTTTTCGCGGCAGAACGCTTTCAGTTCCTGCTCGGTGGCCTCGCAGCCTTCCCGCAGCACGACACAGGCCTTGACCTTCTCGCCGACCCGCTCGTCCGCCACGCCGATCGCCGCCGCCTCCGCCAGAGCCGGGTGGTTCAGCAACGCGTTTTCGATGCCGAGCGGCGACACGTTTTCCCCGGCACGGATGATCATGTCCTTTTTCCGGCCGCCGGAGATGAAAAGATACCCCTCCGCGTCCAGATGCCCGAGGTCCCCCGTCTTCAGCCAGCCCTCCGGAGTCAGGATCGCCTCGGTCTCCGCCGGATTCTGCCAGTAGCGTTTCATCACCGTTTCCCCGCGCACCCAGATCTCGCCGATCTGGCCGGTGTCCACCGGCTGCCCCGCTTCATCGACGATCTGCACTTTAAGATTGGGCAGCACCGGTCCCACCGATCCGGGGACCTGTTTCTGCATGGTGTTGACGGAGATCACCGGAGAGGTTTCGGTGAGGCCGTAACCTTCGACGACGGCGGTCCCCAGAACCTGTTTCACCTTGTTGTGCAGCGCTTCCGGAAGCGACGCGCCGCCGGAGATGCAGCAGCGCAGCGAGGACACATCGTAACCGCCGCGCGCGTACAGCTCGACTAGGAAGGAATAGATCGTCGGCACCAGCGGCAGCAGCGTCGCGCGGTGCGCCGCGATCGAGGCCAGGATCGCTTTCGGCGCGAACTGCCTGAGCAGGATCAAGGTTGCGCCGACCCGCAGCAGCACCAGCGCCATGATATTGCCGAACGAATGAAACAGGGGCAGCGCGACGATGGCCCGGTCCTCGCTGTTGAGATCGAGGTGGGCCAGGATTCCATCGCAATTGATTTCGAACTGTCGCTCATCCAGCATCACGCCTTTCGGGCGCGCGGTGGTGCCGCTGGTGTAGAAGATCACGCTCGGAAGCCCGTCCGCTTTGACGTGCGGGTTCGATCCGTCCTCCCGCTGCGAATTGGCGATGAAATCCGCATAGCGCTCGGTTCCGGGGCCCAGGACGGCCGGGTCCGCATCGCCGATCACGATCTTGTTGGTAAACATCCTGAACAGGGGAATCGTTTCCGGCTTGAGAAACGCCGCGTCCACCAGAAATATGTCTATCTGGGCGTCTTTGGCGATGAACGCCAGGTCCTCCGCGGCCAGCAGAAAATTGAACGGCACCACGGGAACGCCCTTGAGGTAAGCGCCGAGCGTGGCGACGATGTTCTCCTTCTGGTTGAGGCAGAAGATGCCGAGCTTGCTGTGCGGCGATCGTTTCAGCCGCGACAGGCCGCCGGCGAAGCGTTCGACCTGCTCCAGCAGCTCACTGTAGTTGAGAGTGTGATCCCCGTCGATGATGGCGGGATGATCGGGGGACCGTTGCGCGTGCGCTTTGATGTGTCGGTAGAATTCGCTTGCCATGAACGCCTCGTTGCGGGAAATGGATTCGTTGCCGGTGAAATGTAAAAATTATAACGCACGCTTCCTGAGAGGAAACGAAAGTTTTTCATGAGAAAGCGGCGCGGCGGCGCCGTAGGCTATCCTCTGCGCAGCGATCAGGCTGCGGAGGAGGGCGGTTCGATCGGCAGGGACGCGCCGTTGCTCCAGCGCGAATAAAAGCCGTTGGGCAGATGCAGGCCCGACCCCGTGTCGAGGATGTACATCTCCTGCGTGTCGAACGTCCCGTGGTCCGGCGACACGAGGTATTTCAACACCATGTTTTTCAACGTCAAACCGGAAAACCCCGGCGAGTGCGTGGTCAGCAGAACGAACAGCGGCCCGTCGCTTAGAATTTTCTGGATGAGTTTCATCAGCTCCGCCAAACGCGTTTCGATTTTCCACACTTCGCCGTTGGGGCCGCGGCCGAAGGTCGGCGGGTCCATGATGATGCCGTCGTAGCGCCGGCCGCGCTTGTATTCGCGGTTGAGAAACTTCGGCACGTCGTCCACGATCCAGCGCACCGGCTTGTCGGCGAGACCCGACAGCGCCAGGTTTTCCCGCGCCCAGGTGACCGACGCCTTGGACGCGTCCACGTGTGTGACGTGCGCGCCCGCCGCCGCCGCGGCGAGCGTGCTGGCTCCGGTGTAACCGAAAACATTGAGAACGTGCACCGCGTCGCGACCGGACCGGCGGATGGTGTCCATCAACCAGAGCCAGTTCAGCGCCTGCTCCGGAAACAGGCCGATGTGGCCAAACCCGGTCGGCCGCACCTTGAACGTCAACTCCTTGAACCTGAGGTTCCAGCCCTTTTCCGGCAGGTCGGAAAAATAATTCCACTTGCCGCCGGTCTCCTTGCCCTTGAAATAGCGGTACTCCGCTTCCGCGCGGTCCCATTCCTCCGCCGGCCGCGATGAGGGCCAGATCGCCTGCGGCGCCGGCCGGATGAACACGTGCGGCCCGAATTGCTCGAGTTTTCTGAAGCGGCCGCTGTCGAGCAGACGGTAGTCGAAATCGTTCACCGGGAAAGGGGAGGGAGAGGGTAAGATCATGATTTGTTTGTAATCGTCAAGTTTATGTAGGATAATGGATGCAATATTATCTATAAATCTAAAAGGCTTTTGTGAATTATATCAGATGGTCAACAGGCCGGAAGAGGGGGGCAAAACTTTTGTTTTTTGCCTGCCTAGCTCTTTTTTTGCCCGCTTGCGGGGGCGAAGAGACGCAGGCTGAAAATAAAAAAAGGGAGTTTGCCCTGCCCGTGCAGATCGGCAAAGTCGTCTACATGGACGTGATCGATCAGGTGCGCACGGTCGGCAACCTGCGCGCCGATGAGCGCGTCATGATCACCACCGAAATCGCCGGGCAGATCACAAAGATTCCGGTCGAGGAGGGGCAGAAAGTCAAACGCGGCGCTCTGCTGGCGCAGGTCGATCCGCGCGAGTACCGGCTCGAGAAAGAGCGCCTGCAGGCCGATCTGGCCGCCGCGGAAAAAGAATACCAGAAGGCCCTGAAGGGGTTGCGTCCCGAAGAGAAGGAAAAACTGCAAGCCCAGGTCAGCGCCGACGAAAGCGCCCTGATCCTCGCGAACAAGGAAAAAGTGCGGGTGGAAAAATTGATCGATCAGGGTTTCGTCTCGCAATCGGAACTGGACAAGGCCGTCGATCGCGTTCGGCAAGCCGCCGATTCCCTGCGCGCCAGCAAAGCGGCGCTCGCCGCCGGCATGAAGTCCCGCGACGAGGATATCGAACTCAAAAAAGCGGAAGTCGAGGGAATCCGGAAAAAGATCGCGGTGGCCAAGCTGGACCTGTCCAAGGGATCCATCCGCGCGCCGTTTTCCGGCGTGGTGATCGCCAAGAAAATCGAACGCGGCGCTTACGCCCCAGCGGGAACCTCCATTCTGGAGATGATCGGCTCCTCGCGTCTGAAAGCCGTTCTGGAGATGCCGCAGAGCTACCGCGGCAAACTGGAAAACCTGCAGGGCGCGGATTTTCTGGTGCGCGATCTGAGACACCGGTTCCAGCACGGCAGCGAACTGGCGCAGAAGGTGCGCGTGATCCCCGATGCCAACATCTATTCGGGCAACATCAAAGTGCAGGTCGATCTTCCTGACCCGGACCCGGCGCTGTTTCCGGGCTTGAACCTGGAAGCGCTGCTGCGTTTCGGCACGCGCAAGAACGTCCTGCACGTGCCTTCCGTGTCGCTGGTGATCACCGAGCAGGGCACCGTCGTGTACATCGTCAAGGACCAGCGGGCGCACCTGGTTCCCGTCAAAGCGTTCAAGGAGCACAACGAGTACGTGGAGGTGGAGGATTTCACCCATCAGTTGGGCCCGGAGGTGGATCTGATCCTGCGGGGCTCCGGCGCGGTGTTTCCGGGCGCCAAGGTGTTCGCCACCAATCCGCCGCCGGAGACGGAAACCCCTTTCAACGCCGCGTCGAAAGAACCGGAAAGCGAGCAGGAGACGGTCAAATCTCCTGAGACCTGATGAAACTCATCGACCATTCCATCCGAAATTACCACACCGTGACGGTGATCATCGTCCTGGTGGCGGTGGTGGGCATGCTGTGCTTTAAGATCCTGCCGCGCCAGCTCACGCCCACGGTGGACAAGCCCATCATCGAGGTGACCACCGAATACCGCGGCCTCTCGCCCAACGAGGTGGAGCGCAACATCACCCGCCGCCTGGAAGACCAGCTCGAATCGGTCGAGGGTCTTAAGAAGATGACCTCGCGCAGCCAGCACGGCCGCAGCACCATCACCCTTGAGTTCGACTGGGGCGTGGACAAGAACATCGCCACGATCGATGTCAACAACAAGCTGCAGCAGGTGAAGGATCTGCCCGTCCTGGCCGACAAGCCGACGCTGAAGTCCGTGTCCACCGACAACTCGAATCCCATCATGTGGATCGTGTTCAGCAAGCCCAATCCCAGGATGCCGGACCTCAACCAGAACTACATGTACAAGATCGGCGAGGACATCGTCATCCCCAAACTGCTGCGGGTGAGCGGGGTGGCGGACGCGTGGCATTTCGGCGGCGAGGAGCGGGAGATGCGCGTCGAGTTCGATCCCTACAGTCTGGCGCGGCTGCGGATCACCTACGACGATGTCATAAGGCGGCTTTCCGGCGAGAACCAGAACACGCGCGCTGGTTTCCATGAAGAGGAAAGCCGCGAGTACACCGTGCGCACGCTCGGCGAGTTCACCAGCGCCCAGGAAATCGAGGAGACCGTCGTCAAGCGCGACGGCGACCGCACGATCCGGGTGAAGGATTTCGCCACCGTGGTGGACGGCTACCAGCGCACCGCCTCGCTGGTGCGCATCAGCGGCAAACTCTCCAACGCCTTCGGCATCATCCGCAAACCCGGCGCCAACGTCGTGGAAACCTGCAACCTGACCGCGAAAGCCGTCGAGGAGCTCAACGAGGAACTGCTGAACCGCGGCATCCCGCTGAGCCTCAAGATCGTCTACAAGGACGTGGACTACATCGACGAGGCGATGCGGCTGGTCAAATCCAACCTGGGCCTGGGGGCCATTCTCGCGGTGATGGTGCTGCTGGTTTTTCTCGGTTCGTTCCGCTCGGTGTTGATCGTCGCCATCAGCATCCCCGTCAGTCTGGTCGCGGTGTTTATCATTCTTAAGCTGCTCGGGCGCAGCATCAACATCATCTCGCTGGCGGGCATGGCGTTCGCCGTGGGCATGGTGGTGGACAACTCCATCGTGGTGCTGGAAAACATCTACCGCCACCTCACCATGCGGAAAGGCGTGATGAAGGCCGCCTACGACGGCGCTTCGGAAGTGTGGGGTGCGGTGCTGGCCGCGACGCTGACCACGCTCGCGGTGTTCGTTCCCATCGTGTTCGTCGAAGAGGAAGCCGGGCAGATGTTCGCCGACATCGCCATCACCATCAGCGCCAGCATCGCCATCTCGCTGCTCGTGTCGATCACCGTGATCCCGACGCTGACCACCCTGCTCATCCGCCTCAAGCCCGGCGAGGAATACAGAGCCGGCGTGCTGCACCAGACGCTCATGCGGCCGGTGGTCGCCCTGGGCGAAAGTCTGCGGCGCGGCTACGCCCGTCTCATGCACCGGGTGCTCAGGCGTACGCCGGGAGCCGTGATCGGCAAGGTGGGCATCGTCGCCGGCGTGTCCTTCGTGTTGTGGTGGAGCACCGTCATCCTGCCCGATCCCGATTACCTGCCGTACGGCAACACCAACATGGTGTTCATGTTCATCGAACCGGTCGCCGGTGTTCCCGCCGACAAGAACATGCAGTACTTCGCGCCCTACGAGAAGAAAATCGTCAACATGGAGGACGTGGATCGCAATTTTCTGGTGTTTTCCGGCCGGTTCAACGGCGGCGGCGCCATCATCGATAAGGAACTGGCCCGCGGCCAGCGCGGCGAGGTCAAGATGGCTGTGAAGTCCAACGAGATGGGGCGGGAGATTTTCAAAATTCCCGGCTACCGGTTCGCCTTCGCCAACCAGCGCCCCATCTTCCGGTCCGCCGACAAGACCTTCAAGGTCGAAATCACCGGACCCGACATGTTCGTGTTGAAAGACATCGCGCAGAAACTGGTCGGCAGCATCTCGCAGCTGGAAGGCGTGCATTCGGTGCGGCCCGAATTCAAGTTCGGCAACCCCGAGCTGCGGTTTCTGCCGCGCCGCGAACAGGCCGCGCGCCTCGACATGGGCATGCAGGAGATCGGCGACATCGTCGAAGCGTTGAACGCCGGCAAGTACCTGGGCGAGTACAACGACCAGGGCGAGCCGATCGATTTCGTGCTGGTGCAGAAGAAGGACGGCAAGAAACTCAGCCTGCAGGATTACCGCAACCTGCCCATCTGGACCGACGACGACGAGATGACCCACTTGGGGCATCTCACGGACATCGAGATCGACGCCGGGCCCGCGCGCATCGACCACATCGAAAAAGAGCGCGCCATCAACCTGCTGGTGCAGGTGAAAAAAGACATCCCCATGCAGCAGGTCATCAACATCGTCGAAAGCGACGCGCTTGCGCCGCAGCGGCTCAGCATGGGGCAGGACTTTGGCCTGCGCGTCGGCGGCTCCGCCGACGAGCTGGCCTCGACGCAGAAATCTTTGCTCAACAGTTTCTGGTACGCGGTCGGCTTCATCTACCTGCTGCTCGTCGCCTTGTTCGCCTCGTTCGTGCGGCCGTTCATCGTCATGCTGACCGTCACCTTCGCCGTCTCCGGCGCGTTTCTCGGCATCGTCGGCAACAACGTTTTGCAGAGAGTGTTCATCGAGGGGATCCTCGACGAATGGCAGGTCCCCGGCGCCGAACAGATGGCGTCAGGCTGGAACTGGATCACCTTCGACATCCTGACGCAGCTCGGCATCATCATCCTGGCGGGCATCGTGGTCAACAACGCGATTCTCATCGTGCACCAGATGCTCAACAACATCCGCAAGGGCATGGACGAGCGCCAGGCACTGGAAAAATCCTGCGAGACGCGGCTTCGGCCCATCATGATGACCGTCATCTCCAGCGTGTTCGGCATGTTCCCGCTGGCCTTCGGCGAAGGAGCGGGCACCGAGCTGTACCGCGGCATGGGCACCGCGCTGATTGGCGGGCTTTCCGTGTCGGCGGTGTTCACCCTGTTTCTCGTGCCCGTCCTCATGTCGCTGATGATGGACATGGGCATCCACACCAAAAAAGAAGACCTCGTCAAGGAATCGCTCGAGAAAAACCCGCCGGAGCTGGACGCTCCCAGCGGCTCGCCGGCGGAGTGAGACCGGCGGCCGATTTGGGTGGAAGAATCGTTCGAGCCGTCGGCGCAATTCAAACCGGAAGGAAAGAAATCATGTCCGTCACGATCTATCACAACCCCAAGTGTTCCAAATCACGCCAGACACTGGAACTGCTGAAGGGAAAAAACATCGCCCCGAATATCGTCGAATACCTCAAAACCCCGCCGACGGCGGAAACGCTGAAGGACATTCTCGCCAAGCTCGGCATCCAACCCCGCGACCTGATGCGCAAGAAGGAAGCGGCCTACAAAGAACACAATCTCAACGATCCCTCCCTGTCCGATGACCAACTGATCCAGGCCATGATCGAAAACCCGATCCTCATCGAACGGCCCATCGTGCTGGCCAACGGCAAAGCCGCCCTCGGCCGCCCACCCGAACAGGTTTTGGAGATTCTCTAGGGAGGGGCTGGACACTCCAACCGGTTTGCCGGTGGAATCGGAAATGTTCTAATAATGTGTATTCGGCGGCATCCGATCTGAGAGACGAGTCAGGTATTCTTATGTTCTCAGCGACCGCTTTCGGCCAATAGCGGACAGTTTTGACTAGATCACTTCACCGTTATTCTGCTTTTCAGGTAAGGTGATATAAAAGGTGTCTCTATTTGGTGAGGGGGTGTGGTGGGTCTATGCATCCATGCCTTATTTAACTCCTTTTTTAATTAAAAAGGAACTGTATTCATTATCGACAACCAAAATATGATCACAAAGCCAGGTTTTTAAAAAAAGTAATACCTCCGTTATTAATGAAAAGTCTTCCAATAGATCATCATCGACCTTTTGGTATTCATTATTAAACTTCTTAATTTTCTCAATAAAAGATTCGTGCTTTTTCTTGTGAGCTTCATAATCCGGGTAATCGTTTTCCCGCATTAATTGTTCTTCATCGGTGAAATGTGTCTTCGTATAGTCAATAAGCTCCTGAATAGTTTCCCCTAACACAGCATGGGTCTTGTTTCCGCGCGAATAATAAAGACGGTTGATAATATCAATCAAACGTTTATGTTGTTTGTCGATTTTCTCAATTCCAACACTGTATTTGTCTTCCCACTCAACAAATAATTCCATTGCTTTTAACCTGAGTTTCTCATTTAACAAAAAATTACAGAAAATATAATCCTGGCAAAGTAGGAATGTCATAAATGCAGAAATTGTGTTTTGATTCGGCTAGAATTTTGCCATTCTTGACTCACTCTGTCAATCAACGAGGTTTTAAATGGTGCTCAATTTTGGGGTCGCTTGGATGGGGTGAGGGTGGAAGCGGTTTCCAGCTTTATAAACGTCCGCTTTGGGTCGAATCCGGTTATTCAAGATCTCACCCTTGTCCGCTTTCATTCGCACTCTTTTTGGCTTTGCGCGAATCCGGTTTTCATCCTGTCCATCCTGTCTGAAATTTTCCCTCGATCACTTGCCTGGATACACGTGCCACTCAGGCGGCGGCGGGGATTCGAGCGTGAGATTTTCTTTCGTCACCGGGTGCTGGGCACTCCGACCGGCTCGCCGGTGGAGTCGGAAAGATTCCAATAAAGTGTATTCGGCGGCATCCGATCTGACAGGCCGCTTTCGGCCCAAAGCGGACATTCTGAGCCGCTTTATTTTTTGTGGATTTGATTGTTATTCGCATTAGTGATCAGCGATCTTATTTACAATGTCATTTTCCCTTTCCTTAAGATTTCCGGAAATGCTTTTCCAAATCTTTGACAGACAGTATTCCCACAATTTTTCCTTTATCGGCAATCGCAATATGACGGATTTTGTTTTTATTCATCAGTTCGCTGGCTTTTGCTAAAGAATCCTCTTTATCAATGGAAATAATGGGAGAGGTCATGATCTCTGAAACTTTGGATGTCGTTTGATTGCCATCTCCGTTTAAAACTTTATGATACCAGTCTGTTTTTGTGATGATGCCCACATATTTATGCCCATCCTTCACCAAAAGAGCCCCAATATTATGCTCGTACATAGTGGCCAAGGCTTCCTGGCAGTTTTTATCGGCATTGATAAAACGGACTGGGGAACTCATGTAAGAACTTGCTTTAATCATTGATACTCTCCTGTAGCTTGGTGAATTCTCATACATGCAAAACCGGTTTCTGAATCCGGTTCTTGTTCATTTTTGGGGATCAGACTCTCGAGCTTGAAGAGCCGGAGATCCTGCCCCGGATCGATAGCTATTTTGGCACCTGCCTCTGTTGGGCGGGTGCTGTGAATCCGCTTTTTCCACGCCACGCATGGTCAAGTCGTCCGAAGCCGTTTCCATAGTTCTGCGCAGGCGGCTCCGAACCCCGCTGCAATCGCGAGGCCGGCAACAATCCCCCCTAAGAAGGGAACGAGGGTAATCACCCCAAGAATTAGAGCGCCCACAATGGTCCAGCCGACCCGTCCGGCAAGCTGGATGTCTGTTGAGCCGCGCCATCTGCGTCTTATCAACGTCCCAATGCAATCGCTCACCGCCGCAAGACCCAGCAGCCATACCAGGGCGATCGATAGGAACAAGGCAACTCCGAGAGGGATGCCCAGCACGGAGGCGCACAGGAGGCCCGCAAGGACCGAAGTGAGCAAGAGACCCGCTATGCCTCGCCCGAGATGAGACCATAGATTTTCTCTGAGTTGTTCGGTTGCATCAGACATGAGATCGGGAAACGCAATCTGGATCACAATGATGAGCAGGAGTGTGGCGATGGCCCAGGAAAGTCCAATGAACAGGCCGACACCGAAGATTTCGAAACCGAAGGACTTGAAATCAGGCATGTCGATCTCAACCCGGCGGATTTCTCCCCCGACCTTGGCTCCTTCGGCGATTTCGGGTTCTGCATCGCTGCGGTAAATAAGATCACCGGCGATAGTCGCACCGGATGCGAGGACGATCCGGTCTGCAAGAAAATCGGCCTTGCCGGATATCTCGCCTGTGATAGTGATGCGGGCGGCGGCAGCGCGCAGGTTTCCATGAATGCGCCCTTCCATGTCGATGGTTTCAGCGGCTATCCGGGCGTCGCCGCCGATCGTTCCTTCGGAAGATATTCGTATCGACCGTCCGGCGGTGACAAGATCATCCTTGATGGTTCCACCGATTTTGACGTTGGCTGCCGCTGCGATCATGTCGGCGATGCTGCCGCTGCGCTGCTCGACATCATAGCCCGCCACAATAGCGTTCTGGACGGTTGCGGAATCGAAAGTGATGTCGCGGCCCGCTGCGAACACGTCGTCGGCGACGTTGGCTTTGATTCTTACCGATCGACCGGCGAGAAACTGCATGTCGGTGTGGGTGCCCTCAAGCGTCACGTTCTCGCGCTCGATTTCCTCCGTCTGTCCTGAAGCGTAAGGTACAAAGAAACCGGCCAGCAATATGCCAAGCCCAAGAACGACAAGCCATTGCAGCAAAACACGCCGTGATATACGCATCCCGAGCGCGAGCAATTCTTTGGTTCGAACGTTCATGACGGTTCCCCTTTACAGGTCCTTTTTATATAAATTAAGACCCGAGGGAGCCGGGTTTTATTCCTGCTAGACCCTGCCAACAGAACCGCTCTCGCGGCGCATGCCAATACGACTTTGAGTTTTGATGTGTCGGAGCTTAACCAATGCCGGGCATTGGCGAACGACCGCTCTGGGGCGAATCCGGTCCTTCAAGGCCTCACCCTTGTCCGCTTTCAACTGTTTTTTTTCTTCTATCGCTTGCCCAGATACTCCGCCCATTCAGGTGGGGAAGGGGATTCGAGAGTGAGGCTCTCTTTCGTCACCGGGTGCTGGACGATCAGCTTCTGCGCGTACAGGGCGATGCGGCCCTCGGGCAGCGGTGCGGCGGCGCCGTACTTCACGTCGCCGACGATGGGGTGGCCGATGAAGGCGAGCTGTGCGCGGATCTGGTGAAACCGGCCGGTCTTGAGCAGGATTTCCAGATGGCTTTTGCCGTTCGCCGATTCGAGCACGCGGTAGGAAAGCTCGGCGCGTTTCGCATCCGGCGTCTCGCGCGGGAACACCGTCGCTTTCAGCGAGCGCTGCTTGCGCAGGTAGTGGATGAGTTCCGATCCGGGCGGATCGGGCGTGCCTTCGACGATGGCCCGGTAGAATTTTCCGGCCTTGCGTTCGCGGATCTGCTCCGACAGGCGCGACGCCGCTTTCGAGGTTTTGGCGAACAGCACCACGCCGGCCACCGGCCGGTCGAGCCGATGCACCAGCCCCAGATAGACGTTGCCCGGTTTGTCGTATTCGGACTTGATCCAGTAACGCACCTGTTCCAGCAGGCTGGGCTCGGCGCTCTGGTCCGACTGGGTCAGAAGCCCCGCGGGCTTGTAGACCGCGATCAGGTGGTTGTCCTGGAAGAGGATTTTCAGAGGCGGCGCGGTCACACCTTGATTTCCCGGGCGTCGATCAGGGGCGGGGTTGGGGGGGGCTCGTGCGTCTGGTTGTCCACGATGCCGCCGGAGATCACGTATTTCACCCCGTCCTCGATGGACATGGAAATCGGCTGAACCTCGTCCTTCGGCGCGAAGACGAGAAAGCCGGAGGTGGGATTCGGCGTCGTCGGGACGAACACGTTGATCACGTTATCCGCCGTGTGCTGCTGCACCTCGCCGCGGGTTTCCCCGGTGACGAAGCCGATCGCGTGCACGCCGCGGCGGGGAAACTCGATGAGCACCACCTGCTTGAAAGACGACGTGTCCGCATTGGCGAACGAGGTGACCACCTGTTTGGTGCCCTTGTAGATCTGCCGGACGAACGGAATCCGCTCCACGATCCTTTCACCCAGCCGCACCAGCCGTTTGCCGAAAAAGCTTGTGGTGAACATGCCGACCATCAGGATGGTCAGAAACGTCATGACCACGCCCAGAAACGGGATCCGGTAGCCTTCCGGGATCGGCGCACCGGCGCGGATCAGAAGATCGGTGAAGATCGGGGACAACGCGTCCAGGTTTTTGAACAGGAATTTCAGGATGAAAAAGGTGATCGCGATCGGCAGGGTGATCAGCAGACCGGTGATGAAAATATTGCGCAATCGGCGTTTGATTCGGCTGAATACGGGCATGAAAAGATTCGAAGTAGAAAGGGTGCAGGATTCGGGCTCCGATTCGCAGGCCTCCCTCCTGCGTATCGGATACTGTATATTATATAACGATTTAACCTCGGGAAAAAGAAGATTGACGCGGTGCGCGCAAACGGGATTTGACTTGACAGAAAGTGGAAAAACGTTAAGATCTAAAAGCTTACAGAGCTGAAAGAAAACACCGAAAAGGGGGCTGTGGCGCAGCTGGGAGCGCGCTTGAATGGCATTCAAGAGGTCAGGGGTTCGATCCCCCTCAGCTCCATTTTTTTGCAAGGGGTTACGGTTTTTGCCGTGACCCCTTTCTTTTTGCCGTGGGCGTTTGCGTGCCGAAACCCGGGAAAAAGAAGCGCAGGTCCCCTTCGCGAACGATGCCTCCCTCGAAAGCCACTGAAAAATTTCCGGTTTCAGGTTTTGTAAGCCCTGGCCCCTGCGAGGCAGGGCTCGGCAGGTGGCGGGAAATGCGATCCGAATGCAGCCAAACCGAGCGAAATTTGGTACTATGTGCGCATCGAGAGACAGACTGCAAACGCAATTTCGAACAAACACATTTCAGGAAAGGATGCATCATGGCTAGCGCGTTCTTTTTCAGAAGGATTCCGGGTTTTTTGTTTGCCTGTGCATTGTCTTTCATCTTTGCGTCTCCCTCTTTCGCATTCCAATCGGGGAAAACAGGCTTTGAAAATTCCACAAACAAGGGCAGCATGCTGCCGCAAATCCGGCTGGTGATCGGCGATGAAGGCACCGAAGGTTCGGAATACAAACCTTCCATCGCGGTCGTCACCCCCGAAGTTCCCAGGAAGGGAGCGACGGAAATGCCGGAAGCGGAACGCTGCAAGCTGGCGGAAAAATCCTGCAAGGACTACGAGGAAAACATGTTCCAGCGCTGCAAGAGGCTGCAATCTCCCGAGTGGACCGACCAGGAAGACTGCGGCGCAATCCGGCCCGAACATTTTGAGTACTGCATGTCCATGAGCGACTGCGATTGACCGGTTCGCGGGTGTTGCAGGCTGAGTCCGGCGACCGGGATCGATAGGCCCCGTGTGTCGTTCTGCGCCATGAATTCCTCGATCGTTTTTCCGGGCCGCGCGCCCGGATTGCGGTGCGGAAGCGATCAACCGTTAGGCCCTGACGGGCACAATTCCCATTCCTGGATTGAGAGCCGCGCCTTCATGCCTGCCATCACCGCGCGAAAGAAAGCCTCCGTTCGCAAAGCCACAAACATTGCGCCCGGATCGAAGCCCGCCGCTTTCCCTGGTCAAAGACCGGCTGAAATTCCTCAAGCCGTTTATCCGGAAAGGAAAAAGCGTCCTTTCCGTGGATTACGTGGACAACGGCAATAAAAACAGCAAACGCAACCGCGCCCGCATCGATCGCTACATGCGGGCCTGCCGTTCCAGGGGATTTCTCTGCTACGCGGCGCGCACCGACCGGGAACTCGACGCCATCAACATCCTCCCCGGCATCCAGCCCACCCCGCGGCAGCCCCACACCCTCCCTTTCTTTATCCATCCTGCAAGCCGATTCCGCCTTCTCGAACCGAGGCAGGCATGCATGAATGCATGCCCGGACCGTGCGCCCGGCAAAACCGGGCCGCTGCCTGGCATCATTCGAACCCCTTGAAAGCAAAAGGCTCATTCGCTCCCCGGCGGTTTGGCACACCCTCTGCAATCAACAGGGGGAGATGCAATGTCAACCGAATGATAGAAAGGGAAGCGGAAAATGAAAACGTTCGAATCGCCATCGATGATCCGGCACTGGAGAGGGGAATTGAGCCTCGGCGTCAGCTTTGCGGTCAACATCCTGCTGCTGGACGCGCTGCTGTGGGGAGCCCTGTCCACGGTCGAGACCCTAACCGGCGTGTATGGCGCGAACATCCGCCTGGCCTTTTTCGCTTTTTTCGTGGTTTACGCCGCGCTGCCGCTGCTGTTTGCCTGGCAGACGGTCGGCGCCTGGAGATCCGCCCACGTTCAGCGCACGGCCAAGCCCTGGCTTGCAAGGGGTTTGAAGGCGGCGCTGCTGGGCCTCGTCCTGGTGAGTGCGGCGAAGTTTCCCGCCGCCTACGCCATGACCAAAGAGTTCGGCGGCATCGCCCTGGCGACCGGTCAGGACGCCATGCCCGAGCTCACCCTGCGCCGTTACGGCAGGGAACTCAACATTTCCGGCGGCATCGCCTTCGGCTTGACAGAGAGAGTGCGGGAAATCGTCGCCAGCCATCCCAAAATCAAAATCATCAGTCTGGACAGCCCCGGCGGCCGCGTGCGCGAAGCGCGTCTGCTGCGCAATTTCATCAAGGCAAACAACATGAAGACCTTTTCCTCGGAAGGCTGCATGAGCGCCTGCACCATCGCGTTTCTGGCCTGCAGCGAACGCATCCTCTATAAAGAAGCCGGTCTCGGCTTTCACAAATCCAGTTTTTCCGGCGCATCCGAAGGGGAACTGAACCGGGTTGATCGTGTGGACAAGGCCTACATGATCCGTGCGGGTGTCGATCGAGCGTTCGCCGACAAGGCCTACAGCATCGCATCCACAGACATGTGGTTTCCGACCCACGACGAGTTGATCGCCTCTCACTACGTCACCCGCCTCTACCACGGCGTCGCCTGACACGTCCCCGTCTTGCCCTTTCTGCCGGACTTGGTATAGTGAAAGGAAACCATTACCTCCACGCCCCGCATTGGGGACGACGATTCCATTATCGGTCCCTTGCGGCCTCATAACAGGAAACCGCATGCGCAAACGATTTCTCATAATGATCCTGATGGCCGCGTTCGCCGCCGGAGTGGTCCCGGTGGCCGCCGAACCCGTGCCGATCGATGAATGGAACGTTCCCTGGGAGGGTTCGCGCCCGCGCGACCCCTACGTCGATCCCAAGGGGCGGGTCTGGTTCTGCGGGCAGAAAAGCGGTTACCTCGCCTATCTGGAACCGGATTCCGGTGAGTTCAAAAAATTCGAGCTGGGTGCGGGCGCCGGCCCGCACAACCTGATCGTCGAAGATAACGGAATGGTGTGGTTCGCCGGCAACCGCAACGCCTACATCGGCAAGCTCCATCCGGACACCGGCGAGATCACCAGCTACCCCATGCCCGACCCCAAGGCGCACGATCCGCACACGCTGATCTTCGATGGCGCAGGAAATATCTGGTTCACCGTTCAGGGGGGCAATTTCATCGGCCGGCTAGCGATGCAGTCCGGCGTCATCGACCTCGTTGCGGTTCCCACAGCCGATGCGCGTCCCTATGGCATCGCCGTGGATGCGGACAAACGGCCCTGGGCGGTGCTGTTCGCCAGCAACAAGCTCGCCACCGTGGACCCCAGGACGCTTGAGCTGACGGAATACGAGCTGCCGCGCCAAGAAGCCCGCCCCCGGCGGATCGGCATCACAAGCGACGGGGCGGTCTGGTACGGGGATTACGCCCACGGCATGCTGGGGCGGTTCGACCCGCAGTCGCGGACATTCAAGGAATGGCCGCTCCCCGGCGGCAAACAGGCGGGTCCTTACGCCATGGCCGTGGACGACCGCGACCGGGTGTGGGTCGCGGAGACAGGCGAGATGCCGAACCGGCTGGTGGGGTTCGATCCGGAAAAAGAAAAATTTTTCAGCGTCACGGACGTTCCTTCAGGCGGCGGCTCCGTGCGCCACATGGTGTTCCATGCGCCGGACGGCGTGATCTGGTTCGGCGCGGACACCGACCGCATCGGCCGGGCAGACATCGGCAAAGCGCCATGAACCGCAACGCCGCGCTGCGGGGCAGGTCATCCTGACGCAAGGGCGGCGGGCCGTATCTTAAACAGGAAACCAACGTCATGTTTCAAAACTGGGAAACCTTCATCGGCGTCGTCATCGTGCTGGCGATCATGATTCCGTTCATCCTGAAGAAGTTTTATTGACCGGGCATGGAAGAGACGGAACAGTTTTTCGCCTGTCCCTATTGCGGGCAGACCGTGTCCATGATTCTCGACCTGTCTGCACGCCAGCAGCGCTATATCGAGGACTGCGAGGTGTGCTGCCGCCCGATCGAAATCCGCTTTCGCGTGGAACACGACGAAGTCGCCTCCTTCAGCGCCGAACGCACCGACGCCTGACCCGTCAGTCGCGCAGCGATCGCCACCAGAACGGGACCAGCGCGACAGCCAGGACGAGGCAGGTCCAGGGCCAGGCCGGCGCGTGCGGGAACCAGGCGGGAGGTGTGCCGCCCACCAGCAGCGACCCGACTCCTACCAGAAGGCCGAAGCAGGTCAGCGCACACAGCGCCGCCTGACCGAGGCGCTCCCGGAAATGTTTTTTCACGAAGCGCGCTTCCCAGTTGTCTTTCGCGACCGGTCCCCAGAAACCGCTCGGCCGCACGCGCCGGTAAAACGCCTGCAATACCGATTTCTCTTCCGGGCCTTTTAAGTACACCGCGAACAGCGCCGCGGCCAGCGACAGCGCCGCCATCGCCAGCAGGTTCTCCGGGCCGGAAGTTTCCAGCCGCAGAAAAAACGGCGCAAAGACCGTCGCCACGACGATCGCCGCGATTTCTCCCCAGGCGTTCATGCGCCACCAGAACCAGCGCAGCAGCAGCGGGATGCCCATGGCCGCGCCGATTAAGAGCGAGCTCTGCCACGCGCTCTGGATCGAGTTCAGGTGCGCCATGATGACAAGCGCGAGCAGCAGGATGCCGGCGTTGGAAAACCGCGCCACCCACACCAGCTGTTTCGCATCAGGCGAGCGTTTGCGCAGCGTTTCGCAGTAGACGCGCCTGTACAGATCGTGCGTCCAGTAGCCCGCGCCCCAGTTGAGGTGCGTGTCCACCGTCGAGGCGAGCGCCGCCAGCATGGCCGTCAGCAACAGTCCCTGCACGCCGACCGGCAGCAGGTCGCGCATGCCCAGAACGAACGTCGCCTCGCGCAGCGCCGTATATTGCTGCGGCGTGTCGGCGGCCTCCAAAGGGTACAAGACCAGCAGCCCCAGCGCCAGCGGCAGCCAGAGCAGCGAGCGCAGAAAAATCTGCAGGTAGGTGAACAGCACCGCCGCGAAGCGGGCGTCTTCGTCCGACCGGCAGGCCATCGAGCGCTGCGCGAGGTACCCGGTGCCGTCCGCGTTCATCTGGATCAGCCATTGCAGCGCGAACAGCCCCAGCAGCCCCAGGCTGACATCGTGCGCCTCAGACGGCGTGAAAGCCAGGACCTCGCTTGCGGTGATGCCGTTGGGCGCGCCTTCCGCATAGAGCTGATGGATCTGCCCCATCATGCCGGAAAGCCCGCCGCACTCCAGCACCACCAGCGTCGTGTAGATCCCCGTTCCCAGGATCATGATGGCAAACTGCAGCAGATCCGTGGACACCACCGAGCGCAGCCCGCCGGTGGCGGAGTAGAGCGTCGTGACGATCACGATGCAGAGGATGGAGATGAAATTGTTTGTGGAGAGGATCCACAGGCGCGACGGATCATCGGTGTGCACGGTGAACGGAACGCCCAGCCCGCGCACCAGCGAGAGGGCGGCGTCATAGAGCCCGGGCGGCAGCCACGCGTCCCACAGCAGGAAGGGTTCCGCGATGCGCGTGGCCGCCAGCAGAACCATGGCCAGCACCGTGCAGTTGAAGATCGTGCCGAAATACACCGCCTTGGCGGCCCGCAAAAACGTCGCCTTGCCGCCGCCGTAGCGCAGTTCGGTGAGCTCCGCGTCGGTCAGCACCTTGGCCCGCCGCCAGGGCCCGGCCAGCAGAAAACCCATGAGCAGAAAGCTCAGGCCGTAGATCCACAGCTGCCACAGCGAGAAGATGCCCGCCGTGGCGATCAGCCCGGTCACCAGCAGCGGCGTGTCCGCCGCAAACTGCGTCGCCGCCATGCTCACCCCGGCCTGCCAGCCCTTGAGCGACCGGCCGGCGAGGAAATACTCGTCCAGGTTCTTTGAAGCCCGCACCCGGTTGCGCAGCCCGGCAAACAGCGCGTAAACGATGAAAGCCGCCAGAATCAGCCCGTCGAGCCAGTGGATCATGCCTGCCCTCCAGAGGGGGGAGCGCCCGCCCGCGCGTCTACGCAGCGCTGCGGTGCACGGAATTTTATTTTTGCATGCGCCGCGGCCAGCTTGTACCCTGTAACTTCAGGCAAACAACGGCGGTGGATGAGGAAATTTGTGGCCCCGTAACAGGCAGCGACCATGAAAAAGAAAACGAAAAAAATAAAGACGAAAGAGGAACTCGAGGCGGAAGTGGCCGCCCAGCAGATCCAGACCAAGCGCTACCACGAAAAGGTCAAGGAGTCGGGCAAGGTGTACAACCGGCAGGATGCCAAAAAAGCGGCCACAGAGCAGATCGATTCCGAATAAAGCGCGTCACCATCGCCCCCCGCAGCGTCACGAATACACTTTCCAGATCGCGAACAGCGCGCCGAAGAAAACCAGCGTCACCAGCGTGCCGTAAAGCAGCACGTTCAGGATGCGGTCCTGCCTCTGCGCCAGCACGAACGTGTCCGAATCCTTGAGCACCCCGCTCGGTTCCAGGTCCGCCGGCCCCCAGGCGTTGGCTTTCAGACGTCCCTTTTCAAACAGGATCTCCCATTGCGAGCGGATATCATCGACGGACAGTTCGCTGGCGATGGGTTCGCTTTTGGCAAAGCGCTCGCCTTTGCGGTCCTGGTACGCCATCACCGCCATGCTGAACGTGAGACTTTTGTCATCCAGCAGGCTCAGCTGAATGCTTCTGTGGACCGGCGAGCCCCAGCCCAGCGAACGGCTCGGCCAGTTGCGGTCGCTCTTGCGGATCTGCATCCCGTGCCGCCGCGCGAAACCCGTAATGTGCGCATCCAGGCTCGCCAGAGGCGCCTCGATGCGCTCCCACTCTGTTTTCGATCCGTGGAATCCATTGGGCATGCGTCGCTCTCCTGATGATCCTTGCCGGTTAAATGGGCACCCACTGCATCGTTTCCAAAAAATCGCGCAAATGAGAAACCGATTTGAACTTTTTCAGTATCAGGCTTCGTTTCAATCCACAGCAGATGCTTTTGACGATGGGCGGTTGTTTTTTATACCACTTGGTCCCGCCCAGGCATTCGTGAAAGATATGGATGAGACCGCAGATGTCGTCCCGGATATTTTCCGATTTTGGCGCTGTCGTGCGAAAAAAATCGAGCAGCTTGAGGTCGAACTGAAGGCCGAACCGGTTGACGATGATATTATCTGTATGGATATCGCCGTGATATTCATTGAGAAGATGGATCTCCTCGATGCCCTTGGTCAATGCGTAAAGCAGATGCAAAGCTGGATATGGGTCCAGCCGTTTGCCCGGCAATCCACTGAGAAATACGGAGAGAGGCACCCCTTCCACATATTCCGAGATCAGAACCGTCACCGGAAAGCGGCGATAGAAAAAAACTTCCTTGGTGTGATATTGAATGAGTAAAGAGCATTGCCTGAGTTTGTGCAGTTTCAGGGCATAGGTTTTTGCGGCTCTGTTGCCGGGATTGCGATGCGGAAAGAAGAATTTCGCGGCGCGTTCGATGCCGGTGGTAATTTCGCAGACCTTGTAAACTTCTCCCTCCCAGCCGACTCCCAGTTTCGAACTGATCTCATACTTGCCGGCGATCTGCCTGCCGACGGCGATATCGAACCCGTCGATTTTTGGGATGGAAAGTTTCTTGACCGGCATACGCCCCCTCGCTCAAGGTTTCAGCGGGTTCCCCGCATTTCTCCCGGCCAATGGCCGGGTTCTCTATTTTACGCTTTTCTCTTTTCCGTGTTAATTTAAACTGCCTGAAATCATTCACGGTCCCGGATTGTATTCCGGTGGACCCCCGGTTTTTCAAGGCTGCTGTTCAGGAGCGGGGGAGGGTGAATTTTTTTTGATTGAGGGTTTTTTCCAGCCACCAGGGAGGGATTGCGTTGCCGGCGAGTCGGTTTTATTTGCAGATCGTGTTGAGGCTCACACTGGGGGCTGTGCTTTACCTGCAGGCGATTGCGTCCGCTCAGGAGACGGAGCCGAAAGACTTCGCCGCAGAGTGTGAAAAGGGGCTGACGATTTACTGTCTCGCCGCGGGGATGGAGGAAACCAAGGTGGGCAACAAGGAAAAA
This sequence comes from Nitrospinales bacterium, assembly GCA_965223345.1. GTDB lineage: Bacteria > Nitrospinota > Nitrospinia > Nitrospinales > VA-1 > CBDCWG01. Next base: position 85,149 of record CBDCWG010000001.1, read on the forward strand.
GCCTTCGAGCACTTTGAGGCCGCGTGCAGGAGCCACAAAACCGAAGGGCATCTGCGCGCCTGCACGCCCTACCTCTCGCTGGCCCGGGAACTGAACCGCCTGGAGGCAGCCAGCGCCCCGCTGGAGGAACGCTGTCGCGAGGGAGAGGACACGGTATGCTTTTACCTCGCCAAGGAATACCTGAGGATCGCCGCCCCCTCGCGGGCGCACGCCCACCTGAAGCGGCTGTGCCGCGAGGACTTCCCATCTCCCGATCCGGAGGATTACGGTTCCTGCTATCACCTGGGCGACAGCCTGCAGGAACAGAGAGCTTACGAGGAGGCGTTGACGTATTTCAAACTGGAATGCGACCGCAACCGCACGCTGTCCCGCCACAGCTGCGAGCGTCACCGCACCCTGCTGCACGCCATCGAGAGCGGCACACTGGATGCCGATGCGGTCCGGCCTTTCCGGCTCATCCAGACGATCGCACTGGCGGCCGTTGTCTTGTCGTTGCTGGCGTGGGGGTTGTGGCTGACGGGTCAGGTGTGGGCTTTCAAATTACTGTCGGGGCCGCTTCCGGTCGCGACGCTTGTCTGCTGGGGCGCGTGGTTGTTGCAGGAGGACGCCCGCAGCGGGGCTTATCGGGACTTCACCTACATCGTCCCTTCCGTGTTGCTGGTCGTGGGGTGTCTGGCCGCCGCCCGCGAGCGCCTGCAGGCGATCCGCAGGAAAGGCTGAATCAGAAATCCTGCCACTGCGAGTTCAGAAAGAACAGGATCAGGCCGGTCAGCGAAATACCGCCTCCCGCCAGATACAACCCGACCGCTCCCAGCCCCGATCGCAGATCCGTCCGCGTGATCGGAGGGCGGCCGCTGAACGCGGACCAGCTCAATCGTTTGCGTCTTTCATGCGTGTCGTGCAGGATGTGATTGCCCAGGGTCAACAGAGCGATTCCCGCGACGTACAGCGCCAGACCCCAGATTCTGTACCAAAGCACAGGTTCCATGGTGTGCATCTCCTGAATGAAAGTCTCAAGCGCGTGGAGGGCTTGAAAGCCGAGTCACCCATTCAGGATAAAAGAGGAATTTCACACCCATTTTAAGAACAGGTCGCGGAAATGTCAAATATTGTAAATCGTTATATTATTGGCGTTTATTTATACTTGAGGGGCGGGTTTTGCGGCTTGAAAGCGGCTTCTTGCGGACCGGGGCGAAAAAAATCCGCCCCGGGAGAAGCGCCGGTTTTTGCAATGGGATAAAAAAGCCGTCAGCGGTTGAGGGCGGCGGACTTGCCTTTTTTCTCCGCCCGCATCGGCGCGTCACGCAGGTCGCCGTGTCCGTGACGGATGAAGGCTTCTGTCATGCGGTAGGCGTCGTCGTCGGGAATCTGCTGGGGCGGATGCTTGCAGAAAAACGAAGACGGCGCAGACAGCACCCCGCCTTCCCCGCGGTTCAGGGCCAGCTTGGCGCAGCGGATGGAGTCGATCGCCACCGCCGCGGAATTGGGCGAGTCCTCCACCGAGAGCCGCAATTCGAGATTCATGGGAACGTCGCCGAACAGCTTGCCCTCCATGCGGATGAAACAGACCTTGTTGTCGTTCTGCCAGGGGACGTAATCGCTCGGACCGACGTGGATGTGGTCCGCCTCCAGCCGCTTGGCCGCCACCGATTGCACCGCCTCGGTTTTCGATTTCTTTTTCGAGGCCAGGCGATTGCGGTTGATCATGTTGAGAAAGTCCGTGTTGCCGCCGGTGTTGAGCTGATAGGTCTGTTCGAGCTTCACGCCGCGTTTCTTGAACAGGTCCGTGAGCGTCCGGTGGGTGATGGTGGCGCCCAGCTGCGCCTTGATGTCGTCGCCGATCAGAGGGATGTTTTTCTCCTTGAACCGGTCCGCCCATTTCGGGTCGCTGGCGATGAACACCGGTATGTTGTTGATGAACGCCACGCCCGCATCCAGCGCGCACTCCGCGTAAAACCGCGTCGCTTCCTCCGAACCGACGGGCAGGTAGTTGAGCAGGATTTCCGTTCCCGACTGCTTGAGCGCCCGCACCACGTCTTCCCGCTCCGGCTGGTCTGCCTGCGCCGGGATGAAGGTGCGGTGGCTCGGGTATTCGTTCATGTGTTCCGAGAAGCCGTCGAGGACTCTGCCCATCTGCACCGGGACGCCTGAGGTGGGCAGGTCCGGGCAGAAAACCTGGGTGCAGTTGGGCTCCGCGAACACCGCTTCATTGACGTCCTTGCCCACCTTGCGCTGATCGATGTCGAACGCCGAGACGACCTGAATGTCCGCCGGACGGTAACCGCCGATTTCCCAGTGCATCAAACCGATGGCCTCGCTCGAATCCTTGCCGCTGTAGTAGTGGATTCCCTGAATCAGGGAGCTGGCGCAATTGCCGATGCCGAGGATGCCGATCTTGATCTTGCGGGCGGATTGGTTGTTGGCTAGATTCACAGGTTGTCTCCTCCTGGTGGAATCGCAGCCGCCGTTGCGTGCAAGCCGGGGAGAACCCCGCTACCGGGCGACCGGTTCGATGAGATGGTTTCGCAACGGGGTCCCTCCGTAGCGGTCCATCGATTCGCAAAGCAGGATTCGGGAAAGCAAAAATGCCGATACGCCGGAAATCCCGCCAAAATCAAAGATTCTATTACGATTCGCCGCGCAACGCGAGCATTATTTCCCGGCGGCATTCCAGGGCGGGGCGAATCGTTTGTTCGCGTGCGAAACGAAAATCCGTGACGGCAGGTGGGATTTCGAGGAGGCGGTCATTGCGGACGCTGATGGTTGCGGCGGTGTTTCTGCAGCGCCCGCTGTTTCATGCGGTGTTTGAAGCGGCGTTTTTTCTCCGGCGGCAGGTTCTGCCATCGGCGGCGCAGCTCCTGACGCCGCTCCTTGGGCAGGTTTTGAAACCATTGGCGCGCGCGCCGCAACTGCCTGCGTTTTTCCGGCGGCAGCTTTTTGAACTGCTGGAATTTGTGGCGGACGCGCGCCCGTTGCTCGGGCGTCATGTTTTTCCAGGTGCGGAACCGCTTTTTCACCAGCCGGCGCGCTTCCGGAGACAGGTGCGCCCAGCGCCGCGCCCCCTTCTGCAGGCGCCGTTTCTTTGCGGCAGGCAGCCGGTCCCAGCGCTCCGCAAACGGTTCGAGGACTTGCCGCTCCTCGGCGCTGAGCGCGTTCCAGTCCGGAGCGGATTCCTGCGCCGTCGCCGCCGCCGGCAGCGCCAGCAGGATCCCCAAAAGCAGCGGGGCCAACCGCAGTTTAAGATTCATGGTTTGCATCCTTATCTTCATCCTCGTCCTGAGGTTCTTCAGGCGGCGTCCAGCTGTCCAGTTCCACAGGATCGACCCAGCCGTCGTCCTCGGTCTCCCATTCCCCGAGAAATTCGAGAAAGTCCATCGAGGGCAGCTCGGTTTCCTCCGTGGACGGCGTTTCCTGCGTGTCGGGCTGCGGCGTTTGCGCGAGCGCACCCGCTGCCCAGCCGCACCACAACAGCATTAAAGCGAAAACGAGCCGTTCACCCCGCAAGGGAATCTTCCTCGGCCAGCCAGTCGTAAAAATCCAGATCCTCATAAAACTCCAGATTTGGATTCGAGGCCAGCAGTTCCAGGTCCTCGATCGTGCTGAGCGGAGCGTGATCCTTGCCGGTGGTGAAAAACACAGCCGCCGACACCAGAAGCAATGTGGCGAAGGCGAGCGCCGGTGCGGGCACGCCCCACCACCGGGTCTGCGCCGGTTGGCTGCGGGTTGCGATCTCGGCGACCGCTTCCCGGCGCGCCGTGCGCAAACGCGCCAGGATTTCGGGATCGGTGGACTCCGCCTGCTCATCCAGCGCTTGTTTCGCTTTGTCTTCGAACGATCGGTCAGTCATTCTTAAAATCCCCCAGTTTCACCCGCAGGGCCTGCACCGCACGGGAATAATGGGTTTTCACGCTTCCTTCCGAACACTGCATGGCCGCGGCGGTTTCCTGCACGCTCATTTCCTCCCAGGCGCGCAGCAAAAACGCCTGCTGCTGGCGATGGGGCAGGGAGCGCAGCGCCGCGTCCAGCGCTCCCGTCCCATCCGGGCGCATCAGAAGATCGCCCTGTGATTCGCCCGCAGGCGAGGCCAGCTGATCGACCGGGTTGTCGTCCGCTTCCCGCCGCTTCTCCCACCAGCCGAACAGAACCCGGCGCACCGTGTTCCTGCGAAATCCGTCGCGGATCTTGTTCTGCAGGATGCGGAAAAACAGCGGCCGCCATTCCTCCTGCGGTTTGTTCGCATAACCCCGCACCAGCGCCAGCATGGTTTCCTGAACGATGTCCAGCGCCTCCTCGGTGTTTCCCGTGGCGATCCGGGCGATATGGAAGGCACGCCGTTCAACGGAGGCCAGGAATTCGTCCATCGGCTGGGTGCCTTCCTGCATGGAACCTCATTCATGCTGTTTCATGGGTATCCCCGTGTCTCTCCTTCTAGCGGGGCAGGGACAGAGGGGAGGGGGCTTCCCCCTCCCGCACGATCTCAACGGTCGATGCGCCGGTGCAGCCGGTTGCCCTTTTTGTCGAGCCTGCGATCGATCCGGTTGCCCTTGCGGTCGAGTTTGCGGTCGATGCGATCGCCTTTGCGGTCCAGCCTGCGGTCGATGCGGTCGCCCTTTCGGTCGAGCCGTTTCGCCAGGCCGTCCTTGCCGTGCGCCTCGGCCCAGTCCGCTTTGCGGTCAAGGTGGGCGTCGATGCGATCGCCTTTACGGTCGAGGTGATTCTCGATGCGGTCGCCCTTGCGATCCAGGTGGTTTTCGATGCGGTCCCCCTTGCGGTCGAAATGGTTTTCCACCCGTTGGCCGAAATCGGCGGCATAGGCGAACCCGGGGGCCAGGAACGTCAAAAGAACCATCGGTACCATCACGTGTTTTTTAAGCATTTTTTCCTCCTTGTCAATAGGCACGGTTGAACTCATTGCTGGATACAACGCGCCGGCGCAGGATCGGTTGACACGCGGAGGGAAAAAATTTTTCAGAAAATGCGTTGGCCGGGAAATTTCAGCGGGTTTCGCGGAAAATAATCAGCACAGGTATTTTCTTAGGGAAGGTGGACGCAGACAGAGAGAAGGGTTGCGCCGTTCACTTCAAGTGATGCCTGAGGGAGGGCGAAGCGTTGAAAACCCGCATCGAGCGGGTTTGGGGAAGGGTTATGCGAAGTAGCGGGCGATTCAGTTGGGATTGCGGGTCATGTTGACGAGGATTTTCTCGATGTTCTTCAGCGCCTTTTTGTGTTTTTCGTCCAGCTCCAGCAGTTTCTTTTTGAGCCCGTTGTTGTCCAGCGTCAGCTGCGTGCAGGACTCGATGAGCTTGAGATTCGATTGCAGCGATTTGATCAGGTAGCTGCGGAACTTTTTCACCATCTCGCGCAGCGAGTTTTCCCGCGACTCGCCGGGCCTGAGCGTGGGGTCCTGCGGCGATTCGTCCTTCTCGATCAGTTCCGATAATTTGTCGATTTCCAGGATGATGTTGTCCTTGAAAGACGCGTCGCCCGAATCGATGGCCTGGTATTTGGTCAAAGACAGACGCACATCCGGGGAATTGACGATGGCTTTTTCGATCTCTTTCCACAAATGCTGCAATTCCCGGCGCTTTTGCTGCTCGAACGAGGTCTTGTCATTCATGCGACTGTCTGGTCCTTTGGAAGTAGAGGAGGTCCCGCCGGGCGGGGGGAGCGCCCGGCGGGAGAGGCTAAGAAGGAAGAAGCTCCGCTTCTTCGCTCTTGCAGAAAAATCAGCACTGCTTGTTTTCGGGCAAACCCACGAGTGTTTGCCTGAACACAAAAGCAGTATAAAAATCGGGTATCACGAACGGATCAAGGCAACGTCACAGCCTTGTCAATATGGGTGTGATGCAGAAGAAGAGTTGAAAAACCGCCGCTTGCCGGGAGTGTTTGAGAAAGATTAAATGAAGAAAACGGAAAACGCGCGCGTGCAGGCGGTCAGGGGGAGGCGTCCGTCACGCCGTTGCCCTCGAGGATGCGGGCGGAGTCGGGGATGTCGGATGCTTTGAAGATATAGGAACCGATGCGCTGGAACACGTGCGGCGGCAGGTTTTCCAGGTACAGCACCGTGGTCCGGCCCTCGGGAGGCAGCGCCTGAACCGGTTTCAGCAGGTTGTCCAGCAGCGCACCCTGGGCATCGACGAATTGCAGATCGACCACGAAGGACACCTTGCGGTCGCAGGCGTTGATCAGGTCGGCGTTGAGGGCGAAGTAAACCCGGCCGTATTCCTGCTTGAGGATCTTCACCGCCATGTTCTCAAACCCCACGCAATCCGAGGCGAACGCGACTGCGGAAACCCCGGTCAGGCTCACGGCCCCCCACAGGAGCAGCGCGAATGCGGTTTTTTTCAAGCGGTCGTTCATGGCCAGCGCCTCAAAGGGTTCTCACCCTCCGGCCTGCATCCGCCATGCCACGAATGGGGTATTCAGCGGGAAAAAATTAGCGCCCCCTTTTCAGGCCCTTTACCCGGTGCGCTTTCAGGGTGCGGCAAACAGGCCGGGGCGAAGCGGTCAAACCCCTGGAAAGGGTTATAATAATTCATACATTCCCGCCTCCGGATTCCTGTAAAATATAGGAGTGGAACAAAGATCCCCTCCGCCGGGCCGGGGGATGCGCGGCCGGGAGTCTTTGCGCAGGTCACCTGAAAAAACAGCTCATGAGGTTTGCCATGAATGCTCCGAGACGCAAGAGTTTTGAGGATTTTTGGGGGATCGTGGAGAAAGAGATTCACAAGCATCCGGTCATCACCGCCAATCCCTACTGCAAGTGGTTCAAGCAGGGGGCAGCGAACCGGAAGCAACTGATCGACCTGTTCGAACAGTTCGCGGTGTTTTCCAAATGGTTTCTGCTGGCGCAGCTCATGCGCATCCTGAACGCCACCGACCTGGAAGCCGAAACCCACGCCCGCTACATCCTGGCCAACGAATTGGGAGTGGGCATCCAGAAAGACGGCTCCACCGAAGACCAGCCCTTCCACACCCGCTGGGCGCACATCAACTGGCTGCGCGACACCGCCAAACCCTTAAAGCTCGATCCCCAGCGGCTGGGAAGCTGGGAAACCGCTTCGGCCTCCACCCGCGCCTTCATCAAGGGGCTGGAGGACACCTACGGCAGCAAGGAAGGCGACATCGGCCGCGGCGCCAGCTACGCCATCGAAACCTGGGCGGCCTGGGGCATCGGCGGCAGCGAACAGGAAGAGGACAACAATTTCTGGAAAGAGCTCATCGTCGGCATCGACTTGTTCAACCAGCGGCACGAATTGAAAGAGGGCCATGCGGTGCCGCTGAATTTTTTCCAGTTTCATTTCGAAAGCGAGAAAGGCCACGGCGACAACGTGCTGGAGGAGGTGAAGGAAGCCTTCTACCGGCCCGACTTCGACGCCAAGCGCTTCCTCAAAGGCGGCCGCAAAGCCCTGGACGCCATCCACACCTTCTGGCTCGGCCTCGACAAGGCCAGAAAGAAGCTCAATTAAGACAAAACTCGGACGGGATATCAGGATGAACCGTATTGCATTCTGATATCCCGCTCTTTTTTAATCCCACCTCTGCATTCTTCTGCCAATCCCGCCCGCCGTCGCACTGTCAGTCATTTTCCTAGTGAGCAGTAGGAAAAAGCCTGCCCAAAAATCAGGGTTCAACCGATAGAAGGGGTTGTGCGATTTTTATACACTGGGATTCCCGAAAACCCAGGTTAGGGGACGGGCATCCATGTCGCTTCCTGAACGCATAGACCACACATTCGAGCCCTTTTCAGATCGGGAGTTCTACCGCGATCCGGATTTCATCCGTTTCAAGGCGGGCCTACTGCTGCCGCACCTGTTCGGCAACGCGCTGCAGGAAATCCCCCGGGATGAAACCGTCCTGTACCTGAGCACGTTTGCCAGAAAGCAGTTTGAAATCCGCATTCCCGTGCGGTCTCAGGTTTCATTCCGCAATGATACCGGTTTCGCCATCCGCAACGTCTCGATTCACTCCATCCGGGCGCAGAAGGAAGTGTTTCATCTCAACACGCTGCCCCCCCAAAAAAACATCCAGCTTGAGTTCATCGAAGCAGGCCGCTATTCCATCTGCTACCTGATCGCGGGAAACCGGAAAATCGAAAGAAAAAACCTCACTCTCGTTCCCAGACCGCAGGACGACGGCTTTACGCCGCACGCCTTTTCTTCACGTTTCCAGCGCTACTAGCGAACGGCTTTGCGGGCATTCTCAAGCCTTCTCCTGCATGCGTCTGCCGATCTCACCCGCCAGCCGCCGCATGCCCGGTGAGGATTCGGTCACGATCGCGTCGATCACATGCAGGGTCTTTTTGTCCTCCAGCGCCCGGCCCATCGCGTTTTCGAAATCGCCCAGCGTCTCCACCTTCACGCCTTTGCCGTAGCCGATCATCCGGCACACAGCGCTGTAGTCCCATTCCATGATGTCGTTGAACTTGCCCTCGAGGATCACGCGCTCGGTCTCGTAGCCGCGGTTGTTGATCACCAGCACGATGGGGGCGAATTCGAGTTTGCGGAAGGTGGAGAGCTCCGTGCCCGTCATCTGAAACGCGCCGTCGCCGACCAGGATCAACGGGCGTACCTCCGGCGACGCGCAGTTGACCCCCAGCGCCGCCGGCACCGCGAAGCCCATCGTCGTGTAGAACGCCGAGGCGAAGAACGAAGTCTGGTCCGGAACCTTGAGCTCCGCCGCCGCGAACAGGCAGTCCCCAGTGTCCGCCACCACCGACACGTCCGGCGTGAGCTTGCGGTTGAGCACGGCGATCATCGACTCCATGGTCAGCGCCTCCTTGCCATCGGTGCCGGCCGCCGGCGGCATTTCGTCGGCGGGCAGGGCGGCCCTGCCGAACTGCTTGGAAGCGCCCGCCCGCCACGCCGTGGCGAGCCCGGTGGTGAAATCTTTCAGCGTGATGCCGGAAAAGTGGTGGTGCTTGATCGCCACCTGTCCCTGCTTGGCGCGCACCATGTTCTTGGGATCGAGCGTCGCCGTGTACATGCCGAGGTTGATGTCGGTGAACATGACCCCCAGCGTGAGCAGCATGTCGGAGGATTCGATGATCTGGCGCGTCGCTTCACCGCACACCTGTCCCTGATACACGCCCAGATACAGCGGGTGCGATTCGCGGATCACCGATTTGCCCATGATCGTCGCGGCCACCGGCAGTTGCGTCGCCTCCACAAGCTGCACCAGCTCGTTTTGAATGCCGTGCCGGTGCAGCTCCACGCCCGCGAGGATGGCCGGTTTTTCCGCCTGCAGCAGCAGGTCCATCGTTTCCGCCAGCGCTTCCTTCAGGGATTCCGCATCGCTTTCGGGTTTGCGGTCGAGCGCCGCCGCGTCTGTTTCCTGCGGAAACACTTCCTGATCGATGAGATCGCGCGGCAGTTCCAGGTAGCCCGGTTTTTTCTGCGCCATCATGTTGCGCAGCACCCGGTCGATCTGCCGCGGCGCGAGGAACAGATCGTCGAGGGCCGCGCCGGATACGGTGAAGTTTTTAAAAATCCGCATCTGCGCTTCCGCCGAACCGAAGCTGTGATGGATGAGCGGGTTGCGTTTGCGTTCCGCCACACCCGGAGCGCCGCTGATCACCAGCACCGGCGAGGATTCCGCGTTGGCGCCGGCGATCGGGTTGACCGTGCTGAGAGCGCCCACGCCGTGCGTCACCAGCACCACGCCCATGCTCTTGGTACGGCGCGCGTAGCCGTCCGCCGCGAACCCGGCGGTGTCTTCGCGGGTGGTTCCCACGAAGGCGATGCGCCCGTCGGTCTCCAGCAGTTTGCAGAAGCTCAGGCTGAAATCCCCCGGCACCCCGAACACGTGGCGCACGCCGAGGCCGTACAGGCGGTCGATCAGATAAGAACCCAAAGTTGTTGTGGTGTCGGACATGGTGCCTCCCAGGCAGGCCCGCGGCCTGCGTCATGATTCGGTTCAAGCCCGAAGCCGTCTATTTTTTTGTGCACGCCACACGCTGCGCGTGGATGGCTTCGTATTCTTTCAGGCAATCGGCGTTCGCCAGCGCGCTCGCGTTGAGCGCGGGCTTGCCGCAAAAAAGATCGCGCACGGTCAGCTCCACTTTTTTCCCGTTCAGGGTTTTGGGGATTTCCCGCACGCCGTGAATCTCGCGCGGCACATGGCGCGGCGTCGCCTCTTTGCGCAGGGCGATGCGGATTTTTTCTTTCAGCGCTTCATCCAATTGCACTCCGGCCTGCGGCACGACGAACAGGATCACGCTGATGTCGCTGTCCTCCTCGACGCCGATCACCAGGCTGTCGAGCACCTCCTCCAGGTTCTCGACGATGCGGTAGATCTCCGCCGTGCCAATGCGCACGCCGCCGGGATTGAGCGTCGCGTCGCTGCGGCCGTAGACGATCACGCCGCCGTGGTCGTTGATCTCGATGAAATCCCCGTGAATCCACACGCCCGGCACCCGCTCGAAATACGCCTGCCTGTACGCTTCGTCCTGCGGGTCGTTCCAGAAACCCACCGGCATCGAGGGCGCGGGCTTGCGGCAGGCCAGCTCCCCCTTGCGGTTTTTCACCGGCTTGCCTTTTCTATCCAGCGCCACCACGTCCATGCCGAGGCCGAGGCACTGGATCTCGCCCGCGCGCACCGGCAGGATGGGGTTGCCCAGCATGAAGCAGGAGAGGATGTCGGTGCCGCCGCTGATCGAGGAAAGCTGCACATTGGACTTCACGTTTTTGTACACCCAGCGGAAACTCTCCGCATCCAGCGGTGCGCCGGTGGAGAGGATCGTTTGCAGACTTTTAAAGCGGCTTTTGCCCTTGGGGACGATCTGTTGTTTCTGGTTTTGTGCGAGAAATTTCGGGCTGGTGCCGAACACCGTGATCTCCGCTTCGTCGATCAGATCCCACAACGCGTTCAGCGAGGGATGGCCCGGTGAACCCTCGTACAGGACGAGCGTGGCCTGCTGCGCCAGCGCGGAGACCAGCCAGTTCCACATCATCCAGCCGCAGGTGGTGAAAAAGAACACGCGGTCGTCCGCACCGATGTCGGTGTGCAGGGCGTGTTCCTTGTGGTGCTGCAACAGCGCACCGCCGGTGCCGTGCACGATGCACTTGGGCAGGCCGGTGGTGCCCGACGAATACATGAGAAACAGCGGATGATCGAACGGCACCGGCCGGTACTGGAACGCGCCGGACCCGCCGGTCGCCAGAAATTCCTCCCAGGTGAACACCGAGGAAAAGTTGATTTTGTTTTTATCGAATGCGGGATCGAGAAACGGGATCACCACGATGTGCTGGAGTCCCGGCACCTTCTGCGCCAGCGCGTTGAGCGTGTCGGTCAACGGGAAGGCTTTGCCGTTGTAGGTGTAGCCGTCCACCGCGAACAGGATTTTGGGATCGATCTGGCCGAAACGCTCCACCACGCCGCGTGCGCCGAAATCCGGCGAGCAGGAACTCCACACCGCGCCCTGCGATGCGCCCGCCAGCATGGCGGCGACGGTTTCGGGGATGTTGGGCAGGTATCCGGCGATCCGGTCTTTGGGCGTGACGCCGTTTTTCAACAGGGCGCGGGCGCATTGCGCCACCGTTTGCCGCAGCGCGCCGTAGCTCAGCGAGGTGAGCGGTTGGTTCTCCACTTTGCTCAGGATCGCCGTTTTCGCGTCCGGAGCCTGAAGCAGGTTTTCCGCGTAATTGAGGGTCGCGCCTTCAAACCAGCGCGCGCCGGGCATGGTCTCAGAGGACAAAACGCGCTTGGCGTTCTTGTGATAGCGGATGCCGGAGGTGCGGTTGTAATGGTCCCAGAAATCGCTGAGCTGTTCGACCGACCAGGCGTGCAGCTCCTGATAGGTGGCGTGGCCGAGGGAATAGGCCTCGTTCACCGACTGGATAAAGCCCAGCATCCTGGAACGTTGCAGGCGTTTTTCGTCCGGTTGCCAGAGGATTTCACTCATGTCCCGCTCCACAGCAGGCAACGGCGCGATGGATCGTCAGGCCGTTTCCACGATCAGGGCGAGGGCCTCGCCGCCGCCGATGCACAGGCTGGCGACGCCCCGTTTGCGGTTCTTTTGCTTGAGCGCGTTGAGCAGCGTCACCAGGATCCGCGCTCCCGTCGCGCCGATGGGGTGCCCCAGTGCGATCGCGCCGCCGTGCACGTTGACCTTTTCCGGGTTGAGCTGCAAGCGTTCGTTGACGATCAGCGACGCCGCCGCGAACGCTTCGTTGATTTCGAACAGGTCGATGTCCTCGACGCTGAGGTTGCATTTTTTGAGCACCTTTTCGATCGCCTGCACCGGAGCGATCGCGAACGTCGCCGGCGACTGCGAATGCGACGCGTAGCCGACGATGCGCGCGATGGGCTTGTACTTCGCGGATTCCTTGCCCAGCACCAGCGCGGCGGCGCCGTCGTTGATCTTGGCCCCGTTGCCTTTGGTGAGGGTGCCGGTCTCCGGGACGAACACCGGGCGCAGGAAGGGAAAGCGATCCAGCTCCTCCGCGTAGGGCTGCTCGTCGTTCTCGATCCACTCGGTTTCGCCGCTGCGCAGCGTGCGCGGCACCGGCACCGTTTCTTTCGCGAAGATGCCTTTTTCGACGGCGGCGCGCGCCCGCGTGTAGCTGGCGATGGCGTAGGCGTCCTGGCTTTCCCGGCTGATGCAGTTCTTGGCCGCCAGCGCGTCGGTCAATTCGCCCATGTGTTGCCGCTCGTGCGCGTCCAAAAGACCGTCGTGGATCATGCTGTCGATCGCCTGCGTGTTTCCCAGCTTGTGTCCCGCGCGCAGCTGCGGCAAGAGATAGGGCGCACGGCTCATGTTCTCCATGCCGCCTGCGATCATGAACTCCGCCTCGCCGAGGGCGATCGCCTGATCGGCGAAGATCACCGCCTGCAGCGCCGACCCGCACACCCGGTTGACCGTGGCCGCGCCGATGCGTTCGTCCAGACCGCTGCGCATCGCCGCCTGCCGCGCCGGAGCCTGCCCCAGGCCCGCCGCAATGGCGTTGCCCATCAGCACCCCGCCGAGGGCGTCGGCGGACACACCGCTGCGTTTGAGCGCTTCGCGGATCGCCACCGCTCCCAGTTCGGGGGCGCTGATATCGGCGAACGCGCCGTTGAATTTGCCGATCGGCGTGCGCACCGCGCTGTAGATGCAGGCGTGTTTCATGGCGTATCCTTATTTTTTCTGCACGATGGCCCGCGGCAAGCGGAACCGCTCCGTCGTTCTGCTGTAGAGATCCGCGCCCATGCGCCCCACGTTGTCCAGGTGTTCCGGCGCCAGACCTTGTTTCCATTCGGCCGCAGGCAGATCTTTCGATAACAGGATCTCTTTCACATTGCCGAGCACCAGCGTGCCGACCCCCGCGCCTTCCCCGAGCGGCACGGTCTGGTTCAACTCGCAGATCAACTGCACCGGGCTGTCGGCGATCAGCCGCGGCCGGCCCGCTCCGCGCTCCACGAACGCGACGCCCGCTTCGGCGAATTCGTCCACCCCGTTGCCGTAGGGCGCAGAACTCAGGTTGGCCTTTTCGGCCGTATCGAACGACACCCGGCCCACCACATACTGCCGCGTCGCTTCGATGTTTTTCAGCGTGTCCTTTTTCGAGCCGTCGCGGTTGAAGAAGATGGAATTGGAGATCACCGGCGGGTTCATCGAGCAGATGTTGAAATAGCTGAACGGCGCGAGATTGGGCTCGCCTTGTTCCGACACGCTGGAGATCCAGGCGATCGGCCTGGGCTGCACGATGGAATTCATCAGGTGGTACACATCGACCCAGAACTGCTGTTGCGGATCGATACTTTCAAATTCCGTGTGAACGGTCATCGGGTGTTTTCCCTCCAGCTTCGTGGGTAATCGGCGTCTTCCAGCGTCCGGCTGTCTTCGGTGAGGTTCAGGGGATCGAAGGTGTCCACCATCACCGCCTGTTCCTCGGTTTTTTTGAGCCCGATCGAATTTTCATACGCTCCCGGATGCGGTCCGTGCGGGATGCCCGAGGGATGGTAGCTGATCGAGCCGCGGCCGATGGTCTTGCGGCTGGTGAAATCCCCGGAGACATAAAACAGCAGCTCGTCGCAATCCACCGACGAATGGTAAAACGGGCACGGGATCGCGTCTTTATCGAAATCCAGCAGCCGCGGGAGAAAACTCATCACCGCAAACCCCGGCCCCGAAAACGTCATGTGCGCGGACGGGGGGAGATGCACGCGTCCGGTCTTGGGCTGAATGCGGCTAAAATTGATCGCCGCCGGATACACGTGGCCGTCCCAGCCTGAGAGCTGGAAATAATTGTGCGGGTACTGCGTGCGCGTGAACGTGTCCTGCCGCTTGCGGATCACGGTCGCCGCTTCCTCTGCTGTGAAAAGCTCCGCGTCCCACTGCGGCGTTTTGAACGCGCGCTCGGAGTAGGGCGCTTCCATCGTCAACTGCCCCTTGGCGTTGCGGTATTCGGGCGGAATTTCCATCCCCTTTCTGGCCTCCACGAACAGCAGGCGCGGCGGCGTTTCGAACCGGAACCGGTAGGGGCAGGATTTCGGCAGCCACAGGTAATCGCCCGCTTCCAGTTTGATATTACCGAACAGCGATTGCAGCGTGAGGCTTCCTTCGAACAGGAAAAACAGCTCGTCGCCGTCGTTGTTGGCGAAAAAAGCATCGTCCTGCACCTTCGGATGGCACAACCCGTAGGCGATGGCGTCGTTGAAAGCCAGCGTGCGCCGGCCGTCGATGAAGTTTTTTTCCGCGCCGTACAGACCGCTTTTGAAGTGGCGGCGCATCAGCCGGCCCTCTTTGCGCGTGGCGATCGACGCCCACTGCGGCTGGGGATAGGCCTCGTGCACGTGTTCGCCGGTGGGCGGATGGTGCAGGTACAGAATGGAATAGCTGTCCGCAAACCCCTCGCGCGTGAAACAGTATTCGTTGAGCAGCTTGCCTGCCTCGCGGTGCGTGGTGTGGCGCAAAGCGGGCAGCGCGCCGAATTTTTGATAACCGATCATGGTTCACCCGATCCAGTGTGTCAGTCTGCCGATGGACTCGATTTCGAGCACCACCTTGTCGCCGGTTTTGAGAAACCGGTCCAGCTCCAGTCCGCAGCCGCCTCCCACCGTGCCGCTTCCCAGAACGTCGCCGGGGTAGAGCGTCTGGTTCTCCGACGCGAAGGCGATCATCTGTTCGAACGTGTGATGCGACGAACCGCTGTTTCCCTCCGACCACAACGCGTCGTTCACCCACGCCCGCATCGTGAGATTGCGGGGATCGGCGATCTCATCGGGCGTCACCACCCAGGGGCCGAGACCGCTGTTGAAATCCTTCGCTTTGGCCGGGCCCAGCCCGACGCGCATGATCTTTTCCTGCAGCTCGCGCGCGGAAAAGTCGTTCAAAATCGTGTAGCCGCCGATGTACTGCGCCGCTTCCCCGGGTGTCACGCGAAAACAGGGCTTTTTGATGACCACCGCCAGCTCCAGCTCGAAATCCTTTTTGTTCTCGCCGTCGGGGAACACCACCGTCGCGCCGTCGCCGCTGAAACAGCGGGGCGAGCCGTTGTACCAGACCGGGTAGTCGTACCATTCGGGTGGCACCTCCAGCCCACGTTTGCCGCGCGCGGTTTTCACGTGCTGCTCGAAGCTGTAAAAATCCAGAAACGCCCCCGGTGCTTCGATCGGCGGCAGCAGCGTCAATCCTTCCAGCGCGACCGGCGTCTGCCGCAGGATTTTTTTCCCGGGGTCCCGGCCGTTGGTCAGCGTTTCCAGCGCCTCGGTGGTGGTCATGTCGATGAGGGGGTAGACCTTGTCCTCAAACAGCAGACCGTGCTCGGCTTTGCCGGAACGGTTTTGAAAGCGCAGCAGTCTCACGAGCCCGTCTCTTGCAGTTCGATGGCTTCGAACAGAGCGCGGAAATTGCCTTCCCCGAATCCGTCGTGGCCCCGCCGCTGGATGACCTCGTAGAAGAACGGACCGGCCTGATCTTCCTGGTACAACAGCGACGCGTCCTTGAGAAAGATCTGCAGCAGGTAATCGCCGTCTTTGCCATCGACGAGGATGCGCTGCCGCTTCAACCCCTCCATGTCCTCACGGATCGGACCCATGCGGCTTCGCTCGATCCGTTGCGGCAAAAGATCGTAGTAGGCGTCGGGCGTTTCCAGAAACTCGATGCCGCGGTCCCGCATTTCCCGGACCGTGCTGATCAGATCCGGCACGCTGAGCGCCACGTGCTGCACGCCCGCGCCGTGGTTCTTGTTCACAAACGTCTGGATCTGCGACTGATTGAAATGCGGGTACAACGGTTCGTTGAGCGCGAACTTGGTCTGCGAGCCGGGGTCCCACATGACTTTCGAGGAAAGGCCGGTGCCTTTCCTGCCGGATTTGTAATCCGGCGTGTGGAACGCCACCGTCCAGAACTGCTGAAATCCCATCACGTGCTCGAAGAAGCTGGAGATGGGAAAGATGGTGCGCGCGTTGACCGTCATGTGGTCGATGCGTTGAAACGGCGACGCGATGTCGGAGGGGTCGCCCAGGCGTTCGAACATGGGGATGTCGTTTTCCTCGCCCTCGATTTCCACAAAGGTGAACTCGAGGAATCCGATGGGCGTCGCGATGGTGACGAAACGGTGCACGCTGCTTTCGCTGCGCACTTCCTTTTCACCATGCACGAACGTCGCATTGTGGGTCTTCAGGTAATCGACCGTCTTTTTCAGGTCTTTCACCTTGAACGTGACCGTGCGCACGCCGGGGCACAGCATCTTGAGGTATTGGGCGGTGTAGCTGTGCGAGGAAAGCGGGCAGGTCACCAGGATCCGCACGTCGCCCGCACCGAAGTAAATGCCGCGGCTGCTGAACTTGTGTTCCCAGTCGGGTGTGGAGCGGTGCGTTTCCGCCATCCCCATTTTCTCGATGTAAAACTCGCGGCTGCGGTCGAAAAAATCGACCACAAACTCGAAAGAAAAAATCTTTTCAATTCCTAACGCCGATTCTTGCAGCATGGGACACCTCGAACGGGGACCGTGGAATGACGTTGCGAAATTCAGGCCCGGAAAACGGGCCGGCCGGAAGGAAAATCCGGTTTTGTGCACCTCGTTATTAAGATGTTGGGCAGGCGTGAAAGATTCTCAATTCGGGCCCGGTTTTGTCCGGATTTGCAATGGAAAAACAAAGGGTTGATCGAGGACCGTCGCTTTCAATATAAAACACCCGAAAAATTTAGCAATGCTTTTGCGGGAAAAAACGCGGCACCGGAAATCCGCAGGCTTCGCGCAAGCCGCGAAACGGGTTGAGAATGCGCGCCTATGCGTTGTCCGGGGGATCGCCGGGGTCGCCGTTCGGGTGGGTCAGCGTCCAGGTCAGCCGCTCGTCGATGTCCTGCAGCTGGTTGATGGCGTCCCCCAGCTCGTGGATGAGGCCGCCGGCGCCGATAAGATCCTCCGAGTTCATGTTGCCCGAGCGGATCATCAGGCTGCCGATGGCGGAAAGACCGCGGCCGAACCAGCGGGTGGTTTCCCGCACGTGTTCCAGAGTCCGCTCCAGCTCGCGTTTCTTTTCCTCGTTCATCGACCCCGGATGGCTGATCAGATGGCTGAAATAGGTCTGGTCCGCCAGATGGATGAAACTGCCCACATAACCGCTGCCCTCTCTCCAGCCGTTGACTTTATCCTGCGCTTCCGACATGGCCTCCCCCTCCAGAGTTGATTGGTCCGTTGATTTTGGGTCGTTCCATTTTGCCGCCTTTGTGGACGGGGAACCACGCTCCGCACGCATGCAGGAACAAGCGATAGCAAAATACGGTTTGTCCGCTTGTTGCGCCGCTCTCAGTTTGGATGCGGTTGTGATCGTGGATGCCGAGGCGTCGGATCCCATCGGGAGGGACCGGCGGCATCGGGATCGGTGTGGAGAACAACCTCGATTTCAATATAGCATCGATCGCCAGAGCGGTGTGAAGCGCCTTTTGCGGGCGAGCGGCACCGTGCGGGTGCGTTTCGGTTTTTGAGCCCTTTACCGCCGCGCATTTTTTTTCGTGCGCGTCAAAAAATCAGACCGCGCATCGAGGAAACGGGGCGTGCGAGCTCAACGATCGTAGGGTGTCAATGGGCTGGGACGGAGAGAGGAAGCCGGTCCCGCCTGTGGCGGCGGAGGGTCACTGCGCCGAGCGATGCACTTCGTGGCCGATCCGGTAGGTGGTGTCGGAGATCCAGAAGATCGGGATGTGCTCCGGAAAGCGGGTGCGGCGGTTGAAGAAGGTCGATTGCAGGTCCGTGACCGACAGGTTGAGAGTGTGGTACAGGTTCGTGCCGCAGAGGATGGTGCCCTTCATGAAGGTTTCCGAAAGGTCGCAGCGGCTGAGGTCCGCCTCCGTGAGGTCCGCGCCGATCAGGTTCGCCCCTTTGAGATCGGCCCCCATCAGGTTGGCGCGCAGAAAGTCCGCCTTGCACAGTTTCGCGCCCTTTAGATTCGCACCCAGCAGATTCGCCGCAATCAGGTTCGCGCCGATCAGGTTCGCCCCGGACAGGTCGGCGTCGATGAGCACCGCCCGCGTGAGGTTGGCCCCGCTCAGATCCGCACCCGCAAGATTGGCGTCGATCAGGTTGGTTTTTTTCAGATTGGCCTTGATGAGTTTGGCGCCTGTAAGAGCGGCGCCGATGAAGTTGCGCGAAGTCAGATCCTGGCCGCTCAGATCGACCTGTGGCGTCGATTCCCGTGAAGCGACGCGCTCAGAACGTTTGAGTTCGATGGGGATGGGCATCGGAATCCCTTTCCTGTGCAGGAAGGATTTTTATTGAATGCCTTGATACTCCCTTATAGTACATTTTTTCGCGATGCGGAACTTTTTATTTTCTTTTTTTCACGACACCTCTTCGCAATCGAACGAGTCGTCGTCGGACCAGCGCACTTTGAGGTTTTCGGGAAGGCGGGTCTGCCGGTCGATGATGGCGTATTCGATCTGCTCGCAGCAGAGGTTTTTCGTCTCGCTCAGATCGGTGCCGCACAGGTTGGTGTCCAGAAGTTCCGCACCCTCAAGATCCGCACCGACGAGCTTGGCCTCGTTCAGGAACGCGTCGCTGAGGTCCGCACCGCTCAGGTCGGCGCCGCTCAGATCCGCTTCGCTGATCACCGCCTTGGTGAGCGTGGCGTCCTTGAGATTCGCTTCTTTGAGATTGGCCCGGATCAGGTACGCGCTGGTGAGGTCGGCGTCGCACAGGTTGGCCTGACTCAGGTTCGCCCGCATCAGTTTCGCGTCGCTGAGATCCGCGCCGTTCAGATCCTCTTTGGACTTCTCGATCTCGATGCGTTTTAGTATCCAGTCTTCCAGCATCGTGAATTACCCTGCATGCATCCTTTCTCGAAGGGGCCGCCGAGACGGAGCCGGCTGGCGGCCGGACGGAAAAAATCCGGAAAGCCATTATAAGGCAACGTCTGCGAAAAAAACCGCAAAATTGCAAGTGCCTGCTTTTTTTGCTGCTGGGGCGCACCCGGCGCCGGGATGGATCTCAGGGGTCGCGCTTGGACAGGCGCGGTTGTTTGGAGAAGAAAATGGTCACCGTTTCCGGTTGCAGTTTCTTGGTGGCGCCTTTCGGAGCGTCGAAGATCAGCGGGATGCAGAGAAAGAGGCAGTCCAGCATCACCGCCTTGGCGTCGGTTTTGGGGAAAATATGGGTGTTGAAGGTTTCGTGGCCGGGGGTCGTCGCCGTGATGACGTGGTGCCGGTTGCGTTGCAGCGGGATGCTGGCCGGCGCCATGAAGGTGCGGCCGGGCAACGTGTCCACCGTGATCTTGGCGTGATTGGGAACCGTGTGGATGTTCACGACCTGGGTCGTGCCGTTGATGGAACCCGCGCAGCCCGAAAGCCACAAAGCGACGAAGACGCAACCTGTGAACTGGAAGAAGTGTTTCATACGTCCCCCTGTGGCGTGAGAGCAGAGTGGGCCGAAACGCGAAGCCCCTCGAGCGAATCCGTGAAATTGAATCTCTTCTGAGGTATCAAATAATCCGGAAACTTTCAAATCGTTTTTTTGTAACGGGAGATGGGGGTGGGCTTTTCCGTCACGGGTTTTTCCTGCGGCGGCCGGGCCTTGGTTTTTTGTCCGAGCTTGTCGTTGAAGTAGCGCAGCCATTGATTCATCTCGCCGATCGATTGCGCCTGCAGCTCCAGGATTTGATTTTGCCGTTTCAGTTCTTTAAAACAATTGTGCGTCTGCTTTTGCGCCTGGAATAAAAAAATCAGAGCCAGGAGGATCACAAAAGCGATCGAAACGATGGCAAAGAGAATGGCGGCGGCTGTCTCCGGTTGAATCCATTGCGTGGCGATCATACGTGTTTCCTTTGTCATGAATCTCACAGAGCGTGAGCATTCACAGTCGTTTTGCGGGAAGGAATGCGTGCGGCCGGAGGGGCTTGCGGCCCCGGCCAATCACGGTTCTTGTGCCGCCCACGAGCGGGCACTGAAATCAATGTATCATGTTGATTTAATTATTATTAATATTAATTTGCCTGAAAGTTAAAAAAACTGCGGCTACATGGAAAGTGAAAAAAAACTGGAAAAAACCCCGATCCGGCTCTGCATCATCCACAATCCCACTGCCGGCCGGTCCGCCCGGCTGCTCCAGCCCACTCTCGATCGGCTTGATAAAATGGGGTTTGCGATCGATCTGCAGCAAACCCGCAAAACCGGCGACGCCCGGGAATGGGCGCGGCAGGCAGTGGATGCGCAAGACTGCGATATCGTGATCGCAGCCGGCGGCGACGGCACCATCAACGAAGTGGTGAACGGGGTGGCGGGCTCGAACTGCACACTCGGCGTCTTTCCGCTGGGGACCGAGAACGTGCTGGCGCAGGAGATCGGTCTAAAGCCGGACGCGCATGCGATGGCCGACTGCATCGACAACGGCGACGCCGTGCCCGTGCATGTGGGATGGATCAACCGGCGCGCTTTTTTGTTGATGGTGGGAGTGGGGCTGGACGGCCGCGCCGTGCGCGATGTGCGGCCCGGCTTGAAAAAAAAGTTCGGGAAGGTGGCCTACGTGATTTCAGGGCTCAAGCAGATCCTGTTTCACGCGCCGCCGTCCCTCAATGTTAAAATCGACGGCAAGGCGCACAAGGCCACCTGGGTCGTGGTTTCCAACGGGGTGTACTACGGCGGCAAGGTGCGCCTGGCGCCCGACACCAGCCTGAGCCGCGCGGGTTTCACCGTTTCGCTGTATTTCCGTATGGGACGGTGGGGGGCGGTATGGGATCTGGCGACCTTTGCCGCTCTGCGCTGGGGGGGATCGCCGGTGAATCAGGTTTCCGGCGCCAGAGAGATCGTCATCACGGGAGATCCCGAAGAACCCGTGCAGGTGGACGGCGATCTGGCGGGTACGCTTCCGGTAACGATCACACAGGCGGAAAGCGCACTGCGCCTGTTGATGCCGAGAGCTCCAGCATGAGAAGCGGGAACGGAGATCAGGAGGATTGGATCCTGTAAAAATAATCCCCGAGTTTGAACATGCCGCCGTTTCTCACCACACCGAGAAAACGCTTGAGCTTTTCTTCGGCAATTTCAGGGAAAATTTTGTTCGTCAATTCATCGTGGGAAACGGTTTCCCAGAACGAATGATCGCAGGAACGCTCGATTTTGAATTGAGAGATGTCTTCCATTTCGATATTGAACCGGTCCACCACCATTTCCGCTTCTCCTCAATACGCCATTTTTGCCCATTTTTTCTGCATTGCCAACCCTGCATGGGTTTGCTAACCTGAACAATTCCCCGTCCTTTCCCGCGCCCCACGCGGGAATGCGGACGGCCGAGTCTCAACTCCGTGATCGGTGATGCGATGCTTCTTGCGATTGATGTGGGCAACTCCAACAATGTGATCGGTTTGTTCTCCGGCAAAAAGCTGCTGACCCACTGGCGCATTCGCACCGAATGGGGCCGGACCGCTGACGAATACTGGGTCCTGATCAAGGAGTTCATCCTGCTCAATCAGGTGGAAGCGGAAACCATCGATGACATCATTATAGCCTGTGTGGTCCCGCCTTTGGTGCCCAACCTCAAAGAAATGGCGAAAAAATATTTCTCCTGCGAGCCGGTGATCGTGGGGCCCGGCATCAAGACCGGGATCTCGATCCTGTACCGCAACCCCGCGGAAGTGGGCGCCGATCGCATCGTCAATTCCGTCGCCGCCTACGAAAAATACGGCGGTCCCCTGATCATCGTCGATTTCGGAACCGCGACCACCTTCGATGCCGTCTCCGGAAAAGGCGAGTACCTGGGCGGCGTCATTTTCCCGGGCGTGCAGATCTCCATGGACGCCCTGTTCGAAAAGGCTGCAAAGCTGCCGCGGGTGGAGATGAAGATCCCGGAACGCGTCATCGGCCGCTCCACCGTGGAAAGCATTCAGTCCGGGGCGGTGTACGGTTTCGTGGGGATGATCGAATCCGTGGTCAAAAACATCCGGCAGGAGCTGGGACCGGAAGCGCGCGTCATCGGCACCGGCGGCATCGTCGATTGGATCGCCGGCAAGACGGACGTCATCGAGACCACCGATCCGTTTCTCACCCTGGATGGATTGCGGATCATTCACGAAAGAAACAGGGAGCGCTGAACGCGCTGAAAAGGCGTGCGGGCAGGGGGAGAGAATAAAAAAAACACCGGCTTCTCTTAAAGGGCGTTGGACTGATTCATAACAAGGAGGAGACAAGTATGACCAACATTCGAGAAAGCCGGTGCCGTGTGAACCGTTAGGTAAAACGGGTTTTATTTCTTTTTTCTGGGGGTGGACTTTTTGATGAACAGGCGGACCATTCTATGGTCGTCATCGATGTCCGAGATCATGTACCCCTGATTTTTCGCCCAGGTCTTGAACGCATCGGTGAAGTTCTTCTTTCGATCCAGAATGATCTCCAGCGCGCCGTTGGTTTTGATCCTGGAAAACGCCTTCGACGTTTCCTGGAACGCGTTGAAAAAGGAAAGACCTCGGATATCCAGTGTTTTAAACATCGCCATGACGGTTGAACCTCCATTCTTGGAAAACGCTTCGAACCCCCTCTTTAGAAGATGTATCATTCTAAAAAACCAAGATTAAGGGCGGGTTAACGGTCGATTAATTTTTTTTAATAATACTTCCGCTCTGCGAATCGTTCCGCAATCCACACCCGTTGCGGATGTTTTTCAAACGACTGTATTGAAAGTCCGAATGGGCATGCGGGTGGTGGAGCGCGTTTCTCCCCGCCGATGCCGGCCGCATGGTTCAAAGGCATCGCATGGGGCGCAAGCTGGCTGAAAACGGTTTGTGTTTTGTGAGTTTCGATTGAGAAGATCGCACGGGAAATTCATTTTGGAATCCATCCGATCGTTGCTAGAATGCAAGGCAGATTCCGAATCGGAGTCAGTCCGCAGCAAACAAGTTCGCAGTGCAGGCGTCCTGATTTCAGGACCTTTTTTGATTTTGGGAGGGGTGAATCATGGGAATCATTCGCGGCGGCGACGCCGAATACGAAGATCCGACACCCAGCTTCGAGCAAAAACAGCAGCAGCTGGAAGCGGCCATCGAATCCGAGCTCAAGAAGGATCCCGCCGTGTTGAAGCTGACCGGGCGTTATCTGGCGACGGACGAGATGACCATCCTTTCGCAAAGCGCGCAGGTGCAATCCGTCAAGAGCCTGGATCTCTCCGACAACCAGATCAACGACGAGGGCCTGAAGATTCTGTTCGAGTCCGCCAATCTGTCCGGGCTGGAGAGTCTCAACCTGGATATCAACTTCCTCACCGACGAAGGAATGCTCGCGATCGCGAAATCGCCCGATCTGGCGATAAAAAATCTCAAGGTCCTGACCCTCTCCGACAACAAACTCACCGACGCCTCGCTGGCCGAGTGGGTGCACTGCAAACATTTCGACCGGCTCGAGCGGCTCGACGCCGGCTGGAATCAGATCGGCAACGGCACCGCCAAAGCCCTGGCCGAAACCGAGGCGCTTAACAACCTGCGCGTGCTGGAATTGGAGCGCAGCTACATCGATGCGGAAGGCATTGCGGAGTTCGTGAAGGGGCGCGTGGCCGGTCAGTTGCAGGAACTCAATCTCACCGCCAACAAGCTCAACGACGAAGCCGTCCAGATGCTGGCCGGCGCACCGGGTCTCGGCGGATTGAAAATCCTCCGGCTTTCCCAGAATCAGATCGGCGATGCCGGAGCGAGAGCGCTGGGAGAGTCCACGCACTTAACGGGATTGACGAATTTGTATCTGGGCCGGAATTATTTCGGTCCCGAAGGCGCCAAAGCCGTGTACGAGACGCGCACCCTCACGCAGCTCAAAGTCCTGATGCTGCAGGAAGGCGTCGAGACCACGCCCGGTCTCGTGAACTATTCCCGGCCCGAGCTGCTGCGGCCGGAAGATCCCTGAAATCCCGCCGCCGGCGAAATTGCCGGGCAATCGAACGATTCCCCTTGAGAACATTGCATGAGCCGGGTGACTGACAAAGCAAAACTCCAAGTGTCACCCTGAGCCTGTCGAAGGATGCCGAACGGTGCTTCGACAGAGTTGAGCGTGCCGAAAAACTCGGCATGACAGAAAGCAGCGCATGCAAAGATCGCCGTGACCGGGTGACGGGGTGCGTCTGCGCTTTACGGTGGGCTCAGAATATTTTCAGGGTTTCGAGCCTGGAGAGTTTTTTCGATTCCCGCACCGCCCGTTTCACTTCCTCGGATTTGATGCGATTGCCTCCCAGGTGGAGGTAGGTCAGGTTGGACAGCGCGTCCGAATCCGCCAGCGCCAGCGCCCCTTCTTCGCCGATACGGTTGTCCACCAGATTGAGCGAGGTGACCTTGGTGAACACCGGCGAGGCCGCCAGCGCTTTCGCCCCTTCCGCGCCGATGCCGTTGCACTCCAGGTTGAGGGTCTTCACTTCCGAAAACAGGTCCGCCTGGGCGATGATGCGAACGCCTTCGTCGCCCAGGTGGTTGGAACCCAGATGCAGGTACTCCACTTTCGGGATGATTTTGGATTTAGAGAGGATGGCCACCCCTTCCGGACCCAGGTGGTTGTGCGTCAGGATGAGGGTGGAGATGGTGCTGAGCGGCTCGAATCTGGCGACCAGTTCGGCCAGCTTCAGCCCGTGTTCCGCAGTGGCCTGGCCGGTTTTTGAAAACGCGTAGCTGTCCTGAATCTTGAGAATCTTTTTGTCCTTGATGCTTTCGAAAACCACCTTTTCTTCAGGAGAAAGCTCCCGGTCCACGCCGCCGTAATTTTCCCCGTCGTTGACCAGCTCCTCCCAGTTCTTGGGCTTTTGCGTCATGGATTATTTTTTCAGTTTTTTCACATTCTGGCAGGCGATCTCATTGCCGTAATCGCAGGAGAGCGTCCAGTATTTGATGGCGGCTTTCTGCCGGCCTTCCTTGTATTTGAGGCGGCCCAGGTTGAAACAGGCCTTGTCCGATTTCACATCGCAGCCTTTTTGAAACAGTTTGGCGGCCTGCTTCCACTGCTTGCTGTATTGCTGCCCGGTCATCTGAATCAGGATTCCCGCATGCGTGCAGCCGGTGATGTGTCCTCCGTCGCAGGCTTTCATGTGATAGTCCTTGGCGGTTTTGTTGTCGAGCTCCACAGTGCGGTACCGTTCCCCGATTCGGAAGCAGGCGTCGCCATTGCCCTGCTCACACAGTTCTTTCAATTTCACCACTATCGGGTCATCCTCCGCCCAGGCCGGGTTCACCAGGCCGGAAAACAGAAATGCCGCGATCATCACCACCCATATTTTTTTTGTATTCACGATTCAGTCCTTTCGGCAAAGGATTGAGGGAAAGAGAGATCCAACTATTCCGAATGCTGTCGAGTATACCACTAATGTGCAAAATAACCATTGTAATTAAGGACTTGCCGGGTATTTTGCGGCCCCAGTTTCATTTGCATCGCCCCGCAATATATTCTAACCTGCTTCCCGGTGGGGCTTCGGCAAAGGGAAATCAAATGCTTGCGCTCCGCGCCGCCGGAGGTCCCGGTTTGCCTCCAGTGTGCTAGGATAATGTCACATCCGGAAATCGATCGATTATGAACATTGTTTTGATTGGGTATCGGGGAACCGGCAAGTCCACCGTATCCCGGATCCTGGCTTTCAAACTGCGCAGGACACTCGTGAAAACCGATCAAAAGATCGTCGAGCGGGCCGGTGTCTCGATTCCCCGCCTCGTGGAGCAGAAGGGCTGGGAGGCGTTCCGCAGGCTGGAAGCGGAGGTCGTCGAACGCGTCGCGCAAACCACCCGCGACAGCGTGATCGACTGCGGCGGCGGCGTGGTGTTGAACGAGGAAAACGTCCGCCGTCTCAAACAGGCGGGCAAGACCGTCCTGCTCACCGCCGCGTTCGAAACCATCCTGAAGCGAATCAAAAACGATCCCAACCGGCCGCCGCTCAAACAGGGCATGACCTTTGAGGAAGAGCAGAGAAAGATCCTTGCCGAGCGCGAAGCCCGGTACAACGCTGCGGCGGACCTGGTGTTCGACACCACGCTGAAACGGCCGCCGGAAACCGCCGGAGAGATCATGGACCGTTTCCAACAGGAAGGCTGGATCTGATGTTGAGCCCGCTGTTCGAATCGCTGGTTGTGAACAACATGACGCTGCTCGCCGACGAGCCCGGCGACGACACGGCGATGGTGCTGAAAGAGGCCGACATCCACGCCGAGGCCGAGAGCAGCGAGGAGCCCAAGTTCCGGCTCGATCTCAACGACAAGGACCTCATCCTCGAGGAATTGCAGGACCTCATGGAGTACGCCCGCATTGGCAAGGTCAAGGATCTCAAGCTCGACAAAAACAATCTGGGAAACGCCGGAGCCGGCGTGATCGCCTCCGCCGCAGCGTTGTTCAAGCTGACGTCCCTGTCTTTGGGCGACAACCGCATGACCGACGCCGGCGCCGAAGTGCTGGCCGCCTCGCCGCATCTGAAGCGTCTGAAGAAACTGTACCTGCAGGGCAACCGCATCGGTCCGGCGGGCATCGACGCGCTGGCCCGCTCTGAAACCCTGCAGGGGCTGGAGCTCCTGTATCTCAAGGGAAACCCGCTCGGCCCCCAGGGAGGGCAGGCGCTGGCCTATTCGACGACGTTGAAAAACCTCAAGGAAGTGTATCTCGGGCGCACCCGCCTCGGCCTTCAGGGGCTCAAGGCCCTGTGCGCGAGCGATCTGTTCGCCCGCACCACGCTGCTGTCGCTCGCCGATAACGGCCTGGACGACAGCGCGGCCCCTGTGCTGGCCGAGTGCCAGGCCCTCTCCAACCTGTTCACGCTCGATCTCAACGGCAACCCATTGAGCAAGCCGGCGCTCGATCTCATTCGCAATTCGCCGAACCTGAAACGCCTCAAGGCGCTGCAAGTGGGGTGGTGAGCGCCAGCCGGAAAGGACCGATGGAGAAACCCAAAACCCTTCCCAGCCCAAAAGCGATCCTCACGCATTTCGACGCCAAAGATCCCGTCATCGCCGCGGTCATCCGCGAGATCGGGCCGTGCCCGCTGAAGCCGACCCGCAAATATTTCATCTTCCTGTGCAAGGCCATCATCGCCCAGCAGATCTCGACCAAAGCCGCCCGCTCCATCACCCGCCGCTTCGAAGGCCTGTTCGACGGCAAGGCCCCCAATCCCGAGCGGGTGCGCCGCCTCGACGCGGGAGTGCTGCAGCAGGCGGGGTTGTCCCGGCAGAAGGCCAACTACATGCACAGTCTCAGCGACCATTTTCTCGATGGCGCCATCCGCCCCCGCCAGCTGGCCCACCTGTCCAACGAGGAGGTGATCGGCCAGTTGACCCAGGTACACGGCATCGGCCGCTGGACGGCGGAAATGTTTCTCATCTTTTCACTCAACCGCATGGATGTCCTGCCCGTCACCGACCTGGGTCTGCAAAAGGGCATCCAGAAACTGTATGGCATGAAGCGCCTGCCCACGGTCAAAAAAATGCACGCCCTGGGAAAGAGTTGGCATCCACTGGAAACGGTGGCCACCTGGTACGCCTGGCGGCGGCTGGACCCCGTTATCGTGGCTTATTAAGAACAAGGGAGGAAGCGAAGCATGGATTTTATAGCCGAAGAAATCGAAACCTACGCGCGTCAGCACACCCAGAGCGAGGGGGAGCTGCTTAAGAAACTGGAAGAGGAAACCTACGACAAGCTGGAGATCCCGCAGATGATCACCGGCCGCATCGAAGGGCGCTTCCTCAAGCTGCTGGCGCAGCTGGTGCAGGCGCGGCGCATCCTTGAAATCGGCACCTTCTCCGGTTACAGTGCCCTGTCCATGGCGGAGGGACTGCCCGACAACGGGACCCTGATCACCTGCGACAACGATCCGGTGGCCATCGAATTCGCCCGGCGGTTCTTCGCCGAGAGCGAGCACGGCAGGAAGATCATATTAAAAGGCGGCCTGGCGCTCGAATCGCTCAAATCCATTTCCGGTCCCTTCGACATGGCCTTCATCGATGCGGACAAGGAAAATTATCTGAACTACTATGAGGCCATCCTCCCCATGATGCGTCCGGGCGGGCTGATCGTGGTGGACAACGTGCTGTGGAGCGGCCGGGTGCTGAATCCTCAGGATGCCACCGACAGAGCCATCCGCGATTTCAACGACCGGATCATCAAGGACGAGCGCGTCGAACCGGTCATGCTGACGGTGCGGGACGGCATCTACTGTCTCCGGGTCCGTTGAGGCGGCCGCAGAACCGCAGGCTCACTTATAAGAAAGGAAATCTATGGCAGAGACGCTGGGCAGCCTGGTGGACAAGCTTTCGATCAAAAACCTGAGGCTCTGGCATCTGGACGAAGCGATCGAGGCCAGACAGGCGTCCGACCCGGAAAAGGCCGCCCTTCAGGCCAAACGCGAGCTGGTCGTCAAACAGAGCCAGGACCTGATGGACGAGATCAACGGTTACTTCGCCGCCGCGCTTGCGGGCAAAGTCACGCTGCGCGATGAGAAGGTCAAGCTCTACGACAACAAAAACGTCAAGCCCTCCGATCATATCCGACAACTCGGCCTCGCCATCAGCGAGCTGGCGCTGCGCAACATCCGCTGCTGGCATCTCGAGGATGAAGTGCGCCGCACCGACCTGCCGGACGCCGACATCGTCCGGTTCAAGCGCAAGATCGACACCACCAACCAGGAGCGAAACGATCTGATGGACAAGATCGACGAGATCCTGTCAAAGGAAGTGGAGAAAAGCAAAAAGGGCTGAGCGCCGCGGAACCGGCGAACGCTCCGGTCGAGTAAGTTCCATTGAAATAAAGACCGGATCGGTCTTGGTTAAAGTGATTTGTGAGGTGGGGTCAGAGGTAGGTGTCCAGCAGTTCTTTCCTTTTTCGTTCGAATTCCTCCTCGTCGATCAACTGCTTTTCCTTGAGATCCTTGAGAAACTGGAGCTTTTTCTCCAGGTCCTGATTTTTTCCATTCACTGAATTGGGAACGGATCTTGGAGCCGAATCCACGGAAGCCGGAGGCGGCCTGGGGCGGGATGGTTTTTTCATCCGCCGGCGCGCCTTTTGCGGCAGTTTCATTTCCGATACGATCCAGTTCTCATACGTGTTGCTGCCGATGATTTTCTTGAGCGTGTAGTAACCCTG
This sequence comes from Nitrospinales bacterium, assembly GCA_965223345.1. GTDB lineage: Bacteria > Nitrospinota > Nitrospinia > Nitrospinales > VA-1 > CBDCWG01. Next base: position 114,640 of record CBDCWG010000001.1, read on the forward strand.
TCCCTTCACCGGCGCCAGACGCCAGGTGGAGCCCCCCCAGCCGGAAAACGAGGAACTGGCGAACTCGCTGCCTTTGATCTTGTCGAACTTGAAATGCAGCCGGTTGCCGGCGGAAAAGATCATCCCGGCCGTCTTTCCCTTCGGCGTGTCCTGCTCGAACACCAGAACGTTGTCCGGCGTCAGGCGGTTGAGCGCTTTCGTCATCAGGCGGGCCACTTCCGGCATGCCCTCCAGCGGAAACACGTATTTTTTGCTTCCCAACAGCGACAGTTCCTCGTATCGCAACGAGAGCAGGTGGTTGGTGAAATCGGCTTCCGAGATGCGCACCGGGTGGGTGAGGCGTTTTTTGCCGATTTCCGCGTCGGTTTCCATTTTCGAGCGGTAGATCAGGGTCAGGCCTTGCTTTTCCAGCTTCCTTTCCTTGGAGGCGGTGCCACAGCCCGCAAAGAAAAGCGCGGAAAGTACCAGCAACATCAGAACCCCGTACACGAGGCTCCTGAATGGACTTTGATTGAGAGCGATCACAAGTTAGTTCGTTTCCTTGCGGGCCACGATCGAAGCGAAGGCTTTTTCATCCGCGTCCACATCACGGTACCGCAGAATCCTGAAATTGTTAAACTCTCTTAACAGTTCATGATGAGAAAGCACCCACTCCTCCCTGAAATTGCTGTATTTCAGATAATTGAGGGTGAACGTTTCGTAAAACACCAGGCCGCCCGGCTTCACCGCATCGCGGATGCGGCCGAACAGCCTGCGGTCGAGAAAATTGAAGCAGACCAGCACGTCGAATTCGCCGATCTCCCAGGAAAACGTGTCCAGATCCACGGCCTGCGTCTCGATGCGGGTGTTTTTCTCCGCCGCCAGTCGGCGCGCCTTTTCCAGCCCCGCCTCCGCGATGTCGAGAGCCAGCACGTCGTATCCCAGTCCGGCCAGGAACACCGCGTTGCGCCCCTCGCCGGCGGCGAGGTCCAGCGCCCGTCCTTCGCCTGTGAGCAGGTCCGCGTTGTCCTTCAACCAGTCCGAAGGCTCCCTGCCGCCGATGAATTCGGACCCCTGATATTTGCTGTTCCATTTTTCCTTGTCTTTCAAGGACATGGGGAAATGCCTGCGTGTCTGAAGATTCTGAAGGAATCCCTTATATACCACTTTGTACAATAAAATCAAGATTCTATGACATATCCCGTAAAGGATGCAAGCGTCGCAAGGGTTCCCCGGTCCGGCGGCGGAGCGCCGAAACCCTTATCGCAAGGGGAAATGCGAAATGGTTGACAGCGGCGGAGAAATTTTTTACCATAGCCGTTTGCATCCAGGGCATCACCTTCCAACCCGGAAGATTCCAAACTCAAACCACTGATTTTTTAGCAGTCCCTTGCAGGAGAACCCAGCTATGTTCGCGGTCGTCGCATCAGGCGGAAAGCAGTATAAAGTTTCAAAAGGAGATGTGATCCAGGTCGAAAAGATCGATCAGGATCTGGGCGCCACCGTGGTGCTGGACAAGGTGCTGATGGTGGGCGAGGGCGAGGACTGCCAGACCGGCGCGCCTTTTCTCGATGGCTGCACCGTCACCTGCGAGGTCGCCGAGCAGTTGAAAGGCAAAAAGATCATCGTGTTCAAGAAAAAGCGCCGCAAAAACTACCGGCGCAAGAACGGGCACCGGCAGTTGTACACACGGCTTAAAATAACGGATATTTCGAAGGCATAGGAAACCCATGGCACACAAAAAAGGGCAGGGAAGCACCTCCAACGGCAGGGACAGCATCGGCAAACGCCTCGGCGTCAAACGCTACGGCGGTCAGGTGGTCAAATCCGGAGACATCCTGGTGCGGCAGCGCGGCACTCACATCCATCCGGGGCACAACGTGGGGCTGGGAAGCGATTACACGATCTATTCCAAAATCCCCGGCGTCGTCAAATTCGAGCATTTGACCCGCAAGAAGAAAAAGGTGAGCGTTTACCCCGCCGCCGACTGAGTCGCCTTCCTCCCCGTCATCCGGGGAGAACCCCCTCCTGCGTTTGACGGCTCCGCCCGCCCGGTCCGCCGGCTTCCGACCCGCCGAAATCCCGAATACCATCTCCATCGTAAAGCTTACATTCCCATGTTTGTCGATCAGGTGACCATCACAGTTGAGGCCGGCGACGGCGGCGACGGTTGCGCCAGCTTCCGCCGGGAAAAGTTCGTTCCGCTCGGCGGTCCCGACGGCGGCGACGGCGGCAAGGGCGCGGACATCGTGCTCGCCACCGATTCCCGGCTCACCACCCTGGTCGATCTGCGCTACCAGAAGACCTGCCGCGGCGAAAACGGCCAGCCGGGCCGCGGCAAGGACATGACCGGAAAAAGCGGCAAAACCCGCATCATTCCCTTGCCCGTCGGCACCCTGGTCAAAGACCTCGACACAGGCGAGATCCTGAAAGACCTCGACGCAGAGGGCATGACGTTCACCGTGGCCCGCGGCGGCCGCGGCGGTTTCGGCAACGCCAAATTCAAATCCTCCACCAACCGCGCACCGCGCACCTTCCAGAAGGGCGAGCCCGGCGAAAAGAAAAACCTGATGCTGGAGCTCAAGCTGCTCGCGGACGTGGCCATCATCGGATTCCCCAATGCGGGCAAATCCACCCTGATCGCGAAAATCTCCAACGCCCGGCCCAAGATCGCCAACTACCCGTTCACAACGTTGGTCCCGCAACTGGGGCTGGTGCGCGTGGGCGCATATTCCTCCTTCGTCGCCGCGGACATCCCCGGCCTCATCGAAGGCGCGCACACCGGCAAGGGGCTCGGCATCCGGTTTCTCAAGCACATCGAACGCTCGCGTCTGCTGATCCACCTGCTGGATTTTTCCGCGGAGAGCGAGGGCGATCCCATGGACAATTACCGCAAACTGCAAACCGAGCTGGAAAAGTTCAGCGCCGACCTGTACGCCAAACCGCAGATCCTGGTGGCGAGCAAGGTGGACCACCCCGAAGCGCGGGAAAGGTTCGAGGCCCTGTCGCCGCGCTTCAAAGCGATCGATCCGGGCTTTCGCGCCATCTCCTCCGTCACCGGCGAAGGCATCGACGAGCTGCTGTATGCGGTCAAGGACCACCTCGACCGTCATCCGCTTGCGAAAAAAAGCGCCGAAGAGGAAAACGTCTGATTCGGTTTGCGCCACAGGCTGCGTAAACGATGGGGTTGTTTCGGAGCGGGGAGGGGGGTGCGTTTGCGGCGGTGGGAACGGTTCACACCGTCATTGAATGGTGAAGTTTTTGAAATCGATATTTTTCACCCGCCCGCCGCCTTCGATGGTCTTGTTGAAGTTGGTGCGCAGGTCTTTTTTGAGTTTTTCCTTCACGTAGAGCACGTCGTTGAAGAACTTTTTTTCGAGTAATTTCTCAACCGTGTTGATGGTGATCTTTTCAAACAGGGGCAGCGCCTCGCGCACCACCTTGGCGCTGCGCGCGTCGGAAAGCTCCATTTCCAGCTCGAAGCTGAGAACGCGGATGTCGTTGACGTTGTAGGCCACCGGCAGGATGGTGTTGATCTGCACCGCGTTGTCCTTCGGCGCGAGCGCGGCGAGCAGAGCGGGATTGAGTTCCGGTTCGGGCTCGGGAGCCGCTGCGGGGCTGGATGCCGCCGGGGCGGTTTCCGCGACGCCCGGGACCTCCGCCGGATCCGGTGCGGGCGCACCCGCTGCCGGTTGCGGGGCGGGGTCCGTGTCTGCCGTTTCGGCGGGATCGGTCAAGGCGGCGTCGGTTTTCGGCGTCAGGCCGTCCGGCACCGCGGCGCTTTCTTTTCCCATCTGCGTCAGTTCCGACGGCGCCAGCGTCTGCAGCACAAAATACCCGCCGCCTGCGGTCAGGAGGAGGGCCACGACGCTGCCGGCGAGGATCATCTTGCCCGTTTTGGTGGCGGGAAGCGTGAAAGGACCGATGCGTTTGCCGCGCGGCTTGATGTCTTCGATCTCGTCGTCATCGTCGTCGTACTGGTCGTAGCCCTCCTGCATCTCGTCCCAGTCGCCGTCGTCTTGTTTGCCGCCTTCCTCGTCTTCCGCACCGATGGCGTCGAAATCGTCGGACTCCGCATCTTCTTCCTCTTCGGTGTCTGCCGCTTCGGTGGCTTCCGGCTGTTCGTCCTCTTCTGAGGTTTCTGCCTCGGCTGCGGGCTGGGTCGCTTCGGCTGCGGGTTCTGCGGCTTGTTCGGTTTCCTCGGGCTGCGCATCCGCCTGCTCGGTGGCTTCCTGGTCGGCGAAAGCCTGCGCCCACAGGTCCTCGTCGCTCATTTCCTCTTCGTTTTCGGTCTCGGCCGCGGGCTCGGCCGCTTCGGCTGCGGGTTCTGCGGCTTGTTCGGTTTCCTCGGGCTGCGTTTCCGCCTGTTCGGTGGCTTCCTGATCGGCGAAAGCCTGCGCCCACAGGTCCTCGTCGCTCATTTCCTCTTCGTTTTCGGTTTCGGCCGCGGGCTCGGCCGAATCAGCGGTCGGTTCTGCGGCTTCCTCGGGCTGCGTTTCGGCCTGCTCGGTGGCCTCCTGATCGGCGAAGGCCTGGGCCCACAGGTCCTCATCGCTCATTTCCTCTTCGTTCTCGGTCTCGGCCGCATCCGCTGCCGGTTCTGCGGCTTCTGACGTTTCCTCGGCCGGCCCGGCGTCTTCGCTCGCCGGTTCTTCGGCTTCCTGTGTTTCCGCGGCGGGAGGTTCCTCCTGTTTCGTCTCCTCCAAAGCGGCGTCTTCCTCTTCCTGTTCGGCGAAGGCGGCGGCGAGCGCTTCCGCCGGATCGTCCTCCTCCTTAGAATCGGCTTTAGAGTCGGCGATTTCGGAGTCGGCGTGTTCCGGCGGCGCATCGGCGGTTTCTTCGCTCACAGGCTCAGTCTCCGGCTCCTCATCCAACAGCTCATCGAAACTGTCGGCGGTCGCTTCTTCGAGATCGGGACCGGTGAATGCCGCGGCGGCTTCTTCCTGTTCGGCAGGGGCCGTGTCTTCGAGTTCGGTTTCCTCTGTCGCCGTTTCCGGGACGGGTTTGCTGGTTTCCCCGGTGAAATCGCTGTCCTCTTCCGCAATGAGATCGTTCAAAAGATCGTCGATGCTTTCCGGGTCGGGGGGTTCTTGAGCGGCGGGCGCGGTTTCGGTGGATTCGCTCAGCGGGGTTTCCAGTTCCTCGCTGATGATGGCGTCGAGCAGGCTGTCTAGATCTTCGTTGGAGAATTCCTCAGCCGCCTGCGGCGGGTCCGCCGGGCTCTCGTCGTGGGAATCGCCGTTCTGCGGGGGGGCGGCGGTGTCTTCAAAAATTTTCGGGATGCTGTCGCCGTTGTCCGTTTCGCTGTCGCCGAAACGATCGAGAAAATCGTTGAGGTCTTCCTCCTCGTCTTCGTCGGTGAAAAACGATTGAGAATCGTTTCCATTGGCGGGGTTGAAGGCGGTTTCTTCCTGGAAAGGTTCATCCTCGATCGCGGCCGCGTTTTCCGGCTGCCGATCGGGGGGCTCCGGCTGTGCGGCCCGTTCCGCCTCCATCGGAGCGGCGGAACGGTTCACCCGGAAGAGGCTTTTGCAGCGGACGCACCGTGCCGTGATCTTTTTCTGTGCCCCGGACGGAAGGTCAACATCGTAAGCCGTTTGACAGTTCGGGCAAACAATCTTCATAACAATTTGTTTATTAGTAGGTTAGAAACCCCGTCCCATTATATGGCAAAAACCATAAATAGCAACCCAATCCTGGCTCACAGGGCTTCAGGGATGATGGATAAGCCCTTGTTATTAAGATCACTAGGAAATTGACAACCCTTCGCCCTTCCTCTATAATCACGAAGAAAAATCGATTCTGCGATATCATTACAGCGAAGAACAGGCGGTGTCTCCCACCGCAAAGAGGTCGAACATCGGATTCGGTTTTCACTGCGAGCGGACCGCCGCTTGTGCGGAGCGAGGCCATGAAATTGACAAAAATTCACGCATTGATTGTGCCGATCCTGCTCGTGCTCACCCTGGTGGGGCATTTCACCGGCGAGACGACGCACGCCGTGAAAGGCCTGTCGCCGTATTCCTCCTCCCTGTATCATTTTCAGGAAAGCGCTTTTTTAGAGCAGGAAGCGATCCGCAAAGCGCTGGCCCTCAAAAAAGAAAAAAGCGTTAAAGAGAAGATCGTCCGGCTGATCGCGGAATACAAGACCGATTTGAAGCCCAAAACCCGCAAAAAAATCTCCGGCCACATCATGCGGGAGAGCAAAAAATACGGCCACGACCCCTTGTTCCTGACCGCGCTCATCGTCACCGAAAGTTCTTTCGACAACCGGGCGAAGTCCAAACGCGGCGCCCTGGGTTTGATGCAGATCCGGCCGAACACCGGCGTGGCGCTCGCCGCCGAAACCAAGCTCGAATGGAAAGGCCACCACACGTTATTCGATCCGGCCAGCAACATCGCGCTCGGCGCATTTTATCTGAACAAACTGATCCGCCGTTTCGGAGACATTTCGCTGGCGTTGGAAGCGTACAACTACGGTCCCACCAAACTGACCCGGTATTTGAAAAAGGGCATCCAGCCCAAGAAGTATTCGCAAAAGGTGCTGAATCACTACGAACGCATCAAGTCCCGGCCCATCTAGATTGAATTTTCGATTTTTATTGTCAGCGCACGCACTCCATGAAACAATGGAAAGACAGTTTCAATCGCGCCTTCACGGGCGCGGACGCCCATCGTCGAGGGGTTTGGGAACAAACGCAGAAAACCCGCGCCAACGTACCGGTTTGAGATCGCTTGAGGGTATGAGAATGCACACAGCGCGGCTCACAGAACATTCTGCGTCTTCTCCTGCACAAGGGGCCGGGAATCCTTTCCTTCGCACCGCCCCGGGAATGATTTTTGTCGTTTGGCTGCTTCTTTTTGGGAGCGGTTGTGCCGATAGACAGTTGGAAAATGCGTTTCACGGCGACTACTCCGTCGAAAAAAACAACAAGATCATCAATGAGTACTGCAAAAGCTGTCACATTCACAAAAACTTCGAACCCGACGATCACATCGCCTCGATGCGCGAAGCTTACCGCAGGCCCTTTTTCAAGCGCGCACGCCAGTGCCGTTCCTGTCACTATCTAGAGAAGGACTGGGTGAGAAACCGCTACGACCGCAAAACCCGTTACCCCGCGAAAGCCAACAAGGGCGCGTACCGGGGATTCGAAAAGGCAAACAAAGTTCAGAGGAAAAAATCGGAATAAAAGGAAAACCAGCATGCACCGGCTTGCACGCGATGCGATGAACACAATGACTTTTCCATTTTGCGTTTCTTCCAACGAACCCGCCATCCACAACAGGGGACACACCCCGGTTCTTGTTTTTCTCTTCGCTTTCTGGATGCTGTGCGCGGTCCTGCCCGCAAACGTCTCGGCATTTTCTTTCGGCGACATCGACATACAGAGCAATTTCGGCGAGCGTTTCAACGCCGAGCTCGATCTGATCCTCGAGGGCGAGGGCAAGGTGGATGTCCAGATCGGCAGCGAGGAGGATTACCGCAGGCTGGAGCTCAACCGGCCCCGCATCATCGACAATCTGGTCATCGAAAAAACGGTTCAGTTGCAGGGCGGCCGCAAAGTCATCCGCGTCGTTTCCAAACGGCCGCTGTTTTATCCCTCGTTCAACCTGGTCATGCGGGGAACCCACGATGGCGGAACGGTGATCGAAAACTACCTGGTCACCGTGGATTTCAGACAGAGCCTCGCCCTCAACGTCAAAGGACGAAAAAAGAGCCAGTCCGCGCCACCCACCTCGGAGCCTGTGGATCTTTTGCAGGGCGGGGAGGCCGGTTCGGACTCGCTGGCCGCGGCTTCCGGGAAAAAGGAAGCCGAGAGCGAAGCGGCGGACTCCCAAGCTTCCGCAGGCGATCCGGATGCCACCGACGCGCCGGCTTCGCCGCCGGTTTCCGCTGCGGCGTCGCAGTCCAAGCCCCCGTCTCCCTTGATGGGAAAACGCGAGCCGGACAGCCCGATCCGTTCCGCGCGCTGGGCGAGAAAACGCGTCGCACCGGAACCGCCGCCGTTCGAACCGGAAGAATCCGAACCGCAGGATGCCGCGCCGGTTGAGGTCGCCGAGAACGTGCAGAGCGAACCGCCCGAAGAAGAAACCCCGGAGCCAACCGAACCGTCCCTGCCGCCTGCCAGCGTCGAAGCGGAAGCGGGGAGCGTGTCCACCCGCGGCGACGACGCGGCCATGGCCGGCGGGCTGGGCTCGGCGCATTACGGTCCCCTGCAGAGAGGGGAAAGTCTGTTTTCCATCTCGAAAAACCTCGGAGTCGCGCGCGCCGACGCCAACCGGTTCGTGGTGGCGGTTTGGCTCGACAACCCGGACAGTTTTGTGTTCGGCAACATGAACGGCCTGCGGCAGGGCAGCCGGCTGAACCTCGAGAAGCTGGAACAACGGCTGGCCGAGGTCGATAGGGATGAAGCGCGCAATTTGATCGAGAGCCAGTGGCAGGAGTGGAAAGTGATCCGGCAGCGGTTTTCCACGCCTCTGGGCGCCGATGATGACGTGGACACGACGTCGCAGGAAAACCGCATGCCCTCGGAAAACGCCCGCGACAAACTGCAGATCTTTGAAATGCTCAAGGAGTGGAAACAGACCTGGGAGGCGGGGGACCTCGACGGCCACATGGGCCGGTTTTCCGAGCGGGCGCTGCTGGCGTCCGCAGGCGGCGGCATTCACGCCTTGAAGCGGCGCATGTTCAAGCGCCATCAGGACGTGCGCATCCGCGCTCACCGCGCCATCCTGGTCCAGAAAGCCGGCGACCCGATCGTCTCCTTCGATCAGAGTTTTTCCTCCAAAAAAATGGAAAGCTTCGGCCGCAAGGACATCGGCATCGTTTGGGAAGACGCCGAATGGAAAATCCGCAACGAACGTTTCCGCGTGAAAGAGTATCAGGAGAAGGCCGCCTTCGTGCCGTTCGCGCAGATGTCCGCCACACCCGCGTCCCTCGATGCGCCGCTTGAAGAAGCCGAGGAAGCCAGCGAAGCGATCTTCGCCAGGGAGCGTCCATTGGAGTCGGCGTACGTCATCCACGCTTCCAGTCACATGGATTACCGCATGGCGACCCAGGCGATCAACGAGCTGCGCAACAAGGGGTTCAATGCCTATTCCACGCCTGTGTACATTTCACGCAAACGGAAAATCTTCCGCGTGTATGTGGGACGCTTTTTCGATGAAGCGCTGGCGAAGGATGTGGCGCGCGAGTTGAAACGGCTGCCCATCGCGCGTTTCGCGGTTCCCGTGCGCTATCCCTACACGCTCATGGCGGGCGAGTACGATGCGGAAGAACAGGCGCAGGAAAAAATTGACGCCCTGCGTTCGCTGGGGTTGTCGCCGTTTCTGTTCACCACCAGCGATGAGGATTTTTCCCGGACCCGCTTCCGTGTTCTGCTCGGGGCGTTCGCCAAAGAGAAAGACGCCGCTCGGCTGTCGCGCGATCTCAAGGCGAATGAAATCGAGTTCAGCCTGATCGCTCCCTGAAGTTCAGACCCGCTTCCCGTAAAAAATTCCATAAAAAAAACCGCCTCCGGGAGGGAGGCGGTTTTTTCCACGGCCTGCGAACAGGCGAATGCGTTACAAGGAGCTCTTAAGGGTGGGAGCAGGCTTGAAGCCTACCGTTTTGCTTGCCTTGATTTTGATTTCCTCACCGGTTTGAGGATTGCGCCCTTTGCGGGCTTTCCGGCTTCGCACTGTGAAAGTGCCGAATCCCGGGTAGGCAAAGCGTTTCTCCTTTTTGATGGCTTTGGTTATATTCTCAAAAGCAGCATCAAGGACATCGTTCGTCAATCTTTTGGAAAGATTTGGATCCTTACATGTTTTGATCACGCTGGCTATCAGTTCATCTTTTGTCAAAGACCATCCCCTCCTTTCATGAATATTGTTATTCCGGCGCGTGCATTATAAAAAAACACGTTTAAAAGTCAATCAAAAAAACCGCGGCTTTCCCGGCGGTAGGGCCTTGAGAGCCCGATTTTATGCAGTCGCGCGCGCCGCTGTGTTACAATAAACCGTGAAAGCCCTTTTAAAGCAAGTGTTGCGGCGCAGGCCACGCAACCGGAATGCAATTTACTTTTAATTTAACACCGATCCGATCGCATGCGAGGGCAAACCCGCAGCGGCGTTGCGTTTTTATGGGCGGCAAAAAACCATTGAAAGGAACGCGAACATGGCGGCATTGAAAGTGGCCCGGCTGGGGAATCCGATACTGCGGCAGAAATCCAGGCCAGTGGATTTAGCGGCGCTCAACGACCCCGACAGTGAGATCCAGGTTTTCATCGACGCCATGATCGAGACCATGCACGAGGAAGGCGGGGTGGGCCTCGCGGCGCCGCAGGTGTCCCGCTCCGTGCAGATCGTGGTGCTGGAGTGCGCGGACAACAAGCGCTATCCGGGAAGACCTCCGATCCCCTTGACGGTGCTGGTCAACCCGAAGATCACCCATTACAGCGAGGAAACGGTCATGGGGTGGGAGAGCTGTCTCAGCCTGATCGATTTCAGGGGCTACGTTCCCCGCTCGCGTGAAGTGACGGTGGAAGCCCACGACCGCAACGGGAAAAAATTGGTGATCGAGGCGAAGGGATTTTTGGCCATCGTGTTGCAGCACGAGATCGATCATCTCAACGGCATCGTGTTCCTGGACCGCATGCAGGACTTTACCAAGCTCGCCTACATGGAAGAGTTCGAAACCTATTGGGCGGACAACGGTCCCGCCGCAAACGCCGAAGAGAGTCCGTCGAGTGCGGATGCGGCGGCCCGGTTGTGATTCCCCGCCGCAAACGAACGATGCGTCCCTCATACGCCGAGTCCCGTCCCGCTTAGGGATGAGCGCGCCATCCACCATGGACCGACCGCAACTGGAAGCGCAGATCCTGAGTCTCTATCACGAACCCGTGATCGGTTCCGGTTACGCCAATCTCTACGGCGAGGAGAACATGGTGCAACTGGTCGCCAAGTACCGCACCCTCAACGATGAAGAACAACGGCACATGAAAGCCCTGATCGTGGATTATTCCCTGTCTCCGGATCTGGCGACCAGCCTGGTTTCCGTGGGCGTGCTGCACGCGCTGGGAGAGGGCGGTCACGTGCAAGCCGCCTACCTCAACGCGCGTCAGCGGGACGACGCCGCGTCCGTCCTGCACCATTTCGACATCGGCAAATCCCTCGCCGAGCATTTCATCATTCAACAGGCGGAGTGAAGCGCAGCCCGTCAGGCGGTATCCTTCTTGGCAGCCGTTTTCAGTTGCGGTTTGACGGGCAACGGGTTGAACCCGCTGGCGTCCACCGGGCACTCCGGCGCCAGGCAGGGGCCCGGTTTGAGCCGGCCGCGCTCGAGGCTGATGAAACCGCCCCACACAAGTCCCGGAACGGTCAACAGCCCCGCCATCCACAACGTCACCGCGTTGAGGGACAGCGACAGGTGGTCCACCGCATAGCCCACACCCCAGTTGCTCAACCCCATGACCAGGGTCAGCAGACCCATTTCCGTGCTGAAAACCCGGCCGAGAAACCGTTCATCCGCTTCCAGGTGAATGAGCGAGGAACTGAACACCCAGATGACTGAGCCGAAAAACGTGGCGAGCCCGATTCCCATGCAGGCAGTGAACAAAGAGTTGGACTGCGCGAACAGAATATAAGATGCAGAACTCAAAAGAAAACACACGAAAATGGAGATCCGGAGCACGCGCGAGGATTCCCCGAAAAAATGTTTCACCAGAATCGGCCCGAATGCAGCGCCGATGCCGCGCGCCGAGTACATGACCCCGATGCTCATCGAGATGGCGGAGGCGCTGGAAAACAGCCGGTTGGCGAAAAGCGGGATCAGCGTCATGGCGCCGCCCGACACGGCGAGGCCGGATTTGATCAGCGTGAGCGCCAAAATGACCGGCCGTACCACGATATAGCGCGCCCCTTCGATGAGTTTGTCCCAGCCGCTGCCTTCGCTGCCTTCCCCTTCCTTGCGCGCGGCGTCGGCGGCTTTGGGAATGCGGGCGATGAACCAGGCGGAAAAAAGAAACGTCACCGCATCCAGGATGAACGCCGCGCGGATTCCCAGCAGGCTCACCACCACGCCGCCCAGCGCCGCGCCGAAAGCCAGCATCACCGACCAGGTCGATCCGCTGAGCGCGTTGGCGGTCACCAGATCTTTGGTGGGCACGAGGGAGGGGATGATGGCGCTGCGCGCCGGTTCGAAAAAGCCCGCCAGCGAGATCTCGACGACCACCAGCGTGTACAGCAGCCACAGATCCTCCTGGCCGCCCACCAGCAGGAACCCCAGCACCACGACGAAGCGCAGCACGTCGCTGACGATCATCACCGTTTTGCGCGGGAAGCGGTCGATCATCACCCCGGCGACCGGGCTCACGAAAAAAATGGGCAGCAGTTTTGCGACCATGGCGCCCGCCATCGCCGTGCCCGAGCCGCCCATTTTCAGGATCAGCGCGTAGATGGCGAGGCTGTTGAGCCAGTCTCCGAGCTCCGAAATCACCTGCCCGTACCACAGGTGGCGAAACGGTTTGTTGCCTTTCAGCAGTCGAATGTAGCCGGTGCGAAAACCGGTTTGCTGCGGTCGATCGTCCATGCGGCGCGTCTTGGGTTGCGGGAATCGTCGGTCCGGAATTCCCTGGGTGCGTTGCGAGCGGGAACGGGAGTTCCATCTGTCCGGGGTGCCCTGAAAGATCCTGTTTGGGTTGACAATGCGCCCCAAAAAGGATTAAACATAAAAATTTCAAGCGGTCGAAACCGCCGCCGTATTATCTTCTCCTAGAGACAGGGACACAGCAGATATGGAACCCACTGCCGCCGAAGAATTTCGGGATGATAAGAAAGAAAATTTATACCGAAAAATTTCCTTGTGGTCATCCCTTATTTTGTCCACCGTGCTCACCATTTGGTACGCCTGGCTGAACCCGCCGGACTCGCCGGAAATGCGCAACATGCGTCTGTTCTTCAAGGAAAACATCATGGAGGTGACCAAGTTCATCAAGCTTCCCCGTGAAGAGCAGAAGGCGTTCGCAATGAAAAAGCAGCACCCGTTTTACGCGAAATACCTCACCTCCAACGAGATCAAGCGCGAGGAGATCCGGGCACTGATCCATATGTCCACCGACTACACGCCGTTTCAATACTGGTTCAACATCATCTTTTTGTGGATCATCGTGTTCACCACCGTTTGGTTTCTCGGGCTGATGGCGGAGGGCGCCATCATCCTGGTCCGCCAGGATCAGGCGAAACGCAAAGCGCTGCGCGACAAGCAGAAAAAAGAAAAAAGAGAGAACGCCGACCCATCCTGAAAGGGGCCGGCCCCGGCTTATGAGGGGATTCCCGCTTTACAACCCCTGCCGATTCAGTAAGAATGGGGGCATGGAAACGCGCCGACCGCTTAATATCAAGGCCGGTCCCGTTCTCGCCGCAGCGCAGGCGCTGTTGATGGCGTTCGCCTGCATGGGCCAGGGGTTTGCATGGGCCATCGAATCCCGCACCATCGAGCGCATGATCGAGGCCACCGAACCGTTTCCCGATCAGGGTTCGCTGGTCGAGAAACGGCGCGCCCGGCTGGAACGCGGCCGCGTGCATTACCTGAGGTTCTGCGCCCATTGCCACGGCAAGACGGGGCAGGGCAACGGCCGGATTTCGTATTACCTGTCGCCGCGTCCCCGCGACCTGAGCATGGGGTTGTTCAAAATCCGTTCGACCCGCACCAACAACCTGCCGCTCGACCGCGATCTGCACCGCACCATCCGCAACGGCATTCCCGGAACCGCCATGCCGGCCTGGGGCAGCGTGTTGTCGGACGAGTCGATCGGCGCGCTGGTGGAATACATCAAGACGTTTTCGCATCGCTTCGAACTGGAAACGCCGGATTTCGTCGCCAACCCCGAACTGGAGCCGCCGCTGGATTCCTTTTCCGTGGCGCACGGCAAGCAATTGTACCGCGAGCTGCGCTGCGGCCGCTGCCACGGCAAAGCCGGGGAGCGGGAAGGGCCGCTGGAGGCGGAGCTCAACGACAGCTGGGGGCATCCCTCGCGCGTGTACGATCTGCGCCGTCCGGACCGCTACAAGGCCGGCGCCTCCGCGCACGCCATTCACAAAACCCTGACCACCGGCATGGACGGCACGCCGATGAACGCCTACGACTACCTTTCCAACGACGAGATCTGGCACCTGGTGCATTATCTCAAGGCCGGTTTTCAGGGAACCGGGCAACCCGCCGCGCCGGCGGGCGCGCTCACCAGCCATCGGGTGGAAGGGGCGCTGGCGACCTCTCCATTGGACCCGGTGTGGGAAACGGTCCCGGCCCAATCCACGCGGCTGTTTTCCCTGAAGACGAAAAAGCACCGCGTTTCCGGCTTTAAGGTGCAGTCCATCCAGAACGGCACAGCGATCGCCTTTCGCCTGCAGTGGCAAGACGACACACCCGACACCGCCGCGGACGGCCAACGGTTTTACCTCGACGCCGCCGCATTGCAGTTCGCCGCCGCCGGCGAATCGATCCGCGACACGCCGTTTTTCGGCATGGGGGCGAACGGCAAACCGGTGAACATCTGGCACTGGAAAGCCGACGTCTCGCAAACAGTGATCCGCACCACGCCTGCATCGACCCGGACGGCGAGCGAAAAGCCGCTGGCGACCGTCAACCCCTTCACCGGCTCGGCGCTTGAAGAGATCAACGCCGAAGGCATGGGAACGCTTTGGGTGCAGTCTCTGGAAGACCAGCAGATCCGGGGGGAAGGGGTGTGGGAAAACGGCGTCTGGAAAGTGGTGATGGTGCGGGAACTCAAGACGCAGAGCCGCTATGATGTCGAGTTTGAGCAGGACGGATCGATGCTCGTGGCGGTGGCGCTGTGGAACGGGGCGCTCAAGGAAAAAAACGCCGACAAAACCGTGAGCCTCTGGCAGGTGCTGGATTTGCAATAGCCGGTAAAACTTTTCGGTCTTCGTATTCATGGACGTCAATCAGATCCGTTTCGCCATCTTCATCGGTGTGTTCGCGCTGATGCTCGTGATCGAGCAGTTCGCGCCGCGCCACCCGAGAGTCGATTCCAAGCCGCGCCGGTTCGCCATCAACCTCGGCATTACCGGGCTGGACATCGTGCTGGTGCGTCTGGTGTTCGGCGCCGCCGCGGTGGGCGCCGCGCATTTCGCCGCCGAGCGCAACTGGGGCGTGCTGAATTACTGGGAGCTGCCCGCCGCTCTGGAGATGGTGATTGCGGTTGTGTTTTTGGACCTGATGATCTACATTCAGCACGTGGTGGTGCACATGATTCCGTTTTTCTGGCGTTTCCACATCGTGCACCATTCCGATCTGGATCTCGATGTTTCTTCCGGGCTGCGTTTTCATCCCGTCGAGATCCTGGGATCGATGCTGTTCAAGATCGGACTGATCTTCGCGCTCGGGCCCACGCCGCTGGCGGTGCTGGTGTTCGAGGCGATCCTGAACGGCATGGCCATGTTTTCCCATTCCAACATCAACCTGCCCGTGGGTCTGGACCGCGTTCTGCGCTGGCTGATCGTGACGCCGGACATGCACCGCATCCACCATTCCGTGGAAGTGAACGAAACCAATTCCAATTACGGCTTCAACCTTTCCATCTGGGACCGCCTGCTGGGCACCTACATCCACAACGCGAAAAAACCCCAGCCTGAAATCGACATCGGCGTCTCGGCGTTCCGCAAGCCGAGCGAGGTGGGGTTCACGGATCTTCTGATGATCCCGTTTCGAAAAATTCCCTGAACCGGCGGTTCGTCCACACCGGTCCCGGGTTTCGACCACTCCCTTTCCCAAAGGATACTTCCATGGTCCGCCTCACCAAAATCATCGCCACGCTGGGCCCCGCCAGCGGCACGAAAAGCGGCATCAAAAAACTCGTCCGTTCCGGCGTGGACCTGTTCCGCCTCAACCTGTCGCATGGCAAGCACGAACAGGTGCAGCAGTGGATCGGGTGGATCCGCGACGCGGAAAGCGAGCTGGGCCAGTTTGTCGGCATCCTGCTCGATCTGCAGGGCCCCAAGATCCGCGTTGGCAAATTCGAGGGCGGGGCCATTCACCTGCACAACGGGCAGAAGCTGGTGATGACCACGGAAAAAGTGCAGGGCACAGCCGCCGTCATTCCGGTGCAGTACGCCAAGTTCCACCAGGAGGTGCGCAAAGGCGACATGGTGTTCATGGACGATGGCAACATATCCGTCCAGGTTGGCAAGGTGTCCGGTTCCCGCGTTCACGTCGTGGTGCGCCACGGCGGCATCTTATCCGACCACAAAGGCGTCAATCTGCCCGACTCGGTCATTCAGGTCAGCGCGCTGACGCGCAAGGACAAACAGGATCTCAAATTCGGACTGAAAGCGGGCGTGGATTTCGTCGCCCTGTCGTTCGCCGGTTCCGCGAAAGACATCCGCCAGCTCAGGCGGCTGATCGAGGCGGAGGGCAAGGATGTGGACATCATCGCCAAAATCGAACGCAAGCAGGCGGTGGCCAACCTGGAAGAAATCGTCAAGGAAGCCGACGCGGTGATGGTGGCGCGCGGCGATCTGGGAATCGAAATCCCCATCGCCGAGGTCCCGGTGGTGCAGCAGCGCATCCTCAAAGAATGCACGCATCAGTCCAAGCCGGTCATTGTCGCGACGCAGATGCTGGAATCGATGATCGAAAACGCCCGGCCCACCCGGGCGGAAGTCTCCGACATCTCCAACTCGGTCATGTTCTGCGCCGACGCCATCATGCTGTCGGCGGAAACGGCGGTGGGCAAGCACCCGAGAGCCGCGGTGGAGGTGATGGTGGAAACGGCGCTCAAGACCGAAGCGCACCAGAAACAGACCCAGCACATCCCGCCCTGGAGCTGGTATTTTGAGAAGGGAGACCCCTCCATCCCGCTCGGTGTTTCCTATTCCGCCAACCGCATGGTCGAGCTGCTGGAAGCGAGCGCCATCCTGGTGTTCACCCTGACCGGCGGCACGGCGCGCATGATCACCGCACCGCATCCCATGGTGCCCGTGTTCGCATTCACCGCGGACCTCAACCGGGCGCGCCGGCTGACGCTGCTGCGCGGCGCCGTCCCGTTTCTCACGAAATCCACCGACGACTATCTGGGCGATGTGGCCGGACTGTTCACCATGTTGAAGAAGAAACGGCTGGTGAAGAAAAAGGACCGGCTGGTGATCGCCTCCGGCGTTCCCGTTGGCATCCCGCAGTGGACCAACGTCATCCGCGTCGAAACCGTTCCGTGAGCGCGCTCCTGCGGTGCAGCGGAAAACTCCAAACGGGGTGGTTCTCCGCCGGTCAAAATCCTGCTACAATCGTCCCATGTCGGCGCGCTACTACATCCTGACCGCTCTTCTGGTCCTGGCCATCACCGCAGGGATCAGTGTGTGGAAAGAGAAACGCACCGCGCCGGAAATTTTCAAAGTGCTGGTGCAGGTGCTGCTGTCGGTGATCCTGGTGTTCGCGGCCGTGTTCGCGTTCGCGAAACTGCTGGAGTATCTGGGAATCGCTCAGTCGGGGTTTGTGGTGGGATGAGAACGGACATGGAATTCACGCCCTTCATGATTTTTATCATGATCCTGTCGTTTCTGGGAATCTCGTTTTTCATGGGAATGCTGATCCATTCGGCGATCATGTATGAAGACAGGGAAAATATGAAAAAGGACAGCAAGAAGGGATGGATCCTTTGCATGCTCGCCGGGACCGGCATCACAGGCTGGATGTTCTACTATGGCTACTACGTCAACTTCCTCCGGTGAAACTTCTTTAACGACGCCAAAGCGGCTACGGCCAGAAAAAGAACAACGCGCATCAATTGGAAAGGATGTCCACCAGGCGTGTGCAGTCGTTCTTGTAGGTCATGAATTCCTCGCGGTCCTCTTCCCCGAGATCCTCCGACATATTCTCATCGATCAAATCGATCGCATCGTTCAAACCGCCCGCAACGATGTCGAGATCCGATTCGCTCAACGCGTACAGAGAGGGGTTCTGTTTCAGTTTTTCGAAGACGCGGGTGTATTTCAATTTGTAATCGAACAGCGTGTCCCGCTTTTTATCCGGAAGATTCCCTTTGAGCTCGGTGTTCATGTCCGAGATGGAATCGTTGAGTGCCATCTTTATGGTTTCGATGTCTTTTTCGTTGATCGACGCTAAGGATTTCATATTTCCCTTCCAAGAGATAAAATACTGAAAAAATTTACAGCCGTGCCGTCGGCATCCGTAGTTGGTTCAAATTCTGTGCTTTGAGAGTTGGAGCAGGATCCGGCACGTCCTCTACTAATATATCCTAAAATCGCGGAAAATTTAACGGAAGAGTGGAAAAAAACTCACCTTCCTCAGGAAGGGGGAAAAAGAAAAGCCGGCCCTCCCGAGGGAGGCACCGGCTTTTTTTAACCCAGCCGCCGAATCAGGAACCGATTTTGATCTCGACCTTCCTGGGTTTGGCTTTTTCCTTTTTCGCCAGGGAGACATGCAGCACCCCGTTTTCCAGCCGGGCGGTGACTTTATCCGGATCGACCTGTTCGCCGAGGCGGAAATCGCGCTCGAAATCCCAATGGCCGATTTCCCTCACGTGAACCGTTCCTTCCGTCTCCGCAACCGCCTTCTGGCCTCTGAGAGCCAGGATGCCGTCCTTCATCTCGATGTCGATGTCCTTCTCCGTCATGCCGGGGACTTCCGCCATCAGCGTGAACTCATTGTCCGTCTCGACGATGTTGACCTTGGGCCAGCTGCCCTTTGTATGGTTGTAAGCCGGGAACAGATCCCCGCGCACTTGATCGAAAAAAGGGTCCGAATCGAAAAAATTCCGAGTGGGATTGTGCATGACCAGTTTCATAATCTGAACCTCCTTTTGAAAATCGGATATCGGGAAAAATGTGAATTCCTCTGGATGCCCGGGTCATTGTTTGCTATCCAGTAGATAAAATCACGTTCCGGCGCTGTCAAGCCGGGTGGCAAAAAAATTATAAATTCAATAATATCAATGATTTATGGTTGTCTGGGGCGGTGGGAGAGGGGGCGGAACGCCCGTTCAGGCAGGCTCCAGCGGGAGCGGGCCTATCGGATCAGGAGCCGGGTCGAAAGCCGGGGGCGGCACGCGCAGGCTCGCCGTTTGGGGAAAAAGTTCGAACCGAAACCCAAAAACGCGGTGCGGCGTGAGCAAACTCCCCCCACGGGGAGTGGTGGGCGCGACAGGGTTCGAACCTGTGACTTCTGCCATGTGAGGTTTGCAAGTACAAAATCCTTCACCCCATTCAAATTGGGTTATAGCTTTATAAAATGGTTGTTTGGCAGTCGTCGTTTCAGTTCTTCGTTCACTCGAAAATTCCCAAGTTTCCCATCATTTACCAGCTTTTATCAGGATTTTGGCTTCATCAAGGCTCGGCCTGGGGAGGTAGATTTTAAATGGTTCCGGCGAACCATCTCCCCGGTCGGGCTACCGGCAACACCGATGGTGAACTCTTTACGGCGGAATCAACAAAAGGAGTATGCCTAATGTGACACATAATTTATGAAAATGCACACATAGGGTGTGTCAAAAAGTTCTCCATACTCAAAAACTGCCTCACTCCAACTCTAAACTCCATCAACCCGGCCCCAGAGTCCACCATAAACCCTTCAAAAAAAATTAGAAACAAAATACAAAAAACTTCCGGAAACACTTGCCGTTGAAACGGGTGGCGGGGGTGATCATTATTATTTCCGACACCCTCCATTCAAAATCACGTCTACCATAGGTATGGCTATCGAGGTATAGATCCATACCTCACCAGAAAGATTATCGGGCTAATTCTGGCGCATAGGAACAGGAACTACATTTCTGCGCTGAATGTGCTGTGTCTCGGACAAAATTAAAAGAAAACATACATAATGACCATCAGGAAAAAGCCACCCACCACCCCGGGAGCCTTCGGGCTCCTGGGAGTCGGAGGCCGATCCATTTATCAAATCCAACCAAGCGATCGAAGTTTTTCCAAGACCCAATCAGAATAAAGTCGGCTGCCTTCCGCATTGAGGTGTACATAATCTTCCGGATGCATGATATCCGTTATGCGGAGATTGTTCGATTTCACCTTCTCCTGCAACGAAAGAAACTCAATGCCGTTTGTATCGGAAAATTCTTTGAGAAGCCGGGTGACTTTTTCAAAATCGAAGACATCGCCATATTCTTGGGTACTCCATGCTTTTCGGGCAGGGGCAAGAACATTTCCGTACACGCCCTCCACCAGAAGGAATCGAATCCCCTGTCCGACAAGGAACTGTTTCATTTCCTTGATTATTGCAAACAAAAGTTTAATACGGTATTCATCATCCGAACTGTAGATTTTCTTATAAGGGGTCAGTTCTATTTGAGCTTCAAGAGGCATCGAATCGTAAAATTTCCCCATGGGATGACTTCTCAATAGCAGGGTTGCTTTGCGATAAAAAAAGGATATTCTCGAAAGGCCATCATGAATTTTATCCCATTGGGAGGAATAACGATTTTCGGATTTTAAAATTTCATTAGTGTAGGGATATGGGAAGCCTTTCAATATCAGAGAATCTGGGTTTTGGGTATCAAGCTGGAAGTAAGGTTTATTCATATGAACATTGTCATAAATATCATTGATGCAAAAAGTATAAATGACAATGTCCGGAGAATATTTAATCGCTTTGTGTTTTAGGAATAGAAATACCTGGTCAGTGGAAAATCCGCGCGTCCCCAAATTGAGGACTTCCCATCGATCCGCCAGGGCCGCTTCCATGAGAACCTGTGCGCGCTGCTCCTCCTCCGCCTCCCAGAATTCCGTGGTAGAATCACCGACCAGTGCGATCCTTGGTTTTTTCTTAATGAACTCGCGCTCCCTGTCGGTGAAACCGTGGCTGTTGTTCCGCACATACTGCTTGGTTCCGTCCTGGTACAAATAAACATAACCCTCGGAGCCGGGGACCTTGACCCATCCGGTGATCGGATCGTCTTTGTAAAAACCGGGAGGATGGTGCGGCCCTCGAATATCCAGCACAAAATAAACGAACAATTCAACAGCCATTAAAGGCAGGAAGATGCCCAGAGTCATCAAAAGCAACCGGGCCGCCCATTCCGATTTGGGGAAGGAATTATTCTTCAGAGTTCCCATAATTGCTTCCGTTCCAGCACAAAAAAACTGCACCCTTCATGACTAGCTACAAAAACTCGTAAGAAGGGAAGCGACTTTGGATTAAAACAATGTGTAGATGAAGGGTGCGACCGCCGAGCCCTGTGATAGAACGATCAAAGCGCCCATCAGCAGCATCGTCACAATGATGGGTGCGAGCCAAAATTTTTTGCGTTCCCTCATGAATGCCCACAAATCTTTGATCAGATCCAGCATCAGAATGGTCTCTCCATATGTTGTTTCGGTAACACCCGGCTTTTGACTCGGTAGGTAGAAAGATCGGCGTCTATTTTCCGGGCAAGGGGGTCCTTGCGAAAAATCCGCATCACCCGTCCCATTGGAAAAATCATAAGATAAAACACAAGTCCGAGAAGGATTCGCGTGTTCACCCATCCCAAGACAAAGCCGACCTTCATCCAGCCGCGGTAGATCGGTTGCAGAGCCATGGGAACCAGCCCTGCAAGAAGCCACAATGTTCCGGTCAGGACCCAGGGCCAGGTCGGAATTTGTTTCCCGAATGCAAACGGCAGCAGCAGTCCGAATAGCACCGCGACGATCGCCCCGGTTATCAGGCCAAATTTACGCAGTTCCTGTTTGTCGAGTTTCTTTATCGGTTCCATGCATCAATCCAGTTCAAATTCATTTTTCCAGTCGTCTTTCTCTTTCCATTCGGGCTGCTCGGATTTTTTGATGAGAATGTTTTCCAAGACCAGGTAATCCATCTCCGTCCGCATGAAGCAGCGGTAGGAATCCTCTGGCGTGCAGACGATGGGTTCCCCGCGCACGTTGAAGGAGGTGTTGACCAGGACCGGGCATCCGGTGTGCTTTTCGAACGAATCGAGCAACTGGTAAAAACGGGGATTCGTTTCTTCGTGCACGGTTTGAATGCGTGCCGAGTAATCGACATGCGTGACAGCGGGAATCTTCGAGCGGGGCACGTTGAGTTTGTCGATGCCGAACAGTTTCTGTTCTTCTTCTGTCATGAGGATACGCAGATCTTCCCGGACCGGAGCCACGAGCAGCATGTAGGGGCTTGCGGATTCGATATCGAACCACTCCGACACTTTTTCAGCCTTCACCGCCGGAGCGAACGGGCGGAACGATTCCCGGTATTTGATCTTCAGGTTCATGACCGACTGCATTTTGCGGCTTCGGGGGTCGCCGATGATGGAACGCCCACCCAATGCGCGCGGTCCGAATTCCATGCGTCCGGCGCACCAGCCGATGACATTCTCTTCGGCCAGCAGTTCGGCCAGCCGCGGCATCAATTCCTTGTCTTTCAAAAAATGGTAGGGGGCCCCGATGCTGTCGAGATACTTCCGGACGGACTCGTTGTCAAACCGGGGTCCCAGGTAGCTGCCTTGCATCGAATCGGATGGCTGGACCTTGCGGGGGCGATCGTGAAATTCATGCCACGCGGACAATGCCGCGCCCAGCGCGCCGCCTGCGTCTCCCGCCGCGGGTTGAATCCAGATGTTCTCAAAAGGGCCTTCTCTCAAGATCCGTCCATTGGCCACGCAGTTGAGCGCCACCCCGCCTGCCAGGCACAGGTTTCGTTTCCCCAACTCTTTGTGAGCGGTGCGCGCCAGACGCAATACGATTTTCTCGGTCACTTCCTGGATGGAACGGGCGATGTCCATCTCTCGTTGATGTAGTTTCGTCTCGGAAGTCCGCGGCGGTCCGCCGAATAAATCGTGAAACTTGCGCCCGGTCATGGTCAGGCCGGTGGAATAATTGAAATACTTCATATTGAGACGGAAAGTCCCGTCTTCCTTGAGATCCACCAGGTTATCCAGGATCGTGTCCACGTATTTGGGTTCGCCGTAGGGAGCCAGCCCCATGAGCTTGTATTCGCCTGAATTGACCTTGAAACCGCAATAGTAGGTGAATGCCGAATACAGCAGTCCTAAAGAATGTGGAAAGTCGATCTCCCACTGTGGCGTGAGGCGGTTGCTTTCCCCAAGCCAGAGAGAGCTGGTGGCCCATTCACCCACCCCGTCGAGACACAAAACGGCGGCCTCCTTGAAAGGGCTGGCAAAAAATGCTGAAGCTGCGTGCGAACGGTGGTGTTCGTTGAAAAGCAGAGAAGGGAGGTCGTTTGCAGCCACCTCACCCAGGGCGGCGAATTCTCTTTTCAAGACGGTCTTTAGAAACAGTTTTTCTTTCAACCAAACCGGCATGGCTGCCACGAAAGAACGGATCCCTTTGGGTGCGTGACCCAGATAGGTTTCCAACAGGCGCTCGAATTTGAGTAAGGGTTTGTCGTAAAAGACAATGTAATCAATATCCTGAAGGTTGCAGCCCGCTTCTTCGAGGCAATAGGCGATGGCTCGGGCGGGGAAACCCGAATCGTGCTTTTTGCGCGTGAACCGCTCCTCCTGTGCCGCGGCAATGATTTCACCGTCATGCAATAAAGCGGCAGCACTGTCGTGGTAATAAGCAGATAATCCAAGAATATTCATAACAACCCAATTTGAACAAAAGGAAAAGTCTATTTCTTGGAAAATTAATTCAAGGAGACATTAATAATTCGTAAAAGTACCATAAAATTATTGCGAAAATTTTATATTAAACCACCCTGGCCACTAGGGAGGGAGAGGCAAAAATTCCACTAGCCACTTGTTTTCAAAAATTTAATGCATTCCTGGCAGTCCTCAAAAAAATAATTGCCAGAGTAATTACCTGCCCCGATAATTTGTACCACCTTCTATGTTAGAGCCTACACCTTGAGGGTGGGGACCCCCAAATGGGTTTACAGGGTGAGAGTAAACCTGTCAAAAAAGCACCTTATTTTTCTATTTTAAATCCAGGTATAGGTGAGAGGGGTTGCTGAAAACTCTGTCGATTTCCTTTACTGAGTTCATTTTTTCACCTTTTTTCTTCTTTTGGGATCCCATTGCCCATCTCGAATCCATTTAAAAAATAGTTTTTCGTCAATCATAATTCGTCGGCCCGGCCGGAGAACCGCTCCCAACTCTTCTAATCCATTATTTTCACTGTTAGAAACGTAGAAATTCAGCACTCCATTCGACAAGGTTGATCTGCCTGATGCCGATGTGAAGTATATCCGGTTCCTAAAGCCTGAAGAAGAGAAGGTCCTGTACCCAGCACTCAAAGCACATCCGTGGCTTTTCCCGGTGGTTCTGATTGCAAAGGAAACCGGGTTCCGCAGGTTCAACCTTTGTGGTCTCACTGTTTCCCAACTGAATTTCAAGGATAGGACCATTTATATGGGAGAAACGAAGAACGGGGAGCCGGTTCTTCAACCCATGACTGACGGGGTTTACCGGGAGCTTCGCGGGTTGATCATTTCCCCGGACAGAAACCCAGACCATCCGGAGGTCTTTCAGCTAAACGGAGAACCGTTGAAGGGTCAAACCTTTTATCAGGCGTTTAAGCGGCTGTGCGTCCGTTGTGGGATTGAGGATTTCCGGGGCCACGATCTGCGACATGACTTCTGTTTCAAGCTGTTTCAGGCAGGTGAGCAACTGGCAACGGTGGCGGTGTTAGCTGGACGCAATGATATCCGGAGCACCCGAAGGTATTCGCACCCGGATACATCAGGAAAGAGGAAATCAATCTCGAAACTGAAGCCTTTCGGCTTCAAAACGGCTTCATCTGATTAAAGGGAATCGAGTGAAGACTGATAACCCCTTAAAAAAAATGGGCGCGGAAGGGTTCGAACCTCCGACTTCTGCCATGTGAGGGCAGCACTCTACCACTGAGTTACGCGCCCGCTGTGGGGGACTGGATCGAGGGTCAGTCGTCTCGATCGCTATTGCTTTTCAACTGATTGACAAACGCCTCGCGTTCCCGGCGCAGTTTTTCCTTGAACTGATCGACGCCGCCGTACTTTTTGGCATAACGATTGCGGATCTGCTCCACGCTGCGGATCTTGGTGGCGCCGTCGCCGACCAGGCAGTTCCCCGCTCTGTCGCAGGCCCAGATGGGGAGGTCCTTTTCCACCTGATCGCGCAGGTCTTCCGGGATGTTGTCGTTGTGCGGCAGCCCGGCATAATTCGCATCGACCCGTTCCTCGATGCGGTCCAGCTCTTTCACCAGATCCTCGATCTTTTCGCCGTCCCAGGCTCCGACTTCCTCCTCCCCGTCGGCGGACATAATGCGGTTTTTCAGACGCGGATCGATCTTCACTTCATCGAGCGAGAAACGCCTGCGATGTTCTTCCGCCATGATAAAATCACCTCAGTGCAAACATTGGAGAGGAACGCCTTCGATTTCCGGAGCGGTCTTTATTTTTAGCACTAATCCCAAATCAAAAGCAAATTTCCTTGCGGGATCGGCTTTCCGATACGTTCACGAAATACTAGGTACAAATCATGGCGAAAGAACACGATTGTCCCATCGAGAGCGGCAAACTCAAACCCACCGACGTGAAATGCCCGGTCTGCAGGAAAGGCGTGCTGGCGCCCGGGCGCGGCCGTTTCGGCGTCATCTGGAAGTGCGACGCCGACAGCAAACCCAGGTGCAAATTTTATACGGAAACGAAACCGACGGGAAAAAAATGCAGCTTCGTCCGCGACCACGGCAAAAAATGCGGCGCGCTCATGGTCGAAGGCACCAAGACCATCCCGGACCGTTGCAGCGAAAAAACCTGCCCCAACCGCAATCCCCACAAACTGGCGAAAAACGCATCCTGAATCCCGTACTGGAATTTCAGTAGTACGCGCCGTACAGAATGAGGGCGGAAAGCACAATCGCCGCGCCGCCGCCCACCGTGCAGTAGGTGGCAAGGAAACGCTCGCCCGGAATCCATTTCAGCATGACATCCGGCGCCAGCAGGAACAGCGTCGATTTGATCACCGCGATCCAGCCGATGAGCGTCACGATGACGGACGGGCTCATCGTCCAGTGGTTGTGCACCGTGACCACCGTGAGACCGATGATGAGACCGGTCAGCGCCGAAAACGGCAGCGACAACGACTGCCGGTCGAAATGAGTCACGAGATTGATCCAGAATTTTTTCTGCAGCACTAGAGACCAGCCGAGAATGAAATACAGGTAGCCGACGATTTTTTCCACGACGAGAGCGAGTTCCATGATGAGCCTCGAATTGTAAGGTTGCAGGAGAAGGATGGATCGCAATGCCTCACTTGAAAAATAGGTCCTTTTTGCAGAATAACAACCGGTAAAAAACGCGCCGAAAGCCTCGGTGCGCAAGGCCCGCAAGGGCTCATCCCGGCATTTGAATTTTTTTAGGTTTTATTTTACAAACCGCAGACCTTGCGAGACGCCGTGTTGTTTGAGCGTTGGCAATCCGAAAAAAATATTGATTTCTTAAAATAGGTGTATATACTCATAATTATGAATTGAAACCAAAACCTTCAATGCGAGAGAAGGGAGGGAGAGCATGAACTTTTCCTCAACACAGCTGTTATTGAGCATCGAACTGACCTTCCTGCTGGCGATCGCCTGGCACAGCCAGCGCCGGGCAAAGCCGCAGCCCCCGACGGGGGCGGTCTATCTGTATATTTTGTGGATCGTCCTGTTCAGCATTTTGGCCGGGGTGCTGGGCGCGCGCGGCGTATACGTTTCCGAGGCGCTGTTGCCGTGGCTGCCGGGGCTTTGGCTCCAGGGAGTCACCGTCGCTGCCGTCGTGCTGCCAGTCGTCCTGTTTGCCGCCGTCCGCAACGGCATTCGCCGCATCGTCGATGCCACGCCCTGGCATTGGTTCGCTTACTTTCACGCCCTGAGAATCGCGGCGATCGGCACCGCTTACAAAGCGTGGATCGGCGCGTTCCCGCTGGCTTTTGAAATCGCCGTGGGCATTCCCGATCTGCTGTTCGGCTTGTCGGCGTTCTGGGTTGCGGCGAAAGCGAAACGCGGGGAGATCAGCGAGCGCGGTTTCATGATCTGGAACGGCATCGGGTTTCTCGTCATCGTGCCCGCGGCGCAGATCTTTCTGCAGCTCGGTCTGCCCGGCCCGCTGCAGGTGTTCACCGCTCTTCCGGATTCGCGGGCGGTGCTCACCTATCCCATGTCGGTCGCATCCATGGTGGGGGTTCCGTTGTTTGTGCTGATCAACCTGGCCGTGGCGTGGCGTCTTTGGGAGAGGACGGCAAAGGAAACACCGGGCCTGGACACCCGGCGGGTTTCCATTAAATGAGGTCAGGGCTATTTTCTGGCGACGAACAGCAGGTGGTTGGCGGTGTGCCAGGGTGCGATCTTTTTCAGCATTGCGGCGATCCATTCCGCCGCCCAAGTGGTCTGGCCGAGAGTGTCTCTCTGAAAGCATTCGCAGAGCATGAACAACGAAAAACTGTGGGACACCGGGGCCTCCACCTCGATGTGAAAACCGGCGGCTTGCAAAATTTTGCGCATTTCCTGCTTGCTGTGCAGTTTCATGTACAGGTCGTGCTCGTGCGAGCCGTCGAGGGCGGGTTTCCCCGCGATGCGGCGGACCCACGGATTTGTCCGCAGTCGTTGCAGAACATTGTCGGGGTTGTGGATGAACCGGCTCAAAAAATTGTCCGCCGGAACCATCATCAACAGGACGCCGCCGGGTTTCAGAATGCGGCGCGCTTCCCGGATCGCCGCGTCCGGGCCGTCGGGAAAATGCTCGACCACGCCATAGGAAAGGTAGGCCCCGAACGTATCATCCGGAAACGGGCAGTGATGCACATCGGCGCAGGCCAGCTGCAGGTCGGTGCGGAAATGTTTGAGGCGGGACAGCGCCGAGAAAACGAAATCGACGCCGACGATGCGGTGCCCCTGTTCGCGGAAATAGATCACTTTCGGGCCCAGCCCGCAGCCCGCTTCCAGTATCAGTTCCCCTTTCAGCAGGAAACGCTCATACAGCGCGCGTTCCTCACGGGCGCGCGGGTAGTCGTTGGTCTTGAGCAACGCTTCGATATCGTTGCGCGACCATTCCTCCTCAAACTCCACCCGCGTCTGATCGTATTGTTCGCTGGAATCCATTCGCAACCCTCCGTGATTGTCGCAACGGATCTTAGCAAAAAACCGGCATGCGCGACATAATTGCTTTCCGCTAAAGCCGGACTTCAATCCAGCGGTTTCAGGTCGGTGTGGCTCGGAAGGGTTTTTAGTTGCCGGTTTTGGCGGCGCGCAGCTCGACCGTGTTGCCGTCCGGATCCTGGATGTAGATGGATCGGCCGTCGCCCTCGGCCCCGTAGCGCGTTGCGAACTCCGTCGCGGCGATCTGTTTGTCTTTCAGATAACGGATCAGCGCGTCCTCGTCGAACGGCTCCACCTGCAGGCAAAAATGATCCAGGTTGTTGTCGCCTGCGGTCGGAGCGCCGCCTCCCCGTTTGCCGAGTTCGCTGTCGATCGCGACGACATCGATCAAACACTCTCCGGCCCGCAACTGCGTGAGGCCCAGTGCTTTGTCCGATTGCCTTTCCACCACGCAGCCAAGCACGTCGCAGTAAAACGCGATCAAGCCGTCGGGATTGTCTGTCCGCAACACGATGTGGTCGATTTTCCTGATGACGATCATGGGGACGCTTCCTTGAGCAGTGGGGCGCTCACTGCGGGTTTAAGGGAATGCGGTTTTCTATCCCCGGATTATACCAGACCCGCTTACAGTTCCTCTTCGGTGTAGCGCGGCGTGATGTGCTGCGGACAGTTCCAGTCGAACGCGTGCACACGCAGCACGACGATGCGTTCGATCTTCGCCTTGTAGTCCGGCAGGGAGACTTGCTCAAGCAGCTCCAGATTCGAGTCCGCATCGAGGATTTCGGCCTCCGCCCAGATTTTCAACCGCTGCTGCTTGGCGTAATCCATCAGGAACAGCACGGTTTTTTTGTTGTCCAAGAGATTCCCGGTGCTGATGTATTGCCCGTTGCCGCGAAAATCGGCGTACGCCAGCGTGCGGTCGTCCAGGACTTTGAGAAATCCCTTGGGGCCGCCGCGAAACTGCAAGTAGGGCCAGCCGTTTTCCCCGACCGAGGCCAGGTAAAATCCGTCCCGGTTTTTGATGTATCCCTTCTCCTGCCAGGTCAAGCGGTTACGGAAATCCCCGGCCTGCTCCATTTTTGCGTACGAGCTGCGCGTCCCGTATTTCATCTGCTGGGCTTTGACGCTGTTGGTGAAAGCGAGTTCGGTGAAATTCTGTGTCATGGTGTCCCTTCCTCCCTGGATAACATTTATCGCCCGTGCCCCCCGCAGCAAGCAGGGGGCGTCCGGTGATTCAGAATGTGAGAACGTTGTAACCCTGCGCCTGCAGGTTGCTCAGGCTGGGCAGGCCGGTGGTTTTGGGCACCGAATTGTCCTTGATGAGTTCGTAGCCGGAGGTATCGGCGCCGAACACATCCGCACAGGCGCAGGACACGCCCTGAATCGTGTCCGCCACCGCCTCGAACAGATCGTGCGCCGGGTGGTCTTGCTTTTCCAGCACTTCCGGCCAGCGGGTGCCCGCGCCTTGAAAAAGAACGGAGACCTCTTGGCCTGCGTTCTTGAAATCGTAGGCCGCTGCCAGCGCGTTGAAGACGCGTCCCAGCGATTCTTCGGAACCGTTTTTAGGATCGGATAGTACGATGATAGCCGTTTTCATTTGAGATACTCCTTATTTTAAAATTTTTAGGGAAACGGTCGGGGCAGAATCCGTGGTCCCGGCGGCGTTTTGTCTTTAATCATCAAGTTTTGGCTTATTTGCCTTTTTTCATTGCCACGACGGCTTCCTTTGTCGAGATGACATCGTTCGCCGTGAACCGGAAATTGACGAGTGCCGCTGCATAGCCGTCGCCTTCAGGAACCTGGGCGGCCGCTGTGGCGTCTTTTACGACCGCGACTTCGAAGCCCTGCTCCAGCAACTCCCGCAAATGCGACTCCGTGCAGAGATTGGCCGACATTCCAGCGAGGATCACACGGTCGATGCCGCGCTTGCGTAATTGCAGAACAAGGTCATTGGTTTCCGGGCCGTAAATCTTGTGCGGACTGGTGACGACCGTCTTGCCGTCATGAATATGGGATTTGTACTCAGGCAGCCAGTCCGCGCCGGAGCCTTCGAAGCCTTCCGTCGTCAGCGCTCCCGGGCGATCGAACATCCCTATTTTGTGCATCAATGCTTCCAAAGCGCCTTCGAATTTCCAGCCGTGATCCGTCGGGTAGTAATAGTGTGGGGAAACAAACACCTCATAGCCATTCGCCTTGGCTGCTTTGAACAGGGCCCCGATATTGGCAACCGTGTTGTTCTCGGTGACGTTTTTCCCCACGACGCCCCAGGTCACACCTTTGGGACTCAGGAAATCGATCTGCGGGTCGGTGATGACAAGCGCCGTATTCGACGTGTCGATGGTCATGCCGGGGTCTGGCAGCTCCGCGTTCGCCTGTCCGATCATCACCAATGCTGCAACCAGGACGGTAGTCAGATAGGAGTGTTTCATTTTTATTTGTCCTTTTTTTTGAGTGTTATGTGATTTGTTTTTTCTGCGATCTAAAAAATCAAAGGGCCTGCTCGATGCTTTGCGCGATTTTCTCTTTGGGTTGCACGCCCACCATCTGCTGCACACGCTCTGAGTTTTTGAACAGCAGCAGCGCGGGAATGCTGCGGATGCCGTATTGCGCGGCGGTCGCCGGATTCGCATCGACGTCCAGCTTGGCCACAACGATGCGGTCGCCGTATTCTTCCGCCAGGGCATCGACGGTGGGAGCCAGCATGTGGCAGGGCTGGCACCAGTCCGCCCAGAAATCCACCAGCACCGGTTTTCCCGACTGGAGCACCTGGGTTTTAAAATCCGCATCGCTCAGATGCTGCACTCTATGTTTTGTGATCGTGTTTTCCTGTTTCATTTTTTTTCTCCTTACCATGCGCTAAAAAAATTTGCGATCAGTTGCGGCCGCTGACGTAACCGCCGTCCACCGGCAGGATGACGCCGGTGGTGAAGCTCGACGTGGCGAGATGCAGCACCGCATCGGTGATCTCCTGCACTTCGCCCACCCGGTTCATCAGGGCGACGCCGCCGAGAGCGTCCACGTCCGATTCGCCGTAGAGGGGAGTGCGGATCACGCCGGGAGCGACGGCGTTGACCTGGATGCGGTCCTTCGCCAGCTCGCTCGCCAGACTGGTGGTCAGCGCGTGCACGCCGCCTTTGGTGATCAGCGCGGCACTGGCGGGCACACCGGCCATCGAATGGTTGATGAGCACGGTGCCGATGTTGACGATGTTGCCGCCGCCCTGTTTTTTCATCTGCTTCACCACCGCCTGCGTCACGAAATAGGTGCCCTTCAGGTTGATGTGGATGTAGCGGTCGATGTCCGCTTCGGTGTTCTCCAGAAACGGTTTCAAGCCGAAGATGCCGGCGTTGTTGAGCAGCACATCGGCGCTGCCGAAGCGTTCGACGGCGGCGGCCACCATCTTCTCGCCGGTTAGCCGGTCGCCGATGTCGTCGGCAACCAGGGCGATGCGGTCCGGCTCGCCGAGCTCCCGGGCGGCCGATTGCAGTTTCTCCGGGCTGCGGGAATTGAGCACCAGGTTGAAGCCCTGTTTCAGAAAGCCGCGGGCGGCGTCGAGCCCGATGCCGCTCGAGGCCCCTGTGATCAGTGCGGTTTTGTTTTGGGTCGTCATGGGTGTCACCTCCGAATTGATTGGGTGGGTCGGTTGTGTTTCACAACCGCTGCCTGCTCCGGTATTTAGCAGGATCGGTGCCAATCGTTTGAAGCGTGTGTAAACTGTTTGTATTTATGGGGTTAGTCGGTCTCGCGTTTTTTCGGGGTGGTGGCGAAAAATCGCTATTGGTGGAAAATCGTGATGTGTTATTGTGGATGTGACGGAATATCGTGATCAATGATTTGAGCGAGGAGCCTGAAGCCATGCCTGAGGAACCGAACACCGGGGAGCGGCAGGAAACGCCACTCTCAGAGTTGAAGGAGGTCTACCACCGCAGCCGGCTGATCCTGGAATCGGCGGGGGAGGGGATCTACGGCCTGGATGAGCATGGGCACACCACCTTCGTCAATCCCGCCGCGCAGCGCATGACCGGATTTACAGAAAAGGAACTGCTCGGCCAGTGCCAGCACCGGCTGGTGCACCACACGAAACCGGACGGCTCGCCCTTTCCGGTCGAAGAGTGTTCCATCTATCTGGCTGTGCGCGACGGGAAGGTGCGTCAGGTTTCCGACGAAGTGTTCTGGCGCAAGGACGGCACCAGTTTTCCGGTGGAATACGTCAGCACGCCCATTTGGGAAAACATGCAGCTCAAAGGCGCGGTGATCGTGTTCAAGGACATCACCGAGCGCAAACAGGCCGAAGAGGAGATCCAGTGTCTGCGCCGCAAACTGGAAATGGAAAACGCCTACCTCCATGAAGAGGTGCTGGAAGCGCAGGCTTACGGCGAGATCATCGGCGGCAGCCCGGCGTTGCAGTCCATCCTCAAGCAGATCGAGATGGTGAGCCCGACCGACGCCAGCGTCCTCATCACCGGTGAGTCCGGCACCGGAAAGGAACTGGTGGCGCGCGAGATCCACAACCGCAGCACGCGCCGCGACCGCACCATGATCAAGGTCAACTGCGCGTCGATCCCCAAGGAACTGTACGAAAGTGAATTCTTCGGCCACGTCAAGGGCGCGTTCACCGGTGCGGTGAAGGACCGGGCGGGGCGCTTCCAGCTTGCGGACGGCGGCACCCTGTTTCTCGACGAGATCGGCGAAGTGCCGCTGGATTTGCAGAGCAAGCTGTTGCGGGTGCTGCAAGAAGGCACGTTCGAGCGCATCGGCGATGAGAAAACCCGCACGGTGGACGTACGCATCATCGCCGCCACCAACCGGCCCCTGAAAGAGGAAGTGGCCGCCCGGCGTTTTCGCGAGGACCTGTACTACCGGCTGAACGTGTTTCCCATCGAAGTCCCGCCGCTGCGCGAGAGGCTGGAAGACATCCCCCGGCTGGCCGCGCGTTTTGTGGAACTCGCCGCGCAAAGGCTCAACCTGCCGCCCGCCCGGCTCACCCAGGCCAACCTGCTCGACCTCAAAGGCTACGACTGGCCCGGCAACGTACGCGAATTGCAGAACGTGATCGAGCGCGCCATGATCACGGCCCGTTCGGGAAGGCTGTCGTTTCAGCTCAAACGGAAAGGCAACGGAAAACGGAACCCGTCCGCACCGGCGGCGGCGCCGAAAACGGACGCGGAGTCCGCGGTGCTCACCGATGCGCAAATGAAAGCGAAGGAACGGGAGAACATCCTCAACGCCCTGAACCTGAGCCAGTGGAAGATCACCGGGAAGGGTGGCGCGGCGGAACGGCTGGGGATCAAACCCACCACCCTGAACTCCCGCATCAAAAAAATGGGAATCCGGCGATCGGGTTGATCCAGCGCCTTGACTTTTGTCGCACCAGGGTCACCCAGTCCCATTGTTCTTCAGGAGAGCTGACCCGATCGTTCCCCTTCTCCTGAAAACAGGAGATCGCCGTCGCTGAATTGTGGAGGTGGCCGAAGACCCCTTGAACACGGCCAGCGCGAAATGAAACAAAATGACTGCCTCAAACTGCTCACAAAAACGATAAGGATATGACTTTCAGGCGCAGAATCGGTGCTGAGCGCATCATGTTGATGCTGCCGCTCAATGTGGTCATGGTCGGACGCATCAGGGGTGAGGTGAATGCCTCTAAGATCAGAAATGCACTGGAACTTCTCAGGCATCGCCATCCGCTTCTGTCCGTGCGGGTGGAGATCGATGATGAGAGTACTGGCTGGTATGTTGCTGAAGGTGTTCCTGAGTTCAAGGTGTACGTTGAGCAGAGACAGAGCGAGGGACAGTGGATTGCCCGTGTGAAAGAAGAGTTCCGCGTACCGTTCCCTTTGGAGACAGGTCCACTTGTACGTTGTGCCCTTATTCACTCGCCGGAAACATCGGAGATTGTGCTATGTGGACATCACGCTGTCTGCGACGGGATGTCACTTGGATACCTCCTTCGTGA
Organism: Nitrospinales bacterium; assembly: GCA_965223345.1. Taxonomy (GTDB): domain Bacteria; phylum Nitrospinota; class Nitrospinia; order Nitrospinales; family VA-1; genus CBDCWG01. The sequence continues at coordinate 148,607 of CBDCWG010000001.1, forward strand.
CGTACTCAGTCTCCTGGCTGAACCGGAAAAGCAGGCCGTTGAGTCGTTGGACCCTCCAGTCATCGACTCGACCACGGTGCCCACTCCACCCTCGACAAACTGTCTTCTTCGATTTGTTGTGAGCAGAATCAACAAGAATTGGTCGGCGAAGAATATCAGATTCGGGGAGGCAGAAATGCGGCAAATGCACGAGGAGTTCTGGAAAAAGAATGAACAAGCAAGGGTGCTCGCCTGGAGCATGGATTCGGAGTTAACTTCCGCTTTGGCAGAACGGTGTCGCGCTGAAAAAGTAACGGTCAATTCTGCTCTTTGGACCGCATCCTGGCGGCGCAGTCCGACATTCAGGGGCATGGGCAAAGTTTTCGTCAGCGCTCGGCCCTGGCGGTAAACAACCGGGGCAAACTCACGGTCCCCGTTGGGGAAGCTTTCGGGTTCTTTGCCTCCTCGCTCACACTGAAACTGCCTTATTCTCCCCGTGTCTCTTTCTGGGACAATGCAAGAAGAGTGCATTCGAAGATTCTATACGGCCTATCGAGGACAAACATCTTCAGGATGCTCTCTGCAGAAGCGCTCCATCCTACGCTACTCGATTCGCTTTATTTCAATAAGTATGGACTGCTGGACGAAACGATGCCGAAGGTGTTTCTGCGCAAAATGGGGTGGGACAAAGTCACCTATGGTTATGCACTGACCAATGTCGGCCGATTTGAAATTCCGACAACCTATGGGTCACTTCAGCTCGAATCCGTCTATGGGCCTTCCGTCTACTCCGATGTCGATGAGAAAGTAGTCGGAGTGATCACTGTGGGTGGATGCTTGTCATGCATCCTCACTTACAACGAGCGTATTGTTGGTGATGGTGCAAAGTTGAAAGAAGCTGCGATGGAGCATTTTGAAAAGGCAATACGCCGCTGAAAAAAAAATTCCGGTATTTAAGATCCACACCGTCAACGCCATCCACCGTCGCCTTGTTGGTGAAAGCGGATAATTTGTCCAAATAGTCTTTCGCCATCGATCGCAACTGCCCGATACCGCGCAGGTAGAGGCCTCCCGCTTATGCTAACGCTTCACGGGAACATCCTCGTGTTCCCGGCAGATCTTCTGGCTATCGGTTTCCGACAGGGGTTCCAGAGTCAACCCACAACGATAGCTATTTCCCTCCTGTTCAAAGAAACGGCAGGTCCGGCAAACACCGAAGCTGCGTGAATCGGTCGCCCGCTGCAACCCGCGCAGAAGCTGCATCAGGCTCTCCTCAAGATTCTTTTTCTCTTTTTCGGTCAGAGAGTCCAGCACCTCAACGAGTAGCGGGGGAGGGATGGATTTTCGCACGACCGCTTTTCCTGAAGCGGTGAGAGAGAGCCGGACGACGCGCCGGTCTTCCCGATCCTGCCGTTTTTTAATCAGCCCCTTTTCCTCCAACACCAACAGCGACTGGGACACGGTGCCCTTGGTCTGTCCCAGGTAGTCCGTCAACGCCGCCGGCGTGTCGCTGTACCGGTTGCATTGCGAAAGGTAATGCAGCGCCTGCAGATGGATCGGCTGCAATCCGTATTCCTGCCCGAGCAGGCGGTCTTCATTGCGCAGCAGGTTCCCGATGCGTTCGATGATGTGATGGAGCTGATTTTTTCTCATAAAAATATGGTATCGCATCGAAACTAACTTGACAAGGCAAATGTGGGTGCTATATTAGTATTGAGTCAATACTAATTGAGTTTCCCTTTTTCTGGAGGTGTTGCATGACGAAACCACTCTATTTTTTGTGCTTTTTGGCTTTATCGCTGGGGGCCGCATCCCCGGCCGGGGCCCATGCCATCGAATCGGCGAAAGATCCGTCCGTGGTGCAATCGTTCGATCTGGTTCGCGCCCGGGTGCATGTGGATGGGCCGGATCTGGTCTTCGATCAGGTGGTGGCGGACAAGGCAGGGGCCCTGAAACCCACCCCCAGGGGGCAACTGGCCGGCAGCGATGTGTACAGTTATGTGTGGCCGACCTCGCTCAATTCGTCGGATGTGGGGTTTGAAGCCGATCAGGGGATTCTGGCGCTGGCCATGACGGCCCATCCTGATTTTGATGACACCCCCCTGTACGATGAAAACCGCGACGGCAACCCTAAAAACGACGGCGATCTCTGGCACAGTCACTGGGTCGTCCTGGTGAAGGATGACGCCTGCGGTCCGGACGCGTTGAAGGTCAAGGACATTCCCGAAGGCACGCATCCCAGGTTGCCGGTGACGTGGCCGGAACTCCCCATCCTCATCGACAGCCCCGGTTACGAGCCCCGCCTCAAGGACGATGCGGTCACGATCCGGGTCCCTTTAAAGGATCTGGCTTTTCAGACCGACTTTCGTTTTGACGGCGTGACGGCCGGCCTGCGGGTCAATGAGAGCGTCCACAACCCCCTGCTGTGCGTGGTGGATGTGCACGACGTCGCGTCTGTGGATCTGAGTCTTCCCGGAGCGGTGGAGTGAGAACGGCTGGCATCGGACTGGCGGGTTGCGGCCTGCCAGTCCACCGCCTGAATTGCATAGCTTGAAAAGGTGGGGAAGGTTGCAACGAAAAATGGGCCCCGGCGCAAACCGGGACCCATTCTGATTTGATGTGAATGGCGAAAGAAAATGCAAACCGAAACCGGATGGTCTTGCCCGTTGTGAGCAAACCCGCCCTCCGCGGAGGAGTGGGGCAGTGGGAAAAGTCTGAACCCGAGCCAGGAAACAATGCACGGCGCGAGCAAACTCCCCCCACGGGTAGTGGTGGGCCCACCAGGATTCGAACCTGGGACAACCCGGTTATGAGCCGGGGGCTCTAACCAACTGAGCTATGGGCCCCCGTGTAAAGGGGGTCAGCCTTCCACGAAACTGCGGAGTTTCTTGCTGCGGCTCGGGTGCCGCAGTTTGCGCAGCGCCTTCGCTTCGATCTGCCGGATGCGCTCGCGGGTGACGGCGAAATCCTGGCCCACTTCTTCCAGGGTGTGCTCCGAATCCAGCCCGATGCCGAAGCGTTTGCGCAGGACTTTTTCCTCGCGCGTGGCCAGAGTGGACAGCACCTTGAGGGTCTGCTCCTTGAGGTTTTTCTTGACCACCGAATCGATGGGGGAGAGCACCTTCTTGTCCTCGATGAAGTCGCCCAGATGGCTGTTTTCCTCTTCGCCGATCGGCGTTTCCAGCGAGATGGGCTCCTTGGCGATCTTGAGCACCTTGCGGACCTTCTCCACCGGCAGGCTCATCTTTTCGGCGATCTCTTCCGGCGTCGGTTCGCGGCCGAGCTCCTGCACCAGGTGCCGGGACACGCGGATCAACTTGTTGATCGTCTCGATCATGTGCACCGGGATGCGGATGGTGCGCGCCTGGTCGGCGATGGCGCGGGTGATGGCCTGCCGGATCCACCAGGTGGCGTAGGTGCTGAACTTGTAACCGCGGCGGTACTCGAACTTGTCCACCGCCTTCATCAGGCCGATGTTGCCTTCCTGGATCAGGTCGAGAAACTGCAGGCCGCGGTTGGTGTATTTTTTCGCGATGCTGACCACCAGCCTGAGGTTGGCTTCCGCAAGCTCGCGTTTCGCGGTCTTGTCTTTCACCCGGCCCCTGGCGATCGAGCGCACCGTGGCGAGCAGGTGGTCCTTGGACGTGCAGGTTTCCTTCTCGATTTTTTTGATCTTGCGCCGGCCGCCCTGCACCGATTTGAGGTGGTTGTCGTACTGCACCCTTGTGAGCACCTTGCCCGAAGGCAGCTTGACGCTTTTCTGCTTGGCCCAGTTCTTCGCCAGCTTCTTGACCTCCGCCAGCGTGACGCCCAGCTGTTTTTCCAGCACGCGTTCCTGCTTGCCGGCGGCGCGGATCTGCGCGGCGATCTCGTAAATTTTTTCGATGATGCCGTCCATCACGTCGAGGTCGAGGTTGATGTCGGAAACGATTTTCTCGATCGCCTGCTGCTGCGTGTTCTCCTCTTTTTCCAGCTTGGCCCGCATCTTCTCGGAAATCTTCGACGCCGAAAGCTTCTTGCGCGTGGCCTGGAGCTTCTGCTCCTGCGTTTTGAGGCTGCGGATGTTTTTCAGGAACCGCTTGCTTTCTTCCTTTTCGGACTCTTCCTTTTTGTCTTCCGGCTCGCCGCTCTGCACCACGTCGTACACGCTGATCTCGGCCTTTTTGATCTTCTCTCCCAGATCGACGATCTCGTTGACCGTGACCGAGCAGTTGGCCACCGCAGAGATCACTTCCTGCTGCCCGGCTTCGATGCGCTTGGCGATCTCCACCTCGCCCTTGCGGGTCAACAGCGAGATCGTGCCCATTTCCCGGAGATACATGCGCACCGGATCGTCGATGGAAATGGTGTCGGCCTTGGCGATGTTGGATTCCTCTTCCGAATCGGCGCCTTCCTTCGCATCTTCCCCTTTTTCCGCGTTCAGTTTTTCCCCTTTCAACGCCGAATCGACGATGTCGATTTCGTTCTCACCGAACAGATGCATCAAGTCGTCGATCTGTTCCGGAGTCACCAGGTCCGAAGGCAGGACATCGTTGACCTCTTCAAAGGTAAGGTAACCCTTCTCCTTGCCCTGAGAGATCAATTGATTGATTTCGATAACGTTGTTTAGTTTTTGTAAGTTGGGCATCGCCGCGGTTTCTCCTAATTAAAAACGGGGTGATCGGTTCACGTTAGGGTCGTTGGTTCATCATCCGGGAGACAAAGTCATCTGCAACTCGCGCAGCCGGCTGTGAATCTCGCGCGAACGTTCGGATTCTCCGGCTTTCTCGGCTTCGTTTCTCTGTTTTTTCAATTCCCTGATTTTCGTCTCCAGATTTCTTTTTCTCAGCACCCGCAGGCAATCGGCGGCCCCTTTGACGGGATCCTCGAAAGCGATCGGTTCCAGGCCGATCCGCGTGAGCAGCGCTTTGATTTCCGGAACGTCCGTCTGGTCCAACATGCGATCGATCTGGATCGGCATGTCCCTGGCCAACAGATCGAAAATCAGCGCCACCACCGAGCGGATGCCGGGATCGGCAAAATCTTCCGGCGCGGCGCGTTCCCGGACTTCTCCGGCAATTTTCTTATCGGACAGCATCAAGTGAACTAAATACAGTTCCGGATCCTGTTTGCTGCGGGTCCTTTCGACCGGCGCGGGTACGGTTCTCTGATTCTGCTCCAGGGCCTTTTTGATCTCCTGAAGCAGCGGTTTGTCCTCGACGCCCACTTTGTCCGAGAAAAACCGCACCCACTCGTTCCTCTCCAGCGGGTTTTTCACCTTGAGGAGCAGGGGCAGCACCCGGTTCACGATCTCCATCCGGCCGGAAGGGGTTCGCACGTCGCCTTTTGCAATAGCGTTCTCAATATTAGATTCAATAAACGGCTTTGCGTTTTCAATTTGTTTTAAAAAGGATTCCGGGCCGAATTCGCGAATATAGGAGTCCGGATCGTGACCGTTCGGAAGAACAGTGACTTTCACCTTCATCCCGTGCTCGAAAAGCACATCGAAACCCCGCTCCGCCGCCGTCTGGCCCGCCGGGTCCGCATCGAACACCAGAACCGCCTGATCCGTCTGGTTTTTCAGCAGGCCGACCTGCGCCGGGGTGAGCGCGGTGCCGCAGGTCGCCACCGAATGGGCGATTCCGTGCTGGGCGGCGCGGATCTGGTCGAAATACCCCTCGACGATGAGAACCTGGTTCTGCCTGCGGATCGCCTCCCGGGCTCTATCCAGCCCGAACAGGGTGCGCCCCTTTTTGTACAGCTCGGTTTCCGGCGAGTTGAGATATTTGGGCTGATCCTCGCCGATCACCCGGCCGGCGAAACCGATGATCTTCCCGTAAAGATCCTTCAGCGGAAACATGATGCGGCCGCGAAATCGGTCGTAATGGTCCGTGCCGCCTTCCTTTTGCACGATCAGCCCCGCCTGCGCCAGGCCCTGGCGCGTAATCTCCGGTTTTTTCCCGAGGGCTGCGATCAGGTTTCTCCAGCCCGGCGGCGCCCACCCGAGCTGGTATTCCTTGAGAATTCGGTCCTCCAGGTCCCGGGACTTAATGTATTCCCTCGCCGGTTTGCCCGCAACCGGATGGTTCAATGCCTGCTGAAAATAGTCCGCCGTCACCCGGTTGATGGCGTACAGACGCTCGCGTTCCCGGTGCGCTTTCTCCTGGTACGGGCTCCGCTCGGGGGAGGGCAGCTCCACCGACGCCCGCGGCGCCAGGATCTTCAGAACCTCGATGAAGGGGAGGCTCCGCGTCTCCATCAGGAACTTGAACACATTGCCGCCCGCACCGCAACCGAAGCAATGGTAGATCTGTTTGTCCGGGCTCACCGTGAAGGAAGGGGTTTTTTCCGAATGGAACGGGCAAAGACCCTTGTGGTTTTTGCCGCTCTTTTTCAGAAGCACCACATCCGACACGATCTCCACAATGTCCGTGCGGGACCGGATTTCCTCGATGATGTGTTCCGGTATCGATCGGTTCAACGTTTCAGGACCTTTCGCCCCATCGCCGTGAAGCCGCACGCAATGCCGCCGCCGCGGCCGCCGGGATACGATCTCGACTCGACCTGAGTGGACATTTGATGATTCAACCGTTTTGTTCAGGCAACGCCACAGCGTTGCGGGCTGCTTTGGACCCCGTTGGGTTCAGCGTGTTCCCAAAAATATCAACCGGGTCGATCCCCTTGGGAGAGTGTTCCGATTTCTACCGCCACGATTACAGAAGGGAAGAGAAAAAACTTACGAATTCAAACGTTCGCCGACCAGATCCTTGATCAATTTGTTGTCCGCTTTTCCCTTGAATTCGGGAACCAGCACCTTCATCACTTTTCCAAGATCGGATGGGCTTTTTGCATCCAACTCTTCAACCACTTCCTGAACGCGCTGCCGGAGCACGTCCTCCGAAACCTGCTCCGGAAGGTACTTGAGCAGCACCTCCATCTCCTGCCTTTCCTGATCCGCCAGTTCCTTGCGCTGGCCTTTTTCGAAATGCTCGATCGCTTCCTTTCTTTTTTTGATCTGTGTGGACACGATCGACATCACCGCCTCGTCGTCCAGATCCTTTTGTCCGAGCTGGATCTCCTGGTTTTTGATCTCGGTGTTGAGACCGCGGATGGTGTTGAGGCGCAACGAGTCTCGGGCCTTCATGGCCCCTTTCAGGTCGGAATGGAGTAGTTCCTTTAAACTCATAGGGTTATAAATCGAGTAAATGGGAGAATATAAGGACCCGGCCCGGATTTGTCAATACCCCGGCGGGTGTTTCTGCTCTCCGTCAAACGGCACGCGAAATAGAGTTATTTGGTTGAAAAACAATGAGTTGGATTGGAGATTGCGTCTGCGGGGGCGCTGCGGCCCGAAAATCCTTCACCCTCACTGCAAATTATAGCTCATCTGCCGGGGTTTGGGGATTAATTTTGCTTTTTTAAACGGCGTTTAAGGGAGAGGGAGGGTGAGGCCCTCCGGCCTGCCTTCGAGACCCCCGCGGCGGGTCCGCTGTGGGACCGCATGCTGCTCGCATTGGCGGCGGGGGCCGAAGACAGACCGGGGATCCGTCATGCGGCTTTCATCGTTGCGGAATTATTTGCAAAGCACTTTGACATCGGAGGTTCCGCCGGTGACGTTCACGATGCGGGCGTCGTCCACATGGATGGCGTCAGCTCCGTGCCAGCCTTCGGCCATCTCATAGCTGCCGCCCAGTTCGTAGCTCTTGCTGCCTTTGGGTTGCAGCATGTCGTGCGAATAGTTCGCGCCGTTTCCCAGAATGACCTGCACTTCGGCATCCTGATCGCTCATATTTTCGATCTTGAAGCTTTTGTCGCAATAGGTGGTGGTTCCCGGCGCCAGGATGGTTTCGCTGCCTTTCATGTCCTCAACGAACCAGGGATCCACATCGGCCGCACCGGCCACAGAGTGAACGCCGAATATCGCGAAGCAAACCAGAAACACAAACACTGCTTTTTTCGTATGCATTTTTCCGACTCCTTTAAAAGTTGCCGAACAAATTAGAGAGCGCGCAGGGTCCCGGGAAAACACCCGGCTTATAGGGAAGGGCTCTATCGTATCCCCGAACTGCATCGGACAAAACCCCTTGCGGTTTGATTGATAAAGCCTATATTGCAACTCATATGCCGATACATTCATCTGCGCATCCCGTTCATATCCTTGGGCTTATCTCGACGCCCCGCCGGAGGGGCGGAAGCTGTCCGGCCGGTTTCAACCGGCGCCCGAAGGAATTCCTCTTAAAGTAGCTGATTTCATTGAGTTCTATCGGCTCGTCCAAAATTCACGCAACGGCGGAATTTCGCCGCCTGCGCAACTCATAAAAAACCTCACATTCCTGTCAGAGGGAACCATGAAATACGATCTGGAATACGTTCTCGACAGCGCTCTGGATGGCGTTTTTATCGTCGCCAGCGACCGGCGGCTCGTGCTGTTCAACCGCGCCTGCGAAGAACTCTATGGCATTTCAAGAGACAGTGTGCTGAACGAAGCCTGTCTGGTGATCGAAGAGTTGAAAAAAACACTGAAACAACACGGAGGGGAAAAACAGCCCGGTTATGGGGAACTGGCCAGCAAGAAAGAGAGCATGATCGTGGCGCACAAGGGAGGCCGCACCGTGTGGGTCGAGACCACCTTCACGCCCATCTACGACCGGGAAAACGGCGACATCGCCTACGTGATGGGGGTGGTCAAGGATCAGACCGAACAGATGCAGCTGGAGCGGGAGAAAGAAAAGCTCATCGCCCAGTTGGGACGCATGCGGCAGGACCTGGAAAAGCGCTACGATTTTCCCGACATCGTCGGCCGCGCCTCCAGCATCCTGCATACCCTGAAGCTGACCGGCGAGGTGGCGCGGCAGAACACCACGGTTTTGATTCTGGGGGAAAGCGGAACCGGCAAGGAGCTGCTCGCCAAGGCCATCCACTACAACAGTCCCCGGTCCGAGCATCCGTTTGTGGCGATCAACTGCTCGGCGTTTCCCGACACGCTGATCGAAAGCGAGCTGTTCGGCTACGAAAAGGGAGCGTTCACCGGGGCGGAAAAAACCAAACCCGGCAAAGTGCAGCTCGCTGCCGGCGGCACCCTGTTTCTCGATGAGATCACCGAAATGAGCGCGCCCGCCCAGGCCAAGATGCTGCGCGTGATTCAGGAGCGCGAGTACCAGCCGTTGGGCGGTGTCCGCACGCTCAAGGCGGATATCCGCATCATCGCCGCCACCAACAAGGACATCCAGAAGCTGGTGCGCATGGGAAAATTCCGCGAGGACCTGTATTACCGCCTGTACGTGTACCCGATCACCATCCCGCCGTTGCGCGAGCGTCCCGAAGACATCCCGGTGCTGATCGACGCCTTCATCAAGAAGCTGAACCTGGAGATGGGGCGGCAGATTCAGGGGATGAAACCCGAGGCGATGGACGTGCTGCTGAACTACCACTGGCCCGGAAACGTGCGCGAGTTGCAGAACGTCGTCGAGCGGCTGATGATCCTCTCCAGCAACGACATCGTGGAGATCGGCGATCTGCCGGGGTATCTGAGGGAAGGGGAACGCCGGGTGCCCGCCGCCGCCGATCCGGGCAACTGGGCCGCGCTCCCGGAGCGGTTTTCGCTCGATCAGTACGTGCAGCGCTGCGAAAGCACGCTGTTGCTCAACGCCTGGAAAAAATCCGGTTTCAACAAGACCCAGGCCGCCCGCAAGCTCGGGCTTTCGCGCTCGACGTTCCGGTACAAATTATCCAAGGTGCCGCAGGAGATGCTCGATTCCGCGCAGGCCGCGGGAAAAAACCTCGGGTGAGGGGTGAGCGCGGGACGGGGGGCGTCCGCACTGCGGTTTCAGTAGATGAGGTATTCCTGGCGCAGTTTTTTGAATTCCGAGCCATCGCTCTGCCAGGAGTCTTCGATGTGGGCGAGCGAGATGCCGTTGTTCAGGTAGCGTTCGCGGAACTCGGAATTGCCGTACAGCAGGTCGATCGCCAGCCGGTCGTTGACGAACTCGTAGGGCGCGGTGCGCCAGCCGAAGTTTTTCTCGTAGAGTCTGGCGATGACGCGGATGACCGCGATGCCCGTGAGCAGCGACTTGAACCGGTTGCGGTCGGTCACGTGCAGCTGCACGCCGCCGCAGGTTTCGCCGGCCCATTTCTGGAACATCGGTTTGAAATAGATCGGCCGGAAAAAAACGCCGGGCAGGTTTTCCTGTTGCAGATGATCCGCCAGCAGATGCGCGTCGATGTAGGGCGCGCCGATTTGTTCGAAGGGTAAAGTGGTGCCGCGCCCTTCCGAGAGCAGCGTGCCTTCGAGCAGGCACATGCCCGGATACACCGTGGCGGTCCCCAGCGCCGGCATGTTCGGCGACGGCGGAATCCACTCCAGGCCCGTGTCGTCGTACCACATGTCACGCTGCCAGCCGCGCATCGGAATCACCGTCAGATCGCATTCGATGCCGAAGGTTTTGTTGAACATCTGCGCCAGTTCGCCCACCGTCATGCCGTGCCGGTTGGCGATCGGGAATTGGCCGACGAACGAGCGCCAGTTTTCTCCCACCAGATTGCCTTCCACCGCAACGCCGTTGATCGGGTTGGGCCGGTCGCACACGATCATGGGAATGCCTGCCTCCCGGCACACCTGCATGCAGTTGGCCAGCGTGTAGATGAACGTGTAATAGCGCGAGCCGATGTCCTGAATGTCGAAGATCAGGTTGTCGAGATCCGCAAGGTGTGTCGTGCTGGGAAACAGCGAGTTTTCCACATCCCCGTACAGGCTCAGCACCTTGAGCCCGGAGACCGGGTCCTCGTTGTCGTTCACCTTCACCATGTCCTGATCCACGCCGTACAGGCCGTGCTCCGGAGCGAAGATCTTTTTCAGGTTGAACCAGTTGTGGGCTTTGAAATGAACGATCGAATGCCGCTGGTCGGCCGCGACGCTGGTCTGGTTGACCAAAAGGCCGACGTTTTGCCCCTGCAGGAATCGTTCGGGGTCCGCAAGCAGAATGTCGAGTCCGGTAACCGTGTGGCTCACGCTGTGCCGCCTCCCTGGGCGGGGATGAAGGTCATTTGAACCGGTACCCCTTGGGGATCACCGTGATGTTGGATTCCTCGTCCACGAAGAACCGTTTTTTGTCCTCTTCCAGATTGTAGCCGATCGAGACGCCGTCGGGGATGTCCACGTCCTTGTCGATGATGGCCATGTTGATCCGGCAGTTTTTTCCCACATTGACCCGGTCCATGATCAGCGAATTGATGATCGCCGCGCCGCTGTCGATGTGCACGTCGCCGCCGATCACCGAATCCTGCACGATGCCGCCGCTGATGATGCTGCCTTCCGAGACGATGCTGTTGACCGCCTGCCCGCGGCGTCCGTCCTCGTTGAACACGAACTTGGCCGGCGCGCTGCCGTACTGGGTCGTGCGGATCGGCCACTTGCGGTTGTACAGGTTGAAGGCGGGCTTGACGTTGCGCAGGTCCATGTTGGCTTCCCAGAACGCCTTGATGGTCCCGACATCGCGCCAGGCGCCCACTTCCTGCTCGCCGCTGCCGGGAACCCGGTTGGTGCGGAAATCGTAGGCGTACACCCGGTCGCTCGCCGTCACCTTGGGCAGGATGTCCTTGCCGAAATCGTGCGAGGATTCCATCTCCACCGCGTCTTCATACAACACGCGGATCAAAAAGTCCGTGCTGAATATGTAATTGCCCATCGACGCGAACACCTCGTCCGGCCGTCCGGGAATGGTTTTCGGGTCTTTGGGTTTTTCCTGAAATCCAATGATGCGCTGCTCTTCGTCCACCTGGATGACGCCGAACGCGTGCGCTTCCTCGACCGAAACCGGCAGCGCCGACACCGTCACATCGGCGCGCATCCGCGTGTGGAATTCCACCATCTGGCGGATGTCCATGCGGTAGATGTGGTCTGCGCCGAAGATGGCGACCAGGTCGAACCCGTGCCCTTCGATAAGATTGATGTTCTGATAAATGGCGTCGGCGGTTCCCTGATACCAGCTTTCCCCGGTGCGTTTCTGGGCGGGGACGGGCAAAATGAAGTGATCGGCGAGGATGGAGCTGAACCGCCAGCCTTCCTGCAAATGCTCGGTGAGGGATTGCGATTTGAACTGCGTCAGGACGTAGAGGGCGTAGATTTTGGAGTTGACGAAATTGCTGAGAACAAAATCGATCAACCGGTATTTGCCGCCGAACGGCACCGCAGGTTTGGCGCGTTCCTTCGTGAGAGGGTAGAGGCGGCTGCCTTCCCCTCCCGCCATGATCATTCCAAGAATATTGTTCTGCACACTGACGCACTCCGAAAGGGTTCACACGGGCGGTTGGAGCGATCGAAATCGAATTCGCAGGGTGACGAGATGCGTGGCGGAAAGAAAATTGAACTCAGGCCGGTTTCTCCCCCCGGGATCGAACGGCAACCCTCAATGCCCGGAACCGCTTGAATTTTAAACTACTTACACTAATTATACTCTAATTGGACGGCCTTCTGTCAACTCATAATACCCCAGGGGTTGTGAGAAACCTCACAAAAAAAGACCCCCGGCCGGTTGCCCGGCGCGGGGGTCGGTGCTCGCAAACGGTTTCAGCGAAACGGGCTTACATCATGCCGCCCATACCGCCCATGCCGCCCATTCCACCCATGCCGCCCATACCGCCGCCGGCGGGAGGATGCGCGTGGCCTTCGCCTTCTTTTTCCGGAAGGTCGGTGATCATGGCTTCGGTCGTCAAGAGCAGCCCGGAGATGCTGGCCGCATTCTGCAGCGCTGTACGTGTCACTTTTGCCGGATCGATGATGCCTGCCTTGATCATGTCCACGTATTCGTGGGTTTTGGCGTCGAAGCCGTTGTTGCCCTTGAGCGATTTCACCTTCTGGGCCACGACGGTGCCTTCTTCGCCGGCGTTGTTGGCGATCTGCCGCAGCGGCTCTTCCAGAGAACGCTGGATGATCTTCACGCCCTGCATGTAGTCGTGATCGCCTTCCATTTTATCCAGAGCGGAAATGGCACGGATGAACGCTACGCCGCCGCCCGGAACGATGCCTTCCTCGACCGCAGCCCTCGTTGCGTGCAGCGCGTCCTCGACCCGGGCTTTTTTCTCTTTCATCTCGGTCTCGGTGGCTGCGCCCACATTGATGATGGCCACGCCGCCGACCAGTTTCGCCAGCCGCTCCTGCAGTTTCTCCCTGTCGTAATCGGAGGTGGTTTCCTCGATCTGGTTGCGGATCTGCTTGACCCGGCCCTGGATTTCGGAAGCCTTGCCTTTGCCATCGACGATGGTGGTGTTCTCCTTGTCGATGGAGATGCGCTTGGCGCGTCCGAGATCGTCGAGCGTCACGTTCTCCAGCTTCACGCCGATGTCCTCGGTGATGACTTTGCCGCCGGTCAGGATGGCGATGTCGTTGAGCATGTCCTTGCGCCGGTCGCCGAAGCCGGGGGCTTTGACCGCGCACACGTTGAGGGTGCCGCGCAGTTTGTTGACCACCAGGGTGGCCAGCGCTTCGCCTTCAATGTCTTCCGCGATGATCAGGAGCGGCTTCCCGCCCTTGGCGATTTTCTCCAGCAGCGGCAGCAGGTCTTTCATGCTCGAGATCTTTTTCTCGTTGAGCAGGATGTACGCGTCTTCCAGTGCGGTTTCCATGCGTTCCGCGTCGGTCACGAAATACGGGGAAAGGTAGCCGCGGTCGAACTGCATGCCTTCGACGATCTCCAGCGACGTGTCCATGCTCTTGGCTTCCTCCACCGTGATGACGCCGTCCTTACCCACCTTGTCCATGGCTTCGGAGATGATTTCACCGATCGCCGTGTCCTGGTTTGCTGAAATCGTGCCCACCTGGGCGATTTCATTTTTGTCCTTGGTGGGTTTAGACATCTTTTGAATCACGGGGATGACCGCGTTCACCGCGTCTTCGATGCCGCGCTTGATGTCCATCGGGTTGGCGCCGGCGGTGACGTTTTTCATGCCTTCCCGGAAAATCGCCTGCGCCAGCACGGTTGCGGTCGTGGTGCCGTCGCCGGCGTTGTCGCTGGTCTTGCTGGCCACTTCGTTGACCATTTGGGCGCCCATGTTTTCAAACGGGTCTTCCAGCTCGATTTCCTTGGCGACGGTGACGCCGTCCTTGGTGATGGTGGGGGAGCCGAATTTCTTGTCGATCACCACGTTACGCCCTTTCGGGCCAAGCGTGATTTTGACCGTGTTGGCGAGCTGATTGACTCCCGCCAGAATTTTCTGTCGTGCGCTTTCGTCGTATGCGATTTGTTTAGCCATTTAGGTAACTCTCCTTGATAGGGATGTCAGAAAACCGTTGTTTGATTTTTAAACGTGTTATTTTTCGATGATGCCCAGGATGTCGTCTTCCCGCATGAGCAGGAAGTCCTCGCCATCGATCTTGACTTCGGTTCCGCCGTACTTGCTGTAGAGGACCTTGTCGCCGACTTTGACATCCAGGGGAATGTGTTTTCCGTCATCTCCGAGTTTTCCTTTGCCGACGGCTTTGACGCGTCCTTCAATGGGTTTTTCCTTGGCGGAATCAGGGATGATGATGCCTCCCTTTCGCACTTCTTTTTCCAGGATGGGCTGCAGAAGGATTCGGTCTTGCAATGGTCGGATTTTCATAATCACTCCTCGATAGAAAAAATGTTAAACTTTGACTGCCAATGTGAGAGAAAGCCCCATCAGGGGGCAAAAATGCGGGCCTTTGAACTCAAGTCATGGAATTTCAATAGGTTTTGTGCAATTTCATCCTTAGAATGAAACCGTTCGGGGAACCGGCGATGTTAGCACTCACTAGGGGCGAGTGCTGACACTATACCATAAGATCTTGATTTTTGATGTCAAGGTGACCGGAAAAAAAAGTTCGAAAAACGGGAAATTTTTTTAAATGGCTAAAAATAAAGAAGTTGCAGGGCTGGAAGTGTTTTTGAATCCGCATCCCGACCGGGACTACACCATCGAGATGGAGTGCCCGGAATTCACCTGCCTGTGTCCCAAGACCGGTCAGCCCGATTTTGCGGTGGTGGAGATCGCCTACGTGCCCAACCGCTGGTGCGTCGAGCTAAAATCGTTGAAGCTGTACCTCTGGTCGTATCGCAATGAGGGCGGGTTTCACGAGAAAGTGATCAACCAGATCGCCGACGACCTCGTGGCGGTCCTCAAACCCAGGCAGTTGCAGGTCATCGGCGATTTCAACGTGCGCGGCGGCATCCACACCACCGTCACCGTGGACTACCCCCAGCCGGGCAACAAACCGAAAACCACCCGCAGAAAGAAAACCTGAAGCCCTCGCGCGCGCAGGCGGGCAGGGCGGCAAAGCGAAAGGAAGCCCGTTTTGTACCGATCCGGAGAATGCAACCAGTGCGGCGAATGCTGCAAGAGCGTCAACATCACCGCCGTGCGCGACCTCGCCCTGGCGCAGCACGGCAGCCTCAAAGAGCTGTCCCTGTACATGAGCTACCGCGGCATCCGCGTGGTCGGCGAGGATGTGGAAAAAAACCTGCTGTTCTATTCGCTCGCGATCCCCTGCCAGAAGCTGGGACCGGACAACGCCTGCGCCGTGCACAACACTCCGGAAAAACCCCTTCTGTGCCACCGCTACCCGATGGAGCCCCCCGGTATCAACGAATGCAGCTACCGGTTCACCTCCGTCCCGCTGGCCGAACCGCGGCCCGCCGATTGACCCGCCCGCAATTGCCCGCATCCGCTGTTTTTTGACCGCAGCCCTCCCGCCTTTCACTCTTGCAAAACTGAATTTCATTGCGTCCGCGCGCCGATTCCGCACGTAAGGCCCCGTTTCGCCACCCAACCGCTCGCAAACAAATCACCGAATCAATTCAACGAGTTAGTGAAAAGCCCGCTCATGGGGAGCGATCGCGCTTTATTTTGTTTAAATTTTAATAAAAATTTTAAAATTATGGCTAAATTATTAATTTTTTTATTGTAATTTAAATTCAAAGTTGTAAAGTATTCGGGCGGGTGTAAATATAAGTAAACAAGAGAGAAATTTGCTGAAAATCTAATTGGCGGGCACGAAAACAAGACCGACGCAACGAGGCCGGTCTGCGGATCCCGGATTCGCGAGCCGCTCTCACCTTCGACAACCTCATTCCCCGAACGATCATGAACATTCCTCCCGAAAACGCTCCTTCCGAATCCGAACAGAAATCGTGGCAGGAACGCGGCGCTCTGGTGATGCGGCAGACCCTCACCACCTCCTGGCTTTACGAAATCGACCCGGTGAAACCGGCCTGGCTGTTTGTCTCGCTGATGATTCATGCACTGCTGTTTTTCATCCTGACGAGGTTATGAACCATGCACCCTTTTCCTCTGTTATCGAAAACGCGACCCAAACCCCTGCGTGCTTCTTCGCAGAAGCGGGAATTTCACAAATTGCTCAAAGAGGCTTATCTGGCGCTGGAGGACGATCTTTTGACCGAAGAGCCCGCGCAGCGCGGAGCGGCACCGTTGCCTGAGCGCTTTCATGCCCGTCCGCAGCCAAATGATCCGGCCGGGCTGTCCTGATGGTGAGAATCGATTAAATTTTACCTAAAGGAAAATCTGATATGGATACTCTAAAGTCAAAAAAAATAATGATTTCCTTGATTCTCTTTGTGGGTGTTTTTATTTCAGGGGGCACCGGCTTTCACACGGCGATGCTGGACACACAGAATGCAGACCGGGTGTACCAGCCCGGACCCGAGCCGGTCAAATTGATCGAGAAAGCGCCGCTCGACTTCGGCATCATCCAGCCGCCCACAAGCGGAGCCCAGGATTTTGAGATCACCCCGAACGGCGGCTTGAAGCAGGGCGTGCAGGGCGACGGCCGCTTTCTGCACGGCCAGTCCACCGGCAGCGTGCTCGCATCCGGCGAGCAGGTGCAGTTCGACGTCACCACCGAACCCCTGCAGGGCACCTGCACCGTGCCCGGAACCGATCTCACCGGGGTGCAGGTCGTTCCTGAAAGCGGTGCGCCCAACACCCGGTTTCGTGTCGGCGGTCACCTCACCGTGCACGCCAACGCCACGGGCCACGGCACCTGCGAATACCTGTTGACGGCGAACTACAACTGAATGCGACGATTCTTAAAAGCAGATCGAGCCAGCGCGATCCGGAGAGACATGCACAAATGCCTCCACATGACAATGGTGCTTGCGTTTATCACCCTCGCTGCGGGTGTTGAGGCGCAGGAACTGGGCGGCATCAGCGTGCGCCCCAAGCGGATCGTGCTGGAAGGGGACAAGCGCACCGGCGAGATCGTCCTGCACAACAATTCCCACCGGGAGATGACCTACCGCGTGTTCTTCAAAAACCTGCGCATGAAAAAAAACGGCGCGTATCAGGAAATCACCCACCGCGCCCCCGGAGAAAAATTCGCCGCCGAATTCATCCGTTTCGCCCCGCGCCAGATCACCGTGCCGCCGCGCAGTTCGCGCTCGGTGCGCCTCTTGGCCCGCAAACCGAAAAACCTGCCGCCCGGCGAGTACCGCTCCCACCTTTTTTTCCAGAGCCTGCCCCCGCCCACACTGGGCGAAGACATCGAACGCCCTGCGTTGGCCAGCGACGAACTCAAGATCCGTTTCGTGGCCGTTCTGGCGATTTCCATTCCGGTCATCGTGCGTCACGGCGACCTCAATGCCAAAGTCGGCCTCGCCAATCTCTCATTGGAATCGGCCGACTCGAAAGAGGCGCCGCCGTTGCTTTCCGCGAAGATTTTGCGCAAGGGCAACCGCTCGGTGTTCGGCGACATATCCATATTCTATAAGGACACGCAGGGTGGGCGGCTGAAGGTGGGGGAGGTGGGCGGTTTGTCCGTCTACGCCCCCAACTCCAGCCGCAGCCTGAGAATTCCCTTGAACTTTCCCGCTGGAGTCCGGCCGAAACACGGCAGCCTGTACATGGTTTACCGGGAACGCAGCGAGGAAGGCGGGACGGTCCTGGCCAAAGCGCGCATTCCGGTTCCCTGAGCCGGAAAGCGATCGTTCCCGTATGCGGCTCAGGGCTTACATTCTATTGGCGTTTTTGGCGATCGCGGTGGCCGGAGTTGGCATGTCCGGGCTTGCGGCCGCAGAACCCGAAGCGCAGAAAGATTCCGCGCAGGAGAGCGTGTTCGACCCGTCCGAACCGGAGCCGCTGGTCCTGCAGGCGCGTTTCCGCGGTTTCATCCTCAGCGAAAACCTGGTCGGATTTTTGCACCGCGAGGGCGTTCTGTTGCCTCTCGGGGAGCTGGCGTTTTTGCTCGAATGGGGGCTCAATGTCGATCCGCAAAACGGCAGCGCGTCCGGCTGGTTCCAGAACGAGAACCGTTCTTTCTATCTCGACCTGAACAGCGGCACCGTGACCGTCGAGGGCAAACGCTCGCCCCTCAACACCCGGCTGGTGGTGCGCCGCCCGCAGGACCTGTATATCCACACCTCTCTGCTCAGCAGCTGGTTTCCGCTCGATTTTGAATCCAACCTGTCCGGCCTCGAGATCGACATTCGCGCACGCGAACCGCTGCCGCTGGAAAACCGGCTGGCCAAGCAAGGCTGGCTGAAGGAGAAGCCCGCCGAACCCGGTCCCTTTCCCCGCGTGCCGACGCCCTACAAGCTGCTCGACTGGCCGGCGATGGACCTGAGCTACGACTTCAACTACAAAAGCGAAAGCGATCAGGCGCAGTCGCTCTACAGCGCGCTGCTCACCGGCGACTTTCTCTACATGAACTCCGAGGTGTTTCTGGCGGGCGACGAGCGCGACGCCCTGTCCGATGTGCGGCTCAAGCTGGGGCGCAAGGACGCGGAAGCCGGCCTGCTGGGGCCGCTTGCGGCGCGGGAATTCGCCCTCGGCGATCTGTTCAACCCGCAGCTGCCGTTGATCGCCGACAGCCGTTCCGGCGCGGGGTTCGAGATTTCCAGCTTTCCGTTTTACCAGCAGGGCGAGTTCGACCGCATCAACCTGCGCGGCGAGCTGTCCGTCGGCTGGCAGGTGGAGCTGTACCGCAACGAGGTGCTGCTCGACTCCCAGGTGACGCCCAACGCGGACGGCCGCTTCGAATTTCTCGACGTGCCGCTGCTGTTCGGCTCCAACGTGCTGCGCCTGGTGTTTTACGGCCCGCAGGGACAAAAACGCGAAACCATCCGCCGCATTTTCGTCGGCGACGAACAGGTGCGTCCGGGCAGGCAGTATTTCCGCCTGTCGGGAAATTTTCAGGAACAGGACCTAGTGCAGGTGGGGGAGGATGAAAACTCGACGGAACTCGAAAAGGGCAAGGCGCGCTATTTTGCCGAATATGAGCGCGGTCTCAGCCGCCGGATCTCCATCGCCGGAAACCTGGCGAGCCTGCCTTTCGAGGGCGACCGCAGAAACTACGGCACCCTCGGGCTCCGGGCTTCGATGGGCGGCGCGTTTTCGCGCATCGACGTCACCAAAGACGACAAAGGCGGCACCGCCGCCGAGATCGCGACGCTCACGGACCTGTTCGGCGTCAGCCTGTTTGTCGAGCACGGGCATTTTTTCGACTTTGTCAGCGAACGCGTGCAACGCGCCGACGATCCCCTCGAAAGCACCACCAACCTGAGGCTCGACAGCGCCATTCCCGGTTTCTGGCTGCCGCAGATTCCCTTCACCCTCGAAGGCGAGCTCGACCGCAGGGAGTCCGGCCGCGTCGAGATCGATCTGTCCAACCGGCTCTCTATGTATTTCGGCGGGGTCTCCGTCTCCAACACCTTAAACTGGTTTCTCAACCGCGGCGGCCAGGAGGACCCCTTCACCCAGGGCGACGGCACCTTTCTCGCCAACGGGCGCATCCTGCGGCTGTCCCTGCGCGGCGCGCTCGACTACGGCATCGAGCCGGTGGCCGAGCTGACCCGCACCTCGGTGACCGGCGACTACGACCTCACCCGCAACCTGAGCACCCGCGTGACCGTGGACCGCATCCTCAACGGCGAACGCGAGACCACCTATTCGGCCGGCCTCAACCGCCGCTTTCGCTTTTTCGCGCTCGGCATGGAGGGCAGCTATTCCGATGAGGGCGCCTATTCGGTGGGTTCTTCGCTCACCTTCAGCCTCGGACGCGAGCCGCGGCGCAAAAGCTGGGTGGTGCTCGCCGACAAGATGGCCACGACCGGAGCCGCCTCGGCGCGGGTGTTCCTCGACAAGAACCACAACGGCACCTTCGATGCCGCCGACGAGCCGCTGGAAAACATCCAGGTCCTGGAAGGCAGCCGCAAGGTGCGCACCGACCGGCAGGGGCTGGCCTTTCTGCCCGGCCTTTCCAGCTACCAGCCGGTGTCCCTGTCCGTGGACCGGAGCAGTCTGGAAGATCCGTTCTGGATCCTGGACCGGCCCGGCATGGAGGTCATCCCCCGGCCCGGAAGCCCGGCGCTGGTCAATTTCCCCGTCATCCCCACCGGAGAGATCGAAGGCTCCGTGTTCCTCGTCCAGGGAGAATCGCAGCGCGCCGTCTCCAACGTGCAGGTGCAGCTGGTGAAGCAGCGCGACGGCCTGCTTGAGCGGCTGAAAAGACAGCTTTTGCGTTACTACATCACCGTCGAGGGCCAGATCGCGCAAAAGATCGACTTCCCCCTGGTGCGTAAAGGTTCTTTTTTCGCTTCCAGCGGCAAGCCCCGCAAGCGGCTGCTCGAACCGCTGCAGAATCCTCCCGATCTGAATACACTCGCGGAAGAGATCGTTGCGACCGTACGGACCGCCTACGACGGCCGGTTTCTGTTCGCCCGGGTGCCGCCGGGCCGCTATCTGCTGCGAGTCTCACCGGGGCAGATGCAGCGGCTCAAGCTGGTTTCCCAGGACGAGCACCCCATCGAGATCCGCGACGCCGGACAGCGGGAAGTGGGGCGGTTGTTTTACCTCGAGCCGGTTTACGGTGGGCTCGTACTGCAAGCGGCCGATGTTCGCAACGCCCGCGACGGGAATCGATTCGATCGCATCGCGATCCGCGAGGAATGAGGGATTGCCTCTCCGTACCGGAAGGGGAGAGGGTGGTTTTGCTTCGCCACGAAACGGGCGAGAACAAACTGAATTCTTTTTTATTATTGATTTTCCCACAAGAAATTGTGATAAAATTTTTTTGGCAGTGGCCAGAAAACTTTAAGTTTTACTTGAGGTAATTTGGCTAAAAATGTATATAATTCGCATAAATTTTATGTATCAGCGATGACGAGCCGTTTTGAGAACAACCTCGATGGCACCATCAGCGACACGCGGACAGGGCTGATGTGGCAGGAAAGTTACGCCTACGTCGAAACCGGCAATTACATCAACTGGTACGATGCCAACAGCTACATCCGGAAGTTGAACGCCTCCAGACTGGGCGGGCACGACGACTGGCGTCTGCCCAGCCGGTTGGAGATCCAGAGCCTGTACGAAATCGGCAAGCCCTTCCAGTCGCGCGGCCGGACCTTCCTGCTGCACATCGACCCGGTGTTCGAGTTCAGCTACGGGAGCTGTTTCTGGACCAGCAAAACGCGCCTGTCCGCCGCGCTCGGGTTTGAGTTCGACACCGGAGACATGCACTGGTATCCCCAGGGCAGCATTTCCGGCTCGGTGCGCGCCACGCGGCTCAAGCTGAATCCCGAGGTGCTGATCGATCCCTCCTGGCTGGAGCTGGCGGCTGCCGGTTGAGGGCAAACGCCCGGCCCGGCCGGTGCGTGAAGGACGAAATCGCCGTTCGAATCGATTGAGATGAAAGAGGACGACCAGTTCAGACAGGAAAAAGCCAAAGCCCGCAAAATGCGTAAAACGCAATGGTGGCAGAACAAGATCCAGGAAGGGGTCTGTCATTACTGCGGCGGCAAATTCCAGCCCGACGAATTGACGATGGACCACATCGTGCCGCTGTCCCGCGGCGGCAAAAGCACCAAAGGCAACCTCGTCGCCTCCTGCAAATCCTGCAACAACAACAAGAAGTACTACACTCCCGCCGAAATCGTGCTGCGCGACGGCCTCGGAAAAGACATCCGCTTTTGAATCCGCTTCCCGGTATTGGATTGTTCAGGGAATGGCTGAACAATCATGATGGCGTTCGTTCGCTTAAGACCCTCTAATTGGTCCGTAGGCAAGGGATTGTCTTTATTCCTGTCACCCTGAGCTTGTCGAAGGGCGACAGGAATCATGCTTCGACAGGCTCAGCATGACAGATAAGGAGCTAATACGAAGGTCTCAGGTCGTCCGAGGCGCGCAGGCGGTCAGTTGGGGACGCCGGGGATGGATTTGGGGTTCGGTCCGGAGGGCGCTTCCTCCTTCTTGGGCGTGCGGATGCGGCTCTCGCACACGAGAAGCAGGTGGATGCCCAGTCTGGATTTGACCGGCTCGGCCAGCACGTGCTTTTCGGTTTTCAGGATGGTTTCCAGCAGGTCGGCGGTCAGCACTTCTTCGGGGATGGTCATGCCCTTGTAAACCCAGCCGAGGTCGCCTCCCAGCGCCCGCGTGGCGCAGTTGCTGTACTTTTTCGCCAGCTTGCCGAAGAATTTTTCCAGCTTTTCCCGGTCGTGGAATTCCTTGTCCGGATCGTCGGCGGGTTTTTCCTCAAGCTCTTTCTGGAATTCCAGCAGCGTCTGGCGGATCATTTCCGCCGCCTCCAGCGAGGACATCCGCAGGTGGCGCACCCGGTATTCCTGCGGCTTGTCCGTTTTCAGCACCGCCTTTTTGGGCACGAAGACTTTTTTCGGCTTGAATTTGGGTTTGACGGCGGGTTTTTTCGCCTCGGAACCGGGCTTCACCGGTTCTTTCGCGGTCTTGTCCCTCTGGTAGACGGTTTTTTCCGGTTCCTGGGGCTGTTGATTATCGGACATGATGCTTCAATCGGGTTCAATAGGGCGCAGCGCGCCGCGGATGTTGTGGGGAAAGTATACTACGGATTGCCGTCGAATCCCAAAGATTCGAGAAACTCGATCACCGCGCCGCTGTCGTTGCTGCCGATGACTTCGTGGGCGATGTCTTTGATCTCGGGAACCGCGTTGGAGACGGCCACCGAATGACCGGCGATCTTGAACATCGTCATGTCGTTCATGAAATCCCCGAACACCACCACATTGTTGAGCGGGTGCTTCATGTACTGCGCGAGGATCTTCACCATCCTGCCCTTGGTCGCCTGCTGGTGAAACGCCTGCAGCCAGTGGTATCCCTTGACCGATACGTCCTGCGCGAAATACAGGTTGATGCAGTCGGAGAACCGGCGCTTCAATTCCTGGTAGATGGGTTTCAGCGTCTTTTTCTTCTCGATCAGAAGAAACCCGGAAACCTTTTCATCCTTGGAAATCCGGAAATCCTCGGTTTTGGTGAGCCGGCGTTCGCCCTTCATGCTCTGGATGTACGCCTTGGCGCCGTCGTTTGCGGTATTGCGGTAATACACCCGGTGGTTTTCCTGTACGTTGTCGCCGTTGTAGGTGTAGATGAACGGGTCGATCCCCTGCGGCGCGGCCAGTTGCATCATATGGGAAATCACTTCGCGCGTGATGAATTCGGTGAGGAAGACGTTGCGCCCGGTGTGGAATTCGGTGAGATAGACCCCGTTGAACAGGATGACGGGGATCTGCAGGTTCAAACCCTGTAGAATGGGATACACCGATTCGTAATTGCGGGCCGTGGCGATCGTGAATTTCATGCCTTTGTCGATCAGCCGGTTCAGCCGGTCGATCGACTCCTGCGAAATTTCACCGTAGGAGTTGAGCAGCGTGCCATCCAGGTCCGATATGAACAAAAGGTCTTTGGGATCGGCTTTGGTGCGTTTGAGAACCAGGGGATGGGAGGTTCCGTTCACAGTGAAAATATTTCGGAAGATGTTCAGCATGACAATCCATCGCCACCCCTTTCGTTCCGCAGACCGCAGGATGAGAAAAGGGATTGAGTTTCGCTTTTAAAACTCCATCGGTTTCATTCCTTAAAAATGGGGGGCAGTTTCAGGAATGGCTGGAAGACCGACACTTTGTAAGGAATTATTATTAAAATATACTAACGATCGTATCAGGAAAGTCAAGCCTGGAGTGGGGGCGAAATCCCCAATAGAGCCTGAAAAATGAAATGTTTAAGGAATGGTGCCATGAATCCATCGACGATATCGAAGATTAAACGGCGTATTTGCATGCACTTTGTGGGCATCGCGGCCTTTTTTATGATTTTCCCGGCCCCTGCCGCCGCGGCCGATTTTTCTCACTGGGATGCGCTGCTGAAAAAATACGTCCAGCCGGTGACCCTCGACGGCGTGAAGCTCAGCGGCGTGCAATACGAAAAACTCAAACAGGACCCCGACTATCAAAAAGCCCTGGACGTGCTTGCCAGCGCCTCCCTGTCCGACTTGAAGACGCGTGAAGAGAAGCTGTCTTTCTGGATCAACGCCTACAACATCCTCGCTGTGAAAGTGGTCGCCGACAATTATCCCGTCGAAAGCATCAAGGATGTCGGCAGCCTGTTCAAATCGGTGTGGAAGAAGCCCGCCGGCAAAGCTGCAGGCGAAACCCGCACGCTCGACGAAGTCGAGCACGCCATCCTGCGCAAGATGGACGAGCCGCGCATCCACCTTGCCATCGTCTGTGCCTCGGTCAGCTGCCCCGACCTGCGCCCCGAAGCCTACATGCCGGAGAAGCTGAACGAACAGCTCGACGAGCAGACCCGCTTGTTCCTGCAAAACGCCGAAAAGGGAATGAAGATTGACGCGAAGAAAGGAAAAGTATATCTTTCCTCTATCTTCAAGTGGTTCAAGGAAGACTTTGAACCCGAAGGAGGTGTGGTTCCGTTCGTGGCAATGTACGCGTCGCCCGCAGACCAAAAAGTCCTCAACGGCGGGGACGTCAAGGTTGCCTACCTGGATTACAACTGGGACCTCAACGACAAAAAGACGTAAACCGGGCACACTCGGAGGCCGCATGTGTTCATAGGTTCCAGTCTCTGGAAGGATCGGGAACACTACCTCAACAAGATGACCCGCGCCGATCTGGTGCGGGCCTATTTCAGCTATCCCGCGATCCAGGTGTACCTGCTCCTGGCCGTGATCTCAGGCGGACTCGCCGTTTACTGGATGGAAGACGCCGCTTCCCTCGTCGGGTCGGTGATCGCCGCCATCGTCATCTATCCGGTCATCTGGTACGTGCTGCACCGCTACGTGCTGCACGGGCAGTTTCTGTTCAAATCCCAAAGCACCGCGGCGCTCTGGAAACGCATCCATTTCGACCATCACCAGGACCCCAACAACCTGCGCGTGCTGTTCGGCGCGCTGCCGACCACGCTGCCGACCATCGGCTGGATCACCGTGCCCATCGGTTGGGCGGTCGGCGGTCTGCCCGGCAGCCTGATCGCGTTCGCCGCCGGGTGCATCATCACCTGCTTTTACGAATTCTGCCACTGCATCCAGCATCTGGCGTATGCGCCCAAATGGGGTTTTCTAAAGAGGATGAAAAAATACCACCTGGCGCACCATTTCCACAACGAGCAGGGCAACTACGGCATCACCAATTTCGTCTGCGACAAGCTGTTTTCTACTTTTTACGGCGAGACCAGCGAGGTTCCGAGAAGCGCCACCGTCTTCAACCTGGGCTACACCGGCGAGCAGATCGAGCGCTATCCCTGGGTGGCCAGCATGTCCGACATGCGAAAAGAACCCCCGGCCGGTCCGCCCGTTGCGGAACCGGCTACGGCCAAACAAGCCGATTCCTGAACCCATTCCCGGCATCGACTCGCAACCAAAAAAAGGACCCTCCTAAAAGGAGGGTCCTTCTTTTTTTGCCGCCAGATCGACAGGGCAGGGGATGCCCCGGTTCAGTCGGCGTGCTTGCGCAAAAACGTGGGGATGTCGAAATTGACCGGCATCTGCGTGAATTCCGGGTTTTCGTCCTTGATCGCCGAGGCCAGCTTTTTCAGGTTGTTGTAGGACGGATCCTTAGGCTCTTCCTGAACGATGGGAGTGGGCAGTTGTTGCTCCTCCTCGTTTTTCACGGCTTTCAAGGCCGGTTTCTTGACCGGCTGTTCGATCTGATCCTCGAAGCCCGTGGCGATCACCGTGACCCGCATCTGTCCTTCCATCTGCGCGTCGATCACCGCACCGAAAATGATGTGGGCGCTTTCGTGCGCGTTTTTCTGGATCAGCATCGACGCCTCGTTGACCTCGAGCAGTGTCAGGTCCTCGCCGCCGGTGATGTTGATCAGGATACCGTGCGCGCCGTCCACCGTGGCTTCGTCGAGCAGCGGGCTGGAGATGGCTTTCTGCGCCGCTTCCACCGCGCGCGCCTCGCCGGTCGCCACGCCCGAGCCCATGAGCGCTTTGCCCATATTGCCCATGATGGCTTTCACGTCGGCGAAGTCCAGATTGATCAGACCGGGCACCACGATGAGATCGGAGATGCTGCACACCGCCTGCTTGAGAACGTCGTCCACGAGACCGAACGCGCCGGTGAACGAGGTCTGCTTGCCCACGAAACCCAGCAGCTTCTGGTTGGGAATGACGATCAGCGTGTCCACGGAATGTTTCAGTTCCTGGATGCCTTCTTCCGCCTGGGAGGTCCGCTTGCGGCCCTCAAAAGCGAAGGGCTTGGTGACGACGCCCACGGTCAGCGCCCCCACTTCGCGCGCCAGCCGCGAGATGATCGGGGCGGCTCCGGTTCCCGTGCCGCCGCCCATGCCGGCGGTGATGAAGACCATGTCTGCACCCTGCAGGGTTTCCCGGATTTGATCTTCGTTTTCCTCCGCGGCCCGTTTCCCGATATCGGGATTGGACCCGGCGCCGAGTCCCCGCGTCAACTCCGTCCCGATCTGGATCTTGTCCGGGCAGCCGGAGGCATCGAGCGACTGGATGTCGGTGTTGGCGACGATGAACTCGACCCCACGCAGGTTGTCCCTGACCATGGAATTCACCGCATTGGTCCCGCCGCCTCCCACACCGACCACCTTGATGCACGCGGAGTACTCGTTGTTATTTTCAAACTCGATCAAGCCCATAGTGTCCTCCTGGATTAAAAGAACTCTTCAGCCCAGTCTTTCATGCGGCTGAATATTTTTTCGAACAGATTGCGTCCCTGGAGTTCGCGTGTGGCCCCCGCTCTGAATTTTCGGATTCCATATTGGATCAACCCAGTACTCGTCGAATACATGGGATTGTTCACCACATCGATCAAACCGCCCAACCCGGTCGGTGCGCCCACGCGCACCGGCCCTTGAAACACGCTTTCAGCAAGCTCCGCCATGCCGTCCATGCAGGCGCAACCGCCTGTGAGCACCACTCCGGAGGAGATGATTTCACTGAATCCGGAGTTTTCCAGTTCGTGATTGAGCATCTCGAACATTTCCCGCGCCCGCGCTTCGATGATCTCGCTCAGGATCTGCCGGGAAACCGTGCGCGGTTCGCGACCGCCCACACAGGGCACCTCGACCGTTTCGTCCTCCCGGACCATCGCCGAGTAGGCGCAGCCGTGCGCGTGCTTGATCTTCTCCGCCTCGTTGTTCGGCGTCCTCAGGCCGATCGCGATGTCGTTGGTCATCTGCGAGCCCGCGATGGTCAGCACCGACGTGTGCTTGATGGCGCCCTGGTAGAAGATCGCCATGTCGGAGGTGCCGCCGCCGATGTCGATCATGGCCGCGCCCAGTTCCTTTTCGTCGGTCGAGAGCACCGCCTCGCTGGAAGCGAGCTGCTCGAGAACGATGTCCTGCACCCCGAGCCCCGCCTTGTTGACGCATTTGACGATGTTCTGGGCGGAGGTGACCGCCGCCGTGACGATGTGCACCTTGGCTTCCAGCCGCACACCCGCCATGCCGAGGGGGTCCTTGATGCCCTCCTGGTTGTCCACCACGTATTCCTGCGGCAGCACGTGGATGACTTCCCGGTCCAGCGGGATGGCGATGGCTTTCGCCGCCTCGATCACCCGGTCCACGTCCTTTTGCACGATCTCTTTTCCCTTAACGGCGATAATCCCGTGACTGTTGAGGCTGTTGATGTGTCCGCCGGCGATTCCCACGAACACCGAGTCGATTTCGCAGCCCGCCATCAGTTCCGCTTCCTCGACCGCGCTTTTGATCGATTCGACGGTGCTGTCGATGTTGACGACCACGCCCTTGCGCAAACCCCGTGACGGGTACTGGCCGAGCCCGATGACATCGATGCCGCCGTCGGAGGTGACTTCCCCGATGATGCAGCAGATCTTGGTCGTTCCGATGTCCAGCCCGACGACGTAGTTATTTTTCTTGGACATGCACTCCTTTCGTTGAGTCAGGTTTTAGAGACGTTCTTGGCTGCTTGCTTGGCGGCGAATTGTTTTTTGTGTTTGACGGCGACTTTGTCCCGGCTGGTCATGTCGATGTACTCGATGTCGCCCACCGTGCCCTCGATCAGATCCAGCACCACGCGAAAGTTTTCAAAGCTTTCCGCAAGCGTGTCGCCGGTCAGGTAAATCCGCATGTCCCGGTCCTTGTCGAACAGCGTGATATGGGCGTTGTTCTCGATCTCGACCGAGTGGATCGCATTGGCCTCGAAGAAGGGCAGGCGGTTGAAATAATGCATCGTTTTGAGGCTCTGGATCACTTCGTCCTCCAGATCGGCCACCGTTTCTCCGGGTTTGCCCACGCCGGCGCCCACCAGCGAGATCAGTGGCAGGTCGCCGTGCCCGCTTCCGGCTTCAGCCAGCAGAACGCCGAAATTGTCCATGATGAACATGCGGTCCAGCTCGATCCGCGCGTAAGGCGTGCGCTCCACCATTTCGACGAGCAGGGTCTGCGGAAACGATTTGCGCACGGCGGCGCTCTGAATCCAGGGGTGGGTGGCCAGACGTTCGGAAACAGCCGTGAGATCGAGCAGGAAAATATTTTCACCGGTGACGGC
The DNA here is from genome assembly GCA_965223345.1 of Nitrospinales bacterium. GTDB lineage: Bacteria > Nitrospinota > Nitrospinia > Nitrospinales > VA-1 > CBDCWG01. The sequence goes on from CBDCWG010000001.1 coordinate 177,333, forward strand.
TCCTGTCCATTTGAGCAATTCGTCCTGCTGCAATGTGGAATTGCCCTTGAAAGAAATTTCGGAAACGGCGAAACGCGGAGACGTGGTAAGAAATTGATAGCCAGCATAAAAACCGTAAAAAAATGCTATAACTATAATAAATTTAGTTAGTAAATTAATCAATGATCTTATTGCCGTTTTGAGTTTTGTGAAATCGTGATGCGCCGCGCGGTTTTTTCTGGAGGCGGTTCCCTTATTGGACTTACGCCTTTTCGGCGAGCGAAAATCCTGCCAGGCCTGCACCGGGTTTTTATGACCAGCGAGCACGTAGTTCATGGCGTCCTGTTTCCTTTACGGTACGGATGAGAAAAAAATTCATTTGAGTTCGGGTAGATAGAACACATTCGTTGATAAAAATTTGAATTGCAGGCCGCAAAGCCGCAACCCGCGCGCCTTTGCGCCGCACTGCGTTTCATGCGTTGTCCCGTTGCGCCGTTTTCAGGATCGTCACCACCAGTTCCTCAAAATCGATTCCCGCTTCGCGCGCCGCCATCGGCAGCAGGCTGGTGGGCGTCATGCCGGGAATCGTGTTCATCTCCAGAACATAGGGCACGCCCGCGGCATCGAGGATCACGTCCACCCGCGGCAGGCCGCGTCCCATGAGCGCGTGGAAGACCCGCACCGCCGTGTCCTGGCAGGTGCGCGTTTCCTCGGCGGTCAACGCCGCCGGACAGTGGTAGAGGGTCTTGCCCTCCGTGTATTTCGCCTCATAGTCGTAAAACCCCGATTTCGGTTCGATGTGCACCACCGGCAGGGGAGTCGCCCCGTTCATGCCGATTGCGAGCAGCTTTCCTGCGATGAACCGCTCGACCACCACCGCTTCCGCGTAGGAAAACGCCTCCTCGAGCGCCATTTGCCACTGTTTCTCCTCGGTCACGATGCTGATCCCCAGGCTCGAGCCCTGGTTGGAGGGTTTGACCACCACCGGAAGGTCGAGACTGCGCTTGGCCGGCTTGCCGTTGCGGTGGAAGATCTGGTACTCCGCCGAAGGGATGCCGTGGATCGAGAAAATCTCCTTCGATTTCACCTTGTCGTAGGCCAATGCGGAACCCAGAACGCCCGAACCGGTGTAGGGGATGCCCGCGTATTCCAGCAGGCCCTGAATCGTCCCGTCCTCGCCGTAATTGCCGTGTAGCGCGATGAAAGCGAGGTCGAAGGACTCCTGTTGCAGCCGCACGGCGATGTCCCGGCCCACGTCGATCCCGACCGCGTTCAGCCCTTTGTTTTTCGCCGCTTCGAGGACCGACTGGCCGGTGACCAGCGAGACCTCGCGCTCCGGAGAAAGCCCGCCCATCAGCACCGCGATCTTTTTTCCTGCAAGTTCTTTCAAAGAACCCCGCCTTTCACGGATGTGGCCCAAACCTTAAAGTATCGCTTCAAGGTCCGCTCTCCGGCCCTGGGCCAAAAGACCGGAGACAAAGGAAGGAGGGGTGCCTTTGCAGCGGACCTGTACTTCCAACCTCATTGAGAGAACAAAACCGCAAAACGTTGTGTCAAGCCTGATCGCCGATGATGACGATCTCCGCCTCCAGCCGGATGCCCGATGTTTCCTCGACCACCTTCTTGACGTGCGTGATCAGTTGCAGGACATCCCCCGCCGAAGCCTCGCCCTTGTTGACGATGAAATTCGCGTGCTTGAGCGAGATGCCCGCCTGACCGATGGAATACCCCTTGAGCCCCGCCGCTTCGATCAGCCTTCCCGCCGTGTCGCCGGGCGGGTTTTTGAAGATGGAGCCGGAATTGGGGATGGTCAGCGGCTGTTTGGCGCTGCGGGTCGAAAGATGGCTCTCGATTTTCTGGTGGATCGCCGCCATGTCGCCTTTTTTCAGTTCCAGTTCCGCTTCCACGATGACGCCCACCTCGGTGGGGAATATCGATTTGCGGTACTTGAAGACGATTTCCTCGCTGGTCAGGGTTTCCAGCTCGCCGTCGGCGGTCACCACCGTCACGTTGCGGATGAAAGGCCCGATCTCCGTGCCCTCCGCTCCGGCGTTCATGATCACCGCGCCGCCCACCGAACCGGGGATGCCCACCAGGTGCTCGATCCCCGTGAGTCCGTATTTGCCCACGTATTTCGAGAGATAGGAAAGCTTCACCCCGGCGCCGGCGCGCACGCGCGCGGTGTCGCCGTTGTCCGAGAACACCGGCTTGTGGATGTTGCGGAAGCTCTCTTTCAGGCAAATCACCACGCCGCGGATGCCCTTGTCGCCCACCAGCAGGTTGGTGCCTTCGCCGAGAATGAACAGGGGCGTGCCGCTGCGGTGCTTGAAGATCCGCTGCAAATCCGTCAGGTCCCGGGGCAGAACGAAATAGTCCGCCGGTCCGCCGATGCGGATGGAGGTGTGCGCGGACATCATTTCGTCGCGCTTCACCTCGCCTTTGATCTTGTGAATCCAGGGGAGGGTTTGGCTCATGGTCTGGCTCTGTCTAAGTTTGCGTCCCAAGACGGTTTTCGGTAAATCCAGCTGGGGCTTCAGCGGCAGCCTCGGTCCCATTCCGGAATGAGTAAAATTGATCAGTTTCCGTTTCCATGGTTCGCTCAACATAGGGGATCCTCTCTGGATGGTAAATTGAATCCTGATTTAGGAAGGTTGGCAAGCAGCAGGCGGTTCAGCTCCCACACGTTTCCGGCGCCGAGGGTCATCACCACATCGTTCGGCTGGAGCACCCGCAAAAGATGCGGCACCACCTCGTTGCGGTCTTCGATGTAATCGACCCGTTTGTGTCCGAATTCCCGGGTTCCCTCGGCGAGACGGCGCGAATGCACGCCCTCGATCGGAGCCTCTCCGGCCGGGTAGATGTCGATGACGATCAGATGGTCCGCATCGTTGAAGGCCTGGAAGAACTGGTCCATCAGATGCAGCGTGCGGGAGTAGCGGTGCGGTTGAAACACCGCGATGAGATTGCGGTCGGGCCACACGTCCTTCGCGGTTTTCAGCGTGGCCTTTATTTCCACGGGGTGATGGCCGTAGTCGTCCACCAGCGTCAACGCATCGGACTGGTGCACGATCTCGAAGCGGCGCTGCACCCCGGTGAACGCCTCGAGAGAACGGGCGATGCGGTCGAAATCGAGATTGAGTTCCATGCCCACGGCGACCGCCGCCAGGGTGTTGAGCACGTTGTGCTGGCCGAGCGCGCCCGAGTGCACCCGGCCCAGCTCTTTGCCCTGATGGAACACGGTGAAATAGGTTTGCATGCCGTCGTAGGAAATCGCGCGCGCCGTGTAATCGGCCTGGCTGGTGAGCCCGTAGGTGATGGTGCGCTTCTCGATTTTCGGAATCAGCGACTGAATGTTGGCATCGTCCAGGCAGAGGATGGACGCGCCGTAAAACGGCACCTTGTTGATGAAGGTCAGAAATGCCTCCTTGATTCCCTCCAGCGTGCCGTAGTGGTCCATGTGTTCCTCGTCCAGCGTCGTCACCACCGCGAAAGTGGGGGAGAGCTTGAGGAACGAGCCGTCGCTTTCATCCGCTTCGGCCACCATGAACTCGCTCTGCCCCAGCTTGGCCAGCCCGCTGAAACTCTTGAACCGCCCGCCGATCACCACCGTCGGGTCGAGCCCGCCGCCGCCCAGCACCGTGGCCACCAGCGAGGTCGTCGTGGTTTTGCCGTGCGTGCCGGCGATGGCGATGCCGTGCTTCATGCGCATCAGCTCCGCCAGCATTTCCGCCCGCGGGATGACCGGGATCATTTTTTCCCGCGCCGCTTTCACTTCCACGTTGTCGCTGCCGATGGCGCTGGAAGCCACCACCACCTGCGCGCCATTGACGTTTTCGCCCGCGTGCCGGTAGCTGATGTTCGCGCCCAGCTGCTCCAGATGGTCCGTCACTTCCGAGCGGCTGCGGTCCGATCCCGTCACGTCGAATCCCTGGTTGATGAGCACTTCAGCGATCCCGCTCATTCCCGACCCTCCGATCCCGATGAAATGGATCTGCTTGGTTTTTCCTAAAAACATGACGCAGCATGGGCGTTCTTCCCATTCGAGTGGACGTTTCCGTTGTTGATATTCAGCAAGTCGAGGCACAGCTTGAGCACGTTCTGCGTGGCCTGCGGTTTGCCCAGTTGCAAAGAATTTTTTCCCATCTCTTTGAGCGTTTCCGGTTTCCGCATGAAATCGAGCACCGCTTCGGCCAGCCGCGTTCCGGTCAGCTCCGCATCGAGGATCATGCGCCCGGCCTTCGCCTCCACCAGCACGCGCGCGTTGTGTTCCTGGTGGTTCGCCGCCGCGTACGGGAAGGGGATGAGCAGCGCGGTCTTGCCGCCGGCGGTGATCTCGGCCAGCGTGGTGGCGCCGGCGCGCGAGACGATCAGCGACGCCCTGCGATAGCGCGCGCCCATGTCGTCGATGAACGGCAGCACCTCGTGCGCGATGCCGCTTTCTTCGTAACGGGCTTTCACCTTCTCGTAATCCTTCTCTCCGGTCTGATGCACGATGTGCAGCGTTTCCTTTTTTTCTTTGAGATTGTCCAAGGCGTCCATCATCGCCGCGTTGATCGAATGCGCGCCCTGGGAACCGCCGAGTACCAGAAGCTGAAACGGTTCGCCCGCTTCTCCTACGGGCGCCGCACCGGTCTGGGCAAATTCCTCGCGGATCATGTTGCCGGTTTGCACCACCTTGTGAATCGGGAAATAGCGCTCCGAACCCGGAAACGACACGGCGATTTTGTCCGCCAGTTTCCCCAGCATGCGGTTGGTCGAGCCGGGTAAGGAATTCTGCTCGTGGATCAGAATCGGGATGCGCAATATCCAGGCCGCCAGCACCAGCGGCGCGGACACGTAACCGCCGACGCCCACCACCAGTTTTGGCCGCTTGTGGCGCAAAAACGCCAGCGACTGGCCGACGCCGCGCAGCAGTTTGAAAGAAGAAACCAATCGGTCGCTCCATTTTTTTTCCAGCAGTCCGCCGGCGTCGATGGTCTTCAACGGGAAGCCCTCCTTGGGAAGGACCCGCGATTCGATGCCCCGTTGTGTTCCCACGAACGTGATGTCCATAGTAGCGTCGTGCTGTTTAAAGGCTCTGGCCAGAGCGATTCCCGGATACAGATGCCCTCCGGTTCCCCCTCCGGCGATGACGATTGCAATCGGCATGGTCTTCCATCAATGACGGCTCGATTGTTCGGATATATTGAGCAGCACCCCGACACACAGCATCGAGATCACCATCGACGATCCGCCCATGCTGATGAAGGGCAGGGTGAGCCCCTTGGTCGGAAGGATGCCCACGGCGACGCCCATGTTGACGAAGGCCTGCACTCCGAGCAGCAGGGTGAGGCCAATTCCCAGATGCGCCCCGAACGCGTCCGGGGCCCGGTAGGCGGTGAGAAATCCGCGCCACACCAGAACGATGAACAGGGCCACGATCGCCATGGCCCCGACGAATCCCAACTCCTCCCCGATCACCGAAAAGATGAAATCGGTGTGCGCTTCGGGCAGGTAAAACAGTTTCTGGTTGCTGTCGCCCAGTCCCAGCCCCAGGTAGCCGCCGCGGCCGAACGCGTAGAACGACTGGATCGCCTGAAACCCCGTGTCCGAAGGGTCGCTCCAGGGGTCGATGAACGCCTGGATGCGGCGCAGCCGGTATTCGGCGCTCACCACCGCGGACACCAGAAACGGCAGCACCGCCAGCACCGAGAAAAACAGGTAGCGCTTGCGCACACCCGCGATGAACAGCATGGCCAGCGTGACCGTGCAGATGATCATGGCGGTGCCGAAATCCGGCTGGAACAGGATCAGCACGAAAAACACCGCCAGCACGATCAGGTTGGGCAGATAGCCGTAGGCGAAGTTTTTCAGTTTGTCCGCCCGTTTCACCACCGATTTGGCGATGAACAGGATGAGCGTGAACTTGGCCAGCTCCGAAGGCTGGAACGAGAACCCGGCGATCGAGATCCAGCGCCGCGCGCCGCCCATCTCCCGGCCCAGTCCGGGAACCATGATGAGGCAGAGCAGCAGCAGCGTGATGCCCATAATCGGATAGGTGTAGTCCTCCCATTTGCGGTAATCGAACTGCTTCGCCGCCCACAGCGTCGCCAGCCCCAGCACCAGCCACACGAACTGGCGCTTGAGAAAGTGGAACGAGTCGTTGTACTCCTCCATCGCATACACCGCGCTGGCGCTGTAGACCATCACCAGGCCGGTCAGGATGAGCGCCGCCACGGTGATGCAGAGCAGGGCGTCGCAATGCGGATGCCGGGATGCCGTCGTGTTCATGCCCGCTCCCGGTTGCGATATAGGGTTGTGTGGATTTTTTTCATAAAAGCTGTTACTTCACTAAAGTTTGTTCACAATCGACTTGAACCGGTCCCCGCGCTCTTCGTAGCTTTTGAACATGTCGAAACTGGCGCAGGCGGGGGAGAGCAGCACCACGTCTCCGGACTCCGCTTTCGCCATCGCTTGGCTCACAGCCGCTTCCAGGCTGTCCGCTTCCTCGTAGCTGAACGATCCGTTCAACAGCTGCCGCAGCTTGCTGCGGGTTTCCCCGATCAGGACCAGGTGCTTGACCTTGCGTTTCAGCACCGGTTTGAGCGGCAGAAAATCCGTCGCCTTGTCCTTGCCGCCGGCGATGAGGATGATGGGCCGGTCGAACACGCTCAGCGATTTCTGCACCGCGCCGACATTCGTTCCTTTCGAATCGTTGATGTAATCGACGCCTGCGACCGTGCGCACCCATTCCATGCGGTGCGCCATGCCGGCGAAGTTTTTCACCGTCTCGGCGATCGGCGCCGCATCGATGCCCGCAGCGGTGGCCGTCGCCGTCGCCGCCAGGATGTTTTCCAGTTGCCACTGCATGGTGCGCGGCAGCTCGCGCACGCCGCAGATTTCGTATTCTTCCTCCTGCCAGCGCACCATCAGGCGGCCCTGCCGCAAAAACGCGCCGGTCTTCACACCCGAGGTCGAACTGAAATACACCTTCTGCGCCGGTCTGTCGTGTCCCAGGCTGCGGGTGCGCGGCTCGTCGTGGTTGAGGACCATGAAATCGGCTTCCGTCTGGTTTTCGGCGATGCGGCCCTTGAGTTCCGAATAGCGGTCCAGCGTCTTGTGCCGGTCCAGATGATCGGGCGTCACGTTCAGCACCACGCTGATCTTGGGATGAAACGAGGCCACCGCTTCCAGTTGAAAGCTGGAGATCTCCAGCACCGAATAATCCACCGGTCCTTCGTTCACCAGCGAGATGGCCGGGATGCCGATGTTGCCCCCCAACAGCACGCGGTTGCCGGCGGCGCGCAGGATTTGTGCGATCAGCGTGCAGCAGGTCGATTTGCCGTTGGTGCCCGTGACCGCGATGATCGGCCAGGGCATGAAGCGGCAGGCGAGTTCGATTTCGCTCCATAAAGGAATCCCTTTTGCCCGCGCCGGGTCGAGAAACGCCGAGTCGATGTCTACGCCGGGGCTCAGGATGAAAACGTCCGTGTCTTCGGGCAGGGCCTCGCTGCCGAACTGCACGGCGATGTCCGGATCCAGTGGCAGCTTGACCTGCGCAAAATCCGATTCCGGTCTGCGCTCGAGCACCGTCACCCGCGCACCGCGGCTGTTGAGAAATTCCGCCGCCGCGATTCCCGAGCGTCCCAGGCCGATCACCGTGAATTTTTTATTGCCAGGATCCATGACTCACCGCAGTTTCAGAGTACTCAGGCTGATCATCGCCAGTACGATGGCGACGATCCAGAAGCGCACGATGACTTTCGGTTCCGACCACCCCGATTGCTCGAAGTGGTGGTGCAGCGGCGCCATCTTGAAAAACCGCTTGCCCTTCGTGTATTTGAAGTAGCCGACCTGAATGATCACCGAAAGTGCCTCGATGACAAAGATGCCGCCCACCAGGATCAACAAAAGCTCGTGCTTGGCGATCACCGCGATGGTGCCGAGAAGGCCGCCCAGCGACAACGACCCCACATCGCCCATGAACACCTGCGCGGGGTAGGAGTTGTACCAGAGGAAGCCCAGGCTCGCGCCCAGCACCGCCGAACTCAGCACCGCCGTTTCCCCGGCTTCGCGGATGTACTGGATGCCGAGATATTCGGCGAATTTGAAGTGCCCGCACACGTAGACAATCCCCGTGTAGGTGAGCGTCGCGATGATGATCGGGCCGATCGCCAGCCCGTCCAGTCCGTCCGTCAGGTTCACGGCGTTGGAGGTGCCGACGATGATGAACACGATGAAGAAGATATAGCCGAGCCCGAGGTCGGGCTGATACTGCTTGAAAAACGGCACCGACAGCCGGGTGGCGTAATCGGCGCGGCTCGGGTCGAAGTACACCAGGTAGACCGCGATCACGACGGCCAGCAGGGTTTGCAGGGCGAGCTTCGCCTTCACCGACAGCCCGTCGCCGCTTTTGAATTTCGTGAGGTCGTCGAAAAACCCGATCGCCCCGAAGCCGACCGTCGCGAAGATGAGCAGCCAGATGTAGGGGTTGGAAAGATTCGCCCACAAGAGCGTGGCGGTCAGGCAGGTGACGATGATGAGAATCCCGCCCATGGTCGGCGTTCCCGACTTGACGTGGTGCTGTTCCGGACCGTGTTCGCGGATCTTCTCGCCGATCTGGTATTTCTGCAGCATGCGGATCATGTAAGTTCCCAGTATCAGGCTGAGCCCCAGCGCCGTCAGCCCGGAATAGGCCGAGCGGAACGTGATGTACCGGAACACGTTGAAGATCGAAAAGTCCGAACTGAGCGGATAAAAAATGTGATAAAACATCGCTTCTTTCCGGAGGGCTAGGCCTCCAACAACTCGCGGATCACTTCTTCCATGGCCGCCCCGCGGGAGCCTTTGATCAACAGGCAGTCGCCGGAGCGGGTGTTTTTCTTGAGATACTCAGCCGCATCGTGGCGCGTTTCCAGCGCCAGCACGCGGTCTTTGTCCATGCCTTCCGAAGCCGCGCCCTCGGCGGCCAGCGAGGCCAGCTCGCCCACCGTCACCAGCACGTCGATCGGGTGTTTGGCGATGTCGCGCCCCAGCTCGGTGTGGGCATTCGCCGACAACTCCCCCAGCTCCAGCATGTCGCCGATCACCATGAACCGGCGGCCTGCGACCGGCATGCCGGCGAGGGTGGCCAGCGCTTCGCGCATCGACCGGGGGTTGGCGTTGTAGGCGTCGTTGATGATGGTGCGCGAGGCGTGTTTCAACACCTCCTGCCGCTGCGCCAAAAGCTTGGTTCCCGCCAGCCCGCGGCACATGGTCTGCGGTTCGATGCCCAGCGAATGCCCGGTGGCCAGCGCCGCCAGCGCGTTGTAGATGTTGCACTGGCCGAGAAAGGGCAGGATGACCGGAAACCGTTCCTCGAACAGCCGCACCGTGAAATCGAAGCCGCCGGTGGGTTTGGGTTCGATGTCCGTCGCGCGCACATCCGCGGCCGCATCGATGCCGAAGGTGATCGCCCGCGCCCGCAGCGAACGGCTGAGTTCGAACACCAGCGGATCGTCGGCGTTGACGATGGCCGTGGCGTCCTTGTCGAGAGACTCAAACAGCTCGCCCTTGGCGGCCTGCACGTTGCGCACGGTTTTCAGTTTTTCCAGATGCCCCTCGGAGATGTTGGTGATGACGCCGATGTCGGGCCGGGCGATGTCCGCCAGCAGGCGGATTTCCCCCGGACCGCTCATGCCCATCTCCAGCACCGCCGCCTGCTGGTCCGGGTCCATTTGCAAAACGCTCAGCGGCAGGCCGAAATGATTGTTGAAGTTGCCGCGCGTCTTCAGTGTCTTGAACGTGGTCTCGGCGATGGCGGCGATCATCTCCTTGGTGGTGGATTTGCCGTTGGTCCCGGTCACGCCCACCACCCGCACCGGCACTCTTCTGCGATAAACGCGCGCCAGCTGTTGCAGCGCCACCTCCGTGTTGCGCGTGCGGATCATGAAAGGCGTTTTCGCCTTGTTCGCAGCGGGCAGGGGAGCGTCGGCATCGGACACGATGATGCCCGCCGCGCTTTTTCGCACCGCATCCTCGATAAAGCGGTGGCCGTCGAAGTTCGGTCCCTGGATGCAGAAAAAAAGCTCGCCCGCCTTGAGGGTGCGGGTGTCGATCGACACGCCCCTGAAGCGCTGGTCTTCGGTGCCGGAAAGGAGTTCCCCTTCCAGCACCCGCACGCATTCTTTCGCACTGCTTTCGATCACGATCTTCCTTTCAACACGTTTGCACGTAGACAACGGCGGACACAAAAGATCGGCCGCGGCCGGGCGCTGCATTCCACAAAAGTGAGTCAACGCGCGCCGTACTTTTGCGCGAGGGCCTCGGCGGCGACCTCCCGGTCGTCGAAGTGAATCTTTTCGGTGCCGAGGATCTGGTAGTCCTCGTGTCCCTTGCCGGCGATCAGCACCAGATCGCCCGCTTCAGCGAGGTTCACCGCGTATTCGATGGCTTCCCGCCGGTCGGGCAGCACGCGGTAATCCTCGTTTTCCTTTGCCGATGCGGGAAGGCCCTGCACGATGTCGTCGAGGATGCGCATCGGGTCTTCCGTTCTCGGGTTGTCGGAGGTGACGATCGCCAGATCCGAAAGCGCGAGCGCCGCCTTTCCCATTTCCTTGCGTTTGCCGCGGTCCCGGTCGCCGCCGCAGCCGAACACCACGATCACCCGGTTTTGCGTGAAGGCGCGGGCCGCCGAAAGCGCGTTGGCCAGCGCGTCGTCGGTGTGCGCGTAATCCACCGCAACCGTAAAGGGCTGCCCGCCCTCGATGCGCTCGAACCGTCCCGGAACCCGCTCAAGCGTTTCCAGGCCGCTTTGGATTTCATCCAACGAAAAATTCTGCAACAGCGCCGCCCCCGCCGCAGACAGCAGGTTGTGCACGTTGTGTTTTCCCAAAAGCTTCGAATGGATTTCCCGGCTCCCCGATGGGGTCTTGAGCGTGAACCGCGTGTTGTTTGCGCTGAGCGCGACGTTTTCCGCAGCGACGTCTGCGGCATGGTCGATGCCCGTGGTCAGGACGGTCATCGTCGCCTCCTGCGCAAATTCGCGCCCGGCAGGATCGTCGATGTTGATCACCATCCGCTCCACATGGTTGTCGCGGAACAGTCCCTTCTTGGCTTCCTTGTATTCCTGCATGCTGCCGTGAAAATCCAGATGGTCGCGGCTCAGGTTGGTGAACACGCCGGTTTTGAAATGCATCCCGTGCACCCGCTTGAGATGCAGGGCGTGCGAGGACACCTCCATGAAACAGGCGGCGACGTTGTTTTCGGCCATGGCGTGCAGCATGCGGTTCAGATCCAGCGATTCCGGCGTCGTCACCGAAGCGGGCAGGGCGACGTCGCCGTAGCGGCAGTTGATGGTGCCGATCACACCTGTGGTTTCACCGCGGGTGTTGAAAATCGATTCCAGAACGTAGGTCAGCGTCGTCTTGCCGTTCGTGCCGGTGACGCCGATGAGATCGAGCTTGCGCGACGGGTGCTGAAAAAATTCCGCGCTTACTTTGGCGAGCGCCTGGCGGCTGTCATCGACACAAATGGCGGTGACCGCGTTGGAGGTGAGCCCGGACTCGCGCAGCGCTTCCACCGAAAGCTCGGTGATGAACGCAGTGGCGCCGCGCTGGATCGCATCGCCGATGAAGCGACCGCCGTCCTGCTTGAAGCCGGGAATCGCGACGAACAGACTTCCCGCCCCGGCCTGGCGCGAGTCGAACGCCAGCGCCGCGATGTCCTTATCCAGCGAGCCCACGACGTTGAGCGCAGGCAGTCCCTGCACCAGTCGGGAAAGTTTGTGGCTCGTTGTGTCGCCTGCGTTCATCGAAGCACGGAGTGTGAAAGTTTTGGCCTGCTTTGCCGTGTTGAATGCCATCACGCCTTGTTCAGGAAATAGACTTTTTCGTCTTGAGACGGAACGTTCAGGTAGCGCAACGTCTCTTTGGAAATTTCCCGGAAAACCGGAGCCGCAACCACACCGCCCCAGTAATTCTTCCTGGGTTTGTCGATCATCACCAGGACCACTATTTTGGGATCGTCCGCCGGTACAAACCCGATAAAGGAAGAGAGGAAATCCGTTTTGGAATAAGACTGCGTGGACGCATCGAATTTTTGCGCGGTGCCGGTTTTGCCCGCCGCTTCGAAACCGGGAATGGCGGCGTTTTTGCCGGTGCCGTGTTTGACGGTGTGCTTCAGAATGTCCACCATCTGCTGACTGGTGGTTTCCGAAATCACGCGCCGGATGGTTCTCGTTTTCGTAGATTCCACCAATGTACCATTTTTTAGCACCGCCTTGGTAATGTGTGGCACCACCAGATTGCCGCCGTTGGCGATCGCGGCGAGTGCGGCGACGATCTGGATCGGCGTCACCGCGATTTCCTGGCCGAACGAGATCGACGCGAGCGACAGCTTGTCCCACTTGGACAAGGGCCGTAATTGTCCGGTCTGTTCGCCGGGAAGATCGACACCCAGTTTGTCGCCGAAGCCGAACTTCTTGATGTAATTGAAAAAAGTCTGGTTGCCCAGGCGTTGCGCGATCTTGATGCTGCCGATGTTGCTGGACTTACTGATGATGTCGGTGAGACTCAACCAGCCGAATTTGTGATTCTCCGCTTCGCCGATGTGGGTTTTGCCGACGTTGAACTTCCCGTTTTCGCAGAAGAAGATGTCGTCGCGCTTGGCCACGCCGGTTTCCAGCGCCGCCGCGGCCACGATCGGCTTGAAGATGGAGCCCGGTTCGTAAGAGCTTGAAACAACGCTGTTTTTCCAGCGGTGGGACGGGTAGGCCGCGTACTTGTTGGGATTGAACTGCGGGTAGTTGGCGAGCGCGTAGATTTCCCCCGAATAGGGATCCATCACCACCGCCATCCCGGATTCCGCGTCGAATTTTTCCACCTGTTTTTTAAGGTGGTATTCCGCCGTGTACTGGATCACCTCATCGAGGGTCAACACCACGTCCTGGCTTTTGGGTTTCTGCGACCGGTTGGAAGAACGGATATAGCGGCCGCGCGCGTCCTTGGCCATCACCTTGCGCACCGTGCGTCCCTTGAGAACGCCGTGACGGTAGTGCTCCACACCCGAAAGTCCCTGATTGTCCAGGCCCACGAATCCCGTCACGTTGGAGGCCAGCTCCCGTTTCGGGTAAAACCGTTTCTGCTCCGCGATGAAGCCGACGCCTGGCAGGTCCAGTTGTTTCAATTTGTCCGCCTCTTTGAGGCTGCACTTGCGTTTGATCCAGACGAAGTTTTTGTGCGACAGGATTTTTCCCCGCAGCCGTTCTTTGTCGAGGTTCAGGTAGGAGGCGAGGGCGCGCACGGTCTTGCTCTTGTTCTTGATTTTTGAGGGGGTGATGTAGACCGATTCCACCTCGATGTTCATGGCCAGCTCGTTCTGGTTGCGGTCGAAAATGCTGCCGCGCCCGTAGAGGATTTTTTTCGTGCCGGCGTATTGTCTTTCCGACTTGGCGAGCAATTCCTCGTGATGCAGGATCTGCAGGCTGAACAGCCGCGCGGTGAGCCCTCCCACGAACAGGAACAGCGCCAGCGCGACCAGCACCAGCCGCGTGCGAATCGCGTTGCGGAAATTTTTGGCAGTGGGTCTGCGTTTTTGAGTCATGAGACGTCAGTTCAAAAAAACGGTGACGATCTGACCTTCCTCGGGATTCTGAAGGTCCGTGTGCGAGCGCGCGAGCGCCTGGATGCGGTCCAGCGATTTCAGGCTTTCCCGCTCGACTTTCAACAGCCGGTTTTCGCGCAGCAGTTTGCGTTGATCCTGCGTCAGGGTCTGGTATTCGTACGCGATCTTCACCATCTTCACGTTGGGCCAGACAAACGCCATCGCGCCGATCATGAACAAAACGCAGACCACAAGCAGCGTGCGCAGCTCCTTGGGAGAAACGTGCAGCCGCGATTTGGCGATGCGGCGTGCGCGCTCAAACATCGGTGGGGCCCGTCATCCGGACGCAGGGGTTCCGGGAAATGAAACCCCGATCCGCTTCGAATGGGTTGCAGGAAGTGATCATGAACGGTCCCCAAATACGTGCGTGGTTTCAGGCCAAAGCGAGACCTGATGTTTGCCGATTCCGGACAGGCCGGTCACACATAAACTCGTTCCGCGACGCGCATCTTGGCGCTGGAAGAGCGGGGATTGCGCTCGATCTCCGTGGCGTCCGGCACCACGGGTTTTCGGGTGACGGTTTTCAGAGTGGGTTTTCTACCGCAGACGCACACCGGAATCCGCGGAGGGCAGATGCAGCCTTTTTCTTCGTCGCGAAAAAAATTTTTTACGATGCGGTCTTCCAGAGAGTGAAAAGAGATGATCAGTATACGGGCGCCCGCATTGAGGACTTGCAGCGAATCCTTCAAGGCGGATTTCAAATGCTCCAGCTCCTTGTTCACGACGAGGCGGAGCGATTGAAACACACGGGTCGCAGGATGGGTCTTAGAAGAGGGTTTTGCGGGAATTACTTCGGAAAGAATTTTCGATAATTGGCGGGTTGTAACAATTGGACTGACACCCTGTGCGTTTCGAATCGCTCGTACGATCCGCTTGGATCGGCGCTCCTCGCCGTAGATCTTGAAAACGGAAGCCAGCTCGGCGTCCGAAAGGTTGACCAGAAGGTCGGCCGCGGTGACGCTGTCGCCCGGGTCCGCCCGCATATCCAATGGTCCGTCTTTTTCCGGCTGGAAGCTGAAGCCGCGCGCCGGATCCATCAGTTGCAGAGTGGAAACACCGAGATCGAGAATCAGGCCGTCCACCTTGTCGATGTGACGTTGTTGCAGGATCTGCTGGATTTCGCTGTAATTGCCGTGGGCGGTGTCGAGGCGGTCCGAATAGTTTGCCAGCCGGCTCTGCGCCCGCTCGAGAGCGTGCGGGTCCCGGTCGATTCCCAGCAGGCGCACGCCGGGGCCCGTATTCTCAAGAATGTAGAGGGAATGGCCTCCATCCCCCAGCGTTCCGTCCACGATCACTGCCTCCTCCTTAACATTCAAATACTTCAGAACCGCTTCCTTCAAAATCGGTGTGTGATAGTCAAACATGACCGCACCGGGCCCTCATCGAGACAGGCGGCGTGAGGGAAGATCCCCCGGCACCCGGCTCACCCGTTTTGCACCGCCCATCGCTCGGGATTCCACAACTCAAAGGTCCGGACCATCCCGTTCACCACCGCAGCCGTTCCGTTTTCCAGTCCCGCCGCCTCCCTCTGGTGAGCGGGGATCAGGATTTTTCCACTTTTGATTTCACAGTACGAAGCCAGAGAATAGAGTTTCCGGACTTTCTCCTTGGCCTCTTCATCGAAATCGTCCACGTTCTCGTAGTGCTTCTGGTTGGCATCCCACTGTTTTTCCGGGAACACCGTCAGGTACTTGCCGCTGGTTTTGTTCTCCGAGATGCAGATCACCAGTTGTTCGCTTTCCTGCTTATCCAGCACGGACTTGAATTTCGCCGGCACGTTGAAACGTCCCTTGCCATCCAGATTTATGTTGTAAGCTCCTAAAAAACTGGCCATAATTGTCAACAGCAGCAGGGCTGTAAGAAGAAAGAAAGCGAAGTTCATTTTGTGTAAATTTGGGTTTGGTGCACTTCGTGACACATTTAGGCAAATCATAACACAACGGGGGTCCCTGTCAATTGAAATCCCTGCCTTTTTGCGCCGGATTCGACGCATATGTTTTGCAAGTGATTGAAAAATTGGCGCTTATTTTTCCGTATTTTTTGTGTCGAAAAGTGTCGAATCCGGGCCCATCCTGACCCACCCGGGTGAGCGCGACACATTACGGGGTTTTCCCTCTCCGGCCATTTAAATTTACACAACTTGTGAATCTTATCTCCGGGCTTTCCGGAGAATGCGCCCATTGAAGGAAAGCGTTTCGGATTGCAGAGGGCGGGAACGCGGGTTTTTGCACAAGTTGCGCAAGCACGGCGCATCGGCGGGACGGAGCTTGCTTAAACCGTGTTTTGCAAAGGTTTTCGCGCCGGGGAATTACTTTGACAAGCTCAAATTTCGAGTGATACTATTTATTTATAAGGTGTAAATTGCGTCGTTCTCTCTGAAGAGGAAGCGGTATCGACATGAATTCAAAGAAAGTGAAATTCGCCATCGGCAGTCTCTTGATCGTGATTGCCATCGCATATCTGATCAGTTCCGGAATCAGTTCCACCTCGCAGTACTTTTTCACGGTGGACGAATTGATGAATCAAAAAGTTTCCTATACCGGGGCGGGCCTCAAGGTGAAGGGCAATGTGGTCAACGGTTCGATCCAGCGTGACCCCGATGATTTTTTGAAAGTCCGGTTTTCCATCGAGGAAAAAGAATCGAACCTGAACGTGGTCTACAACGGCATCACTCCGGATATGTTTGCGGATGGCCGGGAGGTGGTCGTCGAGGGGACCCTGACACAGGATGGCGTTTTTCATGCCGACACGCTTCTGACCAGTTGTCCTTCTAAGTACGAAGCGGAAAAGGAAGCGGGAAAAACGCATCCGGGAACAGCGCCCGATTCGTCCTACGAGGAAAAACCCGGTCTCAAGCCCGAAGGGTCCTCATCCAAGACGACAATTTAATCCCAATCCTTCTTAATCAGACTCTCAATGCCGCAACCGGAACCCTGCCGGTATCCGGTGCGCGTGAACAACGTTGCCCATGAATGACCTCGGCGAATTCATCTTGCTGGTAGCCCTCGCCACGGCGATCTACGGATGTGTGGCGTACGTCATGGCGGTGCGCGGAAACCGCATCGACCTGTACTTAAGCGCGGACAAAACCCCGGTCATCGTCTGGGGCTGCGTGGTCGTGGCGTCGATCTGTCTCTGGAAGGCGTTCATGACGAACGACTTCAGCCTGCAGTACGTGTGGGCCTACTCGAACCGGGAGCTGGACCCGTTTTACAAGTTCGCCTCGTTCTGGGGCGGGCAAAAAGGCTCGCTGCTGTTCTGGACGCTGCTGCTCACCACCTACATGTCGATCGTGTATTTCCAGAACAGAAAGCGCAACGTCGAATTGATGCCGTATGCGATGACGGTGATGCTGCTGATCGTCATCTTCTTTTTGTTCCTGCTGAATTTTTCCACCAACCCGTTCGAGCGCATTCCGGCGCCGCCTGAAGACGGGCGCGGCCTCAACCCGCTGCTGCAGAACTACTGGATGGTGATCCATCCGCCGACCCTGTATCTGGGGTACGTGGGCATGACGGTTCCCTTCGCGTTCGCGATGGCCGCACTGATCACCAAGAACCTGGACGACGGCTGGATCCGCCTGACGCGCAAATGGACGCTGCTCGCCTGGTTCTTCCTCTGCATGGGCAACCTGTTCGGCGCCGCCTGGGCGTACGTCGAGCTGGGGTGGGGCGGCTACTGGGCGTGGGACCCGGTGGAAAACGCCGCGTTCATGCCGCTTCTGGTCGCCACCGCGTTTTTGCATTCGATCCAGATCCAGGAAAAAAAGGACATGATGAAAGTCTGGAACATGTCGCTCGTCTTGTTGACCTTTGTCATGACGATCTTCGGGACCTTCATCACGCGCAGCGGTCTGATCCAGTCTGTGCACACCTTCGATGAAGCGACGCTCGGCTACATCTTCCTGGGATTTCTGGCGGTCATCGTCGTCATCTGCGTGACGATGATCATCCTGCGGCTGCCTTTACTCAAGAGTAAAAACGAGCTGGACTCGTTTTTGTCGCGCGAGAGCAGTTTTCTCATCAACAACCTGGTGCTTCTGGGCATCGGTTTCGCCACCTTCTGGGGGACGATCTTTCCCATCATTTCCGAAGCGGTGCGCGGCATCAAGATCACGGTCGGACCGCCGTTCTACAACCAGGTCAACGTTCCCATCGGCCTGGTGCTGCTGGCGCTGATCGGCATCGGCCCGGTCATCGCCTGGAGGCGCGCCACCTGGTCGAACCTCAGAAAGAACTTTCTCAAACCGACTCTCATCGCGCTGGCGTTCGCCATCGGGCTGTACCCCTTCATTCCCCTGGGGAACCGGGTGGAAATCTATTCCTACATCACTTTTGTTTTGTGTGTGTTTGTGATGTCCTGTATTCTGGCGGAGTTTTTGAAAGGATCGGTCGCCCGCATGGGCATGCACAACGAATCCTTTCCCGGTGCGTTGACTTCCCTGACCTGGCGCAACAAGCGGCGCTACGGCGGGTACATCGTCCACATCGGCACCGTGCTGATCTTCGCCGGCATCGCGGGTTCCCAGGCTTACGGGATCCACGACCAGAAACACCTGAAACCCGGCGAGAGCATCAAGCTGCGCGACTACACGTTTACCTACGAACGCCTGACCGCCGTGGAAGCCACCTCGGTCAAGACCCGGGTGATCGCCCAGATCGGCGTGTACAAGGGCGGCGAGCGCGTGTGGACGGGCAAGCCGGAGAAGGAATTTTACAAGGGGCAGAACCAGCCCGTGTCCGAAGTGGACGTGTTGTCCACCATCCGCCAGGACGTGTACCTGATCCTGGCCGATTTCCGCGAGGACGAGTCCGCCACCATCAAGGTGTACCTGAATCCCATGGTGAGCTGGATCTGGACGGGGGGCTGGGTCATCGCCTTCGGCACCGTGATCTGCATCTGGCCCGACCGGCTGGAACAGCGGCGGCGTCTGGAACGGCTCAACCGGCTGGAAGCGGTGTTCTCACCCGCCCAGCAGGAGTGACGGCATCATGAAAATGCGAATCCTTCTTTCATTTCTATTGCTCTTCGGGCTTGCGCTTTCGGTCGCAGCGCCGTCCGCACAGGCGGCGGAGATGCTGGCCGATCTCGAAAACGCCCTCATGTGCAAGTGCGACGACAAATGCGGCAAAGTGCTGATCAACTGCACCTGCGCCACCTCCGACAAGACCCGGGCGGAGTTCACCAAGCTGCTCGAATCCGGGCTCACGGTGCAGAACATCATCGACCAGCAGGTGGAAAAATACGGCGAAACCGTTTTGTCCGCACCCACCAAAGACGGGTTCAACCTGACGGCGTGGGTGATGCCGTTCGCCGCCCTCATGGTCGGGGGGCTTGGAATCGGCAAGATCATCGAGGTCTGGAAAAAGCGCGCCGCAGGCAGCGCCGCCGATTCCGATACCGACACCGCTCCCAAAATTCCCAGCAAATATTCCAACCGGCTGAAGCAGGAATTGGACGAGATTGAGTTCTAGGAATGCGATTTGTCCATTTCATAGAACTGATCCTTGTGGTTTCCATCCTGGCGGCGGTGGGGATTCCGCTGTTTCGTGGCCTTTCCAAGATCAAACTTTTCTCCAAACCCGACAAGCTGGGTGAAGAATTCAAGCACCTTCTGATGCGCAAGGAGGAAGTCCTGCTTTCCATCAAGGATCTGGAGTTCGATCTGAAGACCGACAAAATTTCCCAGAGCGACTACGAAGATCTGAGGAGCAAGCTGGAACTGGAAGCCGCCGGCATTCTGGAAAGACTCGATGAACTGGAAAAACAGAAAAAAAAGGGCGGAAAAGGGCTCCGGCAGGCGAGTGTTCTTTAATAATGAATCCCTTCCTTGCCCGCGCCGGCCGCTCGACCCGCACGACTTCCGCATCCCCGTCGCCGTTCCGCTTCTGAGCGGCGTCCACTGAAACGAACTCGCCTTTCGTCATGTCCGACCCATCCACCACAGCCGCCGATCCCATCATCCAGGTCGAAAAACTCGAAAAAACCTTCGGCGTGCTCAAGGCGGTGGACGGCATCAGCTTCACCCTCAACCGTGGCGCGTTTCTGACGATTTTCGGCCCCAACGGCGCCGGCAAGACCACACTCATCAAAATGCTCTCCGGCCTCACCCGGCCGACGCACGGTTCGGCCAAAGTGGCTGGGTTCGACATCACCGAATCCGATGCCCGCATGCGCAAAAACATCGGCGTGATCTCTCATTCCACCGGCCTGTACGGAGACCTGACCGCCCTGGAGAACCTGCTGTTCTACGGCAGGATGTACGGCCTGCAGGATGTGCGCGACCGGGCCGTTCAGGCCCTCGATGAAGTGGGGCTGAAAAACCGGATGCACGACCGCACCCGCACCTTTTCACGGGGCATGCAGCAGCGCGTCTCCATCGCGCGCGCGGTCCTGCACGAACCCTCCGTTCTGTTTCTCGACGAACCCTTCACCGGCCTCGACCCGCACGGCTCCAACGTGCTGAAAGACTATCTCCACACCCTGCACACGAAAAACCGCACCCTCATCATGACGACGCACGACCTTGCCTGCGGCCTGGAGATGGGGGACACCATCGCCGTGCAGGTGCGGGGTCGTTTCGCGCGGCTGGAAAAAGCCGACGCACTGGATCAGAACCGTTTTGAGGCCCTTTATTTTGAAACCATCGACGACGCCAAGCGCAGCCGCTGAGGGAGGAACGCGGGAACCATGCAGGAGTACCTGAATCAGATCGCCGCCATCGTCTCCAAGGACATCGCCACCGAGCTGAAAACGCGGGAGCTGTTCAGCAGCATGTTCGTGTTCGCGGTGCTGGTGATGCTGATCTTCATCTTTTCGGTGAACCTCAGCATCGAGAAGGCCAACGAGGTGGGGCCGGGCATCCTGTGGGTGGCGATCTTTTTCGCGGGCACCCTGGGGCTCAACCGCTCCTTCATGCTGGAGAAGGAAAACGGTTGCCTGCAGGGGCTGATCCTGACGCCGGCGGACCGCACCGCCATTTATTTCGGCAAGCTGATCAGCAATTTCGTGTTTCTGCTCATCATGGAGGCGTTTCTGCTGCCGATATTCATGATCTTCTTCAACGTGGACCTGCTGTCCCACCTCGGGCCGCTTCTGCTGGTGATCCTGTTGGGAACACTGGGGTTTTGCGCCATCGGGACGCTGCTGTCCTCGCTGTCCTCGAACCTGAAAACCCGCGAGATCATGCTGCCGATTCTGCTGTATCCTTTGATCGTGCCCGTGGCCATCGGCTCGGTGCGCATGACCGGGCAGATCCTGGCGGGCGAGCCCTTGTCCGAAATGATGAATTGGATCGGCTTGACCCTTTGTTTTGATATCATATATATAGGGGCTTCGATCCTGACCATCGACCACATCTTAGAGGAGTAGGTGAATGAATCACCTTGCATTTTTATTCGCTGCGAACGCGTTCGTCTGGGCCGGCGTCATCATTTACCTGGTGACCCTGAAAAAGCGCAACCACTCGCTTCAGAAAGACCTGGACCTGTTGAAAGAGGCCTTCGATAAGGAGAGCGGCAAATGAAGCCGGAAGAGTCCAAGGAGAGTTTCGTCCTGCTCTGGATGACCGCCGCGGCGATCCTCGCAGCCATCGTCGCCATCTACATCTACGTTCCCACCGAAAAAACCGAAGGCCTGATTCAGCGCATCATGTACTTTCACGTTCCCTGCGCCTGGCTTTCGTTTTTCGCGTTTTTCGTCGTCTTCGTGTGCAGCATTCTTTTTCTGTGGAAAAAGGAACGCGAGTGGGACATCTACGCCCACGCTTCCGCGGAAATCGGCGTGGTCTTCTGTTCCCTGGTTCTCATCACCGGGCCCATCTGGGCGAAGCCCGTGTGGAACGCGTGGTGGGTCTGGGACGCACGCCTGACCTCGACGTTGATCCTGCTGCTCATTTACGTGGCGTACCTCATGCTGCGCGGGCAGACCGATCCCGGTTCGATGCGGGCGCGTTACGCGGCGGTGTTGGGAATCGTGGGGTTTCTCGACATCCCGTTGATCCACTTTTCTGTGCTGTGGTGGCGGACGTTTCATCCCCTGCCCAAGGTGGTCACGCCGGAAGGTTTTGGCGCCGGCATGGACAACTCCATGCTGATCACGCTGTTCATTTCGCTGGGGGCGTTCACCCTGCTGTATTTCGTGCTGATGGGACAGAGAATCCGACAGGAAAAGATGAGAGATGAAATCGATCGCATCAAAAAAGAAAAGCTCTATTCCCATTAAAAAATACGCCGCGCTCTATATCGTTCTACTGATCGCCGTGCTGCTGTTTTTCTTCGAGCATTTCAACGAGGAACCGCTGTCGGTCGGCGAGATGGAGATCGAGGAAACCCGGGACGAGGAAAAGGCGCACATCGGGTATCTGGCGCCGCGCTTCGCGTTGAAGAACCTGAAAGGCAATCAGGTCGAGCTGGAGAGCTTTCGCGGGCAGGTGGTGGTGCTCAATTTCTGGGCCACCTGGTGCGTGCCCTGCCGGGTGGAGATGCCCGCGTTCGAGAACCTGTACCGACGCTACCGCTCCGAGGGCCTGGCCGTCCTCGCGGTGAGCCTGGACAAGAATGCCGACGCCGAGGTGAAGGAATTCGTGGAGGAATACAAATTGTCCTTCCCGATCCTGATGGACAGCGACGGCAAGGCGGAAAAACTCTATCCGACCATCAGCATCCCGTTCACGTTCGTGATCGATCAGGAGGGCCGGGTGGTGGCGCGTGTGGACGGCGCGAAAAACTGGGAATCCGACGAGACGTTCGAGGCGATCGAATACCTGCTGAACAAAAAGAAGGTGTGATTGAAATAGAGGCAAAACGGGGGCAGCCCTTTGACGCAAAGAGGATCGATGTTATTTCAAGAGGAGGCGTTAAACGCCAACGAACAGTTTTACCAGGCCTTCAACAGCCGCGACCTGGACCTGATGAAACGCGTCTGGCACGAGGACGCTTCCGTCGCCTGCATCCACCCCGGCTGGGAAGTGCTGCGCGGCTTCGATTCGATCATCAAGTCCTGGGCGAACATTTTTCTCGGCTCGGAAAACCTGGAGATCCGCCTGTCAGAGATCGAGCTGACCACCTCCCCGGAGGTGATCTGGGTCAGCTGCCAGGAAAACCTGTTCGCCATGTCCATGTCCGGCGTGCAGGTCTCCAAGGTGCACGCGACCAACCTTTTCAAGCGGGCCCGCGGCGGCTGGAAAATGGTCCTGCACCACGCCTCCTCGGTACCCAGCGTGCCGCGCGAGCCGCAGATCGACTCCCCCTGATCCCTTGAAGACGCCGAAAACGCCCCCCGGAGGCCCTAGCATGCGCATCCGCGTGGCCGGAGAAAAATAGTAAGTTATTCAAAAAAAAGGTGTTATCATGTTCAGGTGGGGAGGGTCGCCTCCTCAGGGCCGGATGGAACCCTTTTGTGAGCCGCTGGAATGGGAGAGCAGGGCATGGACGAGTTGGCATCCAAAAACAACGGAAACTCCTTTGAGGAACGTCTGAAAGATCCCTTTCACGGTCCCCGGGATCAGCCGATCGAGAACTACGGCATCATCGGCAACATGCACACCGTGGCGCTGGTGAGCGTGGAAGGCTCGATCGACTGGCTGTGCTACCCGCATTTCGATTCCCCGAGCGTGTTCGCCGCCATTCTGGACCGGGACATAGGCGGTTATTTCAAAATCGCCCCGATCGGCGACTTCAAGAAAAAACAACTGTACCGGCCCGACACCAACGTTCTGGTGACGCGGTTTCTGCACAAGGACGGCGTCGGCGAGGTCACCGATTTCATGCCCATGGGCGCGCGCCTTGAGGATTCCGGGGAAAACGCCGCCTGCCAGGTCATCCGCATGGTTCGCGTCGTGCGCGGCGAACTCAAATTCCGGCTGGAGTGTTTCCCCGCCTTCGATTACGGCCGGAAAGACCACACAGTCCAGCTGGTGAAAGAAGGCGCTGTGTTTGAGTCCGAAAACATGGTGCTGGGCCTGCACTCGCACGTTTCGTTGGGCAAGCAGGATGGTGGCGTGGTTTCCGAATTCTGCCTCAAATCCGGCGAAGCGCAGTACTTTTTCGTCAAGGGGGCCGACGAAGCCAGCGGCGGCGATATCTGTAAATTGAAACGCGACGCGATCGAGCTGTTCGGCTCCACCTGCGATTACTGGCGCGCCTGGCTCGCCCGCAGCCATTACCGCGGCCGCTGGCGCGAGATGGTGAACCGTTCCGCGCTCACGCTCAAGCTGTTGACCTTCGCTCCTACGGGGGCCATCGTCGCCGCGCCCACGACCAGCCTGCCCGAGGAACTGGAAGGAAAGCGCAACTGGGATTACCGGTTCACCTGGATCCGCGACGCCAGTTTCACCCTGTACGGACTGTTGCGGCTGGGCTTCACCGAGGAAGCGGACGCGTTCATGAAGTGGCTCGAGCACCGCTGCGAAGAGCTCAATCCCGACGGCTCGCTGCAGATCATGTACGGCATCCGCGGCGAGCACGACCTGCCGGAGATGGAACTGCCGCACCTTTCCGGCTGGAACAATTCCCGGCCCGTGCGCATCGGCAACGCCGCCCACAAACAGCTGCAGCTGGACATCTACGGCGAGCTGATGGATTCGGTGTATCTGTACAACAAATACGGCCAGCCCATTTCCTACGACCTGTGGGTGAACCTGCGGCGTCTTTTGGACTGGGTGTGCGACCACTGGATGCACCCGGACGAGGGCATCTGGGAAGTGCGCGGCGGACGCCAGCATTTCGTCTATTCCAAGGTGATGTGCTGGGTGGCGCTGGACCGCGGCCTCAGGCTGGCGCAAAAGCGCAGTTTTCCGGCGCCGCACGAACGCTGGCTGCGCACCCGCGACCAGATCTACGAAGAGGTGATGCAGAAGGGATGGAACCCGCAGGTCGGCAGCTTCGTCCAGTATTACGGTTCGACGACCCTGGACGCC
Organism: Nitrospinales bacterium; assembly: GCA_965223345.1. Lineage (GTDB taxonomy): Bacteria > Nitrospinota > Nitrospinia > Nitrospinales > VA-1 > CBDCWG01. Next base: position 201,850 of record CBDCWG010000001.1, read on the forward strand.
AGCACCCTCATCATGCCGCTGGTCATGTTCATCTCCCCCACCGATCCCAGGATGCTGTCCACCATCGACCGCGTCATGGAGAGCCTGGTTTCCGACAGCCTGGTGTACCGCTACAAGAACAGCGAATATGACGACGGCGTGAGCGGCGGCGAGGGCACGTTCTCGATGTGCACCTTCTGGCTGGTCGAAGCGCTGACCCGCGCAGGCCGTTTGACCGAATCGCGCATGATCTTCGAAAAGATGCTCACCTTCGCCAACCACCTCGGTCTGTACGCCGAGGAAGTGGGCTCGCACGGCGAGCAGTTGGGCAACTACCCGCAGGCCTTCACCCACCTCGCGCTGATCAGCGCCGCCCACAACCTGGACAAAGCCCTGGGCCGCGGCATCTGACACCGGCGCTTCCTTAAAAATTTCGCGAAGAAAAAAGAGTTCCCGTTTGCGGCAAGCGGCGCGGTCAGAGCAGGGGCAGGATCTCCCCCTCAACGCCGTTTTGTGTGATCTCCAGCCGCCCGACCGTCACCGGCAGGTTGAAGCGGCGCGGTCCCGCGCTTCCGGGATTGAAGTAGAGCGTGTCGCCTGCGGTGCGGTTGACCGGCTGGTGCGAATGGCCGAACACCACCACGCGTTGGATGGACTCGCCGCTTTTCGCTTCATCGTCCGGAAGGTCGCGGAAAATATGCAGCAGCCGGAAGGATTTGCCTTCCACCGCGAACGTGAGCTCCTCCTGGAACCGGTGCAGCAGATCCGGATCGTTGTTGCCCGCCACCGCGCGCACCGGCGCCAGCGGTTCCAGCTCCACGATCACGTCCAGCCCGCCGATGTCCCCCGCGTGCAGGATCAGGTCCACCCCTGCGAGAGCCGTGTAGACCTCCGGCCGCACCAGGCCGTGCGTGTCTGAGATGACGCCGATTTGCATGCGGACCGCTCCCTTCAGGTTGGTGGGAATGTCATGGTAGTCCAGAGAAATTATCAGGTAAAGAAAATTCCCGCGGCGATAGGGGAGGGCGTCGATCCTGCGGGTAAAAAACGGGAGGGGGCTAGCGCCGTCGGCGCCTGGAGCGTTTGGCCGGCGGCTTCGACAGCCGGACGGTGATGTTGCTGCCATCCAGAGAGGAACCGTTCAGAGCCTTCATGGCCGCTTCCGCATCGGCCTGCCGCGGCATTTCAATGAAACCGAAGCCTTTGCTCTGTCCGGTGAAGGAATCGATGACCCGGTTGACCGCGGTCACCTCTCCATGTTCGGCAAAGATGTCCCGCAACGCGGCGTCGGTTGCGAGGAAGGGCAGGTTGCCGACGTATAATCTCATAACTCGGGTTCTCCTTTCTCATGCGGCGTGCAGGGTGCGGGTTCCGGAGGTCACCGGCCCTGAAGAAAAGGGAATGGGAAATTCAAGAACCGTTTGCTGCGATCTTCACCTGGGGTTTGGTCTTTTTGACGGTTTTGCGGTAATTGGCCGGTTCGTACAGCATCTTGGTGGAGCGCTTGATGAGCGTTTTTTCCGAGATCACCTTTTTCAATTTTCCTGAATTGTCGTACACACGAACTTCATACATGATGCATCCTCTTTCCCCGCTTTGTGGGAGCGCAAAAAACCCGGCAGAGAACTCTCTCTGCCGGGTCGATTTGAAAGGTTTGACTTACTTGGGAATGACTTTCGAAGCCTGCGGGCCCTTCTGACCCATCGTTTTTTCAAACTCCACCTGCTGGCCTTCCCTCAGGGTTTTGAAACCCGGATCCTGGATTTCCGAAAAATGAACGAAACAATCTTCGCCATCTTCGGAAGCGATAAAACCATAACCTTTGCTTTCATTGAACCACTTCACTGTTCCAACTGCCATGCTGAATGTACTCCTGCAATTTTGTTGAGGCCCGCCAGACGAACCTGTCCATGAATATTCGGGTTGTGCGTTTCAAGGGAATATCATGGAAACTGCCAAGGCAAAAAAAAACCATCCTTAGCGGATGGCCGGGAGGATAAAACCGGTTTCTTTTGTTTTGTCTTACCATGAGCGCGCTTCAAAAGAATCGCGACCCAATGACTCACGTCAACCCATCTTGGATCATGCTAGCACAGATCTTGAGCAAAGGGCGAAAATTTTTCAAAAATTGTGGAAAACTTCCCTGCGGCAATAAAGCGGTTTTTCACGCACGGGCAACGCTGTCGGCCTCGAAATTCAATGATCTCTGAGAAAACAGGCGACCCGGTGGCCCGGCGCCACCTCCCTGAGCTCTGGCGCGTTCTCTTCGCAGCGTTTCTCCTTGATCGGGCAGCGGGTGTGGAACGCGCAGCCTGAGGGCGGGTCCGCGGGGTTGGGCAGATCCCCGGTAACCCGCAGACGCGGCTTTTTCGGGCCCGGTTCCATCGAGGGCACCGCAGAGAGCAGCGCCTCGGTATAGGGATGCCGGGGGGAGGCGTAGAGCGTCGCGCTGTCCGCCGTCTCGATGATCTTGCCCAGGTACATCACCGCCACCCGGTCGCAGAAATGCTCCACCAGGGCCATGTCGTGCGAGATGAACAGGTAGGCGATGTCCATCGCTTCCTTGAGTTTCTGCATCAGGTTCATCACCTGCGCCCGGATCGAGACATCCAGCGCCGACACCGGCTCGTCCGCCACGATCAGGCTGGGGTGGAGCGCGATCGCCCGCGCGATGCCCACCCGCTGCCGCTGCCCGCCGGAAAACTCGTGCGGGAAGCGCCGCGCGTATTCCGGCGCCAGTCCCACTTTTTCGAGCAACGCGGCCACCCGCTCGCTGCGCTCTTTGGGGTCGTCGAAACCGTGAATCAGAAACGGCTCTTCGAGCAGCCGGCCGATGCGTTTGCGGGGGTTGAGCGAGGCGTACGGGTCCTGAAAGATGATCTGCATCTCCCGCCTGAGCGAGCGCAATTCCTCAGCGCTGAGACGCAATAGGTCCTTGCCCTGAAACAGTACCCGTCCCGCAGTCGGCTCGATCAGGCGCAGCAGCGCCCGCGCCGCCGTGGATTTGCCGCAGCCCGATTCCCCCACCAGCCCGAGCGTTTCGCCCTTGCGCAGATGGAAGGAGATGCCGTCCACCGCCCGCACCTGCGCGCCTGAGCCCTTGCCGAAACCGGTCTTGAGCGGGAAGTGCATTTTCAGATCCGTGACCCGCAGCAGGTCGCGCCGGCTTTCCTCCGGGGTCATGGCGATGCCTCATGCAGAAAGCAGCTCACCCCCCGGCCCGCGCTCACGGTCTGCAGGCGCGGTTTCTCGGTTTTGCAGCGCGGCAGCACCGAAGGGCAGCGCGGGTGGAACGGACAGCCTGAAGGCAGCCGGTTGAGCGAGGGCACGTTGCCGGCAATCTCCGGCAGCAGGCGGGAAGCCGGCTTTTCGGCTTTCAGTTTGGGGACCGAGTTTTTCAGCCCCAGCGTGTAGGGGTGCAAGGGCTCGCGGAATATTTCGGCGGTCGGTCCTTCCTCGACGATCTCGCCGGCGTACATGACGAGGACCCGGTCGGCGATCTGCGTCACGATGCCCAGATCGTGCGTGATCAGCAGGATCGACATGCGCGACTGTTCCCTGAGCTGCTCCAGCAGGTCGATGATCTGCGCCTGAATCAGCACATCGAGCGCCGTGGTGGGCTCGTCGGCGATCAGGATTCTCGGCGAGCAGGCCAGCGCCATGGCGATCATCACCCGCTGCCGCATGCCGCCGCTCAGCTGGTGCGCGTACTGCCGCATCTTTTCTTCTGGCATCGGGATGTCCACCCGGGAAAGCAGGTCCACCGCCCGCTCGTGGATCTCATGGCGGGGCAGGGTGGTGTGCTTGAAAAGCGGCTCCATGATCTGATCGCCCAGAGTCAGCACCGGGTTGAGCGAGGTCATCGGGTCCTGGAAGATCATGGAAATATCCTTACCCCGAACTTCCCGCAGCGCCTTCGCCGGCAGCCGCAAAAGGTCCAAAGAGTCAAAAAGAATGCGCCCCGACTCCACTCTTCCCGGGGGCTGTGGGATCAGGCCCAGGATGGACAGGGCGCTCACGGATTTTCCGCACCCCGATTCGCCCACCAGGGCCAGCGTCTCCCCGCGGTGGAGCGCGTAGTGGATGCCGTTCACCGCGGTGAGCGGGCCCTCATCGGTGGTAAAAGACACCTTCAGGTTTTCAACGGTCAGTTCGGGTTGCAACAAAGATCCTCCAGCAGCGACCCGTTTAGTTTAAGCGCTTTGCGGCCGGGAGGATGAATTTTTTTCGACTCCATTTTCCCCGCAAAAGTCAGGCCTCGATGGGCGAATTATAAGCCATTGTTATTTATGAAGGCATATCCGTTTTCCGAAAGTGCCGCTTGACATCTTCTCGCAACCCGTGGTATTCCACGCGAATGTAGGGCCTGTTTCATCGTGGAAGGCCTTTCACTGCTTATGAGGAGAAGTGGTCATGGCTGATGGAAAAGTGAAGTGGTTCAGTGACAAGAAAGGATATGGATTTATCGAATCCCAGGATGGAGAAGACATTTTTGTGCATTATTCTGCGATCACGGGGGATGGATTCAAGACACTGAAAGAAGGGCAGGAGGTGGAGTTTGAAACCAACGCCAGCCCCAAAGGTCCGCAGGCCGCCAACGTCAAACCGAGATGATTCAGGGGGCAACCCCCGCGCCCGGCAAAGCCCGCGCTTTGCCGGGTTTTTTTTATGCGTTTTTTCAGTTTCTCTTTCCTCTATACATCTGAAAACGGTTTCTGTCTCCAATCCTCTTGAATGCCGCCGCCGCTTGCCTTATGCTTTTCCCCTTTGCCGAATCGAAGGGGATGCCGCCGCATGAAACTCATCAGCTGGAACGTCAACGGAATCCGCGCCGTTTTGAAAAAGGGATTTCTCGAATGGTTTCAGGCTGAAGCGCCCGATGTGCTCTGCCTGCAGGAGATCAAGGCCCACCCCGAACAGTTGGACGCAGAACTGGTCTCGGAAGGCTATCACGCCGTGTGGAACCCGGCGCAGCGCAAGGGCTACAGCGGCGTGGCGACGTTCACGAAAAAGAAAGCCCGCTCGCAGATCCTCGGGATGGGCATCGAACGGTTCGACGTGGAAGGCAGGATCATCCGCACCGGGTTTGCGAATTTCGACCTGTTGAACGTGTACTTCCCCAACGGCACCTCGGGAGACGAGCGCCTGCAGTTCAAGATGGAGTTTTACGACGCGTTCCTCGATCACTGCGAAGCGCTGCGCAAAGAGGGCAAAAAACTCGTCATCACCGGCGACGTCAACACCGCGCACAAGGCCATCGACCTCAAAAACGCCAAGGCGAACGAGAAAAACTCCGGGTTTCTGCCCATCGAGCGGGCCTGGATCGACAAGTTCATCGAGCACGGCTACGTGGACACCTTCCGCCTGTTTCACCCCGAGCCGGACCAGTACACCTGGTGGACCTACCGGGCCAACGCCCGGGCGCGCAACATCGGTTGGCGGATCGACTACTTTTTCGTCACCGAGGACCTGGTGCCCAAGGTGAAGGATTCGTTCATCCTGCCCGAGGTCATGGGCTCCGACCATTGCCCCATCGGGCTGGACCTGCGCAGCACCTGACGCCCGCAATCGCCGTTTTCCCCCGCCGATTTGCATCCACCCGGCGGCTTGCGGTAGCATCGTAGCGTACCCGACTCACAGGGCCCCGACGGGCGAATCCCAGTCACAAAATCCCATGGATTTCATACATAGAGGCGATACATGCAATTAGAGACCGGCCAATCGTGTCACGGATTCAAACTGAACAAAAAGGAAACGATAAAGGAACTCAAATCCCTGGCGCTGCATTTCGAGCACGAAGTGACCGGCGCCGAGGTTCTGGTATTGGAAAACGACGACGACAACAAGGTATTCAGCGTCACCTTCCGCACCCCGCCGGAGAACGACCGCGGCGTCGCGCACATCCTGGAACACAGCGTTCTGTGCGGATCGCGCAAATACCCGGTCAAGGAACCGTTCATGGAGTTGGTCAAGGGCAGCCTGCAAACCTTCCTCAATGCCATGACCTTTCCCGACAAGACCATGTATCCGGTGGCGAGCCGCAACCATAAGGATTTCAGAAACCTCATGAGCGTCTACCTCGATGCGGTGTTTTTCCCGCGCATCACAGAGGACATCTTCATGCAGGAAGGCTGGCACCACGAGCTGGAAGCGCCGGATCAGGACATCGTATACAAGGGCGTCGTTTTCAACGAAATGAAAGGCGTGTTTTCCAGCCCGGAAAACATCATCGACCGCTACCTCGCCCATTCCCTGTTTCCCAAAACCACCTACGGCTACGAGTCCGGCGGCGACCCCGACGCCATCCCCGATCTGACGTATGAAGAGTTCAAGCAGTTTCACGAAAAATACTACCATCCCTCGAACAGCCGCATCTTTCTCTACGGCGACGGCGACACGGCGGAGTACCTGCGCTTCATTCAGGAAGACTATCTGAAGGACTTCGACCGCAAGCAGGTCGATTCCGCCATTGCCCTGCAGAGAAAATTCGTGAAACCCAAGCGCAAGGTGATCCAGTACCCCGTTTCCGCCGACGAATCGCTGGAAAAGAAAACCTTCGTCGTCACCGGGTTGAAACTGGGCAAAGCCACCGATTACGAGCACTGCCTGGGATTCAACATCCTGAGCTACCTGCTGCTCGGCACCAGCGCCTCGCCGCTGCGCAAAGCGCTGATGGATTCCGAGCTCGGCAGCGAGGTGATGGGCGGCGGGTTCGACGATCAACGGGCCGAAACCATGTTCGCCGTCGGGCTCAAGGGCACCGAAGCCGAGCATGAGGAGACCATCCTCGATCTGATCTTTTCCACGCTGAAGGATCTCGCCGACAACGGCATCGAGCCCGATATGATCGAGTCCGCCGTGAACACCATCGATTTCAAACTGCGCGAGGCCAATTTCGGCGGTTTCGCCAAGGGGATCGTCTACAACATTCAGGCGCTGGCGTCATGGCTCTACGACGCCGATCCGACCCTGCACTTGAAATACGAGCGGCTCATGGGCCGCATCAAACAGAAATCAAAGGAAGGGTATTTCGAAAAACTGATCCGGAAATATCTTTTGGGCAACAACCACAGGAGCACCATCGTGGCGGTTCCCAAACCGGGGCTGGCGAAAAAGCGCGACGCCAAGGCGCGCAAACAGCTGCGCGCGTTCAAGTCATCCCTGCCGTCGGAAGAGCTGGAGAAGATGGTCGAGCGCACCCACACCCTGCAGCGCATGCAGATCACACCCGATACGCCGGAAGCGCTGGCGACTTTACCGACACTGGGGATCGAGGACATCCGCCGGGAGAGTGAGGACTATCCCATCGAGATCAAGCAGGCCGGACCGCCGAAAATCCTGTTTCACGATTTGTTCACCAACAACGTGGCGTACACCCAAGTCGGCTTCAACACGCGCGCCGTGCCCATGCCGCTCATCCAGTACCTGCCCCTGTTCGGCCGCCTGATTCTGGGCATGGGAACGAACCGCCGCGACTACGTCGCCGTCTCCAAGGAGTTGGGCATCCACACCGGCGGCATCCGTTCGTCGCATTTTTCCTCCGCCACCGTGAACGACCGGCAGGACATCGTCTCCTACATCTTTTTCAACGGCAAGACGCTGTTCGAAAAGCTCGACCCGCTGTTCGGGATGGTCGGCGAGCTCATCGGCGAATTCAATTTCGACAACCACAAGCGGCTCGCCGAGATCATCCGCAGCGCCAAGGCCGACATGGAGGATTCCATCGTTCCGCACGGCAACCAGTACGTGCTGGCCCGCTTGCAGTCCTATCAGTCGCGGCTCGGCCGCTTCGACGAACTCACCGACGGGATCACCTACTACAAATTTCTCGAGGAACTGCTCGCGCGCGTGGAAAAAGACCCGGCGGAGGTGGCGGAGCGGTTCCGCGAGCTGGCGGGCTATTTGTTCACGCGGGAGAACCTGCTCGTCAACATCACCTGCGAGGGCAAAGGCTACGCCGAGGTCGAGAAACGCCTGCAGGGCCTGATGGACGCGATTCCCGATAAATCGCTGCCCGACGCCGAGCTGGAGCTCGATCCCGTGCCCGGCAACGAAGCGTTTCTCACCGCCAGCACCGTGCAGTATGTCGGCAAGGGCGCCAACCTGTACGATCTCGGCTTCGAATACAGCGGCCGCTTCAACGTCGTCAAATCCCTGCTCAGCACCGGCTTTCTCTGGGAGAAGGTGCGCATGCAGGGCGGCGCGTACGGCTGTTCCAACTCCTTCGAGTACTACACCGGCGATTTCGGCCTCGTCTCCTACCGCGACCCCAACCTGACCGAAACCCTGAGCGTGTACGACGAGATCGCCGATCACATCGCCAACCTGGACCTGACCGAAGACGAGTTGAAAAAGATCGTCATCGGCTGCGTCGGGCACCTGGACCCGCCGCTCTCACCGGACCGCAAAGGATCGATCTCCATGATCGAGCATCTGACCGGCCGCACCGTCGAGTTGAAGCAGAAGCACCGCGACGAGCTGCTCTCCACCAAGCTCGAGGATCTGAAAGCTTTTGCGCCGCTGTTTCAGAAAGTCAAAGAGTCGGGCAACGTGTGCGTGCTCGGCAACGAGGAAAAGATCAAAAAAGCCAAGCCCGTATTCGACGAACTCGTGCCCGTGTTCAACTGATTGCAGCGCAGAGCGGCGTGTGGAGGGAAAGAGGGGGCCCCACTTGCACCCAGTCCAGCATTTTCCCGTGCGGGCGATTTTTCGTTAAAGTCGATTTGCCCGATGGTCGATAAAAGAGTCTGAACCGGCTGATAAATAAGCCGTAGACGTGACCGGGATCACAGGTTGCGGGCGAACTCGAACGCCTCCTGCATCTTGGGCAGCGCGCTCAACTCCGGCACGATCTCCAGATAGCGGATGACGCCTGAACGGTCCAGCACCATCACCGCGCGGGCCAGCAGGCGGTTTTCCTTCATCAGGAGGCCCGAAGCCTTGCCGAATTCCGCGTCGCGGTAGTCGGACAGAAAGCGGATGTTGTCCATCTTGGCTTTTTTCGCGAACCGCGTCTGGGCAAACGGCAGATCGCGGCTGATCGTCACCAGGTTCACGGTCTGGTCCAGACCGCCGTTTTTTTCACTCAGAATATGCGTCTGTTCTTCGCAGGTGGGTGTATCCAGGGAAGGAACGACACTCACGAGGGTCACTTTGCCTTTCAAGGTTGAAAGTTCGACCATATTGAGCGATCCGTCGGGAAGGGAAACCTGAGGGAGTGTTTTTCCCACCTGCAAGTCATTTCCCCAAAGGGTCAGGGGTTGCCCTCTCAGGCTCACCTGAGGGGGCGCCTCGCCGAACGCGGCGAACGGCGCCGCAAACAACAACGCAAGAAGCACGAACATCCCGCCGAAAATTGTTTTTGAATTCATAGCAGACTCTCCTTTATTCGTAAAATATTCTAAAAATAATCGTTGAGCAGGTTGTCCACCTGCTGGGATGCGGCATTTCAAAGCTCCACGTTCGTGATGCCGTCGCCGCCTTCGCCCAGCTTGCCCGGTTCGAAGTGTTTGCACAGTCCAGTCGTGCTCAGGTAATCGCGCACCAGATTTTTCAGCGTGCCCATGCCGTGGCCGTGAATGAGCGTCACCCGGCGGATCTGGTTGACCACCGCCTGGCTCAGAAACCGTTCCATCTCCTGAAGCGCCGTTTCCGAATCCATGCCGCGCAGGTCGCAGGAGGTCTTCATCGTCACGCCCTGCGTCTTTTCCACTTTGATCTCGACAGGAGCCGCCGCGGGTTTCACAGGCCGGCTGCGGTTGCGGTGGCCGCGCAATTCTTTCAGCTCCACCACCGTTTTCACATTGCCCATCTGGATGTGCACCTTTGATTTTTGGCCCGGCGGCTCGAGCAGCACGCCGAACGCGCCGTAGCTGGTCACCAGCACCCGGTCTCCCTCGGCCAGCTTTTCCGCGGGCACTTCCCAGCCCGCGTGGTCTTTGACCTGCGCCGACAGCGGAACCCGGCCCAGCGCCGACAGTTTCTTGTCCACCTTGCGGATCTTGGCCACGTCTTTCGTGCCCTTGATCCCCTGGATCATGCGGCGGATCTGCGCCTTGGCCTCGCGGATGTGCGCCTGCATGCGTTTGGAGCGGTTCTTTTTGAATTCCTTTTCCGCCTCACGCAGGGTTTCGGTCAGGCGCTTCTGCTCTTTGCGCAGATCTTCCAGTTCCGCGCTTTGCGCGCGCATTCGGTCGGTTTCCCGTTCCAGTTCCAGCCGCTGTTGTGTGAGATCCTTGAGGAAGTTTTCGGCGCGCGTGTCGGTGGCCGCGTGGATCGAGCGCGCCGCTTCGATGATGTCCGCATCGAGGCCGAGCCGCTGCGCCGTCTCCAGCGCGTTGCTGTGGCCGGGCGCGCCGAAGATCAGCCGGTAGGTCGGGCTCAACGACTCCGCGTCGAACTCCGTGCAGGCGTTCAGAAATCCTGCCTGCGTCTGCGCCAGCATCTTGAGCGAATGGTAATGCGTCGAAACCAGCGTGACCACGTCCTTGCGTTTCAAATCGAGAAGGATCGCCTCCGCCAGCGCCGCGCCTTCCGTCGGTTCGGTGGCGATGCCCAATTCGTCCAGAAGGATCAATGTGCCCGGTTCGGCGTTTTTCGTGATGTGCACGATTTTTTCCAGATGCGCGGAAAACGTCGAGAGGTTGCGCTGGATGTCCTGGTCGTCGCCGATGTCCGCGTACACCCGGTCGAAAAAGCGCAGGCACGAGCCTTCCGCGACGGGCAGAAACAGCCCCGCCCGAATCATGAGCGAGAGCAGCCCCACGGTTTTCAGCGTCACCGTCTTGCCGCCGGTGTTGGGTCCGGAAATGATGAGCACCCGCACCGACGCGTCCCAGCGGATGTCGTTGGGCACCACCTCCTGCTTGTTGAGGATCAGCTCCGGGTTGCGCGCCTGGATCAGGTTCACCTCGCCGTCGCGGCTGAGCGGGCAGAGTTTCGCCTGCATGACCTTTGCCAGCCGCGCCTTCGCGTGGATGAGATCAAGCGCCGCCGCCGTCTCCAGGTTTTTAACGAGGATGTCCTTGCTCTCCAGAACCGTGGCCGCCAGCGCCTGCAGCAGCCGGATCCTTTCCTGCTCGATTCTCAGCCGGCAGATCTTCAACTGGTTGTTCAGGGGAATCACCTGCGTCGGTTCGACGAACAGCGTCTGGCCGCTGCCCGAGCTGTCGTGCACGATCCCTTCGAGGCGCGATTTGAAATCCGCGTTCACCGGCAGCACCAGCCGGCCCTCGCGCTCGGTGATGTAGCTGTCCTGCAAGGTTTCCTTGACCGCCGCACTGGCCAGCAGTTTTTCCAGCCGGCTTTCCAGCTTGTGCTTGGCCGCCGCCGCTTCGCGCACCGCCTCCTTGAGTTCCGGCGTGGCGTTTTCCTTGATTTCGCCGTCCTCATCGATCGCGCTTTCCAGCTGCCTGAGCAGAGCGGGCAGGGGATCGAAATCCCGGCCCAGCTCCGTCAGCCGCGGCGCGCCGGAATGTTTGTCGAGCGCGCGCTTGAGATCGCGCACCAGCCGCAGCAGCTTCAGGATTTTGAGACAGGCCGCCGGGTCGAGGATGCGGTTTTCCAGCGCCGCCGTGAGAACGGGGCGGATGTCGTCGAAGGGCAGGATGGGAAACGCCGAGTCGGAATCCAGCAGGGTGACCATTTCCGCCGTGGTCTCGAGCGCCTGCTGTGCCTGTTCGAAATCGGATTCGGGCAGCAGCGAGCGGCAGTGCGAAGCGGTGAGGGGCGAGAAGGCGTGGGCGGCCAGCGCGTTTTGAATCAGCTCCCACCCCAGAAGCGCGACGGAGTGGTCCAGAATCCGGTGGGGCTCGGGTTCCGGTGCGGCGTCGGGGGTGCTCATGGCCCGGGCAGCGAGGCCAGCGTTTTTTCGAGGGAGACCGTCACCTTGGCGTCGAACAGCATGGCCGGGTCGCGGGATTGTTTGTAGGAGCGCAGCAGGATATCCAGGTCTTTATCCACCTTGCCCGAATAGCGCAGCTGTTTTTCCCCGGCGATGATCTTGTTGCCTTCCTCGCGCATCTCCTGAGTGGTGATCTTCACCGGGGCGTTGAAATCGACCATGTCCGAATTCAGGAACACCTCGAACTCGAGAATGTTTTTGCCCATCACCTGGAATTCGTTGTCGCCTTTCTGCACCGCGAACAGCGTGGCGATCTTTCCGTCCCTGAGCTGCATGGGCTCCTTTTCCGGACCGGGGATCTGCAGCGCCGCAAGCTGCACGCCTTTGCTCAGCCGCACCCAGTAGACGCGGTCGAGGTGATTGGCCTCGCGCGTCATCCGCACCGTCTGCGGCAGCGGTTCGCGCTTTTGTTTTTTCATCCACGCCACCATCGGGGCGATCTCCTCGTCGGGCAGAAAATGCCCGCCGTGCGCCGCGCCGCGTTTGTCGTGTTCCCGGTAGATGACCGGGTATTTCATGTCCGTGAGGATCTTATGCACCCGCCGGGTGAGCTGAATGGGAAAAATCGGATCGTGCACGCCCTGCACGATGTACACCGGCGTGTTGCGCAGGTTGACGAGAAAATGCATGTAGCGCGGCGTGATGGCGCTGGCGATGGGAATGATGCCGGCGAAATAGTCCGGATAGAACATGCCGATCATGTACGCGCCGATGGCGCCGTTGGACAGACCGGCGAGAAAGATCCGGTTGGTGTCCACCGGATAGGACGCCTGGACCTTCTGGATCAGGTTGAGCACCAGATCTTCAGCGGGCTGGGCCCACCACGCGCCCATCGGATAGGAGGGGCACAGCACGATGTATTCCTTCGCAAGCCGCTGCACCCAGGTTTCGACGATGTTGTCGCCGCTGCTTCCCGCTCCGTGCAGGACCACCGCCAGCGGATAGGTCTGCCCCGGCTGCATCGTTTCCGGAGCGTACAGCGCGTAGCCGTACTTTTTCGCGCCCTGTTCGATTTCCAGGCCCACTTGCAGTCCCGTGGCGGCAGTTTTGCGGGCAGAGTCGGCGCGCAGAATGGATTTGATCTGATCGTGCGACACGTTCATGCGCTTGAGCCGCTGGACCGCGCCGGTTTCCACATTCGGGTCGTCGGTCAACAGGAACAGATCCACATCCGCCTTGACCTTTGCCATGGAAAAATCCGCGGAGGGCTGCGTGTCCACACGGCCCCGGCCGCTGGCGCAGGCCATGCTGAGAATCAGGCATATCAGTATCAGAAAATGTCTCATCGCATCACCTTAAATGATATTGAAACCATTGTAAAGTTTCTGCCCTCCGGAATAAAGGGGGAGGTTTTGCCGCGCAAAAATTTATGGACAGACGATGCAGAATATTGCATGATTTATAAAATTCTTGCTGCCTTTCAGCGTGAAGGGAATAAGACAACCCCACCCAACCCGCCTGGGAATTTCGTTCCCGTAACCCCTAAAAAATAAGCATAAGGCAAGCGAGGGACGAAAATCGCCGTTTTTGATCGACCGAGAGGCGGGGGCCCTTGAATTAACTATTTTTCAAAGAGTTAATATGAAAGCCATCCAGAACCTCACCGCACGCAAACCCTTTCATCCCGGTAATCTGATTCTTGGCAACGGCAAGGAGGTGATGAGCGAACCTCCCGGATTCCATCTGCTGTTTCGATGCCGCAAAAACGGTCACGATTTTCTCGGGCAGATCCAATTGCCCTCAGACGGCATGACCCTGAAGCTCGAAATGTTCAACAAGCATTACTTCACGCTGTTTGAAGAACCCGAAGAAACCATCCTCGATTCCCTGGAAGCGGTCCTACTCAAAAAAATCGCCGCCTTCGAGCGGGTCCCGGAAGCCTACCGCAGCGCGGCCAAAGGGCTGCTGGATGAGAGGAAAAAACATCCCCAACCCGCAGAGCAGGCCGAAGACGCCCCCGCCGACGCGCAGGAAAAGGACATCACCGCGATTTTCGATCGCCTGAATGCAGAGTATTTCAACGGCAGGATCGAGGCCACGGTGGAGTGGGGGCGGGATTCCAAAACCAAAAACCGCAGCTCGTTCCGCTTCGGTTCCTACGACGCCTCCAAAAAGCGCATCCGCCTGCACCCGCGGCTCGATCAGGATTTCGTGCCGCAGTGCGTTCTGGAATTGACCCTGTATCACGAGATGTGCCACCAGTGGGTGCCGCCCGTGAAGCGCAACGGCGTGTGGCAGGACCACTCTCCGGAATTCAAGAAAAAGGAGAAGGAGTACAAGTTCTACAAGGAAGCCAAAAAGTGGGAAAAACTCAATTGGGTGAAATTCCTCGCGCCCGTGAAGGAAGACGCGCCGGAGGAGAAGCAGGAGCCGGCGGTTCCCGAAACCCAGGAGGCGTGATGCGGGGGGCCCGCCTCGCCGTCAGGTATCGAAGGGAAAGGTGATGGTGAAGGTGGTGCCTTCACCCACTTGCGAGTCCACGGCGATGTGGCCGCCGTATTTTTCCACCAGCCGGTGCACGATATTGAGCCCAAGGCCGGTTCCCTTGCCCTGTTCCTTGGTGGTGAAGAACGGATCGAACACTTTCGACAGGTAGTCCTGCGGAATGCCGGGGCCCGTATCGCGGATCACCGTCACGATGTAGCCGTTGACCGGCTGCGAGGTGATCTCGAGTTTTCCCTTCCCCTCCATCGCCTGCACTGCATTGGCGATGATGTTGACGAAGATCTGCTGGATTTCCTCGGGCTTCGCCTGGATGAGCGGCAGCTCCGCATAGTTTTTTTCCAGCACGATGTCGTCCGAGTACGAGGCCAGAAGCGCCATCTCCACCGAGGCGTCGAGCCGCTCGTTCACATTGACATCCTGCAGCGAGTCGTTGACGCTGGAGCGCGAATACCCCGCAAGATTGAGGATGATCGAGGCCATGTGCTTGGCCCGGTCCAGAACCTTCTCCGCGTAGCTCTTGACCTTGGAGGGTTCCTTTTCTTCCAGGATCGCCTCCGTGAATCCCATGATCGAATACAGGGGATTGTTCATCTCGTGCGCGATCCCCGCGGCCAGGGTGCCCAGCCCCGATAATTTTTCCGCCATCGTCAGTTGATCCTGCAGAGCTTTTTCCTCACTGATCTCCTTCATCAGCAATCCGATGCGCTGCCTGTCCTCGATCGAGAGCGCCACGTCGAAGAACTGGTAGGCGAACGTGCGCGAACCCAGCGTCAGGATGGAAGCGGAATGTGAGGACAGGGCCGGCTGCTGCGGCGCCAGCGGGTCCCGCGGAACGCCCCGGTTCGGGGAAGCGGGCCCCGATGAAGCTTGTTCCCGGTTGCCGTTGTCGCAATAGGCTTTCAACTCCGGCAGCGTGCCGAGCCACGCCTCCTTGAATTCTAGATCGACCGCCTCCAGCGGTTTGTCGATCACGTCATCGCCGCGCTTGCCGGTGAGCGTTTCGAAAGCGGAATTGACGTATTCGATTTTCAATTCGTCGTTGAAGATGACCAGGATATCGGGAACGCTCATCAGGATGCTTTCGGTGTATTCCTGCAGGAAGCGCACCTCCTTGGTTTTCTCGCGCACTTTCTCTTCCAGGCCGTAGAAGGATTTTTTCAGCATCGCGTTCATCGAGTTGATCTCTTTGGCGAGCGACTCGATTTCATCCCCGGTGGGGATGTTCAGAGGCTCGACCTCTTCGCCCCGGCCGATGCGCGCGGCCACGTTCTGCACCTGGCGGATCGGTTTCACGATGCGGTTGGATGCGAGCGACCCCATGATCACGATCAGCAGAATCGAAATGAAGCCCGCCGTCGAAATCCAGAGAAACAGTTTTTCCATCGGCGCGAACAACTCTTCCGACGACTGCCAGGCAAAGGTGTACCAGGTGTCGCCGGTGGACTTGATCTTGTAAACGTTCGTCTCATCGAGCGGGGAAAAGCCGATGATCGACAGCTCCTTGCTGCCGTGCCCGTCTCCCTGCGTGAGCGCCCAGCTCGCCTCGGGCTTAGTGACGCTCTGCACCAGTTCGGGGTCCGCCAGTTGGAATCCGGTGGGCAGGATGGGGCAGTCGATCACCACGCCCTTGGAATCGATCAGCATCACATGCCCCGTATCGCCGAACAGGATGGGCTCGATCAGATGCGAGAAAAATTCCTTGGCCCGGTAGACCCGGTAGAACACACCCGCGATGGAACCGTCGTGATCGTGAATTGGCAGCGAAAGCAGAAACCCGTGCTGTTCGATTTCCGGGATGTCAAAAAGGGGGCCGATGTAGGCGAAGCCTGCGCCGCCCGAAAACGGTTTGGAAAATTCCGGCAGGTGCCCGTAGAGATAATCGGGAAAATGATTGATGCTCGACAGCAGAACGCCGCGCGCATCCGTGATGAAAATGGCGTGCGTGGTGCGGTTGGAAATCGTGTCTCTTTTTAAAAAGCTCCGCAGCACCCGGCTGCCGTTGTTGTTCAGGATGTGATCCATGCTGGGATCTTTTTTCGCCCACAGGTCCGCCTGTTCCGCAAACAGTTCTTCAAACCGGTCGGGCTCCAGGTCCCAGGTGATCTGGCTGTGTGCGCGCGCTTTTAAAAGCAGGGTGGGGTGCGTGGTGAGGCGGATGTCTTTTTCGATTTCCTCTTTCATGATGAAATCGAGCTTGGTCGAAGTCTCGTAAGCCAGCGCCTGAAAACTCGAACCCATCACGTTCTGCAGCGACTTGTTGCCCTGCACATAAGACAGTCCCATGGCCAGCAGCAAGGGCAGGGTCCCCACCGCGATCATGGTGAGGATCAATTTGTTTTTCAATCCCTTCTTGGGAGCGGGATGCAAAGGCGCGCCCGCGGATTTTTGTTCGTTCATGACCGGCCTGTCCCAGAGATCGCACATCGAATCGGATGGCTGCACCGATGCCGCTCCGGCAAAACCCTTGAAATACCCCTTGACAGGTTTTGGGCGCGGACCTAGCTTTAGAGGACCATCCAAATCAATGATAGGCATGGTGCCTTGATTTCGCAACCTTTTGTGATTCGGGCTTTCAGGAAGGAGACGGTGGGCGGGTTCAAAAGCCTCGTGGGAGTAAAACCGGCGGGAGGGGGGTCGCCGCTCAAGGAACGATCCGCATGCCAGCGCCTTGCCCTGGCAGGATCATCAGGCGTTTCGTGAGTTTGACATTTCTGAAAGGGAGTCGAAAAATGATTACAGGAAAAATACTGATCGTTGACGACGAGCAGGATGTGAGAGACGTGATCCGGGTGCATCTCAATAAGGAAGGGTTTTTCACACTGGAAGCGGAAAACGGAGAGCAGGCCATCGACGTCCTGCGCGAGGGAGACAACATGATCAACGTCGGGGTGATCCTGTGCGACATCCGCATGCCCAAAGTGAACGGCATCGAATGCATCGATTTTCTCCGGAAAGAGGCTCCCGGAATTCCCATCGTGGTGGTGACTGGTTATCCCGACACCGAGATGGCCACCTCGCTCATGAAAAAAGGCGTCAAGGAGTACCTGGTCAAACCGGTGGAACGCGAAAAGCTTGTGGATACCGTCCGCCGCCTGATAAAAGCCGGTAAAGAGATCGAGTTTTAGATCCGGGGTGAAAAGGCCGGAGAATCCGCCCGTTTTCGCAAAACGCTCCAAAGGAGCAGAAAGGCTTTGCAACCGTTTCGGATTGCAAAGCCTTTTTTTTTGGTCTAAATTGATGCCCAGTTATGAAAATGATCAAATGTTACATTCGCTATGAAAAACTGGAAGAGGTGAGGGAGAAACTTTTCCAACTGGGTGTGCCCGGCCTTTCCGTGCTGGATGTGAAGGGAATCGGCAAGCCGATGAGCCAGTTGAAGTCCGAGGTCGATTCCAAGATCCCGCAGTTTCATCCCCGCGTCGAGATCACGGTCGTGCTGGAAGACGGGGCCGTGGAGGAAGTGATCCAGACCCTGGTCAAGACCGTCCAGACCGGTTCCCTGGGCGACGGCAAAATCTTCGTGCTCCCGGTGGAGGAAGCCGTACGCATTCGAACGGGAGAGAGGGGCGAGCAAGCGCTTTATTGATTGCAGACAACCTCAAAGCCGTGCAGCAGCGAATCGAGGCCGCCGCCCGCAAAGCCGGCCGCCCTCCGGAAACCGTGCATCTGGTCGTCGTCAGCAAAACCCGGTCTGTGGATGAGATCCTGGAAGCCCACAACGCGGGAGCGGAATTTTTCGGCGAGAACCGGGTGCAGGAAGCCTGCGACAAAATCGACCGGCTCGCTGACGAACGCATACGCTGGCACTTCATCGGGCATCTGCAGAAAAACAAGGTCAAGCGCATCGTCGGCCGCACGGAATGCATCCATTCCGTGGACAGCGTTTCCCTCGCCGAGTCCATTTCCGAGAAAAGTGTCGAAGCGGGACGGGTCACGCCGATCCTGATCCAGGTCAACATTTCCGGCGAAGCCTCAAAATCCGGCATTGCGCCCGAATCCCTGGAAGACACCTTAAGGCAAGTGAGCGGGTTTCCCGGCGTGCGCGTGCAGGGCCTGATGACGATCCCGCCGCTGAATCCCGACCCGGAACAGTCGCGGCCCTTTTTCGCCCGCCTCAGGCAGCTGCGGGACGACGCCGTCCGGATGCAGATCCCCGGCGTGTCGCTCGCGGAGCTCTCGATGGGCATGTCCAGCGATTTCGAAGTGGCCATCGAGGAGGGCGCGACCTGGGTGCGCGTGGGAACCGCCGTCTTCGGCGAACGCCCCGAATGATTTGACGCGGCGACGCGTGCCGCCCGCCCGCAAAGCGGCGGGATGGAAGACGAACACGATCAGGAGAAACCATCTGTGCTGACGAGTAAAAAACTGGGCTTCATCGGCGGCGGCAACATGGCCGAAGCCATGATCAAAGGGCTGCTCTCCGCCTCGTTCATCGAAGCGAAGAACATCCTGGTGGCCGATCCTTTGGGCAGCCGCCTGGATTACCTGCGCTCCGAGTACCGCGTGCGCGTGACCGAGGACAACCGCGAGCTGGCGCAGAAAAGCGACATCCTCATACTGGCGGTCAAGCCGCAGGTCGCGCAGAGCGTGCTGGAAAACATCGGTGAGCTGGTGGACAACAAAAAGCTGCTGGTTTCCATCGCCGCCGGCGTCACCATGCGCAACATGGAAGAAGCGCTGGCGAAGAGCAATCCCAAGACCCGTTTCTGCATCGTGCGCACCATGCCCAACACCCCGGCGCTGGTGCAGGAAGGCGTGACGGCCATCGCCTCGGGCAAGAACGTCTCCAAGATGGACGTCAAGATCGCCCACCGCCTGTTCGAGGCCATCGGCAGCACCGTCGATGTGGACGAGATGCAGCTCGACGCCGTTACCGGTCTGTCCGGCAGCGGCCCGGCGTACATCTTCATGATCATCGAAGCCCTGTCCGACGCGGGTGTCAAAATGGGCCTGTCGCGCCGGGTGGCGAACATCCTCACTATCCAGACCGTGCTCGGGTCCGCCAAGCTGGCGCGCGAAAGCGGCAAGCACCCCGGCGAGCTCAAGGACATGGTCACCTCACCCGGCGGCACCTCGATCTCCGGACTGCACACCCTGGAAGCCGGCGGCCTGCGCACCACGCTGATGAACGCCGTCGAAGACGCCACCCGCCGCTCGCTCGATCTGGGCAAACAGCCGCAGAACCATCACCGCAGCGAGGAGTCCCCCGAGAGCGATCCCGGCAAGGACAGTCCTAAGGATGTGTGAGTGAGGTAAGACCTGTTTAATTAGGGTCCGTTCATGCTAAGTCTGCTGAATTCGCCACTATCCGGATCATAAACGATTCCCCAAAATGGCTCACCCCCATCACAAAATATGACTGCGTAGAGACTTCGATCGCCCCGAGTGTGCTCGTCCTCTGGATAGAAATTTCCATAAATCAGTCGCTTGCCTTTCTCGTAGAATCCGACATATTGGCTTAAGTAAATTTCGTCTGTTGGAGGGTGTCTTTCTTCAGCATTCCGGAATTTTTCGAGGAAGATATAGAGACGTGTTTCAAGTTCCTTGATTTGAATTTTGTCAGGCTTCCAGAAAAGCCCTTTTTCAGGAATTGGAGCGCTCCTTGAGCACTGATCAAAAAGCTTGGATGCTTGGGTGGGGTCGAGTAGGTGCGCTCCATCCTTCGCCAACATATATTGGGAAGTTTTTCCTGTTTGGGCGGAGACAAAGACCAAGCATAGGAGCCAAATAATAGCGAGAACGGGGGCAGCTGTTTTCACTTGGAGCGGAATTTTTCCCATTCGCCCCAGGCGACGATCGCAAAACCGATGAACAACAGCCAGGTGGGATGCAGCACGTGTTCCGGTTTGGTGAAGTACAGGATGAACATGATCGCCACGCCGCTCATCGTGACGGTCAGCCCGGTGTAGACCGCGGCCAAACCCTTGGCGAAGCGGTCCGGGTCTTTCAGTTCTTTGCGGATTTCCGGTCTCAGCTCAACTTTCCACATTTTTCACTCGATCGATTTAGATTTCCGATAGGAGACCTTTGCCTAAGTCGTCATCTTTGTCATGCTGAGCCTGTCGAAGCATGACTCTGTGCACCCTTCGACAAGCTCAGGGTGACATTTCAACCCTTCGTCGTTTTAGTGAGCGCCTCGTTCAGCCGTCCCGAACGAAAGCCCTCCGGATCGAGGACGATGTCGCGAAAGCCGATTTCCTGAAAACGCCGCCGCACGGTTTCCTGAATCGAACCGGTGAGAAACCGCGGGATGGCTTCCTTCTCCAGTTCGATGCGCGCCACATCGCCCAGATGCCGCACCCTGAGCTGGGAAAAATCCAGCGACAGCAGAAAATCCTCCGCCCGCTCGATCATCAAGAGCTTTTCCTCCGAGATCAGTTCGCCGTACGGCACTCTTGAGGAAAGACAGGGCATGGCGGGTTTTTCCCAGTTGGAAAGGCCCAGCTCCCGCGCCAGCTGCCGCACCTCCTGCTTGCTCAAATCCGCGTCCGCCAGCGGGCTGACCACCCCCGCTTCCTGTGCCGCGCCGATGCCGGGCCGGTGATCGCCCAGGTCGTCGCGGTTGATGCCGTTCGCCACGTACGCGAAGCCTCTCTCGGCGGCCACCGCCAGCAGCTTGCCGTACAACTCGGATTTGCAGTAATAGCAGCGGTTGGCCGGGTTTTCCCGGTAGCGGGCATCGGTGATTTCTGCGGTTGGCACGATTCGATGTTCGACGCCGATCTCATCGGCCAGCCGGCGGCTCACCGCCAGTTCGCGCGCGGCGACGCTGGGGGACTGCGCGGTGACGGCCAGCGTCCGGTCTCCCAGAACCGCTTTGCACAGCGCCAGCACCAGCGTGCTGTCCACCCCGCCGGAAAACGCCACCACCACGCTTTTAAGGTCGCGGATCGAGGCGCGCAGGCGGTCGTGTTTTTGAGCGAGCGTCATGGTGGCACGTTCATGCGATTGAATGAAAAGAAAAACAGGGTAGCACAAAGAGGGGAGGAAAAAAATATCCGGAGGCGGCCTGGCGACCACCTCCGGAATTTTGAGAGGGAGAATCTGTGAAATACCGTAGAGAAGAATCTCTATACTTCCAGTATCGAATGAAACGGTGGTCTTCATCAATGCCCGGCCGCGCAAAATCGCAGCGCCGGGATGAGGACAGGGGCCCACCCCGCAGCGGGGTATTTCAAAACCTTCGTAAATAAAGCGTTTCAGGTCTCGGGTGGCGGGGCAGGGGGTCTGCACCCGGTGGCAAGGATTGCACGGATTGAAACAAGGGGGAATCGAGGCGGACGAACGCAAGCGTCGCGCTCAGATATTCAGGAAGTGGCCGTTTTGCCCAACTAGCCGCCGATGGCGTGCATCGCCCGGGTGGGCCGTTCGAAATCGTCCAGGTTGATCTTGTGGCCCGGTTCCTTGATGGCCACCGCGTCGCGGATCCGCTGCGTGATGTCCGCATCCGAAGCGCCGCTGCGGATCAACTCCTTGAGATTGGTTTCCTGCGTCGAGAACAGGCAGGTGCGCAGTTTGCCGTCGGCGGTCATGCGGATGCGGTTGCAGTGATCGCAGAACGGGTTGCTGACCGCGGTGATGATGCCGATCTTGCCCTTGCCGTCGGCGAATTTGAATTCGCTGGCCGGGCCGATCTCCAGCGAGTTTTCGATCGGGATCAACTCGTGCTTCTCGCGGATGAGATCGACGATCTCATGGCCGAACAGCACCTTGTCGCGTTCCCACACCTTGTCCGAGTCCAGCGGCATGAATTCGATGAACCGCACCTCGAAGCCGTCCGAGCGGCCCATGTCGATCAGGCGCAGGATTTCGCTTTCCGAGAAATTGCGCATCGCCACCGCGTTGATCTTGATCGATTCGTAGCCGGCGTCCGACGCCGCCTTGAGGCCCAGAAGCACCTGGTCGAGACAGTCGCGCCGGTTGACGTGCGCGAATTTTTCCGGGTCCAGCGCGTCGAGGCTGACGTTGAGCCGCTTGAGCCCCGCATCGTACAGGTCCTTCGCCTGATCCTTGAGGAAAAACGCGTTGGTGGTCATGGCGATGTCGTCGATCCCCTCGACGGCGGACAGCATGCGGATCAGCACCGGCAGGTCCTTGCGCATGGTGGGCTCGCCGCCCGTCAGGCGCAGCCGGTTGATCCCCATCTTGGAGACGATCGTCGCGACGCGGGTCAGCTCCTCGAAGGTGAGCAGCTTGCTGCGGTCCATGAACTCCACATTGTCCGCGGGCATGCAGTAAGTACAGCGGAAATTACAACGATCGGTCACGGAGATGCGCAGGTTGACGATGGTGCGTCCCATGCCGTCCACGAGTTTCGGCCGGTCTGTATGTTGGGTCATGGCGGAGTGCCCTTGTTTTAAAGCGTGAATTCAAACGTTCCCGCGCATTTTCCTTAGAATCGCCGCAAGCGTTTTGATTCCCGAAGGCGGAGAACTTTGTGTGGTTCGATTATAGCCCCTTCGCTTTCAATCTGCACCCAATATAGGCTCATCGCTTCTTAAATCAAACCATTTTCGCAACACACAGCCCGCACAAGCCAACAGGTGCTTTCTCAGCGGTTTCCGGCTAAACGCATGATATTCAATGCGAAACGCGATGTTCACACTGAGGATCAACAATTGCGGCAAACTTGCCCCTTCCGAACTGCGCGTTCAAAGCCGCAAAACCGGCAGGGAAGGGGGTGGTTTTGCGTGTGAGATTCTTGCAAAAGAATCGGATCTTTCGGACTTCCGGTGCATCTTAATGACTGTTGAGATAAACAGGCAGAATCCTTATACTAAGGCGTGGAAAAACTTTCCATTATCCCTTTGAACCCATGCGGTGAAGGCGTGTCCTTCCCCCCTGACTCCCCCAATTCCGATGTCGGTTCTGGAAGATAAATTCTCGAAAAAATTTGAAGAAGCCGCCTCGAAGCCCAAGAATCGGGGCGCCTATTATCAGGACGACGCCACCGAAAAGGGCATGGCCCTCGTGGAAGCCAAGCACAAAGACATGAAACTGTACTGGCTGGTCAATCCCGAGGACGACCGCATTTTCAGCGCCAAATTCTTCGCCTATGGCGGCAAAGTGTCTGTGGCCATTGTCGAAACGCTGTGCAACATGGTCAAGGGGCTGACTCTGGAAGAGGCCTGTTCGCTCCTGGGTTCGGATGTGGAAAACCAGCTGCGCGACGCGCCGGACGAGCCGGCGGTGCCCGAATCGAAACAGGCCGCCTTCGGCGCGGTCGAGGCCCTGCTCAAGACCGTGCGCGAGCAGTACGAAAACGCCAAGGCGATGGCCGCGGCCACAACCGCCGCCAAAGCCGCCACCGAGAAGGACGGCCCGCCCAAACGCTCCACCGCCGAGCTTTCCATGGCGGAGCAGGCCTGGCTGGGGCTCAGTGAAGCGGAGCAGAAGGAGCAGATCAATCTGGTGCTCGACGACAAGGTGCGTCCGGCGCTGATGGCCGACGGCGGTAACATCGAGGTGTTGAGCGTCACCAATGGTGAAAAAGTGAGCGTCCAGTATCAGGGTGCCTGCGGAAGCTGCGGGTCCTCGCTCGGCGCGACGCTTTCATTCATAGAACAGACCCTGAGGCGGGAAATTTACAACGATCTCATGGTCGTGCCCAATATGTAGCCACGGTTCCTTTTAAAGGAGTGTGAATAAATGGCAGCCAAGGAAAATTCAGTCAACGAGGTTTTGGAAGACAAGACCTACAAATACGGATTCCAGACTCTCATCGAGTCGGAGACCTTCGCCAAGGGCCTCAACGAGGACGTGGTGCGGGCCATCTCCAAAAAGAAGAAAGAGCCCCAGTTCATGCTGGACTTTCGGCTCAAGGCCTACAGGAAATGGCTCACCATGAAAGAGCCGACCTGGCCCAACGTGCATTACCCGCCCATCGACTATCAGGACATTTCCTACTACTCGGCGCCCAAGCCGAAAAAGAAGCTGGAAAGCCTCGATGAAGTCGATCCCGAACTGCTGCGCACCTTCGAGAAACTCGGCATCCCGCTGGATGAGCAGAAAAAGCTCGCCAACGTGGCGGTCGATGCGGTGTTCGACAGCGTCAGCGTCGCCACCACGCACAAGAAAAAGCTGATGGAGGTGGGCGTCATTTTTTGTCCCATCTCCGAGGCGATCCAGGAGTACCCGGAACTGGTGGAGGAATACATGGGATCCGTGGTCCCGGTGGGCGACAATTTTTACGCCGCGCTCAACAGCGCCGTGTTCACCGACGGCTCGTTCGTCTACATTCCGCCCGACACCGTCTGTCCGATGGAGCTGTCCACTTATTTCCGCATCAACACCGAGGAGACCGGGCAGTTCGAGCGCACGCTCATCATCTGCGCCGAGAACAGCTACGTGTCGTATCTGGAAGGCTGTACCGCGCCGCAGTTCGACACCAACCAGCTGCACGCCGCGGTGGTCGAGCTGGTGACCATGGACAACGCCGAGATCAAGTACAGCACCGTGCAGAACTGGTACGCCGGCGACAAGGAAACCGGCAAGGGCGGCATCTACAATTTCGTGACCAAGCGCGGCAAGTGCCAGGGCGAAAAATCCAAGATTTCCTGGACCCAGGTCGAGACCGGCTCCGCCATCACCTGGAAATACCCGAGCTGCATCCTGCAGGGCGACGACTCCGTCGGCGAGTTCTATTCTGTCGCGCTCACCAACGGCCACATGCAGGCGGACACCGGCACGAAAATGATCCACATCGGCAAGAACACCCGTTCCAGCATCATCTCGAAGGGGATCTCCGCCGACCACTCCTCCAACAGCTACCGCGGACAGGTGAAGGTCAACAAGAACGCCACCAACGCGCGCAACTACAGCCAGTGCGACAGCATGCTGGTGGGGGACCAGTGCAGCGCCCACACGTTTCCTTATATAGAATCCGGAAACAGTTCCGTGCAGATCGAGCACGAGGCGTCCACCTCCAAGATCAGCGAGGAACAGCTGTTCTATTTCGAACAGCGTGGCATCTCCCGGGAAAACGCCATCACCGCTGTGATCAACGGTTTCTGCAAAGAGGTGTTCAAGCAGCTGCCGATGGAATTCGCCGTGGAAGCGCAGAAGCTGTTGACCCTCAAACTCGAGGACAGCGTCGGTTAACGGCAAGGCGGCATTGCGGACGATTACAGAATTGACCATCCATATTCAACAGAGGAAACGTATCGATGCTTGAGATCAAGGATCTGCATGCCGGTTTTGACGGCATTGAAATCATAAAGGGGGTCTCCCTCAAGATCAACAAAGGCGAGGTGCACGCCATCATGGGGCCCAACGGCTCCGGCAAGAGCACGCTCTCCAAGGTGCTGGCGGGCCACCCGTCCTATGAGGTGACGGCCGGCGAGCTGATTTTCGACGGCCAGGACCTGAAGGAGATGGACCCGGAGCAACGGGCACTGGCGGGAATCTTCATGGGCTTTCAGTATCCCGTCGAGATCCCCGGCGTCAACAACGCCGAGTTTTTGCGCATGGCGCACAACGCCCGGCTCGTCGCCGAGGGCAAGGAGGAGATCGATCCTCTGGATTTCGATGAAATTCTCAGCGAGAAGATGGGGATGCTCGGCATGGAGCAGAAATACAAGGACCGCAGCCTCAACGACGGTTTTTCCGGTGGCGAGAAAAAGAAAAACGAAATCTTGCAGATGGCGGTGATCAATCCCAAGCTCGCCATTCTCGATGAGACCGACTCCGGCCTCGACATCGATGCGCTGCGCGTCGTCGCCAGCGGGGTGAACAAGCTCCGGACCGCGGACAACGCCCTGATCCTCATCACCCACTACCAGAGACTGCTCGAGTACATCCAGCCCGATTTCGTGCACGTGATCAGCCAGGGCAAGATCGTCAAGTCCGGCCAGAAGGAACTCGCTCTCGAGCTGGAGGCCCAGGGTTACGACTGGCTCGCCACCAAAGTTTGAGGAGACGCCATGACGACCGCCGCCACCGAAGACACCGCCGAATCGATCCTGATCCGGCGTCACCAGCAGTTTTTAAGCGAGAACGAGGCGTCCGACGCCCTCGCGCCGTTCCAACGCGCCGCCATCGGCCGCTTCGAGACCCTCGGGTTCCCCGGCCGCAAGCACGAGATGTATACCTTCGTCAACACGAAGGAACTTGTGGCCACGCCCTTTGCCGCTCCCGATCAAACTTCCGTACCCGAAGAGCGCATCCAATCCAGCGTGTATCCCGGCTGCGAGAAGAGCCATCTCGTTTTCGTGGACGGCGTCCTGCGCGGCGATCTTTCCGATCTGACCGACCTCGGGGATGTGCTCGCGATCAAGACGCTCGCCGAAGCGGTGTCCGATCCTGAGATCAAGCAGCACCTGACAGAAACCATCGAAAACGAAAACGACGTCTTCGCCTCCATCAACAGCGCCTTCATGAACAGCGGTTCCCTGCTGGAGATTCCGCAAAAGACGAAGATCCCGACGCCGCTGCAGATTCTCTACGTGTCTACCGGGGGAAACTCGCAAAACGTCACCAGCCATCCCAGGGTGCTTCTCAAACTGGGCTGCCAGTCCGAACTGGATCTGATCGTCCGCTACGTGGGTGTGGACGGCGGTTATTTCGTCAACGCGGTGCAGGACATCTTCGTCGCCGAGGATGCGGGCATCCGCTACACGCAGGTGCAGCAGGACGATACAGATTCCTGGCATTGTTCCAAGACCCGCATCCGGCTTGCGCGCAACAGCCGCTTGCACGCGGCCAACGCGTCGTATGGAAACCGGCTGACCCGCCAGCACCTGGAAGCGCATCTCACCGAACCCGGCTCGGAATTGCGGTGGAACGCCGTCAGCGTTTTGACCGATGAAGAGCAGGTGCACCACTTCGTGCGCATCCACCACGAGTCGCCGCACGGGGTCAGCCACCAGCATTTCAAGAACATCGTCAACGACAAGAGCCGCTCCAGCGTGGACGGCACCGTCGTGGTGGACCCGGGAGCGCAGCTCACCAGCTCCGACCAGCTGATCAACAACCTCATGCTTTCGGACACCTCGCACGCCGACAACAAACCGAACCTGATGATCTTCGCCGACGATGTGAAGTGCACACACGGCGCCACCATCGGCCAGATCGACGAGGAACAGCTTTTCTACCTGAAGACGCGCGGACTTTCACAGAAGACCGCGAAAGAGCTTTTGACCAAAAGTTTCGCCGAGAGCATCATCGAGACCGTCGAATTTCCCGGAGTGCGAACGGATCTCGAAAACACCTTACTCAAGAAACTGGAGAACTGAAATGCCGGACCCAGACACCGCCCTGGCTGAAAAAACCACGCTCGACGTGGACAAGATCCGCCAGGAGTTTCCCATACTGTCGCAAACGGTGAACGGCAAGCCGCTGATCTATCTCGATAACGGCGCCACCACCCAGAAACCCCGCTCGGTGATCGAGCGCGTGCGCAAATTCGACGCCGAGGAATACGGCACCGTGCGCCGGGGCGCGTACAAACTCAGCGAGCGTGCCACCCAGTTGTATGAAGAAGCGCGCCAGAAAGTGGCGGACCTGTTCCACACGCCCGACCGCAAGGAGATCGTGTTCACCAGCGGCACCACGCAGTCGATCAATCTCGTCGCGCACAGTTTCGGCAAGCGGTTCATCAAAGAGGGCGACGAGATCATCATCTCCAACATCGAACACCACGCCAACACCGTGCCCTGGCAGGTGCTGTGCGAAGAGCGCGGCGCGCGCCTCAAGGTGATTCCGGTGGACGACCGCGGCGAGCTGATCCTGGAGGAATACGAGCGGCTGCTCAACGAAAAGACCCGCATGGTCGCGGTGAACCACGTGTCGAACGCGCTCGGCACCATCAATCCCGTCAAGAAGGTCACCGATCTGGCGCACGCCGCCGGCGCGAAAGTGCTGATCGACGGCGCCCAGAGCACGCCGCACATGAAGATCGACGTGCAGGACATCGGCTGCGATTTTTATACCTTCTCCGGCCACAAGATGTACGCCCCCAGCGGCATCGGCGGCGTGTACGGCAAAATGGAACTGTGGGAAACCATGGGGCCCTACGTGACCGGCGGCGACATGATCATGCAGGTGACGCTGGAAAAGACCACCTACGCGAAACCGCCGGCGCGTTTCGAAGCCGGGACGCCGCCCATCTCGCAGGTGATCGGCCTGGGCGCCGCCATCGATTTCATCACCGAAATCGGTCTGGATAACATCTTCGAGTACGAAAAAAGCCTGCTCGATCACGGCACCAAGCTGCTCAAGGAGATCGACGGGCTGAGGATCATCGGCGACGCCAGGGAAAAAGCCGCGCTCATCTCGTTTGTGCTCGATGCGGCGCACCCGCACGATGTGGGAACGCTGCTCGACCAGGACGGCATCGCCGTGCGCGGCGGCCACCATTGCGCCCAGCCGACCATGATCCGTTTCGGCGTTCCCGCCACCACCCGCGCCTCCATGGCTTTCTACAACAAGCCGGAGGAGCTGGATGCGCTGGCCGAGAGCGTCCGCAAAGTGATCAAGCTGTTTTCCTGACTCCTCCCCGGAGGGGGGATGCGTGCGGCTGCACGAGTGAGTGGGCGACGATTTTTTGAGACGGTTTATTGAAAGGTGAGTTTGCGATGTCTTACGACAACGAGCTGTATCAGCAGGTGATTCTGGACCACAACCGCAATCCCCGGAATTTCCGCGAAATCAAAAACGCCACGCACCACTGTCACGGCATCAACCCGTTGTGCGGCGACGACATCCACGTGTATCTGGACGTCGATCCCGAAAGTGATGAGATCAAGGACATCAGTTTCGTCGGCAGCGGCTGCGCCATCTCCAAAGCCAGCACCTCGCTCATGACCGCGTTTCTCAAAGGCAAAAAGGTGGACGAGGCGCGCGTCGTGTTCGGCGAGTTTCACAAAATGGTGCTCGGCGAACTGGAGCCGGACAAAGAAGAAAACCACCTCGGAAAACTGAAACTGTTCGTCGGCATCCGCGAATATCCCTCGCGCACCAAATGCGCTTCTCTGGCTTGGCACACGATGGTCGGCGCGCTGGACAAAAAGACCGAGGGCATCAGCACCGAGTGACCGGCCCGCACACGGGCCGCGCCATACCGTAACCTCTCTCGCACGCTTTCATCCCCCTCTAAAAGCAACCCCGTTGCACCGCTTCAAACCGCGCCCGAAAGGGTGTATGATTGTTGTATGAGCGCCACGAAAAACCTGCAAACCGAACTGGACCGGGCGACCCGGCCCGGTGAGCTGTTCAGGCGGATTTCCGAGTCGGAACTCGTCTGCACCGCCTGCGGTCATCTGTGCAAACTCAAACCCGGGCAGCGCGGCGTCTGCAAAGTGCGCTACAACGAGGGCGGTACGCTGCGCGTGCCGTTTCACTACGCCGCCGGCGTGCAGAACGATCCCATCGAAAAAAAACCGTTCTTCCACGCGCTGCCGGCAAGCCGCGCCCTCAGTTTCGGCATGCTCGGCTGCGATTTCCGCTGTGCGTACTGCCAGAACTGGTTCACCTCGCAGACCCTGCGCGATGATGCGGCGACGCTGAACTTCGAGAGCATCACCGCAGGCGAGCTGTGCGACCTCGCCGAGCGCGAAGGATCGAAGACCCTCGTTTCCACCTACAACGAGCCGTTGATCACCAGCGAATGGGCGGTGGAGGTGTTTCAGGAAGCGAAGCGGCGCGGCCTCAAGACCGCCTACGTGTCCAACGGCCACGGCACGCCGGAGGTGCTGGAATACATCCGGCCCTGGGTGGATTTTTACAAGATCGACCTCAAATGCTTTTCCGCGCCGAATTACCGGAGGTTGGGAGGCAACCTGTCCGCGGTGCTGGACACCATCCGCACCGTCCACGCGATGGGCATGTGGCTGGAGATCGTGACGCTGGTGATTCCCGCTTACAACGACTCCGATGCCGAACTGGCCGAAATCGCCGAATTCATCGCTTCGGTTTCCAAAGACATCCCCTGGCATGTGACGGCCTTTCACCCCGACTACAAGATGACCGACCGCGGCCGCACCCCGGCCGAGACCCTGTTGCGGGCGCAGGAGATGGGAAAGCAGGCGGGGTTGCAGTTCGTCTATCTGGGCAATCTTCCCGGCCAGCTCGAAGGCAGTGAGGACACCCGCTGCCCCGGTTGCGGCGACACGCTCATCGCGCGCCGCGGATTTCACGTGCTCGCCGATCGCTTGCGGCAGGGGGCCTGTCCCGCCTGCGGCGAAGCCATCCCCGGCCGCTGGCTGTGAAATGCCAGGGAGGCCAATGAAGCGCATTCACCCGATGGGTTGCCGGTTTGTTTGCGCGTGGCTGTTGGCGTTTTCCGTCGTGCTGGGTTCGGCAGCCGTCATCCAGGCCGCGGCCGCAAAAAACAAGCCGCCGCAGGCAGCCGGTGAAAAAGCCGCCGCCGTCGAGGGGTTCCGTTCGGCGCGCTTCGGCATGAGCGAAAAGCAGGTCTACAAATCCATCTACAAGGATTTCAAGGTCACCAAAAAGAACGTCGTGCGGCACCGCCATCCTCTGGAAAAAACCCTGAGCCTCGAAATCGCGGTGCAGGATCTGTTGCCGGATTCCGGCCCCGCGCGCGTGTTCTACGTGTTCGGCTACCGCTCGAACCGGCTGATTCAGGTGAACATTCTGTGGGGAAAATCGGCAGGTGCGGTGGCCGAGCCGAAAAGGATCGTGGACACCGCCAATCAACTGAGAAATTATTTTTCGCAGCAGGGATTTCCGAAAAAGCACCAGGTGGCCAACACGCCCGCGCGGGAAGGGCTGATCATCGTGTTCCGCGCGCGCGACCGGGCGGGCCGCATGGTGCTGCTGCTGATGACGAACCCCCCGAAGCAGAAGTCCGGGGCCGCGCCGCTTTCCCTCAAGCTGTCCTACATCCAGAAACCGGAACAGCCGGATGTCTTTCAAATCAGGAAAGGCCAGTTTTGAGCGCCGGCCGCCGTTTTCGGTTGCCAGCGCCCGATGGGCATATTAGAATTTTGCATCCCGAATCACACACGACAGGAGCCAACCTTGAAGAACAAAACAGAAGTCGGCAAAGCCCTGGGCCGCGTTCCCAGCGGATTGTTCGTCGTCACTGCGAAATGCGACGACCGTGAGGACGCGGTCCTCGCAAGCTGGGTCAACCAGAGCTCGTTCGACCCTCCCACCGTATCCATTGCACTGGCGACGCTGCGTCCCGCGCGCCTGCTGGTGGAGGCCTCGAATGCATTCATCATCAATGTGCTGGGGAAAGATTCCAACGGCCTGCTGAAGCATTTCAGCAAACCGCCCCAGGACGATCTGTTCAAGGGCCTGAAGACCGTGAAAGGATATCAGGGCATCCGCGTTTTGAAGGATGCGGTCTCCTGCCTGGAATGCAAGCTGACCGGCTCCATGCCCGCAGGCGATCACGTGCTTTACGTCGGGGAAATCGTGGGGGGCAAGGTGCTCAAGGGGGGCGATCCCTACATCCACGTTCGCACGAACGGGTTCAACTACTAACCCCAGCCCAGCATTTTCGGCAGGTCCGTGCGCGTGAACGCCCAGTAGACCAGAACGACGAGAAACGAGATCACCGAAACGAAGAACACGACGAGCTTGACCAGCCGTTTCGGGTCGGTGTGGTAGTACTCTTTGACATCCTCGGCGAAACTTTCGATCACCCCTTCGTCGGGGTGTTTTTTGTAGGTCTTGTCGAACGCGTCCCGCCCGTAGATGATCCCGAAGATGACGGCGATCATCAGGATTTCGATCGCTCCGATCATCGTCCGGCCTCCGGTGAGTCGCTGGCCCTCGCGTGCTGCGTTTCCGTCTCGTTGCGTGTCATCTTTTTCGGCCCATCGGTTTTTTCGCCGTTTTTGGCACAACGGAAACCGTAATCTTCCAGACGCGTGTCCGGGTAGCTGTTGTTGCGAAATGAAGAGTAGATGAACCCGGCCAGGTCCCGCCAGGAACCGCCGCGCAAGACCTTGAATTCGCCCCCGATGGGGCCTCTCGGATTCGCGTAGTCGGATTCCTCGGTATAATACTCCCGGTCGTACCAGTCGTCCACCCATTCTTTCACGTTGCCCGCCATGTTGAACACGCCGTACGGGCTTTTCCCCGCCTCCAGCGCGTCCACCGGCACCATGACCCTGTGTTTGCGCTCTTCCGTCCAGGCCTGAAGGTAGCGTGCCTGTTCGGGCGTGGGCGGCGTGTTGCCCCAGGGGAAGAGGCGCTTGTCCGCACCGCGCGCCGCTTTTTCCCATTCCGCTTCGGTCGGCAGGCGTTTGCCTTTCCATTTGCAGAAGGCCTTGGCGCCGTTCCAGTTGACGTTGTTGATCGGGAACGCCTCCAGGCCGGGCCGCGGCGCGAAGCGGCCGGTAAAGGTCAGCACCCCGAATTTGTTGTCGAGGTAGTACCCCTTCACATTGTCCACGGCGTTTAGAAACTCCGCGTAGGCGGTCGCCGAGACTTCGTACTTGTCGATGTAGAACGCATCCACGTAGACCTTGTGTTCGGGCAGTTCGTCTTCGCCGTTCTTGTTGGAACCCATCGAGAAAAATCCCGCCGGGATGTGCACCATGTTTTCTGGAACCGCATCTTGCCCATTCGGGGTGTCGGGTTCAGACGTTTCCGCGGAAACTTTTTTCAGGTGCATGGTTTCCAGAAGATTGCGCGCTTCCTCGACGAAGCGGCCCGACGCGTTTTTTTCCACGTACCCTTCCAGAAACGGCTTGGCGGTGTCCTTCAGGCCGGCGTGGAAATAGATCCAGCCGGTGAAGTATTCCAGCTCCGGCCGGTTTGCAAACCGTTTCGCCGCATCCTCAATGTCTTTCACCATGCCGCTCACGGCGCTGGGGTCCTTGTCGGCGAGCGCTTTCTGATACCAGCGTTTCGATTCGGCAAATTCGCGCGACAAGAGGGAATAGAATCCCAGGTTCATGTGCGCCAGCGTCAACAGCTCCTTGTGTCCGGCGGCGTTTTCGATGCCGCGCTTGGTCCAGGCGGCCGCCATGTCGAAATTGCCTTTGCGGTAATGCGTCCAGCCCAGCTGCACGTAGGCCTTCAGGTTTTTCGGGTCGTATTCGATCAGGTAGCCGTACAGCTCGATGGCGCGGTCGAAATCCTCCTCGCGGTAGTAGGTCTCCGCCAGCGAGTCCAGCACCTCCGGCTTGCCCGG
This sequence comes from Nitrospinales bacterium, assembly GCA_965223345.1. GTDB lineage: Bacteria > Nitrospinota > Nitrospinia > Nitrospinales > VA-1 > CBDCWG01. The sequence continues at coordinate 235,287 of CBDCWG010000001.1, forward strand.
AAAGCGCTGGCGCAGGTTGGCGAACGTCTGCCGGGCCAGCTCGTAGCGGCCCATTCTGAGATACACATTGCCGAGCGCCATCTCGGTGGACACGTCGCCGGGATTCAGGGCCGCGATGCGTTTCAGATGCAGCAGCGCCCCGAAATAGCGCCGCTTTTCCAGATAAAGCCGCACCAGCGCTTTGTGCGCCGCCTCGAAACCCGGGTCGATCTGCACCACCTGCAGGAAGGCCTCCACCGCGCCCTGAGTCTGCCCCGCCTTGTTGCGGGCGAGTCCCAGGTTGAACAGGGTTGCCGTGTTGTTGGGGTCCGCTTCGAACGCCCGCTGGTAATGCTCGAGCGCCCGGTCCAGCTGGCCGGTCTCCGAATAGATGTTGGCGAGGTTGTTGTGCGCTTCGATGGAACGCGTGTTGATGCGGGTGGAAAGATCGAGATAAAACACCGCTTTGCCGGGGTTGCCGCCTTTGTAGTAGACCATCCCCACATTGGAGAAATACGCCCCCAGGGTCTGTTTCTCGCTCAGGTTGGTCATGAAAAATTCCGCCGTTTCCGCCACCCCGAAGCGTTGCCGGTAAAAGGAATCCGGATGCCGCGCGCCGCGCTCGGTCGCCTCGATGTTGATGCGGGCCCCTTGCGCTTCGTAGCGCACGAAAAAATGATTGGGCAGCGCCACGCCGTGCAGCGGCAGGTCCAGCCGCTCGGCCAGGATGAGATACAGCAGCGACAGGTTCATGCAGTAGCCGCGCCGGTTTTGCAGCAGGCCGTGCATGAACAGCTCGGCCGGATCGATGGGGATGCCCTGCGGGTCCACCCGGTCGGTGAAATCGTAGTTGGATTCCAGATGGATCACCGTCCGCAGCGCTTCCACGATCTGCTCCGGCGTGGAGGCGGCGTTGATTTTTGTACGCAGCGCATCGGTCAGCCGGTCCAGTTCCGCAGTGAGGCCGCTCAGATCGAGAGAGGGATCCCGGTCTTTCGAGATCAAGAGCACCGTGCGGGCGAGATCGATGTCTCTGGCGTCCGCTGTGACAAGGGCCGTCAGGGACTGTTCCAGCGAGGGGGCGGCCCCGGTTTCGGCCTTCGCTGCCGGAGTGCTTAAAAACGGCAGCAGAAACACCAACCCGAGGAAGAGAATCGAATGCAGTCTGCTGGCGCTCATAGATTCGCAGTGTTCCAGTGGGAGATGGATTCCATTATATCAGATGGCCGCCGGGATTTGGGGCCGGGGAGGGCCGGTTCAGCCCCCCGAAACCGATTGCACGATGGTCAGGCTGTCGCCGGATTTGAGGGGTGTGTCCGTCTGTTTCAGCCAGCGGGTGTTTTCCTCGTTGAGAAAAAACAGCACATGCTGGCGCGGCGCGCCGGATTCGTCGAAAAGATGCACCCTGAGCAGCGGATAGCGATCGAGCAGGTGTTCGAGGCACCGGTTGAGGGTGTCCGCCTCGATCTCGACGCGCGAGCGGCCTTGCGTGCAGTGGGTCAGCAGACTGGGAAGATGCACCGGGATGCGCGGCATGGTTCGCTTCATTCCAGCCTGAGGGCCGATACGCAGTAGATCCTCGGAAACGCGTGCGGCAGGCTCTGCCAGTGCTCGCCTTCATCGGCGCTGGTGTACAGCGTGCCGCCCGTGGTGCCGAAATAGACCCCGCATGGGTCCTCGGCGTCGGTGGCCAGCGCGTGGCGCAGCACCGAAACGTAACCGGTTTCGGGAAACCCGTTCGTCAGCGCCTGCCAGGAATCGCCCGCATCGCTGGAACGGTACACAGCGGGTCGCCCGTTCGGGAAAAACCGGTATTCGTCGCTCTCGAGCGGCGCCACGTACAGCGTCCCCGGCCTGTTGGGATGCACGGCCATGGGAAATCCGAACGAAGAGGGCAGGCCGTTTTCGATGCGTTCCCAGGAGTCGCCGCCATCCAAGCTGCGGAACACGCCGCGGTGGTTCTGCTGGAACAGCCGCCGGGGATTTTGGGGGTCCATCACCAGCCGGTGCACGCAGCGGCCGATGTCTTTGTGCGTTTCCATCTCCAGCGCCGCCATCACCCCCTGGTTTTTGCTGTGCCAGGTCGCGCCGCCGTCGTCGCTGCGGAACACCCCCACCGCCGAAATCCCCACCCAGATGCGGTCCGCGTTGTCCGGGTCGATCAGGATCGAATGGCAGCACAGGCCGCCTGCGCCGGGCACCCACTCGCTGCGCGTGGCGTGGCGCGAGAGGCCGGAAAGTTCCTGCCAGTGCAACCCGCGATCGCGCGAGACGAACAATCCCGCCTCGTCCACCCCGGCGTACAACGTGTCGGGCTGGTCTTTGGGGCCGGGGACGACGGTCCACACGTTGTTGAGCTTGAAACCGGAGTCCGCATCGTAGCTTGGCCCGTGCTGCACCTGTTCGAAGTGCCCGCCCAGATCGCGTGAGATGTGCAGGGCGGGGCCGTACACGTCGTGCCCGACCGCGGCGTACAGCGTCGGCTCGGACCGCTGATCGAGCATGAGGTCGAACACCTTCCAGCCCTTGAGAAACGGCCCGCGCAGTTGCCAATCCTTGCGTCCGTTTTGCGACTCCAGCAGAAAACCGCCTTTGTCGGTGCCGATGAAAATCCCGTGTCTGGCCATCGTGCGCGCATCCTGAAAATGAGTGAAAACAGCGACCTCAATCCTAACACGCAACGCGGTGCAAAAAGAACGGGATTCCCGTTTGCGGGCCGTGCACAAACAGCCGGTTCCGTTCGGTCGCAGGGGGCACGTGAAATGGCTGAATTTTCATGGTTTTTTTGAGGCCCGGCCGCGAGGCGTCAAAGCGGCGTGCCAGCATCGTCTTCCCGCTAGCCGCGATGTGTTTTGATCTGCTTGAAATTCAATAGATTATTGCTATGATAGTAAGGATTGGCCCGATTCCTGTATCTCCAACACACAACAGGTGATTTATGGCCGAAAAATTCACACATCTGGACAGCGGTGACAGCGACACCACCGAATCGTTCTTTTCCGACCAGCTGTTGAAAGCGCGCATCGAGGCTGGGCTGGAATCGAACGCAGGCTACGACCCGATCTTCGAGGAAGGCCGCAGCGAGGAATGGAAGGAGCGGCACTGGAAGCAGGTCAAGGCCAACGACCTCAAATACGACGAGGACGTGAACCAGTATATCACCCTCACTCTGGCGGACCTCGCCAACCCGCAATCGCTTTCCCTCATCCATAAATACGTGGTCGGTCTCGATGCGGACGTCGGCAAAATCGCCGTCCAGCAGGAACAGACCGCCATCCGGTATTTTCTCTACAAGATCAACGCGGATTTTCTGCTGCTCAACCTGGGGCTGTTCAACCCGGACGGCAATGTGATGGGAGAGGCCTATTTCGACAAAGGCGAGTCCTACTATTACAGCGCCGCCACCAGCCTCAAAAAAGTGGAAGGCGGGCGTTCCGGCACCTCCGACGTGCTGGAGAAGCTGGCCAACCAGTTCAAAAAATACGTGGTCATCCTGAGGCAGATGAAAAACTCCGCCGACAATTATTTCAGCTTTCACTTTAAAGTTTCCGACCTTGAGATCCGTTCGCTCGAGGAAACCCTGAGCTTCGAAGTGCGCAGGAAAAACGGCCCCGGTCCCGTCTGACCGGCGGCCGCTTCGGACCCTCCGTCCACCCCAAACCACTTTTCCTTTAACAACGGATGCACCTCTCCGGCCGAAAAAAAACACAATGGGCGGTCTTTTTGGCCGCCTGCCTGCTGTTTCTGGGCGGCGGCAAGCTGCTGATGGTGTGGGAGGAGAGTGGCTTTTTTGCGCGGATCCCGCCGTATTCCAATTCGCAGGTGCAATGGACGCGGGTGAACGCCTGGATGCAAGACAAAAAAGCCGTCCCCCTGCATGTGGTGCCCGATCCTGAGGTGCTGGCGGCCATCCGCGCGATCGTGCGTCCGGCCGGCGTTTCCAGGGAAACGCTGCTCAAAAACGTCATGCGCTTCGTGCACGACAATTCCATCCACAAGATCGACGCCGAGCATCACACCTACGCGTTCAAAACCGATGCGGTCCTCAGCATGCTGTTGGCCGTCCAGCGCGGCGAGTCCGGGCACAAACCGCATCTGTCCTGCGGCTCGCGCTCCTATGCCATGAAAGGCATCCTCGACGATCTGGGAATCTCCTCCCGCCTGGTGCAGATTTTTTCCAGAGACTACAAGCGGATGGAGGGCCACCGTTTTCTGGAGGTCTATGATCCGGAGTCTGCGGCCTGGGAAGCCTGGGACCCCGATTTCAACGTCACCTACGTGGACGCGCAGAGTGGAGCGCCTGTGGACGTGTTGAGCCTGCTGTTTGCCAAACCCGGACGCGTCGTTCCGGTGCGCGGCGATGTCAAAGGTTGGAACGAAACCGGCACCGCACACCTGCGCGAGCATTTTTTGCAGGCCGTCCTGTTCGAGGCGCTGACGCTGGACGGCCGGCGTCAGTTTCTGCTGGTTGCGCAAAAAAACCGCTTCCCGCCGGACACGGTCTTTACAGGCGGCGAGACCACCCAGCAGTGGTTCGATCAGCGCTTCGGAAACCCCGTGACCCTCCGGTTTTAAAGGCGTTGACGTTCCCACCCGCCACTCTGTCTCCCGATCCCTCCTGATCCACAGAAGCCATCCATTGAAAAACTGGCGCGGGGTGCGCTATAATATATTCATGTGTTTTCTATGTAAATTAATAGTCGAGAGCAACCCGAAACAGAAACGACCGCAAAACACCCCGATACGATACGGCAAACGGCCATCCCGCAATGATCATCTCCGACGAAGACTTGAAGAAGGCCCGTATTCTGATCGTTGACGATCAGGCGGCCAACGTGCTCCTCTTGCAGCAGTTTCTCAAGCAGCGCGGATTCACCCAGGTGAAGAGCACCGAGGATTCCCGCCAGGCCGCCGCGCTGTACAGGGAGTTCGATCCGGATCTCGTACTTCTCGATCTGAACATGCCGCATCTGGACGGATTCGCCGTGATGCAGCAGCTCAGGGAAATCGAAAAGGACAACTACGTGCCCGTGATGGTGTTGACCGCCCAGACGGATCAGGAAAACCGTCTCAAGGCGCTGGAGGCGGGGGCGAAGGATTTTTTGAGCAAACCGCTCGATTTTGCGGAAGTTTCACTGCGCATCCGCAACATCCTCGAGATCCGCCTGCTCAACAACCTGCTCAGCGAGTCCAGGCAGTTTTTTGAGATCAAGGCGCGCGAGCGGGCCGTGGAATTAATCAGCAAGGACGAAGCCCTGAACGAGGAGATCAGCAGCCGCATGCTGGCGGAGCGGGAGAACAAGGGCCTGGCCGAACAGTTGGAGATGAAAAACCAGGAATTGAACGATTTTTTCTACGCCGCCTGCCACGACCTCAAGGAGCCCTTGCGGAAAATCGTTTCCTTCGGCGGCATGCTGCAGTCTGCGTTGAACGGGGCCGAAGGGAAAGAGGCCGGATATCTGGACCGGCTGGATCATTCGGTGGGAAGGATGCAGAGTCTCATCGACGATCTGATCCTTTTTTACGAATTTCACCGCAAAAAAAGCGCGTTCCGCTCGCTCGACCTCAATCCGCTGGTCGAAGCGCTGATCGCCGAGCTCACAGCAGGCGATACCGAGTCAGCGAACCGGGTGGAGAAAAAAACACTCCCCACCCTGGAGGCGGATGCGGAACAGATCGGCCTGCTGTTCAAGCATCTGATCGCCAACGGGCTCAAGTTTCATGCCCCCGGAAGCCCCTCGAAGGTCTGGCTGGAGGGCCAGTCCCTCGGCAACGGATTCTGGAAAATCGGCGTGCGCGACGACGGCATCGGCTTCGATCCCAAATACATCCCCACTGTGTTGAAACCGTTCAAGCGCCTGAACACGAAAGATCAATATCCCGGCAACGGGATGGGGCTGGCCTACTGCCGGCAGGTGGTGTTCAACCACGGGGGAACGCTCAAGATCATCAGCGCGCCGGGGCAGGGCACCAAAGTCGAGATCGTCCTGCCCGAAACGCAGAGACCGCAATGAGGCCGCCGCAACGGTTCATTCGCATTCGGACATGAAACCGATTTTGCAGACCACGGGTTTTGTTTCCACGAACCGGTTCAACGTCGCATTCAGCCAGGTCTGCACCAGTTGATACAATTCCTCGTAGAAGGCGCTCAAATCCGAACGCTCGGCGTCCGGGATGGAAAAGCCTTTTTCCTTCTCGGAGGTTTTGATCAGAAACGCATCCCCTTCCTTTTTGATTCCCAGCACGATCAGCACCGGCTGCGCTGGAAAACCCGCCCCGTTGACGGGGATCAGAGTCATCTCGATGCCGATGTGCCAGTACATGTCCTGGCCCAGGAGAAGCGCTTCGCTCACAGGGTAGGTTTTTCCCGGCTCGGCTTTCTGCAGCGTGGGGATCACCCGGAAGCGGTCTTGCGGAACGGAAAAGAAGGTCGCCAGGCCCTCGACCAGAGCTTCTGCGAAATGAATGCAGTCCGCGTGGTAGTCGGAAAACCGCTGCCTGGAATCGGAATACAGAGTGCAAAGTGCATCGTATCTGGACATGGAGAACCCCCTCCTCCCTGGGTGAAATTCAAGAAAAAGAACCGGGCGCGCGTGAGCCGTATTATCAAACCGTGTGTTGATGTCGTGGGAAAACCCTCAACCCTTACGCCGGATCGTGTACTCGCGGTTGACCGGGAAGGGGCGTTCGAGCACGCTCGTCTCTCCGGTGGACCAGCGCACTTCCACCCGCTCGACGGTTTCAAAACGGTCGAGCCCGAAATGCGCCACCGGCGCGTCGTTGGAGTGGAAGCCGCCTCCGGCCTTGATCTCGCGCATCTGGTGCCGTTCGCCTTCTGCGCCGTAGTGGAGGGTGATCACACAGCCGATGCAGAACCGGTTGCCCTTTGCGTCCCTAAGTTTGAAGGTGACGCTGTTTCCCTGTTCGTTGTTGTTGAAGTAAACCTTGAACGGGCCGTACTGCGTGTTGGCGACGATGTCGAGGTCCCCGTCCCGGTCGATATCGAGGTAGGTGTAGGACGAGCTGTGGTCGCGGTCTTTCAGGCCGAACGCCTCTTCGGCGGCGGCGAAGGTTTCGCCTTTCTGGTTGTGGAAAAAATTATTCGTGGCGAACTCCTGGGTGATCAGCACCCCGTTCACCACATACAGATCCTGCCATTCGTCGTTGTCCAGGTCCGCAAAGCGCGCGTTCCAGCTCCATTCGGCGGTGGTGACGCCCGCGCGTTCCGAGATGTCTTCGAATCCCGCACCGCTTGTGCCCATCAACAGAAGGTTCGACAGCGCCCGCTGCGGGATTTCATCGTCGCCGGTCGCAGCCACAGGCTCGGTCGTAAAAAATTTGCGGCACAGCGTCTGCCCGAGCGCGTGCCCGCGGTCGATCCTGTCGCACAGCGCGGCGTCCTTGCGTTCCGCCGCAAACAGCGCCAGCCGCGTCACCATGCAGTCCTTCACCAATCGGCGGTTCTCAAGGCGCACGCAGCGTTCCGAAACGTCCTGCTTTTCCGGATTGAGCAGCGTCACCAGCTGCACCAGATCGTGGCATTCCCCGCGCTCAAGCACACTCGCGCCCGAGTCGCAGAATTCCCGCCCGGCCTCCCGCATGTCCTGCCCGAAAATATTGGACACCACGTCGATGCCTTTGGAGAAGCCGATGTTGGCGAGATAGATATCCGGGATCAGGTCGTTGTTGAAATCCCCCGTGTCGATGCTCATGGTGTTCTCGGTGCTGACCGGCAGCACGCCGTCCCGGCGCGTGATCTTTTTCAGCACCCCGTCGCCCGCGCCCTCGAAATAGGTGTCGGGCACCAGATAGTCGTTGCCCACCACCAGATCGGCGTTCGCGTTGCCGAGAAAATCCGACCACAGGATCGACTGCGTCTGGCCGGGGACGCCCGGCAGGGTTTTCAGCGTGAAATTCAGGTTGCGGTTGAGTACCAGTTGATCGATCGCGTTGGCGATCGGTTTGCGCGTCAGCACGCCGAGATGATAATTGCCGTTGGCGATGTCGAGGAACCCGTCGCGGTCGATGTCCGCGAACGCCGCGGCGTTGGTGAGCAGAACGTCGCCGTTGGGCACCCGCAGCACGCGCTTGTCTTTCCCTTCGGCAAGCGGGTTGAGGATGAGAAAGTTGCCGGTCTCGAACGTGGTCAGGAAAACGTCCAGCCAGCCGTCGTTGTCCAGGTCCACCAGCGCGATGTGGATGCCCTCCTGGCCGATGTCGGTTTTGAGATCCCAGCGCCATTGTTTGAAAGCCTTGCCGTCGATGTTCTGATACAGCGCAAACCCCCGGTCGGTGGCCACCGCGATGTCCGTCCAGCCGTCGCCGTCCACATCGCCCGAGGCGATGCCGCGGCCGAAGAAAAACGGATCGAAAAAGTTCTGTGGCGTCAGCTCGTTCCAGTAGCCGATGCCGATTTCAGGCGCGAGAATTTTTGTGAAGGGCAGCGGGCCGGTTTTTTGCCGGGCTTGATGCGGAGTGAAAGCCACCGAAATTCCGTCCGCCGTGAAAAAATCCTGGCTCGGCAGGGCGGTGGTCGGGTGGGGCGTGTCCGATGCGGCGGGCAAGGGTTCCACCTTGCGCTGCGACGGCGTCCCGGACGGCGCCGGGTCCGCGTCCGCCATCACCGCATCGTACTGCGACAGCCAGGCGATGTGGCGGTGCTCCGAGTAGGCCGACCGGGGTGTTGACGTGGATTCTGCGGTTGAGGCGGTCCCGAACGACCTGCCAGCGGCCGTTGCGCTCGGCCACCTCCACCACCGAGACGCCGTGAGCGGCCTGCGACAGGCGCACGTCCTCCAACGACTCCGGGGCCTCCTTGCCAAGTACGTGGGTGTTGCGGCCGAACTCGTGGTTGATGCACAGCACACCGTGGTTGCGACCGAGCGGGTAGAACCACATGCCGTCGTGCCCGATTCCGATCTGCTTCTCCTGGTCGGCGGCTGACTTCGAGCCGTTCACATGCTCGGGGTAGGGCGCAAGGATCGGCTCGCCCCAGGGATGAGCACCTGATACTCATAGTCGGCCGAGACAGCAGGCAGTGGGCCCGACCCGCCGGCGACCGGAACCGGGGTGAAGCCGATGAGCGGCGCCCGGTGGCCGTTCTTCCGTCCGGGCCGTGCCCGGCCGGTCAGCGCCCCGGCCGTGCCTGCACCGAAGAAGATGGTGGCCCCGGTGGCCAAGCTTCCGCCGAGAACCTTCCGGCGCGAGATTCTGGCATACAGCACATCTTCAAACGGTCGATTGGCGGATGGGTTCGTCGCAATGTCGTCGACTGGCATATCGTCCTCCTGGGTCACGTAGCCTCCGGGCTGGACACTAAACAAGTGGGTTGTCGGCGGGGTTGCACGGAGGTGGACGCACTGTTGCCAGTGGCTGAACCCTTGACTGACGCCCGGTTCCCATCCCGACGCAGGGATCGCCACCGTGATTGTTCAACTGGTGGTCACCCACCGGCCAACTCGGCCTAATGTCCGCGTAGGGCGCCTCGGCTACAACCACAGGTATCTAGCTTCGGAGGCAGCCTTGAAACTGAATCAGTTCAACCTTGTGTCGCGGGCGATGGCGATACTTCTCACCTTGTCCTTGGTCACCTCGTCGCTCGTTGGAACGGCCGATGCTGCCGGCGGGGACTACTTCGAGCCGTTGGCCACGTTCGACGTGATGGCCGGCAACGGTTCGGCGGTGGCCGAGATCGTCGCATTTGCGGCAGGCGGCAATCTGCTGGTCTACACCGACGGCGACAATCAACAGATCGGTCTGGTCGACGTCGCTCGACTCGACGACCCACAGGGCCTTGGGGTCATCGACATGCCCGGTGAACCGACGAGCCTGGCGACGACCGGGCCACTTGCGCTCGTCGCCGTGAACACGTCCGAATCGTTCGTCGAGCCGTCGGGCTCGCTGGTCGTGCTCAACCTCAGGTCGCGAAAGGTGTTGACGACGATCGACCTGGGCGGCCAACCCGACTCGATGGCCGTTTCACCGGACGGCAAGACGGCGGCCGTGGTGATCGAGAACGAGCGCGACGAGGATCTGAACGACGGCCTCATTCCCCAACTGCCCGGTGGCGGGCTCGCCATCGTCTCGCTCAAGGGCAACCCGTCGACCTGGACGGTCACCATGGCCGATCTGTCCCCGGTGGCGGCGTCAGCGTTCGCCGGGTCCGACCTTGAGCCGGAGTTCGTCGACATCAACGCCGAAAACGAGGCGGTCGTCACCTTCCAGGAGAACAACCACCTTGCGGTCGTCGACCTGGGGTCCGGAAGCACGATCTCCCATTTCCCGGCCGGCGAGGTCTCACTTACCAACGTCGACACCGAAGAGGAGGATCTGATCAACCTCGACTCCGACATCACCAAACGTCGCGAGCCCGACGCGGTGGCCTGGATCGACGCCGATACCTTCGCCACCGCCAACGAAGGCGACTACGAGGACGCAAACGGTGAAGAGGGTGGAAGTCGCGGCTTCACCGTCTTCCACCAGGACGGAACCGTGGCCTACGAGTCGGCCGAAACGTTCGAGCATCTGCTGGTCGCCGCCGGCCACTACAACGAGGGTCGATCGGAGAACAAGGGTGTGGAGCCCGAGTCGGTCGAGGTCGGGGTGTACGGAAAGCGGACCTTGCTCTTCGTCGGGTCGGAACGTTCGAACGCCGTTGGCGTCTACGACGTAACCTCAGGCACGCCGGTGCTGCAGCAGCTCCTGCCCACGGGCATCGGGCCCGAAGGGCTGGCCGCCAATCCCAAGCGGAAGCTCTTCGTCGCCTCAACCGAGGCCGACGAGGCCGACGACGGCATTCCCACGATGATCAACATCTACCGTCTCGGAGCCGCTGGCCCGTCCTACCCCATGATCTCCTCCGCGCCCGACGCCAACGGCACCCCCGTACCGTGGGTGGCGCTGTCCGGTCTCGCTCCGGATCCGAGCGACCCCGATGTTGTGTATGCCGTGAGCGACTCGTTCCTGGCCGAAGGTTTCGTCTACACCATCGACGTCTCGTCGATCCCGGCCCTGATCATCGATCGCACGCAGATCACCGGTGCGACCGGGTCGCTCGACCTGGAGGGGATCGCTGTCGCTCCGGACGGAACCTGGTACCTGGCCAGCGAGGGCCGGGCCGGTGATCGGCCGAACCAGATCGTCGTCGTCGATCCGCAGGCCGATGGGGAGCGAAGGATCGAGAACCTCGACGAATTGATCTACGATGCCGTCGAATTTGACACGGAACAGATTGACAACAAACCGCCAAGCGGCGAACCGCTAAGTGGCGAAGTGCCAAGTGTGATCGGCCGGGCGAACGGTTTCGGTGGCCTCGATGCGTATCTTGAGCACGTTGCTTTGGTCAGCGATGTCGACCGATGGCATGGCGAGGAGGACAGGGTCACTTTAATGACCCTACATGCGGCCAAGGGACTCGAGTTTCCATATGTCTTTATCGTTGGCGCCGAACAAGGGATCATCCCAAGTTCGTGGGCTGTCCAAGATGGTGATCCCAATGCACTGGAAGAAGAGCGTCGGCTTTTCTTTGTTGGGATGACCCGCGCCGAATCGGAGCTGCATATCAGTTTGGCACGACTCCGCGGCCAGCGTGGCGAATTGCGTCCGTCGGTCGGTAGTTCGTTTCTCATGGAACTGCCGCATGATGAACTCGATGTCGTCGAGTATGGGGACACGGGGCCTTACCGAGTGATTGCCGAGTATGATGTCGACGACTCGGATGGGACCGATTGCGACGGGAGTGAACAAGCTCGCGAGCTGAATCGAAGCTTTGCGGCTGGTTCTCTCCCTCCCCGTCCTAGGCAATTGGATCGGTCCCGGGTCCCCTCGGTGCGTAATTCCTCGTCGCGCGCTGATACATTACCCTCCATTACAACCGCCGCCGCGATGTTGGGCCAACGGAGTGGGGCGGACGGAGAATCGGACGCGCCAGCGGAACATGATAGGGACGTGCCGTTGGGCCATGGTGGATCGGGGCTTCGCGCCCCTTCGTCACGTGGCAAGTCGGATCGTCGAGATGTCCCCCAGGTATCGGTCGGTGATACCGTGGTCCATCCCGAATTGGGGCCTGGTAAGGTCGTGCGGTTACGGCAAGGACTACGCGAAACGGCTACCGTGCAGTTTGCGCTCAGCGGGGAACAGAGAAGCTTCGTGGTGTCGGAAAGCTTATTGCGCGTTGTGCCACGCAGTGAATAGCGGTCGTCGGTCGGGGTGACGCGAGTGAGTGACTTCATCAAGATAGCCCAGCTTCGTAGCGCGGGGGAATTGCGGGATCGTTGGCGGCAGCTCGGCTGGGATGTACCGGTCGACGACGACATTTTGACCGCCGAGGATGCATCGCCCATCGCCACGCCGATGGCATTCGGCCGGTCGACGGTCGGCAATCGTTGGTGCATCCATCCGATGGAAGGGTGGGATGCCAACCCCGATGGGAGTCCGTCGGAGCATACACTCCAACGGTGGAAGAAGTTCGGCGAGAGTGGTGCCAAATTGATTTGGGGTGGTGAGGCGGCTGCGGTACGGCGCGATGGACGCGCGAATCCCCGGCAGACACTCGGTACGTCCGACAATCGGTTCGGCTTGGAGCGGCTGCTTCAGACCACGCGTCAGTCGCATCGGGACTCCGGCTGGGATGACCGTGACCTGGTCGTCGGACTGCAGCTGACACATTCGGGGCGGTTCAGTGTCGATGGTGAAGGACGACGCGCGCCACGATTAGCCTATCACCACCCCTACCTCGATTCCCATTTCGGTATCGACCCTCATGATCCCAAGCTCGTTTGGGCCGACGGAGAATTACCGGAACTGATCGATGCCTACGTTACGGCCGCGCAGTTGGCTGCCTCAGTTGGCTATCAATTCGTTGACGTCAAGGCGTGTCATGGATATCTGCTACATGAGTTTCTCAGTGCTCGACTTCGGCCCGGTCCCTATGGTGGCGACTTGGTTGGTAGGTCGCGGCTATTACGGGAGATCATCGAAGCGATTCGGGCTGCCTGTCCCCAAGTCGACATTGGAGTACGTATCAGCCTGTTCGATCGGCCGCCATATGGACCGTCTGGCGAACCGATCGTGACCGACGGTGATCTCCCCTACCAATGTGGCTTCGGACTCGATCCAACCGCTCCCTCGACCATCGATCTGACCGAGCCACTTGCCCTGATCGAAATGTTGGTTGATCTGGGCGTGGTGGCGGTCAACGTGTCGGCCGGCAGTCCCTACTACTGCCCTCACGTGCAACGTCCGGCGGCCTTTCCACCCAGCGATGGCTATCCTCCCCCCGAGGATCCCCTGGTCGGCGTGGCGCGGCAACTTGTCGCGACACGCCAGGTAAAAAAGCGCTTTCCCGATTTGCCACTGGTCGGAACCGCCTACAGCTATTTACAGGACTATGTGCCGCACGTTGCGCAGGCGATCATACGAGCAGGCTGGGCCGATAGCGTCGGCTTGGGAAGGATGGTTTTGTCGTATCCCGAGTTGCCAGCCGACGTTTTGCTGGGACGTACTTGGCAGCGGAAGCGGGTATGTCGTACCTTTAGCGACTGTACGACGGCGCCCCGGCACGGACTTGTTTCCGGATGCTATCCGCTCGATCCTTACTACAAGTCGCTACCGGAAGCGAAGCAACTTAGGCAGGTCAAGGCCGTTCGGCGCAAGGAACGATGGATCTCCGTAACGACACGGCAGAGGGTGATAACGCCTTGGAAACGGCAACGGTGACAGATCATTCCGCGCGCGATGTCGATCCGCGTGTGCGTCACATTGTCGTGACGCTGCGCGACGCCGTCGATTTTACTTCGACCCCATCGGTCGAACCGAATCGATCGTGCCGGCCCCTCGTCTTAGACAACGCCGTCGGAACCTCCGGCTTGGCGGTGCTGGCCGGTGCACTCGACCGGGCATATCGCCATCTCTTGGTGATTTGCAGCGACGCAAATCAAGCAGAGACATGCGCCGACGACCTTGCGCTCTTTTCGCCAATCGAACCCCGGTTTTTCCCGCTGCTCTTGGATGAGAGTGTTCGCGACGAGTCACTCGGACAGCGACTCCAAGTCGTCAAATGGTTGATGGGACGGCCAACGCGGGGCATGACGATCACACATGCTGCCGCTCTCATGCAGACCGTCCCGGGCGAGGGGCAACTGCGCCAGACCAGCCGAACCTTGGAGGTTGGTCAGTCGCTCGACCGCGACGAACTGGTGGAGTGGCTCGTTGCGGCGGGGTACCAACCGACCGCCGGTGTTGAGTTTCCCGGCGAGTTCGCTCAGCGTGGCGGATTGCTCGATGTCTTTTCGGTCGATGCGATCGATCCAGTGCGCATCGAATTGTTTGGCGACGAGATCGAGAGCCTGCGTACGTTTCACGTCGAGTCACAAAGGAGCTTGCAACAATGCGAAGTTGTGGAGCTCATGTCAATGACTGAGTCGCGCGACATCACCGACGCTTCCCTGCTCGATTATCTGCCGGACGATACGCTGGTGGCGATCGTCGAACCCGATAAGACGGAGGGGGAGGCGGCGGCCTATGAGATGCGGCATCCACAGGCCGAACATCTGATCGGCTGGCGGACTCTCTGCACGCAGTTCGAGCCGTTTGGGCTCTGTTTGCTCTACCAACTCGCCCCCCATGCCGACGGTGCCATGGTCCGTTTGCCGGTGGGTGGAGTCGAACGGTTCAGCGGCGACTGGGCACACGTCAAGTCGGAGTTGCAACGCGCGGTGACCGATCTCGACCGGATCACGGTCGTTTGCCAAACACAGGGTGAACGGAAGCGGTTGGAGCATCTATTTCGCGAGTCGGTTTCTGAACAAGCCAGCCGATTCGAGGTCGTTACGGGACGGTTGTCGGCCGGATTCCAATTGGCCGAACAGCGCGAAGTTATTCTCAGTAGCTCTCAGATGTTTCGCCGAAGCGAGACTTCACGCCGGCGCGTCAAACGGCATCGCGGCAAAGCGATACAGAGTTTTCTCGATTTGCGCGAAGGCGATTTGGTTGTCCATCTAGCGCATGGTATCGGACGATACCTTGGCCTCAAAGAGATCGAAAAGCAGGGGCAACAAGAGGAGCACCTGGAAGTCGAATTCCATGGGGGCACGCGCGTCTACGTCCCCGCGACACGAATTGATTTGGTACAGAAGTACGTCGGCGGACGCAAGGCTCGTCCAAAGTTGGCGCGAATCGGGGGGCGCGTGTGGCAGCAACAGAAAAAAGCTGCCGAACGGGCGGTCGAGAACTTAGCGCACGATCTGTTGGAACTCCAGGCCGAACGTGCCAGTCAGCCCGGAATCGGGTTTGGCGAGGATACCGAGTGGCAGCACGAATTCGACGCCGCGTTCCCGTATCAAGAGACGCCCGACCAGCTTGCCGCCGCCGACGATATCAAGGGAGACTTGGCATCTGGCCGACCGATGGACCGGTTGCTCTGTGGCGATGTTGGCTTCGGGAAGACAGAACTCGCAATGCGCGCCGCCTTCAAGGCAGTTGACAGCGGGTACCAAGTCGCAATCTTGGCACCGACCACGATCCTGGTCGAGCAGCACTTCCACACGTTTACCGAGCGTATGGCCGAGTATCCGTTTCGGATCGCCAAGTTGAGCCGGTTCTGTTCGGCTGCCGAGACGCGAAACGTGATCGCACAAGTAAAAGACGGAGGTATCGATATTGTGATCGGTACCCACCGTCTCGCCTCGAAAGATGTCGGCTTTCGCAACCTGGGGTTGCTGGTCATCGACGAGGAGCAGCGGTTTGGTGTATCGGTCAAGGAACGCCTCAAACAACTGCGTGCAAGTGTCAATGTGTTAACTCTGAGCGCCACACCGATCCCGCGCACTCTGCACATGTCGCTAACTGGCATGCGTGACATCTCAAATCTGGAAACGGCTCCGGAAGAACGCGTACCTGTCGAGACGCGTGTAACGCGTTGGAGCGATACTTTGATCCGCGACGCCGTACAACGCGAACTCGATCGTGGTGGACAAATCTTTTTCGTCCACAATCGAGTGCAAGACATCCAGTCCGTTGCTGCCAAGATCCAGCGAATCGTGCCAGAGGCGAAGATCGGGATTGGCCATGGTCAAATGCCGGAGCATGACCTGGAGGAGATTATGACCGATTTTATTGAGCACCGATTCGACCTGTTGCTTTCGACGACGATCGTGGAAAGCGGGCTTGACATTCCCAATGCGAACACGATGTTCATTGACGAAGCGCACCGCTACGGGCTGGCCGAACTTCATCAGCTTCGAGGGCGCGTTGGCCGGTACAAGCACCACGCCTATTGTTATCTGTTGCTTGATCCCCGCGGATCGGTGACACCGGCGTCTGCACGAAGATTACAGGCAATTCAGGAGTTTAGCGCGATGGGGGCCGGTTTCGCCATCGCCATGCGAGACCTCGAGATACGGGGCGCAGGTAATATTCTGGGGACACAACAGAGCGGTCACATTGCCACGGTCGGTTATGAACTCTATTGCCAATTGCTCGAAGCGGCGGTGCGGCGCCTTCGCAAGTTGCCACCCAAGGCGCGACCGGAGGTAATCGTTGATCTACCGGGTGTGACGTTGATCCCACGTGACTACGTCCCAGACCTCCGCGCTAAGATCGATCTCTATCGCCGGATCAATCAGATCGACAGCGACGATGCGATCCGACTCTTAGTGGACGAACTCGTTGATCGATTTGGGCCGGTCCCGCGTGCGCTAACGCGTCTGTTAGATCACGCCCGGTTAAAGCTCGACGCCGCCCTTTGGTCAATCGATACCGTGCGGTGGGAAGCGCCGTTCCTACTCTTTGCCTTCCGTGATCCACAGCGGATCGATCAGCTTGTCCGTGCGCATCGAGGTCAACTCCGCCGGGTAGGAGGGCGAGAGCTCTGTTGGCAGCTGCCGCCAGATGCCACCGTTGACACGATTGGGCAGGCCGCGAAATCTGTGTTGCAGCCGGCATGATGCCTCCCTATAATCCGCCGCCACTCCGTAGAGTGCGGCGTGCCAACTGACGGTACGCCCGGAACAAGCTGAGCTTGCAATCGACGAGGGACCCGGACCGGTGGAGCCGAGGTTAGTGAAGAGTATTACCACACGCGCGACTGGCCAGCGGTTGTATCGCACCCTTCAGTTCGCGCTAGTTTCAACGGCCTTGATCGTCACAGCATTGTCGGCCATTGCGGCAGAGAATGGGATTGATTCGTCGCGGCCGACCGATCCAGTATCGCGTCTCCCCTGGCGTGCATTCCCATCGGAACGGGGCCCCCATCGGCTACCACCGTTGCAGGGGCAAGTAGTGCCGGCACCCTTTGTCCCGGTTGGCCGAGCGCCACTACAGGTCGGGCTACCTGATCCGTCAGGTACTCCTGCCTACCCCACCACACGATATCCCACGACTTCCTATCCGCCACCTGTGCTACCGGAACGTCCCGTCGGTCGACTGACCGGGGAACCAGCCTCACCAACCGAGTCGCGACCAAATGGCCCTCGTCCGGCCGATCGTCTTTCGCGGCCTGCGTCACCACTCGGGGCGACCATTGCGCGTCCCACGGACTCGTTTTTCCAGGATGAACGCTCCCGTACTGAATCGGCGAGCCCCGTGTTGCCACCGGCCGACCGAGGACTCGGCCAAACGACTCCCCGTCTTGCTACGCCAGAACCTCCTGTTGCGCGGGAATTGCGCGCTGCCACCGATCCGATCGTTAAGCCATTGCGTGACGAGGTGAAACAAGTCGAGCAGATCCCGGCGGCACAGGTGATCGCGATTGTGGGTGATCAGCCAATCTTGGCTGGCGATCTCTTGGGCCAAATTAACGACGTCTTGCGGAAGAACAACGTACACGATGTCACCCCCGAGCAGCGTGATGAGTTGTTGCGGCGTTTTTTGCCCGGTGCCATCGACTCCAAGCTCGTTTATCTCGAGTATCTACGGCAAGTACCTGCCGACAAACTGCCGGAGGTCGAGGGGCGACTGAAGGAAGTCTACAACGAGCATCAGCTTCAGAAGTCGATGGACGAGGCCGGTGTTCGGTCCGTTGCTGAGTTTGAGGAAAAGCTGCGAGAGATCGGCTCGTCGCTCGATAAACAACGTCGACAGTTTGGTGAAACGGTCCTGGCACATCAACTGCTGAAGGAAAAAGTCGACCAGCAAGTCGACATTAGTCGCGAAGATCTATTGCAATATTACCGCGAGCATCAGGCTGACTATGAGTTCAAGGCGTCGGCTCGATGGGAGGAATTAACGACTCAGTTTGATCAGTTCTCCACACGCGAGGAAGCGCGTGTGGCATTGGCGAAGATGGGAAACCGCGTTTGGTCGGGTGAAGAGTGGGGCGTGGTAGCGCGCGAGGTATCGCAAGGGTTTACGGCTCGAGAGGGTGGACGCCACGACTGGACTGACCAGGGAAGTTTGGTAAGCGATGCAATGGATGACGCAATCTTCTCTCTTCCGTTGAATAAGATGAGCGAGATCTTGGAGGATCGAATAGGGTTCCATATTGTTCGCGTATTGGAACGTAAGGAGGAGGGACGCGTACCCTTCACCGATTGCCAGGCCGAGATTCGGAAAAAGATTGAATCCGAACGGATGCAGCAGCGCCGCGGCGACTACATCCAGAATCTACGTGAAAAGACGTTTGTCTGGACCCGGTTCGACCGACTCGCCAGCGCCGGTCCGCGACCCTGAGTCAATTTCTATCGCATGCCATCGAAGGGTCCTGCCGTCGGTGGGCCCCCGCTTTTCGAATGGGACGGTGGCCATTACATTGCAGAGACTGCCGGTGCGGCGGATTCATGACACGCGGACTTGCGGGTTCGACGTGCTGGACCGAATGGTTTCTGCGGGGGCGATGGGAATGGCTGATGAACTGAAATCGGCGGGCAAATCGGTTTGGCATGTAGATGGTAAAGAGATTGAACTCCCACTGGTCGAAGGTTCCGAGGGAGAAAAGGCGGTCGATGTCTCTCGCCTCCGCGCCGGTAGCGGTTACGTAACTCTCGACGAAGGTTACGTGAATACTGGTTCGACAACCAGTAGTATCACTTTTCTCAATGGTGAGTCAGGCGTTTTACGTTATCGCGGGTATCCCATTGAAACGCTGGCCGAGCATTGCGACTTCGTTGAGGTCTGTTATCTGCTGATCTATGGCGAGCTACCGACTCGCAGTGAAATCGAAGGCTTTCGCAGTTCGATTCGCCGGCATACGATGCTGCATGAAGATATGAAGCTGTTTTACAACGGCTTCCCGCGCGATGCCCACCCGATGGCGATCTTGTCTTCGGTCGTGAACGCGATGTCTACCTTCTATCAAGATTCTCTCGATCCACACGATCCGGCGCAGGTCGAAGTTTCGATTCATCGTTTGATTGCCAAGTTGCCCACGATCGCAGCATATAGCTACAAGAAGTCGGTGGGACAACCCTTCACCTACCCCAAGAACGATCTCAATTACTGCGAGAACTTTCTGCGAATGATGTTCGCTGTACCGAGCGAACCGTTTGAACTCGATCAAGACTTCATCAGCGCGCTTAATCTTTTGCTGATCGTGCACGCTGATCACGAACAGAATTGCAGCACATCGACTGTGCGGATGGTCGGTTCCTCCAATGCAAACCTCTTTGCATCGATATCTGCCGGCATTGGCGCGTTGTGGGGGCCGCTCCACGGGGGAGCAAACGAAGCGGTCGTCGACATGTTGGAACAGATCATTCGTGATAATTGCAATGTGCGGAAGTATGTCGATATGGCCAAGGACAAGGATGATGGATTCCGGTTGATGGGATTCGGTCACCGTGTCTACAAGAACTACGATCCACGCGCCAAAATCATAAAAAAGGCGTGTGATAAGCTTTTGGACAAACTCGATCTGGAAGATCCCTTGTTCGATGTCGCGCAGCAGTTAGAAGAGGTCGCATTGAACGACCCCTACTTCGTCGAGCGTCGGCTCTATCCAAACGTCGATTTCTATTCGGGTGTGATCTATCGGGCAATCGGTATTCCGGTTCAGATGTTTACTGTCTTGTTCGCGATGGGACGCTTGCCAGGGTGGATTGCCCATTGGAAAGAGATGCAGCAGTCACCATCGAAACGGATCTGCAGGCCCCGGCAGATCTATACCGGGCCGACCGAATTGTCGTTTCGGCCGGTCGATCAACGCGGCTGAGGGCATCGTCGCTCCGAACCGGTGTCTCGTCGATTGCCACCGACCTACGCGTTTAGCGATTCGTGGTGATAGTCCGCGTACGTGGTCCGTGCTTGAAACCGATGGTTCGCTCCGGATCCCATCGGGTTGAATCTGCCGGTAGCGCTAGTCGCGGTTGGCATGATTGTGGCGTGGCGCCGCACATCATCCGTACCCCCCTCCGTTGCTAGCTCGGTGACTCGGCTCGTCCCACCAATTCGGGTGAAGTCGACAGGTACGACCCCTGCGAGCGGTCGTCCGATCGGTTCGGCTGTCGCCAGATCGGTGTCTCGGTCGATGATGGAAAGGGTGACGTGGCAATTTGTCACGGTGGGCATGATGCTAGCTTCGGGAAGCGAGGTGCTGCGATGGTGCGGCACAAGAGAATGCGGGGATACTTGCTGGCGATCGCGATCGTGCAAAGCGCGATGGCTGGCACGCCCGATTCGCAGGTGGTTCCTCTTTTACCGGAGAGGCTCCGGACATCGGAAGGGGCAATCGGGGCGGTCGTCCTATGCGTCGCACAACAGGCAGATGGCCCGCTGGTCGCCGCAGGTGGTGATGATCACCTAGTCCGAATCTGGAACCGCGACACGGCATCGCTAGTCGGTATCTGGAAAGGACATCGCGATTGGGTACAGGCGATCCAGTTCCTGGGCGAACGTGAATTGTTGAGCGCTGGCCGTGACGGACAGATTCTGGCGTGGCGGCTCGATGCGATGGAGTCGCCTCGCCGAATCGCGAAACGGAACGGACCGGTGGCCGACCTGGCGCTCGACGTGCGACGTGGTTGGTTGGCGGCGGCGGGACTTCCGGCCGGCGTCGATCTCTTTTCGGCTGGCACGGGTGAATGGGTCCCTCAAGCGACTTTGGGTCAGGCCGAGTCACATGCCGTGGCAATCGGACCAGAGGCGATTGCCACATGTCGCCGTTGTGGCCCTGTGCGACTCTGGTCCGTGAAGGCCGACTCGCAAGCACCACGATTCCTCGGCGCTTCGACAAGTCGGTTTCGCGCACTCGCCTTCAGTTGGGATGGCCGCTCATTGGCCGCCGCGGGCGATCGGTCGATCGAGCTGTTCGATGTTGTGTCGGGCGAACGGATTCGCGAAGTCCCGACGCAACAGAGCAGAGTCTTTGCACTCACCTTCGTGGCGCCAGAGCGGATTGCCGTCGCAGGCAGCGACAATTGTATTCACGTCTGGGATCTCGGCTTAGGACGCAGGCTGCGCACGCTGTCCGGCCACACCGGTTCCGTGACGTCGCTCGACTACCAACGTCGCGTGTTGGTTTCGGGTAGCTACGACACCACCATTCGGTTTTGGACCGATCCTTTATTCGAATCAAAATTGCGGTCGACCGCGTCGACCGACGAAGTGGCCCAACAGACCCCGTAGCCGCCATTGCGATGGCTATTCGTCGGATCGGCCTGATAACGGGAAATCAAGGATGATGTACCGACAGCGATATCGAGGATTGATGCGCCGACGTGTTGGGGTTCGCCAGTGCGAGACGCATCGTCTCGAACAGCTTGAGCCCCGGTGCCTTCTTGTGGCGGGGCCGCTGCATGTCGGCATTGTCTATACCGAAGAAGATCTGGGAACCGATCAGCAGGGCGACCTGTTCGAAGTTACGTTCCAGGGTGGCGCCGATCAGACTGAGTTAACTGCGCTCGTGATTGACGGGAATCAAGTCGATCCGACTTTCGGCATGGGAGATGTCTTCTTCGACACGATCGAGACGGGAAATCCGGGCGACCAGTGGGGAGCCGACCATGCATTCACGCTGACGGTCGTATCGAACGAAGGGATCGATCAAGTCGACTGGACAGTCGATGACGGTACCACAACGCTCAGTTTTCGCTTCGTTGGATTTCATGCCGGTGATCGGTTACTTTTCTCGATCGACGTTGACGAAGTCGAAGAGTTTGACCCAAACGAGACCGATCCAGAGTACATTAACGACGGATTCGATCCGATCACTTCAGGTGTCGAGTTTCAGGGATCGACCTTGCAGGCCGAATTCTCTGCGCCCAGTTTTCACGACGCGTCCGCATCGACCACTTTTCGAAACCGTTACGACGACCTGCTAGAGCAGAGCCGGCTCGACCTTCCCACTGACAATGCACACGGGAAGCGTGATCGTACGGCCGGCGCATTCGCCTCGGTAACACAACAACCGCTGCCGGTGACGTTGTCTGGATCTGTCTTCGAAGATGTCAATCTCGATCTGCGGCGCGATCCAACCGAGCCCGCACTGGCCGACGTGATCCTCGAACTGTGGCAACGGGTCTCGGACGACCATTACGAATCGACTGGCTGGACAACCACCACCGATCAGGGGGGGCGATATGAGTTCGGCAGCGGTCTCAAATTGGCGCCAGGACATTATCAGGTGCGCGAACATCAGCCAGATGGCTATTTTAGCGTCGGCGCGATGCCAGGCCGTTTGGACGATGGCGAGATTGCCGGCGTCGTGGCGTCAGACGATATCGTGTCCGAAATAGCGCTGTTACGAGGTGGAATGCGCGCCGATCAGATCGACTTTGCCGAAGCGCGCCCGGTCGAACTGTCGGGATATGTTTATCATGACCGGAATGAAGATGCCGACCGTCAGCCGGACGAAGATGGGATTGCAGGGTCACTCGTCCGCGTTGTGCCGGTCGACACCATTGACGATTCAATCGGTCCGGTCGACATCTTGTCTGACGCAGATGGTCGGTTCCACGTTGATGGTTTGCCTCCCGGCCGATATCGAATCGAACAAGCCGAACAACCGACACATTATCTCGATGGCGAAGACCGACCTGGTACCGTCGATGGCGTTGTGCATGGTATCGCCACCAATCCGGGTGATCAGATCGGCGCCATCGATTTGCAGAGTGGCGAGTCGGGCGTCGACTACCGATTCGGCGAGGTTTTGCCAGTCACCTTGCGCGGTCGGATCGAAGCGTCGGATGAAAATGGCAATTGCTTCGTTGGCGATCACACGACGCATGGTGTTGCCGGAGTTGTCGTGACCCTGTACGACGAAGAGACCAACTTACGCGTGGCAACGGTCGTGACCGACGCAGAAGGCTTCTACGAGTTTACCTCGCTATATCCCGGCGATTATCGGATCGTCGAATCGACGCCCGCTGGCTGGCTCGATGGTCCCGAACGAGTTGGTACGGTGAACGGTACTCCGCGTGGTACCGTGATCGGGAATGACGTCATCGGATCGATTACCCTTCGATCGGGAGAAAATGGCGTCTTCTATGACTTTTGCGAGCATCAGCCGGTATCCTTGCGAGGGCATGTCTTTCATGATCGAGATAACGACGGGATAATGGAATCGGGAGAAGAGGGGATCGACAACGTTGTCGTATCACTTCGCAACGACCAAGGAGAATTTGTCAGGTCGGTAACGACCGACACACACGGGATCTACGAGTTCATCGATCTACTGCCAGGCCGGTACGAAGTCGTGGAAGAACAACCCGCTGGGTGGCGCGACGGAAAGGAGCAACTCGGTAGGGTCGATGACGAACCGAGCGGAATCGCGCACAATGACCGGTTCACAGAGATCTGGCTTCCCAGCGGCGCACAGGGGGTTGATTACAACTTCGGTGAATGGCTGCCGATTTCGCTTTCGGGTAATGTCCACTTTTCTGATGAACATGGAGACTGTTTCGGCGAAGGTGTCGTGACCGAGCCGCTGCCGGGCGCCACGATTCTCCTATTCGACATGCAGGGGCAACAAGTTGCTGAAACGGTGTCGGGTGCACAGGGCCAATATGCGTTTCGCGATCTCGAACCGGGCACGTACCGAGTTGTGGAGATCACCCCCGACGGTTTATTTGAAGGGGGCGCGCAGGCCGGTTTCGTTAATCAGCTGACCGTAGGTGTGATCGATGGTGCTAATTCCATCACCGAGATCACGCTTCGCTCCGGGGATCAGGCGGTCGAATACGATTTTTGTGATCACGAACCCGCTACTCTTTCGGGGAACGTCTACCATGATCGAAATGGTGATGGCCATCGTGGTCCAAATGAAGAGGGTATTGGTGGTACCGACGTCGCATTGGTTGACGAGCAGGGTAACATTCTCCAAACAATGACGACCGACTCGAACGGTGCTTACCACTTCCAACACTTACTGCCTGGCCGGTACGCCATTGTCGAACAGCAGCCAATCGGGTGGCTCGATGGACAAGAAGAGTTGGGACGGGTCAACGGACACGTCACCGGATCGGTTGCGTCAAACGATCGGTTCGAACAGATAACGTTACCACCTGGTAGTATCGGAACCGAATACAACTTCGGTGAATATCTTCCGGTGTCGCTCGCCGGCACGGTTCATTCCGATCCGGATCAAGATTGCGAAATCGACAGTGGCGAAGTAATGTTGGAGGGTGTCCGGATCGAGTTGTGGCAGGGCGAAAGTTTGATTGCCTCTGAAACGACCGATCGCGAGGGGCGCTATCGCTTCGATGGCTTGCCCCCAGGCATCTACACTTTGCGAGAAGTGCAGCCGGTTGGGTACTTTCAGGGGGGCCAAGTAGCTGGAACGAGTGGTGGATACGCCGATCGACGCGATGTGATCTCCGAAATCGCATTGCCCAGTGGCGTCACGGCCGACGATTATCAGTTCTGCGAAGTACCACCTTCGCAACTTTCAGGTTACGTCTTCCAAGATGGCCCAGCGGTCGAACTGGCACACGACCAGAACTTACCTGACGACATATCGGAGTTACGCGACGGAGCGCGCACGCCGGACGATCTTCCGTTGGCGGGCATCACACTGGAGCTGCGCCATGGTGTCACCGGGCAGATGATCGATGCCGACGTGGCACTCGATGGGTACTATTCTCCCGGACCGATTCGAACCGTGAGCGACGCCAATGGATTCTATCTATTTGACGGACTCCCGCGTGGTAACTACGCGGTATTTCAGGTGCACCCACCGGGATTCACCGACGGCATCGACACGCCGGGGACAACCGACGGGATCGCTGATAACGTCCATACGCCGCTCAGTCCCGCGGTGGCTGCGGCGCTCGAGCAGCCGACCTTCCACGACGCGATCTTAAGGATTCCCTTACCACCTGGCGTTCATTCCCGAGAGAACAACTTCAGTGAGATTGTGGCGCGCAAGTCACAACCGTTCGTTCCGTTCAACCCGCCACCCCGTACGCCCATTCCCGAAGCAGTCGACTTAGCGGTCGCGACATGGGAGCCGATTACGGTCGACCGCCAGATGGTGTTCCTGCCAACGGTGGCGCGGCGCGAGCCCTATGTGCCGCGGGCGATTGGGTATACGTGGCACCTAAGTGTTACCAACGGAGGGCATCCACGGTCGGCCACGGTCGAATCGCACGCTGGTACGCAAGGGGAGAAGCCGCCGGTCTGGATTCCAGTCGAGTGGACGCATCGTCCGCGTGCCGGGAAGCTATGGAAATTGTGGGTGCGTGGCGATCGATTGGTTCGGATCTCACCGATCTACTTTGGCGGCGAACGCGCTCGTCCAGTTGCTGGTGACTTTAATGGCGATGGAAAGAGTGAGATCGGCACGTTCGAAGAGGGGCAGTGGATGGTCGATCTCAATGGAAACGGTGAGTGGGATAACGATGATCTATGGGCTCGCCTAGGTTACGCTGGAGACTTGCCAGTTGTCGGCGACTGGGATGGTGACGGCAAGGACGACATCGGCATTTTCGGTCGTGCCTGGCCGGGTGATCCGCGGGCCGTTGCGGAAGAGCCGGGATTGCCCGATGGTCAGAATCAGGCAGCGGGCCGGCCCAAAAATCTACCTCCTGACGAGCAAGATGCCACACGCGGCCGGCGTGAATTGCAAGCGACTGCCAAAGGTCCGATTCGTACCGATCTGATCGACCATGTCTTCCACTACGGCGTTGCCGGTGATGCTCCGGTTACGGGCGATTGGAACGGCGACGGGATTCATACGATCGCGATCTTTCGTAACGGTGTTTGGCGACTCGATGTCGATGGCGATGGCCAATGGAGCGGCCAAGACCGTCGGATCGTCTTCGGGCACCAGGGCGACATCCCGGTCAGGGGCGATTGGAATGGCGATGGTGTCGACGATGTTGCCGTCTTCCGCGACGGCACGTTTTGGCTCGACTCGAACGCGAACGGCCAATGGGACAGTGATGACGAGCGGGTCGAGACCGGCACCGAAGGCCGTCCGGCCGTCGGTGATTGGGATGGCGACGGACGTGACGACATCGCGGTGATGTCTGAGACCGACGCGACGCCCGAACCGCGCGAGGCGCGCACTTCGCGTCCATCCGTCCGCTAATTCACGAATTCTTTAGCTGTTCGACTTGCTTTTCGAGTCCCTCGATCTCTGCCGTCAAACGTTCCACTTCGCCAACCTCGTCGGGCTGCGCCTTCGCACCACTTAGCTGCTGTTGAAGGCGACGGATCTTGTCGCGGAGAACCTCCAGCTTCTTCTTCGATTTCTTGTCCATCAAGGGGCTCGCTTTCCCTTTTCTTGTCGGGCAGTTGGGGCGGGAGTGATGATCGTGTCGTGCCACCTCCCGAGGACGTGGGGTACCATCAGCAGGAACGTGCGGTCCGACACGATGGTACCGAGTATAGCGGCTCGCTCGGCCCACCGGCCAACCCCGTGATGCATTTCTCCAACCTATATTTGTACGTCCTCCCTGTGTTCCGCGTCTGAATTGCAGTCTTGCGCGTTATGACGATTTCACGCCGTAGTCGACGTTTTCCCGTTGTGAGTGGCCGCGATATCGGCACTCTCGTGCGCGAGATTCGCGAGATGGCCGATCAGATTCGCTCGGCGCCCGATGCGACCTTGGCGCATCAGATCCATCGCCTCGTCGAGAAACGGTCGACTGGCAGTGCCGGCACGATCGAGGCGGAGATATTGATCCCCTGTTTTGCTGCCTGTTATGAAGCAGTTCGCCGTACCCTGGGCCTGGAACTGTTCGATGTGCAGCTCATGGCTGGTGTCGCTCTGGCGCATGGAAGTGTCGCTGAGATGCAGACGGGTGAAGGAAAAACGGTGGCGGCTGTGGCGCCGGCGTGCCTGCGGGCCATCATGGGTGATTCGGTACATGTTGCCACCGTCAACGACTATCTGGCCACTCGCGATTTTCAGCAGTTGCGGCCGGTGTACGAAATGTTGGGACTGCGCGCTGGCCTGTTGCGCGCCGGCGCCAGTACTGTCGAAAAACAGCACGCCTACCACTGCGATATTACCTATGGGCCGGGTTACGAATTCGGATTCGACTATCTACGAGACCAGTCAGCGCGTCTGGCGTTGCCGCCACTTCCCTTAGCACGCCGTTTCCGACAAACGCTACACGGCGCAACGCCGCGTGACGTCGTGACGTGTCAAGCCCGCCGAGATTTTTCGATTATCGACGAAATCGATAGTGTCTTAATCGACGAGGCACATGTGCCGCTGGTACTGAGCGGCGGCGCTGGGGATGTGGCCAGCCAGTCGGAGGCCGTCGCGTTTCGACTCGCCCATGATCTTGCCACCGAACTTCAACTCGGCACCGACTTCACCCTTAAGGATCGCCGCTGTCGCCTGACGCCGCGAGGTGGTGAGTTGAGTCAGGGACGATGGCGAGTCAGCGCTGCGATGAAACTGCAGCGCGCCTGGCACTCTTATGTTGAGAACGCGTTACAGGCACGCAACGTGCTACGTCGCGACGTCGACTATGTCGTTGTCAATGACGAAATACATATTGTCGATCCGAACACCGGACGTATCTTTCCCGATCGATCATGGCGCGATGGTTTGCATCAGGCGGTTCAGACGAAGGAAGGAGTTACGATTCACTCCGAATCGACGTCGATCGCGCAGATCTCACGCCAACGTTTCTATCAGCTCTATCGACAAATTGCTGGTATGACTGGAACGGCCTACGGAGCCGAACACGAGTTCCGAGCGATCTATGGCCTACCGGTGCTTCGGGTGCCGTTGCGGCAGACCTCCCGGCGACGCGTCTTGCCGACTCGCTGCTTTGTCGATCGTAAAGCGAAGTGGGATGCGATCGTCCAAGAGATTGCCATTCGGCATTGGACTGGCCAACCCGTGCTGGTCGGGACGCGCAACATCGCGAATGGCGAGTCGCTCGCCGAGCGACTCACCCGGTATCGGATTCCTCACCGATTGCTTAATGGCAAACAAGATCTGGACGAAGCCGAGATCGTTGGGGCTGCGGGCGAACAGGGGGCCGTTACGGTCGCGACCAATATGGCAGGACGTGGCACCGATATTCGACTCGGTGCCGGAAGACCACGACAATTGGGACTTCATGTCATCGGAGAGGAGTGTAATGATCTGACTCGCATCGATCGTCAACTGATCGGACGTGCTGCCCGGCAGGGTGATCCCGGCTCAAGCCAGTTCTTCGTGTCGAGCGACGATGTGCTGTTGGAGCAGCACGGACCATCGCTGCAACGGGCGATTCGCCGTCGTGGCTCTCGCTCGCATGCGGAGATTCGACTCGATTTGAGTCGAGCGATTGAGTCGATACAGAAGCGAGTCGAGCGGAAGAACTATTTGGCGCGCCGTGACTTGATGCGACGCGACCAATGGATGGAGACCGTCTTGGACCGGTTGGCCGAGAGGATCGCATGACGACGGCAGTACGGCCACGCTCAAGAAAGGCGGGAACCGATGCACCGCGCAAGGAGGTGTCGGGTGGTTTGGCGGCGTTCGCCCATGCCATGCGGCGGTTGCACGATCACTTGCGGAACCAACTTCAGGGGACTCGTCATGCGACGCGCCTTTCACGTCTCCTCCAATCGGCACTCGATGTAACCGGCGGACAATACCTCGTACACTACACACGTGACGCCGCAGGACAACTCGTTGCTGGTCTGCAGGTCCGTCGTCGCGACTTTTCACCATCGTCAAGCTTGTGGCAAGAACTGCCGTGCCACGTTGAGAATTGTTGTCGCACCAACAGTGAAATCCTGGATCATCCACTCGCATCGACCTCAGGATGTCTGTTGTCGGTCGTCCCAGTCGCGACGGCGCCGCATGCAGGAACGGACGTACGCGACACATCGCCGGCAACAGAAGCGATTGCTTTGATTGTCGATAATTCCATCGGCAGTGACCCGATGCTTGGGCCATTGCTCGGTTCCCTTGCGACGTTAGTCGAACTGGAACGGGACCGGCAGCGGGTGCGGCTTGCCGAAGACGATGCCGATCGAGCGGCCGGCGCGCTGGAGATCGTCCAGCGAGTGACCGAGAGCGACGATCTCGACCAAGCGGCGCTGCGACTGGCGGCCGACCTGAGTGAATGGATCGAGTGTGAACATCTCCTGGTTGGGTGCCTCGGTCCCGATCGGATTCGATGGCAGTCGATTGCCGTAGCCGGCCTCAGTCACGTTGAGCAACGGAACGCCACGATGCAAGCAGCTCGCCACGTAATGCGGGGCGTCATTCGCGGGGCACAACCGCTGCTGTGGCGGCGTGACCAACCAGTTCGTCTGGCGACCGATCACCTGAGGCGCATGGCCAAGGTGTGCGATGCCGATTGGGCGGCAGCCATTCCGCTGGCCGAATCGGGTAACGCCAACGGCGCCGTCGTCTTCTGGGGATGCGACCCCGCCCCCCGATGCCAACAACAATGGGATGCGATACGAGCGATCAGTTCCTATGTCAACTCCGCGCTGTCGGTGGTGCAACGGCATCAGTTTCCGCTTCGTCACCATGTTGCCCGTCGGTGGCGCGAAATCTGTTTCGGCGACACCCGTCGTATTGTGCTCGCCGGCTTGGTGGCACTCGCCCTTGTGATGCTCCATGTTCCATTCAACGAGAGGATCGCATGCGATGTGACACTCCGACCGGTGCTCCGACGTTTTGTTGCGGCACCGTTCGACAGCCGTCTGGAACAGGCGAGTGTGAGGCCGGGTGATGTCGTACGTCCGGGTGACGTGCTGGCTGAACTCGACGGCAAGGAACTCGAACTTGAGTGGTCGCAGCTGCAGGCCGAATATGTTGCCGAATCGAAGAAGAAAGATGCCGCCACCGCCGGGTTGGCCACCGCCGAGGCCCAACAGGCTGCTGCCCAGATGGAACGGTTACGACTCAAGATCGAATTGATCGAGCAGCGCCGCTCTGAGCTACACGTCCGCAGCCCGATCGGTGGTGTCGTGATTCAAGGTGATCTCGACAATGCGCAGGGAGCGCCGTTGGAGCGGGGTGAAACGTTGTTTGAAATCGGTCCGCTCGATCAATTGCATGCGGAGTTGCATGTTCCGGATGATCATATTGGCGCAGTCGAAATCGGATCGGAGGTCTTCCTTTTCCTTGATGACGTGCAGCAGTCCCGTATGAGGCTTCCTGTATCACACGTCGATCCCGCTGCTCAGGTAATCGATGGCAATAATGTTTTCGTGGCCGAGGTCAATGTACCGAATGCCGATGCGCTGTTGCGACCGGGCATTCGCGGCAGGGCTTACATCCTCGGTCCGCGTCGGCCGTGGATCTGGAATCTACTGCGACGGCCGTGGCGTCAAGTCCGCTCGTGGTGGGGGATCTGATGAGTTCTGGTTCAGATCACCGTGTGCTCGGTGTAGGGCAGTTGTCGCCGCAACTGCGCGGTGATCTCCTCTATTACCCACAGGAGTTGGACGGCGAAGCGTTTTATCTGATCGAGGATCCCCTCACGGGAAAGTTCGTGCGGGTTTGTGAGTCCGAATATACGTTCTTGTCCCGATTAGACGGCCGTCAGTCCGTCCATCGCGTAATCGCCGACGTGGCATCGGAGCTCGGCCCCGAGGCACTTGATGAACATGAGGCGACGTCGCTTGTCCGCTGGGCCGTTGAGCAAGGTCTCGTTACCACCTCCGCTTCGCGTACTCCGGGCAACCAACGGCACTCGCAGCGAGAAAAAACGGAGTGGCGTTGGTTGGCGTGGAATCCGATCTTTTGGAAGGTGCGTATCGCGAATCCAGACCGCTGGCTCGACCAGCTGTACGAAGTTGTCCGGAGTGTTATCGGGTGGCCCCTCTTTGTCGTTTGGTGTTGCGCCGTCGTGCTGGCGGTCGGCACACTGACCGATCGATCCGATCAGTTGGCGCGAGAATCGATCGGGATCCTCGCCCGCGAGAATTGGTTCTTTCTGGCAGCTGTTTGGCTCGTGCTAAAACTGGTCCATGAAATTGCCCACGGGTTAGCCTGTAAAGCCTACCGATTGCCCGTTCCCGAGTGTGGACTGGTCTGGATTCTCTTTAGCCCCATTGCCTATGTCGATGCCACCGCCGCGTGGCGATTGTCGAGTAAGTGGCAGCGGGCCGTCATCTCGCTGGCCGGCATGTATGTCGAAATCTTAATCGCCGCAATCGCCGCTTGTCTTTGGGGACGACTCGAACCGGGCGTCGCTTCCCAACAATGTTATAACATCATGGTGGCGGCAAGCATCAGCACCGTGGTGTTTAATGCGAATCCACTCATGCGGTTCGACGGCTACTATGTCCTCTCCGATCTATGGGAGATTCCGAATCTCAGTGGACTCGGCCGGCAGTATCTCGTTTATCTATTCCAACGCTACTTTTGTGGCATGAGCGTGGGACCGGTCGATCTTCCAAAGAGAAGGCGGTTCCGAATTAAGGCTTACGCCGTCCTCGCGGCAATGTGGCGCGTGGTGGTCACCGTCGGGATCTTGGTCACTGCGTACGAGTTACTCTGGGGAGCCGGCCTTCTGTTTGTCATCATTGCCCTCCTTTCGATGGTCGCAATCCCTGTCGTCTGGTCAGTGCGGCAATATCGGCGGGGTGCTCTCCCTGTTCCGGCATGGAGTCACATCAGCTTGTCAACGGTGCTAACGGGACTGGTATTCTATGCCCTCTACGCGTGGATCCCGTGGCCGGGCGGCGTGTCAGCACCAGCCATCGTTGAAGGGCAGGACAAGGCCGTCGTGCGTATCCTGACCGAGGGTTTTGTGGGCCGAATCTTGGTGCAAACAGATCAGATCGTCGCACCGGGCGATCTGCTCGTAACACTCGACAATCACGAGCTGACCCAAGAGATTGCCGATCTCGAGTTGCAGATTGCCCAATCGCAATTGCGCCGCAAGGAGCTGCTCGAACAGTCCGATGTTGCGGCCGAGCAAAGCCAACGGCGGTTTGAACAGGCGCTGGCCGAGCGTTTACTCGAACGGCGTGCGGACCACGATCGATTGGCCGTTCGGGCGCCAATAGCCGGACGTGTTCTGACGAGCAGGTTGGCTGAGTTACACGGGACGTTTCTCCCTCGAGGTGCCACGGTCTTGGAGATCGCAAGCGACGAAAAACAACTCCGGATGGCGATCCACCAAGATGATAGGGGTTCTTTTCAAGATGCGATTGGGGGTGTGGTGCGCGTCAGAACGCGCAACGGCAGTGGCCCAAGTTATCGGGCGCGACTGACCGACCTGCAGCCAAACGCCTCATCACTCATTCCTGAGTTGTCTCTCACGACGCTCGCGGGAGGACCACTTCCCGTGCGCCCCGTTACGCACGCCTCCGACGGTTCGCCCCGCGGAACATCGGACGAGGCGAATTACGAACTCCTTGCGCCTCGATTCGTCGGCTTGGCCCAACTGGTCGAGGCTTCGCGCGGCGATCGTCCCGTTGTACTGCGACATGGCGAATTGGCCGAAGCCGTTCTATTGAGTCGAAGCCACACCGTCGGCCGACACGTTACGGCTGTCGTTCGACGGTGGATCAATCACCGGCTAGGGCGAACCGCGGAAGGGACGGAACAGAACGGCGCGTAAGCGCCCCTCCGTTAATAAAAGTACGGCACCTGGGAACCGGTCCGACACCACGTTATTTCAAAGCACTCTCAGAGATCGGCAGGCCAAACGCTGCTGGTACCTGTGTGCCGAGTGTCGTCTTCTGTACGATGCCTTGATCGTGACCAGCAAGGAGTTTCGCATAGACTGCCGGGTCGAGTTCGGTCGAAAGGCTACGGGCATGTCCGTCGGTGAATGCCGTCATAAACAGGCCACGATGGAAACTGGCTGGTCGCGCACTCCTGGGAGTACCAGCGTAGGTCGGTAACTCGGCGTCGATCAGATTGTCGGTCTCACTCCGACCAAACGGGAGCTGGGGCTGAATCGACCAGACGACGCCGAGGCCCTCCTTTAGTCCCGAGAAGTTGTTTTCATCTCGATTCAAGTCGGCAATAAGAAACTGGTTGGCGACCCCGGTCGTCCGTTGGAAGTCGATCGTGTCGCTGAACGCAACTCCCCAATGGGTTAGGTTCGCGTTTTCTGCCAATAAGATCGTATTCGACGTGCCGTCGTGTGCCGACAGGTAACCTGGGTCTGACGACTTGCTCAAACCGAAGTTGACGTTGCGCGGCATGCCAGGGGTAAGTGGATTTCGAATCTCGTCGAGGCAGACCCCCCCCATGCGCAGATCGGCATACTGTCCGACTGCGTTCTTCATTTGCCATACGTCCCACACGCCGCAGTTGGCGCCGTAACTTAGCCATGGCATCTCCTTGTTCGCCTGAACATCTGACGGGCATACCATCAAACCGACGTAAGAGCCTGTCTGGAAAGCAAAGTTCGGCTGCGTCAGAAACGTGTCCCACAACGCGGTGTTGTCCATTTCAGGCAACGTCTTTGCCACCCAACTGGCAATGCCATAGCTATTTCCCGATCGCTTTACCAGATTGACACGGCCCGGAAACGTCGTCTTGTTCGTGGCGTGTGACACCATAGCCAAGCCAATGTTACGTATGTTGTTTAGACAGAAGCCCTGGCGGGCACGCTCGCGAGCCGCCTGGACTGCGGGGACGACCAAGGCTGTTAGCAAGCCAATAATAGCGATGACTACGAGCAATTCGACGAGCGTAAACGCCGCGCGGTGTTTGGCTGTCATTGGGATAGATCTCCTTGAGACGAGGAAGATAAGTGACGGCCGCCCCCAGCCGTTCTCTGTCCGGTCGTTCCGCACGACAGTTTTACTTCCCGTCTGCGCTGTCCGAATTGCGCTGTCCGAATGGCGCTCTCTCCAACGCAATCTGAGTCTAGGAGAGTCGGGGAGTCATCGTATCGATCGTATTCCACTCAGACCGGTAGAACAGCCAGACCAGTGCGAAACTTCATCATTGATTGTCGCAGGTTTCCGCCAATCTGTCGAGTCGATTGGGGGGCGGTCTGGCGGCGACCGGCCTACAATGAGAGAGTGGGCACATGGGGTGGTCTACCATACCGAAGTGGCCGGCCAAGAAACGAGCATTCCGGTCACATTGGTGCAGCCGAGTCCCCCCCCCCCGGTCGCCTATCGGCTCGGGTCTCGAAGCCTATGACACGGCCGGCCTGCTTCACGTCTCGATGTGACCTGCTCGGTCTAAAGCAAGGGGAATGCGAGATTTCCGATTCACCGTCACCACTCAACTTTGTCCCCCCCCAACGGAGCTCGTGGCATCGCTGGCTGGCCATTGTGGCGCTCCTAGCGACAGGAATGGCGACCTATTGGTTCTATCGCGTTGACCCATTTGGGGGGGGCGGGGCGGTGCAGCCCGATTCAACAACGTTGCAGCCGCCTCCGAACGCTCCGACCATCGAGGAGCCCAGCGACGTCATCCCTCACAATTCGCGGGATCCCAATGCGCGGGAATCGACCAACGAGGAGCCCAGCGGCGTCGCACTGACCGGTGCGCCGGATGTGCTGCCGGAACTGCCCGCTGTCAATTGGGACGATGATCGGTGGGGAACCGAACCGAGTGTCGTAGTGCCGCCCGAATGGCCGACATTCCCCCCCGTCCTCCCCGAGCCACAGCTTCGGCGACTCGAACGTCTTCGTGATCTGCTGCGCCGCCGTCAATTCGACTTTGTTTTGGAAAAGACCGCTCCCACTGCAGTCGCCATGCCTGGGGCCGAGCAGGAGGCGATCACGCGGTTGGAACTTGTTGGCTATCACGTGAAACGGTTTTGGACCGGAGTCGACGCAGGGTTGGAGGGACTCCGCATCGATGACGAGCTCGTCTTTCGGGAACTCGGCATTCGGGCTCGCGTTGTGGGAGTTACACCGGTATCGGTTGAGTTAGAGCGGGAAGATGGCGTCAAGAAGCGATTCTCGACGCTTCGCAACGCGATCAGTGCCCGCGTTGCCGCAGCGATCGCCGATCGCCATCTATACGATCAAGGAGCGTCTCGTTTCCTAACACTCGCAGTATTTTGGAGTGTCGATCAGCAAGGAGATCGCAACGTCGCTGCGCACTATTGGCAACGGGCACTCGAACAGGGATTGGCGGTCGATGCGCTCGACGAACGGTTTCGCGAACAATGGCAGCCCTGACCGGCAGGCTACCGTTCGATATCGGCGGCATCGGTACCTAGTTGGCAGTTCCGCTGGGTGCTCGAAGACTCGAGCCCAGCCACCCGCCTCCCGCCGATTGGTACAACCGGCGCTCAGCGCCGAGCACTTGCCTCTGCTTCGAACGTTGCTTCAGTTACACGGACTAGGTCGGCGAGTGGGATGAGTGGTGGTCCCCCTCGCGAGACACGTTCTACAAAGGTCGCGACTTCGGCGCGATGCCCCTTGTCCTGTCGGTAGAGCCGCGACTTACTGAATCCTTTCCAGCCATAGCCGCGTAGCGAGCGGAAATTATCAAGTTCCAAGATTCGACCTTGGCATGAGATGGTTAGTTTTTCCTTCGGGTAGGCACGATGGCCGTTGGCGAAGTAGTGGAGTGTTCCGATCGAGCCATCGCCGAACGTCATTGTGATTGACATGTGGTCGTTGCAGGTGGCGGTTCCCCGGTCGGGGGCAATCATGACCGCATCGACCCGTTCAATCGGAGCCCCCGCCAGATGGGTCAGCAGGTCGAGCCAGTGGCAGCCCTCTCCAATGATGCGGCCACCGCCAACCGCCATGTCGTGCGCCCAATGGTCGGATGGTATGTTCCCCGCGTTGACATACATTACCATGCAGAGAGGTTCGGTCCGCGACGCGAGTCGTTGGTGTGCTTGAACGACTAGAGGAGCGAAACGTCGATTGAATCCGACCATCAACTGCAGATTGCTCGCCGAGGAATCGCTGGCGGCGTCGACCACGGCACGTAGTCCTTCCTGATCAATCGCCAACGGCTTTTCGACAAATACATGCTTCCCAGCCTGCAATGCCTCGACGACCATCGACGCATGTTGATGATGACGTGTGGTAATGACGACCGTGTTGATCGAATCATCCGAAAGTATCTGGCGATAGTCCGTCGTGCTCCGTTCGACGCCAAACTTACGGGCCGCATGGGCAGCCGACAGGCCACCGGCGCTCGCGATAGATACGAGTCGCGCGTCCGTTCCGCAGAAGGCGGGAAGTAGAACTCCCTTCGCGAAAGCGCCAGCTCCAATAAATCCAATCGAAGCTTGGCCGGTGGCTGTGCTTCGGCGTCGTTTGTCGGACGCCGTGTCGACCACAACATGCTGCTGCCGCTCGTGCGCTTCGCCATAGTGTAGGATGACTCCCAGTTGGTCACGATCGTTCGAGACGAGGTCGTAGGCGCGCTCAGCCTCCGCGTGGGGAACACGACTCGTTATCAGGGGGCTGACGTCGAGATCCTTTCGCGCCATGAGGTCGAGCACGGCTGCGATATTCCGCTGCTCGGTCCACCGCACAAATCCGAATGGATAGTCGTTTCCTCCTTGCTCGTAACTTGCATCGTAACGACCCGGTCCGTACGAGCAAGAAACTTGTACTGTGATCTCCTTTTCATAGAAATGTGCCCGATTCAAATCGAGCTGTGTTGCGCCGACCTGCACAATACGGCCACGCTGACGCGTCATCTGCGCCGATTGATTGACAATCTGATCTCCTTTGGCGCTCGCGGCAATTATGACACCGTCGACACCCCGCTGCCCGGTGAACTGCAGCGCCGCCGCGATCGGATCGACATCGCACGAAATATCGACTGTTTGTGCGCCGAGTTCGGCTGCTAATTCCAGTCGCTGTTTGTGGAGATCGATCGCCAAGACACGGACGCCCGCAGCGCGGAGCAATTGTACGGTCAGGAGACCGACCAAACCCAATCCGAAGACCGCTACCGACTCGCCAAGCTGCGGACGCAAGAGTCGCACACCCTGCATGGCAATCGCGCCGAGTACGGCGAAACAAGCCTGTTCGTCGGATACGTCTGTCGGAATCTTGGCGCAGAGATGTTTCGGTACAACGACGACCTCAGCATGTCCACCGTTGCTGGCGACCCGATCTCCCACGGCAAAGCCGTCAACTCCAGCACCGACCTCGAGCACGACCCCCGCGTTGCAATAGCCGAGTGGGAGTGGTTCATCCAGCTTCGCGAAAACCGCCTCGAGTGTCGGCATCAATCCGTCGGCGCGGATCTTATCGAGTACCTGCTTGACGCGTTCCGGCTGTTGCCGTGCTTTGGCGACTAGATTTGCCTTGCCGAACTCGACCAGCATCCGTTCGGTGCCGGCCGAAATAACACTCGATCGCGATGCGATGCGCAGATGGCCGGCGCGGACCGCTGGGCAGGGGACCTCCATCAATTCCAAAATGCCGCTGCGGAGGTTCTGAACTACCTGTTTCACGACACGTCCCTTCTGACATACGTCACGGTCGGTGAACTGTCATGCCAGCAGACAACCAACACCGATCCCCGCAGCATGCCGGC
The DNA here is from genome assembly GCA_965223345.1 of Nitrospinales bacterium. Taxonomy (GTDB): domain Bacteria; phylum Nitrospinota; class Nitrospinia; order Nitrospinales; family VA-1; genus CBDCWG01. The sequence goes on from CBDCWG010000001.1 coordinate 273,046, forward strand.
ATACCAGCCAAGATGATATTCCAACTCACCGCCAGATCCCGCGTGTGTCGACCACCACACGTTCCTGCAAGAGCCGCTTCGGAATGTCTCGGAATGGGCGGTGGTCGGTTAATAGCACCAAGATGTTGGCTCGTTCCAATACATGGGAGAGTGGATGGAGTGGCATGTCGGAGAACTTATTTGTGGGGACGAGTGGATCGCATACGAGGAGTTCGCCGACCTGGCGCCGTTCGAGTTCTTTCACGATATCGAGCGACGGGCTTTCGCGAATGTCGTCGACATCGGCCTTGTAAGCGATGCCGAGGCAGCCGATGACGGGAGACGCGAACTGCTGCGCCAACTTCTCAATATGGGTGACCAAATAGTCTGGCTTGTGGTTATTGACGTCTCGCGCTGCCTTCATCAGTGGCGTTAACTCGGGCGCCGCGTGAATGAGAAACCATGGATCGACGCTGATGCAGTGTCCACCGACACCCGGGCCCGGAGTGAGAATATTCACACGAGGATGTCGATTGGCCAATTCGATCACTTCCCACGCATCAATACCGAGATGATCTGCCAGCATAGATAGCTCGTTGGCGAACGCGATGTTGACATCGCGGTATGAGTTCTCGACGAGTTTCGTCACTTCTGCAGCCAACGCATTGGTGCCGAGGACACTCCCTTTTACAAACGTCTCGTAGAATGCAGTTGCCTGTCGGGTACATTCAGGCGTCACGCCTCCGACAACTCGGTCATTTTGGACGACTTCAAACAAGATGCGACCTGGCAAGACCCGTTCAGGGCAGTGCGCCACAAAGGCATCTTCGCCGACTATCAGGCCGTCGGGGATCGCCTCGCGCACCACGATCTCTTCCGTTGTCTTGGGTGGGCTCGTTGACTCAAGAATAATCAAGTTGCCAGGTTGGATGAAGTTCTTGAGTGTTTGGCTCGCTTGCTTGACGTATGTGACATCGGGCGACCGATCGGGTTGGATCGGCGTTGGAACGCAGATCATATGAATATCGGCTTCTCGTGGCTCGTGCCCCGCAGTCAGCTGTCCGCTATTGACGGCCGATCGGACCAGTATGTCGAGATCGGGCTCCTCGATGTGAATCTTGCCCTGATTGATCGTTTCGACAACATCAGGGCGCACATCGACGCCATGGACCTGGAATCCCTTGGTTGCCAAGACACTCGCGGTCGGTAGCCCGATATAGCCGAGCCCCATCACACAGACCGTCGTCTTACCAGGCGCGTAGCGCGATTCACTCGTTATCAATTCTTCAGCCATCGTGCCATTCCTGCTGTAACATGAGTTCGACAATGCGTGTCGCGGCGTGGCCATCGCCATAGGGATTTGTCTCGATTTGATGCCGAGCGTATTCATCGGCATCGGAGAGCAAGGCGAGTGCTCGGTCGACAATCCGTTGGACGTTGGTTCCTACCAATTCGACGGCACCGGCCGAGACCGCTTCTGGTCGTTCTGTCGTCTCACGCATCACGAGAAGTGGCTTCTTCAGTGATGGAGCCTCTTCCTGGACTCCTCCCGAATCGCTCAAAATCATCGTGCTCCGATCCATTAGCCATACGAATTCGGGGTAGGGAGCGGGAGCGACAAGATGGACGTTGCCGAGTGCGCCAAGGAGTTCATGCACCGGGCCCTGCACGTTGGGATTGAGGTGGACCGGATAGAGGAACACAACCTCGGGAAGGAGTTCGGCCAGCCGCCGAATCGCTTCGCAAATTTGCTGGAACCCGGTCCCGAAGTTCTCCCGGCGGTGTCCCGTAATCAAAACCATCCGCTGGTCGCCCAGGAAGGCATACTTCTCCTGCCACGGGGCCGACTCGGCACGTTCCCGTTCGACCGTCCACAACAACGCGTCGATCACGGTGTTGCCGGTCACATGAATCTGCTCGGCAGGGCACCCTTCGCGACGTAGGTGCTCGGCAGCTCGCTCCGTCGGAGCGCAATGCAGTGCGGTTGCGAGACTCGTCACGCGCCGGTTCATCTCTTCGGGCCAGGGTGACCAGATGTTACCGGTCCGTAGTCCCGCCTCGACATGCACCACCGGAACGCGTCGGTAAAATGCTGCCATCGATGTGGCGAGTACCGTCGTCGTGTCTCCTTGCACGACAACACAGTCGGGCGATTCACGTACCAAAACTTCATCCACACTTTCGATGCAGCGAGCGGTAAGTCCGGCCAGCGTCTGGTTGGGGCGCATGAGGTCGAGGTTTAGGTCAGCGGTGATCTCGAAATAGTCGGTGACTTGCTGCAACATCTCGCGATGCTGTCCGGTCAGGCAAACACGGGGTGACACCGATTGGTGGTCCCGGCACCGATGGACCAGAGGGGCCATCTTGATTGCTTCGGGGCGGGTCCCGAATACGAGTAGGGGCTTCAGTTGCATTCCCATGTAATGTCTGCCATCCGATGCGATGCGATACGGGAGAGGCTGCGATAGGGCATCAACCTACAAGGTTACCCCAAAACCGTGCCACACTCGGCGCCTCGACGTCGGGAAACCTGAACCGAACCATTCGCTCGATCGATACAAACGACATAACTGACATCGGAGATGCGTTCGATCTGATCGACTGCCCGACGTCGGCGAGAACACAACATCGGACTACGAAATTAACTCACTCTTAACTTGCGGGTCTGCTTGCAGGTCACACCATATACGAAACTGCTCGGCGGTACATCCTGCAATACTGCGGAATTGGCGCTGACCGTGGAGTTGCGCCCAACCCGCCGCTCCGGAACAACGGTTGAATGGGTACTCATGTAGACCTCGTCCTCGACGACGGCGAAACCATTGAGCGTGGCATACGGGGCGAGTAGGCAATACCTCCCCACGTAGGCATCGTGGCCGACCGAGGCGAAGAGGCTGAGGTGGACAAAGTCTTGCAGACGGGCACCGTTGGAAACCACTGTGTAGGGATAGATCACCGTTCCCCTGCCAACTGTGGCGGTGGGGGCGATGATCGCGGTGGGATGAACCACCGTGACAAACTCCGCGTTGCGGCTTAGCAGTGATTCGACCGTTCGACGGCGAGATGACATGTCGCCGATCGCCAACACAAAACGATCGTGCGGTTCGGGTTCGTAGTGCTCTGGGTCGCCGATGACTTGTTCGGCTAGGCCGAAGCCGGTCAACGCATCTCGGTTCTGGTCGAGGAACCCCTTGAATGCATACGAGTCGGGATCGAGGCAATCGCGCAGCCAGGTCAGTACCTCGCGCCCGAATCCGCCAGCCCCAACGATCAGGACATCATGCTTGCTCATTGTTCTTCGACCTTTTATTCCATGGATTCGAACCCCGCGCGCCTGTCGCGTCAGAACGGTGCGTTGGCGCTGAGAGGCAACCGTATGACCACGCAGTTACCCCGCTATGCGGTAGCTCCTCCATCGACGGTAATGATTTGTCCGGTGATGAAGCGGCTAGCAGGCGACAGGAGAAACGAGATGACCGGGATCACGTCTTCGGGTGTGCCGAGCCTACCGAGGGGTGTGCGGCGTTCGATTTGACACCGCTGTTGGTCGCTCAAAGCCTCCGACATTTCGGTTTCGAGGTAGCCCGGCGCCACGCAATTGACCCGAATGTCGCGTCCGCCCAGCTCGCGTGCCAACGATCGAGTGAGTCCAAACAATCCCGCCTTGGTGACACTATATCCCGCCAGTCCCGAAAAACCGGTCGATCCAACAATGGATGAGATATTCACGATCGATCCACTCCGCCGCAGCAACATGCAACGAACGACTTCGCGAGTCAACAGCATGCAACCTTTGAGATTGACATCGAGCATCATCTCGATGTCGCGATCGCTCATCACGGCAAAGATTCCATCGCGCGCCACGGCGGCATTATTAACAAGTCCATCGATCCGTTGATATCGCTGATGGACGTCGCGCACGAATTCTCGGATCGCCGTGCCATTGGCCGTATCGCACGACTGGTACCAAAAACGTTCACCGAGATCGGATTCCCAGGCATCGATCTGTTCGGATCGCGACCGGCTAAAGGTACAAACCGTATACCCGTCGTCTAACAATCCCTGCACGAGCGCAGCCCCAAGGCCGCGACTACCGCCCGAAACGAGAACCACCTGATTTACATCGTTCGAGGTCATCCACCCAGCGCTTTTTCGTAAGTTGTCACTAGATCACCGTACGAGCTGACCGGTGCGGCGCCATCGCGAAATGGATCGATGCCGAATTCCTGTTCCAATTGTACGATCGTCGCGGCCAAGTCGAGTGAATCGAGTCCGATATCGCGAGTTAACAGCATTTTGTCTTCAAGGTCGGTACGAGGTCTCCCCGACTCTTCCAAGACACGGTTTATGACCAATTCGATCGTGCGTCGTACGACAGTTGTAGGAGGCATGTCGTTTACTCGCTGCTCAAGTTGCCAGGAGGTTTAGTGTGTGGTGGATGCGTGCACCTAATTCGATGTCGTCGTTTCGGCAGAGCGTTTTTTAATGATTTGCGCTGGGCATCCTACGGCGGTCACACAATCGGGAAGGTCCCGAATCACCGTGGCGCCCGCTCCGACGATCGACCACTTGCCAACAGAGAGGTTCTCGAGCACGACGGCGCCGGCGCCGATAAACGAGCCTTCCCCAACTGCCACGTTACCGCAGAGCGTCGCATTGGGGGCCATTTGTGCGAAGTCCCCTACGATGCAATTGTGGTCAACGGTCGCCCCTGTGTTGACAATCACATGGTCCCCGATCTCACATTCTGGTTGGATAATCCCACCAGCAAAAATCACCGCCCCCTCACCGAGTGGTACGGCCGGGTCGATGAAGGAATGGGGGTGAATGATCGTTGCCCACCGGAGTCGTAACCGGCTCGCCAACGCCCGCCGCAGCATGGCGTCTCCAACTCCAATGACAGCTCGGCCTCGGTGCCCTTGTAGTCGGTCGACCGGCCCCTGGATCGGAATGCCCATCAACCGTTTTCCCCACAGGCGCGGATCGTCGTCGAAGACGGCCGAGACCTTATCGCCCGACGTCCGAATCGTGCTGACAATCACGCGTGCGTGGCCGCCCGCTCCCACCACGACGATTCCCCCGGTTGGGATTGTTGCATCCGTATCCGCCGCCACGCGAGCCCTTTCCGGTCTGCCACCAGGAACCAATGCTCCGCCAACTGTCATTCACCGGAGACGTGATTTCAACCAAGTCATGATCTTATCAGGTTGAGCCCGAGTCGTCTTCCGGCCCCATGAACTTCGGCATCGTGGCGTGCCCCTCCGCACTGATATCTTTCGGCAAGACGAGTCGAGCCAGTGTGAGGGCCAAGATCTTCAGGTCGATCCAAATAGACAGGTGATCGACATACCATACATCCAGACGAAACCGATCGTCCCACCCGATCGTATTGCGCCCGTTGACTTGTGCCCAACCGGTGATTCCCGGCGTCACCTCATGTCGGCGCGCTTGCTCAGGGCTATAACGTTCCAAGTATTCGACCAATAGCGGGCGTGGTCCAATCAGGCTCATCTCACCCCGTAACACGTTCCACAACTGAGGCAGCTCGTCAAGGCTCAGGCGGCGCAGTGTGTTGCCCAACGTTGTCATGCGCTGGTCGTCTGGAAGTGGCTCCCCCTGCTCATCGACCGCATCGCGCATCGTACGAAACTTGTTTAGCAGAAAGGTCGTACCGTTACGTCCGCCACGCGGTTGCCGAAAAAGTACCGGACTCCCCATCTGCCGACGAATGAGTAGGGCGACCACGGCGAGGAGTGGCGCGAACAGCAGGAGCGCGCTACAGGCCACGGCCACGTCCAGCAGACGCTTCCCAAAGCCTCGATACCATCCGCGCCGTCGCATGCTCGACTTCCGCGTCAATTCGGGATCGGTTCGATGCGTGGCGTTCACGGTAAATCTACCAAACAATCGGAGAGGCGACGTGCCAGACCGCATTCCAACGGCTAGTAGTGCCAATGACAACCGTGCTGGGACGTGGTGACGAGGAACTCAATGCGACTTGTCCGAAAGTGAAGTTTGTCTCGCGGATGGCACAAGGTGCTCCAGCATCATTGCGAGCGTATCGGCGTGGTGGTCGCGACGAAAGTGTTTTTTCACATAGTGCTGGCCATTAACACCCATTTGCTTCGCGGCCTCTTGGTGTTCAAAGAGACGTTGTACGGCTGCGGCGAGCTCCGATGGCGAGCCGGGATGGACGGCAATTCCCGCGTCGGCAGCTTCCACAACCTCCCGGATCACCCCCTCGATCCCCAATACAATCGGACGTGATGCCGCCATGTAGTCAAATACCTTATTCGGGTAGGTCGTGCGGAACATCGGTATGTCTTGCAGTGTCGCCAAGCAGACGTCCGATCCGGCCAGAACATCGTGCATTTCCGATTTCGCATAGCAACCGGCAAAGGTCACATTCGTTAACCCCTTGGCCTGCACTGCTTCGCGTAGGTTCCGCTCCTCCTTGCCACTACCGACGAGTACGAACGCGATATCATCGAATTCTTGTAGCAGCGCGGCAGCTTCCACGATCGTGCCAATGTCGTTTGCGATGCCGAGTGCTCCGGCGTACGTCACCACAAACTTTTTCTCCAAACCGTGTTGGGACCGAAACGACTTGCCGTCTCGCGCCTGCTCGAACATGGCAGGATCGACACCATTCGAAATGAATTCGATTCGGTCGCGCGCGATGCCTTTGCATACGAGGTAATCCTCGTAGGCCGGCGAGTTGACAATAAACCGGTCGGCGCGAGCATAGAGGAAGTTTTCGAGGAAGCGCGCCAGCGATATCACGATCGGATTGGTTAACACCTTCATGTCAATCGCAAACTCAGGCCACAGGTCGCGTACTTCGAGGACAAAGGGGACGCGTTTCCATCGCGCGGTGATCCAGGCTGAGACGAGTTGGAACAGGGGGGGGGAAGTTCCGATTACGACGTCGGTCGGGCCACTCCGTAAGGCGCCCCAGGTCGATGTGACCATAAAACTGAGAAACGCTACAACCCGCCAGACGAAGCTTGTATGGAGTGCCGGAAGGACATACGCGCGCAGAATACGAATCCCCCCCTCGTCGCTTTCGTGAACCCACTTTTTGGTTTCGACCACTGGTTGACCAGTCAGATAGCCGATGTTCCCTGCCACGATCGTACATTCGTGCCCTTTGCGCTGCAGGTGCGACAAGAGTTCGTAGTGTCGGGTCCCACCCGGGTGATCATGCGATACGAAGCTTTGATGTATTAGCAAGATACGCATGGCGACTATTGACTCGTTGGGGGCGGACATGCCGACGTAGCACCCGTCAGCACCTGTTCGAGCTGTGCGGCAAGTTGCGCACGAGCAAATCGCTGCTCGGCCAGTTGCCGAGATTGCACCCCCATTGCAGCGGCGCGCGGGCGATCGTCGGCGAGCTGTTCTAACGCATCGGCCAGTTCCGACGGCGATTGGGGATCGACACTGAATCCGCAACCATTTTCCTCGATCGTTTCGCCCAACCAGCCTGGGACATTGATGATCACGGGGCGCCCAGCGGCGAGTGCATCGAACATCTTGTTGGGAGACCAGGTATGTTCCTTAGCAGCGCGATAGATCGTAAGGCACGCGTCGCATGCGGCGACCAGATGCGCGACCATCTCTTTGTCGGGAACTGGTTCTGAGAAGATGACATTGGTCAGTTCCTCTCGTGACACGCGCTGTTCCAAATGGGCCCTTTGCCCACCCCCTCCGTGAAGTACGATCG
>CBDCWG010000002.1:0-8532 GCA_965223345.1 Nitrospinales bacterium
GCCGACATGGAAAAAGGGGCGTTCCGCCGCGACCTGTACTACCGGCTGAGCGTGTTTCCCATCGAGGTGGTGCCGCTGCGCAAGCGCGCCGAGGACATCCCGCTGCTCGCCGCGCACTTCGCCGAAAGCGCCGCGCGGAAATTCCACCGGCCTCCACCGCGCCTGACCAAAGCCAACATCCTGGAGCTGCAAGCACACGACTGGCCCGGCAACGTGCGCGAACTGCAGAACGTCATCGAGCGCGCCGTCATCACCGCCAGCGGAACCCGGCTGCACTTCGATCTGTCCAAATCCAAACAGGCCCCTTCCCCCGCCCTGCGGACGGAAATCCCGGACAACGGCGGCGCAACGAATATCCGAACCGAAGCGGAGATGAAAGCGGAAGAACGCACCAACCTCGAAGCGGCGCTCACGCAGACAAACTGGAAGGTGTTCGGCCCCGGCGGTGCGGCAGAGCTCTTGCAGATGCCGCCCACCACCCTCACCTCAAGAATCAAAAAACTGGGATTGAAGAAATCGTGAAGCAGGAAGCAATGAAAAGATCCATCGCGGAGAACTGCGGTGTCAATTCACAGGGTAGAACGTCTGCATGAATCGAGCTTCATCCATATAGACGTAGTTGGAGGAATAGGAGTGAATCCGGTCTGAATGGTCGCGGTCGAAATGCACGTAGCGCTTGCCATCGAAAATCATCGGAACCTGGACCACCCGCCGATACCAGGAGCGGATATCCGCGTGCACGAATTCCATGTAAAACCCGTAATCGTACCCGCCGCTTGCTTTAAAGTTTGAGATGTCGCCGTAAACATCTCCGGAGAGGGACACGGTTTCATATCGACCGGAAGCAACCCGGCGCGCGAATTCCACAAACGAGAGCGGAACATTTTGCTCCTGGAATCTCTGGTCGTTATCCAGATCGTACAACACCCACTTCTTCCAGGCCTGGCTGTACACTTCCAGCATGGTGTGGCCGTTGTCGTAATCGTTCCATGCATCCAATGTCAGCGTGGTGACCACGCGCGCCGAAACCCCAACCTCCCGGAGCAACGCTGCCGCCCATTCCGAGACGGCGTTGCAGGTCAAAAACAATTTCCTTTCAGCAGCGGCCCGCGTCTTTTCATCCACAGACAAGGCGTTGTCGGCATTCCCGTGCGAAACCACCCAGGCGATGGCAGAAAGAAACGCTTCCACATCTCCGTCAAACACGATTCTCTGCGCGTTGATTGCGCCCGGCACCAGAAACCGATAGAGCCCTTCTTGTTGCAGCGCATAGGTTTTGCCCCGAAATGAATACACTCCCGGCTCGATGATCCATTGCGCGGGCAGTTCCGGAACACGCTTGCCTTCTGCAGGCTCAATGGCTGAAACCGGGTCGACCGCATTGAGATGCATGGAGTACACGACGGGAGGATTTGAGTTTGTTTGCGGCCTGCCGGCGTTCGCCTTGTTGGGACTCAAGGACACCTTCCTGTATTCCGGCGCGGATCTTTGATGGACATCCGTCATCAATGCGGGATCCCGGTCCGCCGGGGACGCAAGAACGCCGGCCGCAACGGCGGCAAACAAAAGCACCGAACTCACTTTCCAAATGCGCGATCGTGGCACGCGAATCCTCCGGGCACACTGACGATTGGGAATTTACGGTCACCTGTAGAAAAGCAACCTTTGTGCCAATCCGGAATCCTTGAAAAAGCGAGGCTTGCTGATTTAGAGATATCGCGTGCAAACCCAAAATGAATGATTTTTCATACATTTTGGATTCTACTTTTCCGCGCTTCTATGCGCCTTCGCGGCGTCACTCTGTGAGTGTTGCGCGAGGCAGCTTTTTTCTTCTTTTATCCGCTTTTCATCCTGTGCATCCCGTCCCGCTTTTTTTCACATCCGGAATTTCTTCAGATAGTCCTTGATCGTCTGAAGCGGCACCATCGGGCCGCGGTCGATACCGGGGCAGAATCCGCCCACCAGCCGCCACATGTTCTTCGATTCCAGGTTGTCCTTCCAGAACGGGTAGGCCTGGCACTGCTTGGGTTTCGCGGGATGGATGCCGCAGCCTTCGGGTCTGAGAAACGTGCAGGGTTCGCCCGGCGTCACCTTAAGGGAATAATGGCCGTCTTCGCGCTTGAGGTGGGCGGCCTTGAAGGCCCTGGTCGTGGTGCCCAGAAACTTCGCGGCGCTCTGGATGTCCTCGCGGTCGAAATACACCTCACCGGGCTTTTCGCAGCACTTGAAGCAGTCCGGCTGGCATTCGAAACGCAGCGGTTCGTTTTTCCACCACTTGCTCATCAGGAGCGCGCCGTTTAAGGATCGAGGATCACCAGGTCGTCGCGGTGGATCACCTCTTCGTAGAAATTGCGCGGAAACAGTTTCCGCACTTCCGTGGTTTTGAGCCCCTTGATCTGTTCCAGGTCGGCAGTGTTGTAGTTGACCAGCCCGCGCCCGATCTCCGCACCGGTTTCATCCTGAATCGACACCGCATTGCCGAACTCGAACGCGCCATCCACGCCCACCACGCCCGCCGGCAGCAGGCTCTTTCTGCCTTCCTTGAGCGCCTTGCGCGCGCCCGCGTCCACCGTGAGCACGCCGGAGGGTTTGAGCGTGTGCGCGATCCAGTGCTTGCGGTTGCGGATCTTCTCCTTGCCGGACCAGAACAGCGTGCCCACCGCCTCGCCCGCAAACACCTTGTCCATCACTTTGGCGTCGAGCCCGTTCACCAGCAGCGTGGGGATGCCGAAGTGCATGGTCTTTTTCGCCGCCATCACCTTGGTGACCATGCCGCCCACCGTCACGCTGCTGCCGCTTTTGCCCGCCAGCTTTTCGATCTTCTCCGTCACCCGGTCCACGTGCGCGATGCGTTCCGGCCGCTCGCCGTCGTTGCGCCCCGCCTTGAGCGACGGGTCGCGCGAGTACAGCCCGTCCACGTCCGACAGGATGATCAAAAGCTCCGCGTCGGCCAGGCAGGCCACCGTGGCGGAGAGTGTGTCGTTGTCGCCGATCTTGATCTCGTCCACCGTCACCGAATCGTTCTCGTTGATGATGGGGATCACCTTGTGCTTGAGCAGCGCCTCCACCGTGTGCTTGGCGTTGAGGTAGCGCTTGCGGTTGGCCAGATCGCCGCTGGAAAGCAGGATCTGCGCCACCTTGAGCCCCTGCTTGTCGAACTTCTTCTCGTAGGCGTGCATCAGATGGCTCTGGCCGATGGCCGCGCAGGCCTGCTTCTCCGGGATGGTGAGGTGCGTGCGCGTCAGCCCCAGCCGCTCGCGGCCCGCCATGATCGCGCCGGAGGAAACCAGGATCACCTGCGTGCCGCCCGCCGCGATCCGCTGCACCTGTCTGGCGAATTCGCGCACCTTGTCCGGGTTGAGGCCCTGCGTCGGATCAGGCCGGCCGTTCTCGCGCACCGCGAGGACGGAACTGCCGATCTTGATCACGACCCGCTTGAGACCGCGGACGATTTTCTGGCGCACCTGGTTTGGCATTTCTGGATACGAATTCCTTAAAGTGGATTCAGCGCGTTCACGTCCCGGCCGGACGGGCCCGCGCCAGGGTTTCGTTGACGAACCGGCCCCACGCGTCGAAGTAGGCCGGCCCGCCGACAAAATAGGTGTTGTTGTGCCCGGCGCCCCGGATTTCATAAAACGTCTTCGGCTCCCCCGCCGCCTCGAACAGCTCGCGCCCCATCGAGTACGGCACCACCTCGTCCTTCGTGCCGTGCAGGAACAGTTTCGGCAGCGTCAGTCCGCCGACCTTGCCGATCGCATCCAGCTTCGACGAAATGGCCCACCCCAGCGGGATGGGGAACATCTGCTTCGCCATCGCCTCCGCGTTGGTGAACACCGATTCGAGGATCAGCCCCGCCGCCTTGTTGCTGGCGGCGGTGTGCACCGCGCAGATGCCGCCGAGCGAACGGCCGAACAGGATCAGCGAGTCCGGATCGATGTTTTTGTCTTTCACCAGCGTGTCGTAGGCCGCCTGCGAGTCGATATAGATCCCCGCTTCGTCCGGTTCACCCTCGCTCTTGCCGTAGCCGCGGTAGTCGAAAATGAAGATATTGAGATCGAGCGGCCTGAGCCTGCGGATGTTGTCCAGCCGGTGCGACAGGTTCCCGGCGTTGCCGTGAAACCACAGCAGCGTGCCCTTCGGGTTGTCCACCGGCACGAACCAGCCGTGCAGCTTCACCCGATCCTCGGTTTCGAAAAACACATCCTCCACCTGAACGCCGAAGCTCTCCGGGTTCCAGATGCCTTCCGGGTATTTGTTGGGGTGGAAGATGATCTTGCGTTCGCATGCCACCAGCAGGACTCCGTACAGCACGAAAAACAGAAGAACGAACCCCGCCGTCTGCAATATGGACATTCGCTTCACCGGGACCTGCCGGAAGGAAAAAAACGCATCGTGGTTATCGAATCACGGAAAAGGACACAGGGAATAGCCTGCCCGCGTGGATCACGGCCTTGTTCAAGCGGGGCGGGGTTCCTTGGCGGAAGCCACCTTGAGCTTCAGCCCTTCAACCGCCTCCACCACCACGGATTCGCCTGCTTCGATGCGCTGGGCGCTTTCCGCGTTCCAGATTTCGCCGTGGATGAGCACCGTCCCGTTCGGGTCCAGCACCGCCTTGACCACGCCTTTCGCGCCGATCAAAGCCTCGATCCCCGAAACCGCCTGCTGGCGCACGGTTCTGGCGGCCAGATAAACGATGCCCGCCGACACCAGGACGAAGAAAATCAGCGTGGGAACGAGCACGCTTTTGGAGATCTGCATGGCGGGATCGTCGCTTTCGATCAGCATCACCGAGCCCAGCAACAGCGAGATCGCTCCCGCCACCGACAACAGGCCGTAGCTCATGATGCCGATCTCGGCGATGAACAGCACCACGCCCAAAAGGATCAAAAGCAACCCGGCATAATTGATGGGCAACGTCTGCATGGCGTACAGCGCAAGGATGAGGCTGATGCCGCCGATCACGCCCGGCAGGATGAGCCCCGGATTGGAAAGCTCGAAATAAAGCCCCACCAGCCCCAGCATCATCAGCACGTAGGCGACGTTCGGGTTGGAGATCGTGTCGAGGATCTTCTGCCGCGGGCTCATCTCCCGGAACAGGAGTTCCTTGTCCTTGGTCTTGAGCACCACGGTCTCGGCGCCCATCTTGACTTCCCGGCCGTCCACCGCCAGCACTAGGGCGTCCAGGTCCGCCGCCACCAGGTCGATGACATTGAGCTTTTTCGCTTCCTCGGCGGAGATGGACACGCTTTTTTTCACCGCAAGCTCCGCCCAGTAGGCGTTCCTGCCGCGCTGCTCCGCCAGCGAGCGGATGTAGGCCGCCGCGTCGTTGGTGACCTTGTCCTCCATTGTCTTGGCCTGTTCGCTGTCGCCGCCGCCTCCCATCAGGTTGACCGGATGGGCGGCGCCGATATTGGTGCCGGGCGCCATCGCCGCGATGTGCGACGCATAGGAAATGAACGTGCCCGCGGACGCCGCCCGCGAACCGCTGGGCGCGACGAACGTGGCCACCGGAACCCGGGAATTCTGGATTCCCTTGATGATCTGGCGCATGGACGTGTCGAGCCCGCCCGGCGTGTCGATGCGGATCACCACCAGTTCGTCGCCGGCCATTTCCGCGGCCTCGATCTCGCTGGTGATGAACTCGGCCACCACCGGGTTGATCGCGCCCGCCACTTCCACGACACGCACCTTGGCCCATGCCTGAACAGGCACAAAAACCAGTATCAGCAACACGATCGTCCATTTGAGCCAAGTCTTCAAAAGAGCGCACCGGGAACGAGGAACTTCCTGAAAACGGAGAGGTTCGTTGAAGGAAAGGCGGGATCCGGACACGCATCCGGCCCGCCCGGTAGACCGTTCACATTTTTTCACAGGCTTTCCGCCAAAGTCAAACCAAAACCCCCTGCCAAATCCGCCATTTGGGCTTCAACCGGGGTTTGATTGTGGTAGACTGAAATTGCCAGTATCAAGGCCGGAAACAGGCCGCTTTTCCGGATTCAGACGTCCCGCCGGGAACCGGAAACGGCCGCATGCGTTCCTCAAAGGGATATTCTCAATGAATTACAAGACCATCTTCATCGTCGATCCGGTCCGCAGCGACCGCATCCAGCTGTCCAAATTCCTCAAGCAGGAGTTCTTCACCATCATGAGCTTCGTGTCGATCACCGACTGCTTCAAGCAGTCGCAGTTCATCCGCTGCGACCTGGTGATCTATGTCTTGAGAAAAGGCAAGTCCGAACCCAAGCACCTGATGAACATCAAAAAGAAGCTCAAAAAACTCGACTTCATCCTGTTTTTGACGCCGGATTTTCCGGAGGTGAACCTGGCCCCGCTGCAGGAAAACGGCTTCGAGGCGCTGCACAAGGTGAACAATCAGGAAAAGGCCCGCGAGATCACGCTGGGGCTTCTCGCGCCCGACGGCATCCCGGAGCGCACGCAGGTCCCGCATCCCGTTCCCATCGGCATCGAGCTGGACACCCCGCAGCCTTTAGAACCATGAATCCACTGATACCGGAAACCCAAACCGTCGCCATCGGGTCCGTCACCATCGGCGGGGCGCATCCCCTCGCCCTGATCGCCGGCCCCTGTGTGATCGAATCGGAAACGGCCGCGCTCAAGACCGCAGAAAAGCTCAAACGCATCGCCGCCGACGCCGACGTTCCGTTCGTGTTCAAATCGTCCTACGACAAGGCCAACCGCTCCGCCCTCGATTCGTTCCGCGGTCCCGGCCTCAAAGAAGGCCTCGCCGTCCTGAAAAAAATCCGCGGCGAGCTGGACATTCCGGTTCTCTCGGACGTCCATAAAGAGGAAGAGATCGGCCCCGCCGCCGAAGTGCTGGATGTTTTGCAGATCCCGGCCTTTCTCTGCCGCCAGACCGATCTGCTGGTTGCCGCCGCCCGAACGGGCAAAGCCGTCAACGTAAAGAAGGGACAGTTCATGGCCCCCTGGGACATGAAAAACGTCGTCCACAAGATCAAAGAGAGCGGCAGCGAGAAATTACTGCTCACCGAGCGCGGATTCAGCTTCGGCTACAACAACCTGGTGGTGGACATGCGCTCCCTCGCCCTCATGCGCCAGTACGGCTTTCCCGTGGTGTTCGACGCCACGCACAGCCTGCAGCTTCCCGGCGGCCAGGGAAACAAAAGCGGCGGCCAGCGCGAGCTGATCCCGGAAATGGCGCGCGGCGCCGCGGCGGTGGGCTGCGACGCCCTGTTCATGGAGATCCACCCCGATCCCGACAGCGCCCTGTCCGACGGCCCCAACATGCTCAGGCTCGATCACCTGGCCGGACTGCTCGAACAGATCAAACCCATCGACCGCCTCGTCCGCGGCAAAGCCATCGAATCCCCCATATAGTGAAGGGTCGAAAGGCCCAAGGAGTTTTAAAATGCGTACGTCCCGCAGCATCGCCGCCGTTTTTCTTTCCTCTTTCCTCTGGCTGGAAAGCGCCCCGCCCGCAGAGGCGCAGCTTCCCGGCGTCTGGAAGGAAATGACACCCGCGCCCACCATCCGCACCGAGGTTTCGGTGGTGGCGCTCAAGGGAAAGATCTACGTGCTGGGCGGGTTCGGCCCCAAGGGCATCACCAACAAGCTGGAAGTGTTCGATCCGGTGAGCGACCGCTGGGAGGAAAAAAGCCCGATGCCGCAGCCGCTGCACCACACGGCGGCCTCGGTGGTGAACGGCAAGATCTACGTGGTGGGCGGGTTCTTTTCCGCCATGTGGAGCCCCACCAACACGACCTACGAATACGACCCGGACACCGACGCGTGGACCGAAAAAGCGCCCATGCCCACCAAGCGCGGTGCGTTGGCGTCGGGCGTGGTGGACGGCAAGATTTACGCCCTGGGCGGCGCGCACCGCAAGTTTTTCCGCCTCGTCAACACCGGCGCCAATGAAGTGTACGATCCCGCCACCGACCGGTGGCAGGCGCTGGCCCCCCTGCCCACGCCGCGCGACCACCTCACCGTCTCGGTGGTGAACGACACCGTGTACGCCATCGGCGGCCGGGTGAACGTGAACTACAACAACAACCTCGACGCCAACGAAGCCTTCGACCCCAGAACCGGAAGCTGGAAAACCCTGAGTCCCCTGCCCACCGCGCGCAGCGGCATCACCTCGCAGGTGCTGAACGGCAAGATCCACGTGTTCGGCGGCGAGTCGGGTGTGAAAGCCTTCGATGAAAACGAAGCCTACGACCCGGCCACCGACACCTGGAAAACCTGGGCCGACATGCCCGACGGCCGGCACGGACTCGGCAGCGCCCTCATCAACGACAGGATTCACCTGTTGACCGGCGGCCCCAACCCCGGCGGCGGCGGCTCCGACGCCCACTGGCAGTTCGCGGTGAAGTAACTAAAAAACTTTTACCCCTGCAAATCCCCGCCCTCGCGGTAATGGGCAAAGTGTCTAGATTTTCATAATTTAGCGCCCAACCGTCCAGCCCGCCGCATCCGCAAAGACCGTTTTTTCAAGCCCCGCCTTTTGGCACCCGAATTGCTCTTTTTAAGCAATTCCTAATGGGGGATTGCGCA
>CBDCWG010000003.1:0-13485 GCA_965223345.1 Nitrospinales bacterium
TGGTGGAATTCGCCAAGCGGTTCGACGGGCTCGAGGTCATCAATTTCGGCGGCGGCCTGCCGTACCAGTACGACCCGAACCAGCCGCAGGAGGACATCTCCGGCTACCGGGCGATTCTGGAAGAACGCACGGCGATTCTCGAACAGCACTTCGGCCGCAAGATCGTCTGCGAGATCGAGCCGGACGGCGGTTCGTCGCGGGCTGCGGCACGATTCTCGGGAGGTGCGCTCGCTCAACCACACCTTCGACGAGGACGGCAAACGGCTGGACTACGTGCTGGTGAACGTGGGGCTTTGCCATCTGATCCCGGCCGATGGCCTACGGTTCCGTTTCACCCCATCCAGTTCGTCGGCGACGAGCTGGGACCGGAACAGGATCTCATTGTGGCCGGACCGGTGTGCGAGTCCGGCGACGTGCTGACGCAGAAGAACGAAGAGCCGGTCCGCGCAGGCTGCCGATGCCGAAAGTGGGGGATCTCATTCTGGTGGGCGGCGCCGGCGCGTACGGTTTCGCCATGGCGTCCAACTACAACTCGCAGCCGCTGATCCCGGAGGTGGTGGTGGACGGCGACAGTTTCACGCTGACTCGCAGACGGCAGACCCTCGAAGATGTGATGCGGGAAGAGCAGGGGATCTGAATCACTCCAGAAAGCCGGCACCCTCATATAAAAGATGTCTGAAATCACACCCCTGCTGCGATTTCCGGGCGCCAAAAGACACGACCCTGACATTAGACGCCTGGCTTGAAAATGACTTAAACCAACTCTACGCGGTTGCGCGATTCTGGTTTAAACGCATGCGTGAATGCGGCGGCGATGTCCGCGAACTCATGCATGACGGATGTCCGACCGTCTGCGTGGGCGATGCGGCGTTTGCCTATGTGAATGTCTTCAAGGCGCATATGAATGTCGGGTTTTCCTGGGCGCGTTCATGGAAGACCCGAACGGTTTTGCTTGAAGGCACCGAAAACGGATGCGGCATGTGAAAATCAGGCCCGGCAAGGAGGTGGATGAAGAAGAGCTAGGAAAACTCGTGAAAGCGAGCTATGAGATTGTCAAAAAGCACTCCTGAGCCTTGATGTCTTCCCCTGTGTGGAAATTAAATCTTGTTCACTCGCAGGCGGCAGATGCTCGACGACACGCTGCGCGAGGAAACAGAGTGGATTCTAAAAAAAGAATTGGACAGGATTGACAGGATAAAAAAGCCGAAAAGCAGTGGAATCGCGCAAAGCCGCTAAGACGCTAAGCCCTCCCTCACCTCGATCCTCTCCCCCCGGAGTGGGGAGAGGAGAAAAATGCCAAGGGGACAGGAAGCGGGAGTTGAAAACGGGAAGAGCTTCCAGAATATCCTTCTTCTCTAAACGGAGAGTTTGTGCAAGGCTCGACACCCGATTGTTTTATACGGGATGAGGTTCGAAGATTTATCCTGCCTGCCTTTTGGTTTTCTTTGCGTCTTCGCGGCTTTGCGCGATGATTTATTATCCGCTTTTCGTCCTGTCTGAATTTTCTCAAATTCGCCGGCCTTGATCATTTCAAAACAGCGCATCCACCTTCTGGGCCATCTGCACGTCGGCCAGGGTGACGCCGCTTGCGGTGTGGGTCCAGTAGCGCACGGTGACGCGCTTGTAGTGGATGAAGATGTCCGGATGATGATTGTTTTCCTCGGCCAGCTCCGCCACCTTGTGGACAAAATCGATGCCTTCCATGTACTTGCGGGCGTGCTTGACCCGCTCGATGTAAGGGACGCCCTTGTCGTTTTTCCCGGTTTTCCACTCCGGCGCCATTGCCTTCAGTTTTTCGTCCAGTTCGGTTTCGGTCAATGCGGTTTTTTCCACCATGTTCGCCACTCCTGATCGTTGCGTTCGCAATGGGGATATTCCGCGTGAATGATTGCGGGAAACCCCTTTCGTCGTTTGATTTTGAGAGGATCTTTGTTAAGTTAAAAAATTATAACAGAAACGCGCTCTCGCACCATTGCGGCGCCGGATTTTCCGCGTATGCGGTTTCCTTCCTGGAAAGCGGATGCAGCGACGCCGGAGACGGAACGAACCTTTTGGACCCCAAGTTGAGGAAACCCATGAAGACCATCAAATTCCTGCTATCCATCGCTCTTATTCTCACCGTCGTGTCCGGTGTTCAGGCTAAAGAGGAAGGCGTCAGAATGTTCGGCATCGAGGAGGCGACCATTCATTATAAAATGGAAGGGTCGATGAACGGCACGCGCGTTCAGTATTTTAAGGATTACGGCAAGCAGCTCGCGGAAGAGATGAGATCCGAAATGAACATCATGGGCATGTCCGTGAAGCAGCACAACCGGACCATCACGCAGGGACCCTGGGTGGTGAGCATCGATCTGGAAAAGAACACCGCGTCGCGCATGCGCAATCCCATGTACGAGCAGATCAAGAAAAGCGCCGCGGCCGGGAAGGGCAAAAAAGCCTCGGAGCGTTACATGAAGGCGATGGGCGGCACGGACACGGGCAAAACCGCGAAATACGCCGGTGAGAAATGCCGCATCTGGGACGTTCCCCGTTTTGTTTCGAAAATGTGCGTCACCGACGACGGGCTGCCGGTCTGGCATGAGAGCAACGTTGCGGGCATGAAGAGCACGCACGTCGCCACGAAGATCATCAAGGGCGATCCGGGGCCGGCCAGCGTCTATGAAGTCCCCAAGGGCATGACGGTCACGGAGGAGAAAATGCCCGACCTCAGCCAGCTTCAGGAGATGCGCAAGCACCGCGGCAAGGTGATGCAGGAGATGCAGCGGGAGCGGGAAAACAACCCGGATGCCGCGCAGATGCCCGATATGAGAGATATGCCGGACATCAACAAGCTGATGGAGATGTTCAAGCCCAAGGGACAGAACTGACCGGAGAAAACCTGGCTGAAACCGGAAAAGATGCCGTCCGCAAACTGATCTGGAAGCACCTGCGCGAGGCCAGGCTCGCGCGCTTTCCGTTTCCCGTCGATCACCGCATTCCCAATTTCAAGGGCGCCGAAGCCGCCGCGCAGCGGCTCGCGGAAGAACCGTTCTACCGCGATGCGCGCATCCTGAAGTGCAATCCGGACAGCCCGCAGCGGCCGCTGCGTCTTAAAGCGCTCGAGGACGGCAAAACCGTGTACATGGCGGTGCCGCGCCTGCGCGCAAGGGAATGCTTTGTGCGCCTCGATCCCGATCGAATCGACCCTGAAAATTTCAAATCCGCCGCCAGCATTGCCGGAGCGGAAACATTCGGCGAACCGGTGCGTCCGGATCAAATGACCAAAATCGATCTCATCATCGCGGGTTCGGTGGCGGTGCGGGAAAACGGTGCGCGGGTGGGGAAGGGCGGCGGTTACTCGGACCTGGAATTCGCCATCGCCGCGGAACTCGGAATCGTGACGCGGGAAACGAGGATCGTCACCACGGTACACGACGATCAGGTGGTGCAGGAAGACTGGCCGGTCGCGCCGTACGACATCCCGCTGGATTGCATCGTCACGCCGACGCGGACGATCTCGTGCAAGGACCGGCATCCGCGGCCGAAAGGGATCCTGTGGGATCTTCTAAAAGAAGAAATGCTGAACTCGATTCCAATTTTGCAGGAATGGAAAAAATAGTATTCAGCCTGGCTTTGTTGCTTTGAAGGCGATGGCCTGCAGCGGAATTTTCAGCGGGCGCGGACCGAATTCGTCTTCGATGGCTTGAGCGACGGCTTTCGTGACCTCGCTTGCTTTCGCAATCGCCCGTTCGTTGATCTCGATGATACCGGGATTGCCTTCCACCAATCCCCTGGCGACATGAACGGGGTCCAGTCCCTCTATCGTTTCAGACACGATATCAAACTCGATATTGTGAAACCCCGCCTGGGCCAGCAGATTTTTTATGGGATCGATATCATAAAAACCGAAGGGGGTTTTCAAAAACTTCGGCGGTTCGTCGTCGAAAAATCCGGAGATCGTTTCGTGAGCGATCGCAACGCATTTATTCTGTTCGAATGAATCCCACACGTTGAACGCCAGCCGTCCACCGGGCTTGAGGACCCGGCTCATTTCAGTCAACGCTTTCAGCTTGTCGGGAAAGAACATGATGCCGAACTGGCACAACACCAGGTCGAATTCTAAATCCTCGAACGGCAGCGCCATCGCATCCGCGATCTCAAACGTGACCCCCGGTAAATGCCCCTGCTTTTTTTGGGCGTGTTCGATCATGGCGCCGTTGAGATCGGTTGCCAGGATCACCGCCGTTTCGGGCGACGCCTTGCGGAAATGGTTTGTGGCGATACCGGTGCCGCAGGCCACTTCGAGTATTTTGCTGTGGGAAGCGATGTGGTCCCGAACTCGGGAAGCCAGATCCTTCGCCGTGAACTCGAACAGCAAGGGGCCGAGATACGTGTCGTAGATTTCCGGAATCGTTCCTGTGAATTGTGAGTGGGACTGACTCATGACTTTCAATGGCAGTTGCAGATTCTGCAACCGCAACGGCTCCTGCGTGGTTGTGACCGGGAGTGGAAATACTACACCAAAATCCGCACCGGTGCAAAACCGACGCGGATGACGGCCTGCTGCATTTTCTCATTCCGTCCCCCCTTCATTCCTTGATCAATAAATCCAGTTTCTTGCGCAGGGTCACGGGGTGGACTTTGTAGACGAACGTGTCCTCGCCGTTGATTCTCAGGACGGGGATCTTTTCCTTGTAGGCCGCGAACAGTCCGGCGTCGGTGGTGATGTCGGTCAGGGTGAGGTCCGCCGGGTAGGCGGGCAGGACCTGACGCACGACGTCTTTGGCGTCGTCGCAGAGGGGGCAGTCGTCTTTGGTCAGGATTTCAAGCTGGATGCGGCCGGCCATGCGGCTACATGGTGTGGGTCATGGTGGTGACTTTGCCCCAGATGATGAGCCCGACCATCAGGACG
Source organism: Nitrospinales bacterium (assembly GCA_965223345.1). Taxonomy (GTDB): domain Bacteria; phylum Nitrospinota; class Nitrospinia; order Nitrospinales; family VA-1; genus CBDCWG01. The sequence goes on from CBDCWG010000003.1 coordinate 4,892, forward strand.
ACCATGAAGATCACGAACGCGGTGGCGATGGGGCGTTTCTGCCAGCGGCGTTCCTCGCTGCGGTCGATGAAGGGGATGATCACCAGGATGCCGACCAGCGCAAGCGGCGCCACCACGAGAAACGGCACCCACAGGTTTTCCAGCGCGTACAGCCACACGAACTGCCACGGCGGCTTGGTGACTTCCAGCCCCGGTATCGGCTTGTCTCCAAGCGGCGGCGCGATGAGCAGCGCCAGGATGCAGATGAGCAGAAACACGCCGGCTCCGCCGCGTCTCAGGTACGCCATGTGCTGGGTGAACTTGATGGTCCGGCCGCCTTCGGGTTTGTCCGGCAGCGGCGAGAGCTTGTGGTACTTGATGTAGAACATGTGCAGGCCCAGCAGCATCACGGTGATGAGCGGCAGCAGCGAGATGTGCGCCATGTAGATGCGCGAGAGCAGCGGCACGCCCTGGGCGAATTTTTCGGTGAACGGCGCGCCGAAAATGCCCATGCCCTCGACCACCCAGAGGAAGTGGTCCAGCGCTTCGTAGGCTTCCTGGTCCCACTTGAGCACGGTGCCGGTGAACAGCAGGTTCACCATCATCAGCAGCAGCGCGACGCCGATGAGCCAGTTGACCTCACGCGGTTTTTTGTAGGCGGCGGTCCAGAACACGCGCAGCATGTGCAGGACGAGCGTCACGGTGAGCACCTCCGCCGCCCAGAAATGGATGCCGCGCACAAACCAGCCCAGATAGATCTGATCGTTCAGGTAGTGCAGGCTCTGGTTGGCGCGCTCGGGGTCGGGGATGTAAAACTGCGCCAGCAGGATGCCGCTCAGCACCAGGATGGTGAAGGCGGAGGCGGTCATGCCGCCGAGGGAATACGGGATCGTGTTGGCGTGCTCCTCGATGTCGTATTCGAGCAGTTGCAGGCCGAGGCGTTCCTTGATGATCTGCGTGATGCCGTTCGCCATCGCTGTATGGGGTGACCCGGCTCGCCGGGTGATGGATCAGGTTCAATCCCGGAGACCGGGAATCATTCGTTGGGCCGTTTGAAGCTCAGAAATCCGAACAGCAGTCCGGACAGCACCGTGATCGCCGCCGCCACGCCGTAGCCCTTGGAAGCGGGGGAAACCATCTCGTGCTCGGCGAGCTCGACTTCCGGCATGTTGTGATCCGCGTGCCCGCCGCCGCTGTGATCGTCGTGCTGCATCAACTCCATGTCCATCGCCGGCGCTTCGCCGCCCAGAAGATCCTGCCCGGAAAAAAGATCCGGGCTGTCCATCGCTTCGCCTTCGGCGTCCGCGGCATAGATCGAATCGGCTGCCGGGCCTGCGTCTTCTTCTCCTGCAGCGTAGATGGAATCCATCGCCGCGGGCGCTTCCGCTTCCACGGCCGCGGCCTCTTCCTCCTCGTGCTGGTGGCCGCCGTGCGCGAAAGCCTGCGCGGCGGTGAAAAACAACGCGATTGCCAGAGCCAGAGTGCAGGGTTTCATATCAGCTCTCCAGGACGATCCGCGCGAACGCTTCCATCATCTCGTCGGTGGCCCAGTCGTCCGGACCGATCTTCTTGTAGATGATGAGCCCGTCGCGGTTGACGATGAAAGTTTCGGGAACGCCGGTGGTTTTGTAGCGCTGCTTGGCGATTTCGCTTTCCGGGTCCAGCAGCACCGGGAAGGTCAGGTTGTATTTGTCCATGAACGGCTGGATCAGCGATGGGTCCTTGTCGATGCTGATGGTCAGCATCTCGAAGCCGTCATCTTTGTAGCGCTGGTAGAGTTTTTCCATCGAGGGCATCTCCACCTCGCAGGTGCCGCACCAGGTGGCCCAGAAATTGATGAACACCACCTTGCCGCGGTAGTCCAGCAGGTTCACCTTGCCGCCGGTGAGCGATTCCAGCTCGAAATTGGGCGCGAGAAAGGACACCGAGGGGTATTCCGTCTTGCCCGGTTCCAGCGGCTGCTTGTTCAGCGTGATGATGAAGATGGAGAGCAGCGCCGTCACCAGCAGCGCGTAGGGGATGTAAATGCCGACGGGTTTCTGTTCGATTGCGTTTTCCATGGTTCTATTATAACGCCTTATGCTTTTTGTAGGGGCGGTAGAATTTCTTGTCGATGGCGATCACGATGTCGTCGAGCGTGTAGCCCTGTTTGTACAGCTCGTAGGCATACAGCACCTCGTTGATGCAGATGTCGCACTTGGCGCCGTGCCTATTGGTGAAGCAGGTCAGCAGCGTCTTGTGCCCGTGCTCCTTCTTGCAGTAGCAATAGCAGAACTGGCTGTCGATGACCTTGGGGATTTCCGCCGCGATGCGGTAGGCCTGCGCCACCTTGCCGGTGAACAGCGCGTCCGAGAGCACTGGCCGCGTTTCGATGAGCGTCCCCGTCGCCGGCGCCACCGGCTGCACGTTTGCGGGCGGCTTGGTGGCCACGTACACTCCGCTCAGGGCGACGGCCACGGCCAGAGCCAGGCCGATGAGCTTCGCCTTGCCTTGGGATTGCGCTTTCGGGGCGGGGGATTTGGGTTTGTTGCGGGATTTTTTCTTTCCCATGGGAATTTCAGTGGTTTTGACCGCACGCGGTGTGGGAAACGTTCATGAATCTAACATTATAAGAATTGCCCGGACGGGATTCAAGGGGTTTGAATTGGTTAATAACGGCTGTTTTTGTAACGGTTTCCGAATGCGGGGGCGAGGGCTCAGCGGATCACCAGGTACCATTTGCTTAAGGTTCGCGGTGAGAAGCCCAGCAGGAACAGGGTGGCGATGACGGAATTGCGCAGGGTGGTGAACCACACGCCTTCGGTGAGCCAGCGGCGCGGCGAGGTGCGGGCCTTCTCCTTGAGCACGACGGTGGGGCCCTTTTGCTTGAGACGCTTGAAAAAGTCCAGGTCCTCGCAGATGGGCAGCGAGCGGAAGCCGTCCAGCTCTTTGAAGGTGCTGGACTTGACGAAGATGGCCTGGTCGCCGTAAACCAGGTTCAGGTAGCGGGAGCGCAGGGTTGCGAGCCGGGCGATGAGCCTGAGCGACATCTTCTCGGATGCGATGGCCAGGCTGAAGGCGCCGCCGACGCGCCCGTTTTCCGCCATGACGGCGACCATCTTGCGGTAGCTGTCGCGGTCCACCTCGCTGTCGGCGTGCAGGAACAGCAGGAGGTCGCCGGTCGCCGCCTGGGCTCCGGCGTTCATCTGCCGGGCCCGCCCGGGCGGGCTTTCGACGATTTTCGTGGCGTAGGATTCGGCGATGGCGCGGGTCCCGTCCTCGCTGCCGCCGTCGGCCACGATGATTTCGTGCGGCCGGTGCCGCTGGACGGCGCTGAGCGTTCGTTGTAAGACTGTGGATTCGTTGAGCGTGGGGATGACGACCGAGACGTTCACTAATTTGAGATCCTCAAAAAGGAAAAAGCTCCGTCCAGGCGAAAGAAAAGCGGTATTTTTTGCGCTGCGATCGTGAAAGCGGGCTCAGTTAATCATAAAAGCCGCGACTTTGCAACGGCGTTCGCAATTTCAAATCAAGGGGAAACGCACCCTCTGCCAGGACTGAAAATGTGGCGGGTTCGGAGCGGGGAATTCCGTTTGACTTCGATCGTCCTGATGCGAAAGCCTTTAAGGTGGATTTGAAAAATAAATGATTTACAATAGAAGGCATTAGGGATATACACGGGAAAACCGTTGATGGCGGGTCCCCTTTTTCTTTAGAGCGATGCTGGCCCACTTTATCGATTCCAAGAAATTTCAATGCGGTTATTTCAAGGATCGCGAGTCGCTGTTCGAGGAATACCTGCTGGAAGACGTTTCCGAGGTGGAATTCGAATACCTGCTGGCGCACGGCATGCGTCATTTCGGCGATTATTTTTTCCGGCCCCGCTGTCAGGACTGCTTCCAGTGCATCCCCATCCGCGTCCGGACGGACGATTTTCACATCACACGCAGCCAGAGACGGGCGCTCAAAGCCTGCAAGGGCATCAAAATCAAGGTGGGAGCGCCCAAATACACGGACCGCAAATTCAAGCTCTACCTGGAGCACAAAAAGCGGTTCCAGTCCCTGCAGGACGACGTCGAGGACGAGCAGAACTTCCGCCTGTCCTTTTACGTCAACACGCCGTACGGGATCGAGTTCGAGTATTACTGGGGTGACACGCTGATCGGCGTCGCCCTGGGCGATTTCACCAGCAACACGTTTTCCGCCATTTACACGTTTTACGTGGCGCCGCATCCCAAGATGAGCCTGGGAACCTTCAGCATCTTAAAGCAGCTTGAGTTTTCCAAACGGCAGGGAATCAAGTATTTCTATCTGGGGTACTACATCGCCAACAACCAGTCGCTGATGTACAAGGCGAGCTTCCGTCCCAACGAAGTGTACATCGACCGCGAATGGCGGCCCTTCCGCAACACCCAGGGCGATTTCCTGATCCACAAGGACAAGCTGAAGTGGAGGAATCAGGAATTCCTCGTCAAGGCGGCCGCTCCCATGGAGCTGGCCTGACCCGCCGCTAAATCACATCGAAGAACACCAGAAAGATCCAGATCACCAGGCAGATGTTGAAGATCACGCCGATGTGGAAGATCCAGTTGAACAGCTTGTTGTAGGTGAATTTGTAGTCCATCGTCTTTCGTCGGGTGCGGGTGGGCTCAGTCCATCACCAGGGTTTTCAGCCGTTTCGCCAGGCCGGAGCCGCGGATGATTTTACGCACCGGCCGGTCGATGAGATTGAGGCTCATGTAGAGCCGTTCCAGTTTGCTGAAGGTTTCCGAATTGGCGATGGCCTGGCCGCCGGCGTCGCGGATTTCGTTCCGCCAGATGCTGAGCACCTTGAGGTTCGTCAGGTGCGGCGAGCTGGCCAGAGCGATGGCGCCTTCGTTGCCGATCCGGTTGGAACACAGATACAATTTCACAAGCGGCGCGAGGCGTTCCGCATTCGCCAGCGCCACGGCGCCCGCATCGCCCATGCCGGTGCTGTCCAGGTGCAGCGCGGTCATTGCCGGAAAGGCGCTGGATGCGGCGATGGCTTCGGTGCCTTCGGCGCCGATGGGGTTGCTGTCGAGATACAGGATTTCCAGTTCCGGGAAATTTTTCGAATCCGCCAGGTGTTTCGCGCCTTCAGGGCCGATGTTGTTGGCTTCCAGCATGAGGCATTTGAGCCCGCGCATGCTTTCGGACTCGGCCAGCAGGGCCGCCTCATCGTCACCCAGGTTGTTGTGGTTCAAGTACAGCTTCTTCAGGTTGGGAAACGCCCTGAGTCCGGTGAGGGCCGCGACGGCGTCGCCGGACAAGTGGTTGTGGCTTAGATACAACTGCTCGACCGATGCCAGACCCTCCATGTCGTCGATGAATTTCAATTCCTCAACGCCGATGTCCCGATCGTCCAGATCGAGCAGCGTTTTGTCCGCGTTCAGGCGCGAGCGGATGCGTGATTCCAGTTCCGATTTTGCGACTTTTTCCAACTGTGGGTTCCAGATATAATTTGCAAGACGGCAGCGGCATCAATCTATAAGATTATACCTGAAAGATCAAACCCGCTTAAGTCCGCGCGATAAAAATTCAGGTGAGGACGGCGGCGAATTTCGGTATAAATGATACCGTCCACACCGGGTCGTTCCGGTGCCCGGAATACCTTCCCAAAGCGGCGCAATCCACCTGTTAAAGCGGAATCGAGGCGTATCCATGATTATCGGTGTACCTAAGGAAATCAAAGAGGACGAGGACCGCATCTCCCTGACGCCCGCCGGCGTGCACGAGCTGGCGTCGCGGGGGCACGAAGTTCTGATCGAAAAGGACGCGGGCATGGGCAGCGGCCTGAGAGATTTGCAGTTCGAGGAACAGGGCGCGCGCATCACCAGCCGGGACGTCATCTACGCGCAGGCGGAGATGATCATCAAGGTGAAGGAGCCGCTCGAAGAGGAATACGGCCTGCTGCGGGAAGGACAGATCCTCTACACCTACCTGCACCTGGCGCCTGCCAAAAAGCTGGCGCAGGCGCTGCTCGACCGGAAGGTCATCGGCATCGCCTACGAGACCGTGCAGCTGCCGGACCGGTCGCTGCCGCTGCTCATCCCGATGAGCGAGGTGGCGGGCAGGATGTCGATCCACGAAGGGGCCAAGTGCCTGGAAGGGGAAAACGGCGGCCGCGGCATCCTGCTCGGCGGCGTGCCCGGCGTCGATCCGGGGCACGTGGTGATCATCGGCGGCGGCATCGTCGGCAGCAACGCGGCGAAGATGGCCATCGGCACCGGCGCGATGGTGACCGTGCTGGATATCGACCTGGCGCGGTTGCGCTACCTCGACGACATCTTCGGCGCGCGCGTGCGCACGCTCATGTCGAACCGCATCAACATGATGGATTCGTTGCGCTCGGCGGACGTGGTGGTCGGCGCGGTGCTCATCCCCGGAGCGAAAGCTCCGAAACTGGTGACGCGCGAAATGATGAAGGCGATGAAACCCGGCTCGGTGGTGGTGGATGTGGGGATCGACCAGGGCGGCGTGTTCGAGACCTCGCGGCCGACGACGCACAGCAATCCCATCTATGAGGAAGAGGGCGTCGTGCATTACTGCGTCGCCAACATGCCGGGGGCGCTGGCGCGCACTTCCACGTTCGCGCTCACCAACGCCACGCTGCCTTACGCGCTGGAGCTGGCGGAGAAAGGCTATGAGCGGGCGTTCCGCGAAAACCCGGCGCTGAGCCTGGGGCTCAATGTCTGCAAGGGGCACGTGACCCACCCGGCGGTGGCGGACGCCCTGGAAATGGACTACGTCCCCATCGAAAAAGTCTTGAGCTGAAACCGATGACGCAACCGGCCAGTTTCGTACACCTGCACCTGCACACGATGTACAGCCTGCTGGATTCCTCGATCCGGCACGACGCCCTGTTCCAGCGCGCGGCGGAATACGGCATGCCCGCGGTCGCCATGACCGACCACGGCAACCTGTTCGGCGCGGTGGAGTTTTACAACGGCGCGAAAAAGCACGGCCTCAAGCCGATCATCGGCTGCGAGGTGTACGTCGCGCCCGAGAGCCGGACCGAAAAATCCAGCAACCACCGCCTGCGCGACGCCTCCTACCACCTCATCCTGCTGGCCGAGAACGACACGGGCTATAAAAATTTAATGCGCCTGGTCACTTCCGCCTACCTGGAGGGCTTTTACTACAAGCCGCGGATCGATAAGGAACTGCTGGCCGAGCACGCCGAGGGCCTGATCGCGCTCAGCTCCTGTGGGCGCGGAGAAGTGGCTTACAACCTCAACAAGGAGAACTTCCCGCGCGCGGTCAAGATCGCCGAGCAGTACCGCGACATCATGGGGCCGGACAATTTTTTCCTCGAGCTGCAAAACCACAAGCAGGACTACCAGGACAAGATCAACCGCGACCTGATCCGCCTGGGCGAGAAGCTGTCGCTGCCGGTGGTGGCCACCAACAACTGCCATTATCTGGAACGCAAGGATTTCCGGGCGCACGAAATTCTTTTATGTTTGCAGACGGGAAAGACCATCAGCGACCAGTACCGCATGCAGTACCCCTCGGACGAGTATTATTTCAAGTCTCCCGAGGAGATGATCGAGCTGTTCAAGGAAGTGCCGGAAGCCATCGAGAACACGCTCAAGATCGCCGAACGCTGCGACCTCCATATCGAATTCGACAAGCTCAACCTGCCGGAATACCCGGTGCCCGAGGGCTACACGCTGGAAACCTATCTGGAGGAACGGGCGCGCGAAGGGCTCAACGAACGGCTGGAATGGATGCGCGGTCAGGGCACCGAGCCGGACACCTCCGCGTACGAGGCGCGCCTGGATGAGGAACTGGGGATCATCCGCAAGATGGGCTATCCGGGCTATTTCCTCATCGTGTGGGATTTCATCCACCACGCCAAAAGCCAGGACATCCCGGTGGGGCCGGGGCGCGGCTCCGCCGCGGGCAGCGTCGTCGCCTACGCGCTGCGCATCACCGACATCGATCCTCTGGAGTACGGCCTGCTGTTCGAGCGGTTTCTGAACCCGGAGCGGGTGAGCATGCCGGATATCGACATCGACTTCTGCATCCAGGGGCGGGACGCGGTCATTCAGTACGTGACGGAAAAATACGGCGGCAACCAGAACGTGTCGCAGATCATCACCTTCGGCAGCATGAATGCCAAGGGCGTGCTGCGCGACGTCGGCCGGGTGCTCGACATGACCTACGGCGAGGTCGACAAGATCGCCAAGCTGGTGCCCAACCGGCTGAACATCACGCTCAACGACGCGTTCAACGAAGAGCCGCGCTTCAACCAGATGCGCAAGGAGAGCGAGAAGGTGGCGGAGCTTCTGGACATCGCCAGCGCGCTGGAAGGGCTGCCGCGCCACTGCTCGACGCACGCGGCGGGGGTGGTCATCTCCTCGCAACCGCTGACTCAGTTTCTGCCGCTCTACAAAGGCGGCAACGACGAGGTCGTGACCCAGTTCTCGATGGGCAGCGTGGAAAAGCTCGGGATGCTCAAGATGGATTTTCTCGGGCTCAAGACGCTGACGGTCATCGACCAGGCGCTCCGGCTCATCAAGGAGGCGAAGGACATCGACCTCGACATTCAGGCGATTCCCTACGACGACGCGGAGACCTACAAGCTCCTGGGCGAAGCGCGGACGCTGGGC
>CBDCWG010000004.1:0-13417 GCA_965223345.1 Nitrospinales bacterium
CGCTGGCCGGCTGTCTGATTATTTTTTTGTCCGGGATCGGATTGTGGACTCCCTCCCTTCAGTCCGAAGAAACTCCCCGCGATGAAGGGCGCATCCCCCTCAAGACCGCGGCCGACTACATTCACGCCGTCATCGAGGCCAACCGCACCCTCTATTCCGGCTACATCGTGGACAGGCTGGAAAACACCGGCACGATCAAAGCGACGGAACACTGGGAAACCGAAAACACGCTGCTGTTGCCGGCGCAGTTCCTGAGAAAATCCTCCGAGCTGTCCAATCGTGCGGATACCGGAGTGAGCTATTATCTGAAGAGTCTCTGGCCCATCAACAAGGAAAATGTTCCCCGCAAGGGCAAGGAGGAGGATGCGTTTCAATCGGTGGTGAACCGTCCCCAGGAACCGGTTTCCTGGATCGAACGCCGGGCGGGCAGAACGATCTTCCGCATCGTCTATCCCGATGTTGCGACCAACGCGTCCTGCGTTGCCTGTCACAACCTGCATGCAGAGTCGCCCAAAAACGACTTCATTATAGGCGATGTCATGGGCGGTGTCTTGATCGAATTTCAATTTAGTCAGGATGAACTATCCAATGGCCGGGAGAAGGAAACACTGGCGCCCGAAGTGGTGGCCGAATACGTTCACGACATTCTGCAGGCGGACCGGACCGTCTATTCGACCCTGATCGTCGAGCGGCTGCAGGAAAAAGGCATCCTGCGCGCTTCAGAGCACTGGGCGCTGGAAAACGGTCTGCCCCTCCCCGCCCAGTTCCTCGCCGCGACGTTCAAACTGGTGCGGCAGAAAAAAGTCAACATGGACTTCCGCCTGCTCAGCCTGTGGCCCATCAACAAGAACAACGGCCCGGCCAACTCGTTCGAAAGAACGGGCCTGCAGGCGATCGCGCGAAACCCGACACGGCCTTTCGTGGAAACGGTGCAGCTTGCAGGCAAGCGCTACTTCCGCGCCATCTACCCCGATCTCGCGGTGACCCCTTCCTGCGTCCAGTGCCACAACGCCAACCGCAACAGCCCCAAAAAGGATTTCAAGCTGAACGACGTCATGGGCGGCATCGCCGTCACGCTGGCTGTGGATTGATGTTTCAGTATCGGGTTCTAATTGCGTGCGGGCGTATTTGGGGTTTCTATTTCTAACTCACAACCATTCCACCTTTGGCGGGAAAGCGGATAAAACATCCACCAAATCAACCGGAGTGTAAATTGCATAATGTACGATATCGTCATCTTTATGCATGCCCAGACTTTCTTCATTGAACCATTCAATATATTTGGAATTCTCCACAATATACAAGGGCCATGCACCATCAATATATTTACTCAATTCACCTAAACTTTTTAAATAATCTCCTTCGTCGATGTAACGATACGACCAGGCCGGATCAAAAGTGATTCTAAGCATTCCTGATGATTTTTCCACACCCCTCAACAACAGGCGAAATCCTTCCCAATCGTCATGCAACCCTTCCAGATACATTTCTTTTTCAATTTTTTCGATGGGTTCCCATTTGACCAGTTTTTCTTTATCCATTCCCAATATTCCTGTTAGTTAATTGCCCAACTTTCATCTTGATTCTTTCTTTGCGTCCTCTGCGTCTTTGCGGTGAATTCTGCTTTTTGCTTTTATCGACCTTTGTCATCAGCATTAATCCTGCCTGATTCTATTTCTGTTTCTCCCCCCCTCACCTAAATCCTCTCCCCCCGATGTGGGGAGAGGAATTATTAAATTACTCTCATTCCGTTTTCTTTGCGCCTTCACGCGATCCCCGGTACTTTTTAATTCTTGTTCTGCATCCTCGCTTTTTATCCTGTCTCCCGCTTTTCTTTGCGGCTTTGCGTCTTGGCGCGAGACTCCTTTTCCAGTCTTTGCTTTTTTGATTCAGCCTTCATCCTCGCTTTTATCCTGTACATCCTGTCCAATGGCCTTCGTCTTTTCCCGGCGTCACGTCCCGCCGACGATCTCGCCGATGTCCTTCACCTTCACGGTGTCCTGCAAACCTTTGCCCTTGAGCCCGTCTTCCAGCATGAGGACGCAGTAGGGGCAGGACACGGCGATGGTGTCCGGTTTGGCCGCCATCAGCTCGTCGATGCGGTTGTGGCTCATGCGCGTGCCGGTTTTCTCTTCCAGCAGAAAGCGTGCGCCGCCCGCGCCGCAGCAGCTGCCGCGCTCGCGGCTCGCTTCCACTTCCTTGAGCGCATCCGCGTCCGCCGCCTGTGCAAGCACGCCGCGCGGCGGATCGTATTGCTGGTTGTGGCGGCCCAGATAGCAGGAGTCGTGGTACACCACCGTCCCCGCGTCCTGCGCGTCCGCCGTGATCTTGCCCTCGCGCATCAGGGTCTCAAGCAGCTCGCTGTGATGGATCACTTCCAGATCGACGCCGAAGTCGGGATACTCGTTGAGCAGCGAGTTGAAGCAGTGCGGGCAGTGCGTGATGACCCTGCGCACGCCCTGGGCCTTGAAGGTTTCCGCGTTCTGCGTCGCCAGCATCTCGAACAGGTATTCGTTGCCCGCGCGCCGGGCCGGATCGCCCGTGCAGCCTTCGTCCATGCCCAGTATGGAAAAATCCACGCCTGCTTTTTTGAGCGCCTGAACCACGGACACGGCGATCCGCTTGCCGCGGTTGTCGAAGGAGCCGTTGCAGCCGACGAAATACAGGTACTCGGTGGGCTTGGCCTTGTCCCAGATTTTGACGTCGAGGTCCTTCGCCCAGTCCGCGCGGGTGTTTCTGCCGAAACCCCAGGGGTTGCTGTTGGTCTCCAGCGATTTGAACGCGCGCGTGAACTCGGCGGGATAACGGTCCTCGCTCAGCACCAGGCCGCGCCTCAGGTCCACCACCTTGTTCACGTACTCGATCATCACCGGGCACTCCTCCTCGCAGGCGCCGCAGGTGGTGCAGGACCACAGCGTCTCATCCTGGATCACGCCTCCCAACAGCGCGCCGCCCTCCGTGTTTTCGGGGCCCGCGCTCTCCCGGTTCAGGTGATTTCTGAGGTCCACCGTCAGCTCTTTCGGCGAAAGCGGTTTGCCGCTGGAGAGCGCCGGGCACACAAGATCGCAGCGGCCGCATTCGGTGCAGGTGTGCAGATCGAGAAGCTGCTTCCAGGAAAAATCCAGGATCCGCGTGACGCCAAAGCTCTCCTTGCTCTCGTCTTCAAAATCGATGCGTGCGATCTGGTTGCCGCGTCCCGTCACGTGCGAGAAAAACACGTTGGGGATGGAGGTGAGGATGTGAAAATGCTTGCTGCGCGGCAGCAGCGTGAGAAAGAACAGGATGCTCACCACATGACCCCAGTAAGCGCCGTTGTGCAGAAACACCCGCGCCCCCTCCGGAACCGCCGCCAGCAGCGGCGCGAACGCCAGTCCCAGCGGTTCCCACATCGAGGCGGCTTCCGGGTGTTTGGCGAAATACGCCGCTTCGAACACCACGTCCGTGACCATGATGATCAGGATCAGCACCAGGATGAGGTTTCCCTCGCCGGACAGGGTGAGCCGCGGCGGCCGCAGGATGAGCCGCCGGAACAGCGCATAGGTGGCCGCCAGCAGCACCAGCAGCACGAACCCGTCCTTGATCAGCATGTAGAGATTGTGCACCGCCTCGAACCCCGGCAGCGGGATCGGCAGGCCGGGAAAAAAGCCGATCACGAAAAAATGCGACGCCCTGAGCAGCAGGACCAGAAACCCCCAGAATATGAGGGCATGCATCCACCCCGCCGGCTGGCGCTTGAACAGCTTGGTCTGCAGAAAGGCGATCTTGAACGTGTGCCCAATCCGCTGCAGCGGCTTATCGAAGCGGTTCTCTTTCTCCGCTTTCAGCAGCACTTTCAGTTTGGGCAGCAGCGCCGCGGCGAAAAACGCCAGCGCCGTGAGGGTCAGGAGCGCCAGGATCCAGGGCGTGGACCCGGCGGACACCCAGTCGAAAGCCCGGTTGCCGGAAGGATTCATCGTCGCCGCCTAATCAGAAAAAGGGTTGCAAGGGACGCAGGCCGGACCCGACTGAACCATCCGGAACGGGCCGGCTGCGGGTCTTTGATTTCGCCCTGCGGCCGAACCCGCCATGCGGAATCGGCCAATGAAAAAGAAAAGTCCGGTTTTTCAATCGTTTTCAGGCCATTCGGCGTCCAACGGCGAAACCGCCCCGTACGGGCCATCGAAGCCGCGCGCCGTCCACGCAAACCCGGTTGAATTCAATAGGGCCTGTGCTATATTGGAATTATCGGGATTGTAAAATCACCGTCCACACCATCAGGGGGAGGCAGACTCGTGTTCAACAGACCGCATCAGTGGGCCCTGTGTATGGGATTTTCGGCTTTCGCCGCCCTGGCCCTCGTTTCCGCATGGCCCGGCGCCGTCCAGGCGACTCCCATCGGAGACGCGTTCCAGCAGTTCAACGATTCGGACACCGACGAAACGCTGGGCTACAATCCGTTGAACGACACCAAGCGGCCGCCTCACAAATCGCTGTTTCCCAACCTGACGCCGGAAATCAACGAGCCGCATCCTTTTCCCGATTATATAAAAAACTTCGCCCGTGGCGAGGATTTCCCTAAATATTACAGGGAATTGTTGTCCCTGCCGCCGGTGGACAAAGTCCAGAGCAAAATATTCAACCAGCAGGCGTTCGTCAAGACCCGAAACATCGGCGTCGCCGGTTTTGAAAACAAAACCACAGGCCTGTTCAAGGACGAGAACGCCGGATACGTGGTCGCAAGCCAGGTGTTTCAGGAATTGCAGCGCTACGGCCAGTTCCGCGTCATCCCGCCGGCCAAGGGCCGGGAGGACGCCCGCCTGAAGATCACCAAGAGCCGCCCCGCCCCGTCCTCCGGAATGCCGAAGAAAGAGGTGCTGCTGACGGAGCTGCCCTACGCCGACGAACACGTGGACGCGGTGCTCATCGGGGCGGTGACCAAGTACATGGACCATTACATCGACAACCGCGGCAAGCTCAAGGAAAGCCTTTCCAGCGGCGTCGAATTCGGCGCCTTTCTGGTCAGCAAGACCACCGGAGAGGTGATCTGGGGCGCCCGTTTCGTCGGCTCCCAGACGCCCAACCTGCGGAATTTCTTCGCCGGCGGGCAGACCCACTGGCTGAACAAGGAGGAACTCTCCCGCTCGGCCATGAAAAACGTGCTGCGGGAGTTCCGCAAAATCTCCGGCGCCGAACAAAAAATCTCCAAAAATCCGTGAGCACAGGCCCCGGACGCGGTACAATAGAGGGCCTGAAACCTAATGCAACTCACAGACGACCGCTCAAACTCGATCGCCATGAATGAAAATATAGACACCAACCAACATCCGTTCTCTTCTCCCGGGCAGCAGGCGCCGCAGAATATCGACAAGAAGCGCAAAATGTGGCGCAATCTGTTTCTGCTCAATCTCTGCCTGTCGCTGCTTCTGATCGGCATTTTCTGGCTGCCGGCGAAACTGATCCAGATGGAGGACTTCTGGAATTCGCCGAGCGTGAACCTGCCGCAGAAAGGCGAAGCCGTCAAGCCGAACAATCCGCCCATCGCCCAGAAACCGGCGAACCTGCTGGACACGCAGTACGTGACCGTCAACGCGTCGTCCGAGAAGGACTGGACCTATTTCGATTTCTCGCGCGGTTCGGTGGTCAAGATCCACGACCCGACGTCCCTGGAATGGGATCTGGCATTCCGCCGCGGCAAGGTGATCTCCAACGGCGGCGCCACCAACAAAATCGGCAAAGCGGGACTCATCGATCTCAAGTCCGGCAAATTCGAAGAGATCGCCGAAGTGCCCACCGAGCCCTACATCCCGGACATCGCAACCAAGACCGAAACGGAAAACCCGGTCCTGCTGAAATGGTACAAGTACAATTACCTCACCCACAAGCTCACGGCGAAAAAGAACGTCTACGCCGTGCGCACCGCGGACAACAAATACGCCAAAGTGCAGTTTTTGAGTTTCTACTGCGACAACAAGGAAACCGGCTGCATCAAGATGCGGTTCAGCTATCAGCAGGACGGTTCGCCCCGGTTTGTGAAGACCGGCGGCGCGTTCAGCTCCCCTTCCCTCGCTTCGAATCCGCCCGAAACGGCCGGTTTCTGACCGCCACCGCAGCGCCCCCGGCCGGAATCCCGGAGACCGCATGGCCGTGTCCTGCTTCGTCCCCAAACGGGCGAAGGAACGGCCCCGGCTGCGTCCGGCACGCAGACAGCAAGCCGGACGGCGTTTTTTTGCCGGCGGCCTGCACATAGGCGTTTTTTATCCGGTCAGAGAATGTTATTTTATTCACAGCTTTTCCCAGTTCCGCTTCCCGGCCGACACCGGGGAACGCAGCCATTCGCAATTTTGGAGGACATTTCATGTCGAGTCTAAAGGGACTTCTATTCAGCCAGTTTGCCGGCGAAGGCCTCAACGAACTGCTCAAGGAGATGCAGGGCAAGTTCAAACCCAAAAAGGGCCGCAGGTTCAACCACGGCAACATCACCTACGAGATCAGCCGCCCCTCCTTGAAGGACAACCAGATCGAGTTCGAGATCAGCTCGAAGGTTCCGGAAGATGAGATCCAGGACGACAGCCAGATGAACACCTACTTCGAGGAGATCAAAAAGCTGCTCAGCCAGGGCGAGCACAAGCCCGACACCTTCGAAATCGAAAACATCGTGTGGGACTCCAAAAAAGAAACCGAAAAGGAACGGGACTACGTCAAGCTCGGCTACCGCTACTCTTTAGACAATCTGTTCGACAACGAAGAAGTCACCCGCAGGTTCCAGGAGCTGTCCCAGAGCGGCAAGCTGGACAGCATCCCCAACGCGCCCAGCGCCTTCACGCCGCAGGGGAAGATCGTGCTGTCCATGGTGCGCGAAAAAATTCACGAGTACGGCCGGAAAAACATCGATCAACTGATCGAAGCCAACAAACAGGTCCGGACCATTCTGGGGAACTGATCCCTCCATGCGGCAGATCATGTATTTTCTGGGACGCGCCCTGCAGCTGGTGGGGCTCGCCACGCTCACCATCGTGGTGTACATGTTCTTCACCCAGATGGGCATGGAACCGCTGCTCTACGCCACCATCGCGGGGATCGTGGAGTTTTATGCAGGCACCTTCATTTTGAAAAAGGCCGGAGGATGAACGCGCTGGAGGCCGTGACGCCGCACCCCGGCTCAGCCGCTCTGACCACCGGTAAATCCATATCATGAAAGAAATACTCGAAAAACCAGGATTCATCACCAGCGCCGGCACCCTGGGCGCGGACCTCAGCTACCTGCTGGCGGTGGTGTTCACCGTGCTGTTTCTCATCGCCTGGGGACTGGCGAAAAAAGCCCAGGGCACCAGGCACCACAAGCTGGTCGGGGTCTCGATGGTCTCGATGGTGATCTACTTCGTCGCCTACTACTACGCGCGCAATTTAGGCGTGCTGACTCTGGAAGGCGAAGAAGGCTTCGGAGGGCCGGAAGAAGTGTACCAGGACGTCTTCATTCCGATATTGACGACCCACCTCGTTCTGGTGGTGCTGGGCCTCATCATGGCCGTGTACATGATGGTGCAGGGCTACCGCGCCAGCGCCACGGTCGACGGGGAGTACCACCTGAAAGCCGGAAACCTCAAAATGCGGCCGGAGACCTTTAAAAAGGTGATGCTGGTGATCGCCGGGCTGTGGCTCCTCAACCAGATACTGCAGAGCGTGGTGCGCAACATCTCCATGGCTTCCAGCATCGCGTACGCGCTGATATTTCTCACCATCGCAGGCGTGGTGTCTCTGGAAAAGGGAATCGAGAAATGGCTGCCGGACGGTGCCCGAAGGCACCGCATCCTGGGGCGGGGCACCATGGTCATTTTCGCCCTGCTGCTGGTGACCAGCACGGCGACGTACCTGATGCTCTACGTGATCTACCCGAAGTGAACCGGGCACACCGGACCGGCTTTCATCAAGGTTGTTCGGAGGGCTTATATTTCTAAAAACAAGGGGGGTTTTCCTCTTGACACTTTTAAAACCCCTGTGTTAAGTTTCGGGGGTTTAGATAATATCAAAATACATGAGCAGCAGATACAACGCGGTCAAACCATTGACCCCGAGGCCAATGTAAACGATGGTATCGAAGATTTTTCCGTCCTTGCTGGCCATTCCAACCTCTTGTGTGGTTAACAGTTTTAACCGGTTGAAAGTATCATTCGGAATTTGAAACTGTCAAGAATAAACTGGAATCGCTTATATTTTCGGAGGCGTTACTTTAATGGACATTCAAAAGCTTAAGGAAAAAGCAGGCCCCTGGATTTACATCGCAACCGTCATCTTCTCATTGTGGTTTTTCTACTGGTTCGCGTCTGTGTGGCGTTGATCGGCGGTGCCTGAACCCATTCAAGATAAACCCGACAGGAGAAAGCTAGGACCATGAACGAAATTAGAGACGACCAGAAACCTTTTATCACAGCAAAATCGATCATCTGGTTCATCATCGCGATGATCGCCTGCTCTTTCTACTACCTGCTGATCAACATCGGCCTGATGAAAGTACAGGGATTGGATTTCTTCTATCTCTGGACCAGTGGCGGCGGCGGAGGCGGTCACTGAGCGGTTTTAAAATGCGATTCCAAGATGACAGGCCCTTTCCGGGGCCTGTCATTTTTTTTGGGTTCTCCACGCCCACAACCCGCACTTTGACAACACAACTCCCATGCAAGGCAAACCCGGCCTGAGGATCTACCTGTTCCGCCACGGCGAGACCGACAACGCCGGCAAGGTGTGCTTCAACGGCCACCACGATGTCGATCTCTCACCGGAGGGCCGCGCCCAGTTCGAGCGGCTGGCGGAGCGGTTTCGCGCGCTGCCCATCCATTCCGTCTATTCCAGCGATCTCAAGCGCACCCGCATCGGCGCGGAGCTGATCGCCAAACCCCACGGCCTCACACCGGCCGCGTACCCCGAACTCCGCGAGCTGTGCTTCGGCGCCTGGGAAGGCATGAGCGTCGAGGAAGTCAACGAAAAGTATCCCGGTCAACTGGCGGAACGGCTGAAAAACATCGCCGCGTTTTCCGTCGAAGGCGGAGAAAATTTCTTCCAGCTCAGTGAACGGGTGATCCCCAGATACGAAGACATCGTCGCCCGCCACAAAGACGGCCAGATCGTCATCGTCGCCCACGGCGGCGTCAACCGCGTCATCCTGGCGTACATCCTCGGCATTCCCGTCAAGAACCTGTTCCGCATCCAGCAGGAATACGGCACCCTCAACATCATCCAGTACTACGACGGCATACCTGTGGCCGAACTGATCGCGGGCAACGCCGGCGCCCTGCCCGCCCCCGCCGCCAGGAAAATCGCCATCCAGTGACCGGATCATGGACGCACCGCTGGTTGAAATCCGCAGAGCCACCGTGCACGTCAACGGCCACCGCGCCCTGACCGGCATCGACTGGACCCAGCGCGAAAACGAAAACTGGGCGCTCGTGGGCAACAACGGTTCCGGCAAGACCACCTTCACCCGGCTCGTGTTCGGCGAACTATTGCCCGTCTACGGCGGCGGCGTGCGCTGGTTCGGCCGGCCCGCGCTGACCCCGCTCGAGGAAATCCGCGCTGAGATGGGCTACATCTCCGCCGAGTACCAGGAAAAACACGCCGACCACCTCACCGGCTGGGAGGTGGTGGCCTCCGGATTGTTTTCCTCGGTCGGCCTCTACGAACCCGTCTCCCGCCAGCAGAAAGCCCGGGCGCTCGAATGGATGGATTTTCTCGGCATCGGCGCCCTGGCGCGAAATGTGTTTCGCCGCCTGTCCTACGGGGAGAAGCGGCGCGTCCTGCTGGCGCGGGCGCTCATCAACGAGCCGCGGCTCTTGATCCTCGATGAGCCGTGCAACGGGCTGGACATCCCGACGCGCGAGCTGTTCCTCGACACGCTGGAAAAGCTATCGGGCACGCGAACCCGCATCCTGTACGTCACCCACCACGTCGATGAGATCATGCCCTGCGTCACGCACCTGCTCTATCTCAAGCAGGGCGCCCTGTTCGCGCAGGGGGCAAAGGCCGCCCTGCTCACCGAAAAGACGCTCTCAGAAGCGCTGGACTGCCCCATCCGCCTGCAGAAAAACGCCGGCCGCTACTGGGTGACCGGGCGCGGCCTGCCGGAAAAAAAGCGCTGATATCCGTGTTTTTTGCGTGCCAAGGCGCACCGTGGAAGTGCAAAATGGATGAATGACAAAGGCCGTGTGCCGATACGAGCCCGACAGACCTGCCCCGCCGGACCCATTCCCCCACCTGGGGAGGTGGGGCTTGTCAGAGTTTGGGCAAATGAGGTAAAATCTGCCGTTTCCGGTCCTGAATTCGAACGGGTTGTCCGTAAAACCGGGAGGCGGCTGGCTGTCGGGAGGGCGTGTCCATGAAGAGACGGTTGCGGTGCTTGCTGGCGGTATTTCTCTTGACCGGTTGGGTCCTCGCGGATTCCGCCCAGGCGCTGGACGCCCAGGGC
Source organism: Nitrospinales bacterium (assembly GCA_965223345.1). Taxonomy (GTDB): domain Bacteria; phylum Nitrospinota; class Nitrospinia; order Nitrospinales; family VA-1; genus CBDCWG01. The sequence goes on from CBDCWG010000004.1 coordinate 10,436, forward strand.
TGGTTCGAGCGCGGCAACGAGCTCAGCGCCCAGAAGCGGTTCGAGGAAGCGGCGGCAGCGTACGAAAAGTCCATCGAGCAGAACCCCAAATCGCCGACCGCCCATTACAATCTGGGGATCGCGCACAAGAACCTCAAGGACTACGGCAAGGCCGCGGCGGCATTCGAAAAGACCCTGGAGCTGGAGCCGACCCATCTCGACGCGCGGCTGCGCCTCGGCAACGCCTACAACATGCTGGAGCGCTGGCAGGAGGCGATCGGCGAGCTCAACATCGTCGTGCACCGGCGGCAGAACGACGCCGAGGCGCACGGCAACCTGGGCTGGGCGTTGTACAACTACCGCGAAGGCCCCCGGTTCAAGCGGCTGGTGATCCTGAACCTGCAAAAAGCGGTGAACCTGTTCCGGCTTCAGAACATGCCGCAGGCGGCAGAGGCAACGCAGAACGTGCTGAACCAGGCCATCGCCGAGTTCGGCTACCAGGAAAGGTTATAATGAAAAGCGGCGGCGCGCAGTGCGGCAGCCTCTGATTCGATTGCAAGAGAAACCATCGACACCATCCCGAGAAGAAACATGACCGTAAAAATTCAAGTGGTCCCGACCCGCAACGAACACCTCGTCGGATTCAAGCTGGAAAATCCCCTGATCCCCCCGGGAACGGGTCTGTCCTTTGCCAACCCCGGCCTCGCTCAGGGGCACCCCATTGCCCGCGCCCTGTTCGAGATCCCCGGCGTCGTCGGCGTGTGGATCCTCGGCGACGAGATCCAGGTCACCAAAGACGCCGGCACGCGCTGGTCCCGCATCCAGTCCAAAGTCATCGAAACCATCCGCAGAACCCTGAACAACAGCGGCTGATCCATCACTTCCCATACCGGTAATGGCCCGTGACGGGATAGGCGAACAGAACGTCCTCCTCTTTCGGCCCGCGGCCGATGTTGTGCAGGATCAACGGCCGCGCGGAACCGGGCGCTGTGTTGTCCGACACGATGCCGATGTGCGGCAGGTTGCCCGGCAGCATCCACGTCACCAGATCCCCCGCCTGGTAGTCGCCCGCCTCCCGGCTGACCGGAAGTGATGTCCCCTTGCGCTTAAAAAAAGTCTTAAGATTCGGCACGCGCCGGTGATCGATGTTGCTGTCGGGACGCGTGAGCCCCCAGTTTTTGGGATAGGCGGAAAAGTTCGCCTTCATGTCTTCATGAACGAGCTGCTGCAGGTCGATGCCCACCTTGCGGTAGGCGCGCACCACCACGTCCGTGCACACGCCGATGTGGTCCGGCACGTCCCCCATCGGATAGGCGATGGCGCGGTAGGAACCGTCGTAGGTCACCGCGTGCCGCGTGCGCTCCTTCGCCGCTTGAACCAGCCGCTCGGCGAACGATTCCGCGCACACATCCACGGGCAATGCGAGAATGGACAACAGAAAAATGAAAAGGGGTCGCATGAAAATTGCGGCAGCCGTCAAATAAAAAAAGAAGTGCCGGGAAACCGGATCAATCTTTCGCGGCCGCTTCGCTTGTGGATTCGGCGGTGGGCTGGGCGGAGCAGGCGTTCGCCGAATCCGCGCCGAGTTTCGCCGTGGTGGTGCCGTCCGGGCAGGCGGTGCACTGGGTTGCGCCCTTGGCGTCGCTGTAGGTGCCGATGGGACAAAGCAGGCAGGCCATCGAGTCTTCGGTTTTCTTGTAACTTCCCGCCTCGCAGACCGTCTTTTCTTCGTCTTCATCCGCAAGCCCCACCCCCCGGCGCAGTTTCTGCGTCTCCTTGGAAATCTTGTCGCCGAATTCCTGAAAGCTGAACGCGGACGCGGAGGGCACCGACACGCTGAACACGGCGGTGATCGTGAACAGGCAGGTGATCGTGAACAGGCAAATAAAAAAACGGATCGAGCGGTTCATGGGCTACCCTGTATGATGTGGACGATCCCCCATCTAACCACGAAAACCCTTCCCGGTAAAGCGTTTCGCGGGCTTCCGGCCGGCCGCATCGCTTAGAAGAGTTGATAAACCGCGTGTTAAAGCCCTTGTGTTTGTGCTTTAAGCAGCGCCGCCATCTCCTCCCTGCCGAACTGCTTCGCCTTGTCCAGCGCGGTGTGGCCGCGGCTGTCCTTGAGGCTGGCATCGGCCCCCTTGTCCAACAGAAATCGCACCGCATCCCCATGCCCCAGGGCGGCGGCCGACATCAGCGCCGTGCTCTGCAATCCGCCGTGCTGATAATCGATGTCCGCGCGTTGTTCAAGCAGAAACCGCATCGCCGCCACCTGCCCTTCCATGCCCGCATTGAAAAACGCGGCGTTCAACAGCTCCGGCTTGGGATCGAGTCCCTTGTCCAGCAAAAGCCGAAGCAGGCCCGCATCGCCCATCGACGCCGTGTGGACGAAGAAACGCGCAGGTTCCTCGGGCAGCCCGTTGAGATGAATGAAGGGCCGCTGCCAGTATCCCTGCGGAATGGAAAACAGCGTGAGCAGCAAAAGCGAAACCGCAAAGTGCACCCAGTCCCGCTTTCTGGTTTTCCATTTTCGAAACAGGAAAACGGTCAGCACGACCACCGGCACCCAGACCAGCACATGCAGAAGCAGCACAGAGGACAGCGCGGCCTCGAACCCCACCCCCTGCAAAACCATTCCCGGCATCGGCGCGCCCGCCTGTCCCAGCAGAGAGATCGCCGCATAGGCAAACCCCGCCGTCAGCCACAGCGCGCCCACCCACGTGGCGTACAGAACGACACGGAACACCCCGTCCGCATATAAAAGGATAGTGCCGGGAAAATTTTTATCTGCTGAAACGCGTGTGTCGGCTTTCACAGGTTCATGATGGAATGAAATCGTTATCGACGATATTTTTTGAACAGATCTTTCATCTCTTTCGACGCGTCATCCCATTGCGCCCGCCGCCTCGGCGTACAGGAAAACTCGTTGTCCGCATCCGGGTCCGCGCCTCGTTCCAGCAACAGCTTCGCAACTTCAACATGCCCATTCGTGACGGCGCAGTA
>CBDCWG010000005.1:0-17277 GCA_965223345.1 Nitrospinales bacterium
CCGCTCCGGCGGGGGCGGAAACCGGCCTGTCCGCCGCCGTGCTGACACAGGCGGTGGTCGCCGATGCGGTCGAGGATCGGTGCGGCGAAAAGGTGCTGCCGGCGAAATACTACACCCGCGCCTCGCAGTACGCGCTCATCGGCGCGCTGGCGTTTCTGCTGCTGGCGATTCTGGCGGACAACAAAAAGGTGAAGATCGGCATGGGAAGCCTCGCCGTCATCCCGGTGGCGGTGTGGCTGTACGTGCATTTTTTCGTGGATTTCGACAAGGTCAAGCGGATCACGTTCACCTACAACACCGCCGCCGAGGCCACGCTGGCCAACATCGCCGAAGCGCAGGACCGCTACAAGTCGGAGCACGACACGTTTCTCAGCGATCTCAATAAACTGTATTCGCACACGGCCGGGGCGGGCGGCATGAACGCCTGCGTCAAGATCGTGTCCATCGAGGCGGAGTGGAACCGCTGGTCGGCGACGGCGCGGCATGTGTCCAGCCCGGAAACGGTGACCTGGGACAGCAGCACCGGCAGCTCGCTGAAGAAGGGATGATTGGTGGCAAAAACGTGAGTTCCCCAAAAATCACTCCGTGTTTGTGGTTTGATGACAATGCCGAGGAATCTGTGGATTTTTATCTCTCGGTGTTCCCAAATTCCGAGATCAAACAGGTAACGCGCTATGGAGTGGACCAGCCTGGACCGGAAGGACAGGTCATGACGATTTTATTCACATTGCATGGACAGGAATTCCTGGCTTTGAATGGCGGTCCGCATTTTAAATTCAATGAGGCTATATCGTTGATCGTCTATTGTGAAACGCAAGAAGAGGTGGACGAACTATGGGACAAGCTGTCCACCGACGGTAGAGGTCAGTGCGGCTGGGTGAAAGATAAATTCGGCGTGTCTTGGCAGATTGTGCCGAAAGTGTTGAACGAAATGTTGAAGGACCCTGACAGAAAGAAAACAGATCGAATGATGCAGGTGCTTTTAAAGATGGAAAAGCTGGATATCGCAAAGTTGGAAGGGGCGTTCAAGGGTAAGTCGAAATGACTTTGAATTTCTGTTTTCCCGCCGCACAATCGTTGTTAAGATAGACACAGGCCGCGAAAAAACATTCCCCGTATCAAAACTTCCGTGGACAATCCTTTCCCAAATACCCGAATTCTCGTCGTCGACGACGAGAAGAAAGCTCACTCCAACCTCAAGCGCATGCTGGAGCTGAAGCACTTCCGGGTGCTGGTGGCGCAGGACGGCAAGGACGCGCTCGCCAAGGTGGACGTGTTCGACCCCGAATGCGTGCTGCTGGACATCCGCATGCCCTACATGAACGGCATCGACGTGCTCAAGCTCATCAAGGACAAGCACCCGCACACGGAGGTGATCATGGTGACGGCGGTGACCAGCCTCAAGATCGCCGAAGGCTGCATGCAGGACGGGGCGTTCGCGGTGATCGAAAAGCCGGTCAACTTCGTCTACCTCATGGAAAAGATCACCGCCGCGCTGCAAAAACGCAGAGACCGCGGCGAACCTTCCTGATCGTTTTCAATAAAAGATAAATAAAACTAGTGGCGGGCGTTTCGCCTAGATGGGATGACTAGCTTATCGTGCCGGTCAGAGGCGGTTCCGGGTGCGGCGCAGGATCTCGAGCAGGGCGTCTTTGGGGGCGTCCGCCTGGGCGGTGTGAATGGACAGCCGGGTCTGTGATGCGGCCAGCGGTTCCAGGATCAGCAGCATCTTGCGGCCGGGGGCCGCCGCCAGGATCTTCTTCCCGGAGCGGATGCTGTCTTCCTGCTCCACCTGCACGTTCAGGGTGTGCAATGCCTCACGGGCGGCGGCGTGGACCTCCAGCATCGAATGGTTGAGCGTGGTGTTCACTCTCGCGGACGGGTTGTTTTCGCTTTCCCAGTTCCCCGCTCCGACGGCCAGGGCCATGCAGCCTGCGATCAGAGGCAGAAACAGAAAACTGAGGCCTTTTTGAATGTCACTCATGATCGGGAGTTCCTGAAACGCGTGGTGTTATCCTAAGTGGTTGATATTAAATGCAAACGGGATGCCAATCGGGAAGGGTTGATTTTCCGTCGATTGTCCGCATACGGCCGGTGCGGACAAGTGCAGGATTGTTGATTTTCCATCCTTTATTTATAAAAAATCAGACGCTTCAACTTTTAATGTCTGGGTTGTGTGCCGGAAGAACCGCGGTCATTCCTGATCCCACATGTTGACGATGCCGTTGAGGGACACCAGCCCGATGGCCTGGTTGTTCGACAGGACCATGGCGTAGGACACGTTGAAGTTGGTCATGTGCCGGGCCGCGTAGGGCAGGGGCATGTCCGGCGGGACGGACAGGACCGGCTTGGACATGATTTCGTACACGTGCGCTTCGTGCAGCTTGCGGCGCGCGGCGATGACTTTGCGGGCGATGTCCTTGAGCGTGAGGATCCCGTAGACGTCCAGTTCGTTGCGCGGCTCGATCAGCACGGCGTGGATCTTTTCCTTCTTCATCATGGCCAGGGCGTCCGAAACGCGGGTGACGCCTTCGATCTTCTTGAACTGCGGCATCATCACGTCGCGGACCCGTTTGTCAGGCGGCATGGGCGTTCCTTTTTATTGAGGGCTAGAAATAGTGTTGCCTGGCGTCTTTTTCCAGAGTGGGAAGCTGGCTTTCCAGACCGATGGCGCGGTCCACCAGAAATGAAAACGCGATCCCGTTGCCTTGCTCGTTCAGTTTCCCCGCTTGGTAGATCGCGTCCATGATGTCGTCGGAAATGATGTCTTCGACCAGAAACAGCAGCATGTCTTTTTTCGATTCCATGGTCAGTCCGAAAAAGGATTTCTGTTCGTGAATGCCTTCGCCGCGTGCGTTCAGAATGGTGACGCCGGTGGCGCCGGCTTTCTTGGCCGCTTCGATCACCGTGTCCTGGTAATCGTCGTTGACCAGGGCCAGAATCACTTTGAAGCGCATGTCGGTATCTTCTCCTTACAGTTTGTTTTTAGGGGCCGTCCGCCGCGCCCGCAATTCGCTGATCTTAGCATAGGCCAGCACGGCCATCATAGGGAAAAGGGATGCGAAGGCGATGAGCCCGAAGCCGTCGAGCAGGGGAGAGCGGCCCGGCACGTTCGAAGCGAGGCCGATGCCCAGCGCCGCCAGCACGGGGACGGTCACCGTCGAGGTGGTCACGCCGCCGGAGTCGTAGGCCAGCGGCATGATAGCTTTGGGAGCAAAATAAGTTTGAATCAAAAGGATGACGTAACCCGCGATGATGTAGGTGTACAGCGGTGTGCCGCTGACGATGCGGTAGATCCCCAGACTCACGCCGAAGGCGACGCCGAGCGCCACGGCGATGCGCAGGCCCCAGGCGGACACGGCGCCGGTGGAGATCTCGCTGGCCTTGATCGCCACGGCGATCAGGGCGGGTTCGGCGAGCGTGGTGGCAAAGCCGATCAGAAAACCGAACGCGTAGGTCCAGGCATACAGGGAAGGCGGCACGCGGCCGGTCTCGAAGATCGACTGGACGGTTTCTTCGTCGCCGCCGGTGAGAAACCGCAAGTCGGTCAACCGGTCGGCCATCTGAAAGCTGATGGGAAAGATGCCCTGTTCGAGACCGACGATGAACAGGGCCAGCCCGACCACGACGAGCACCAGCCCGGTGAGAATCTGCTTCAGGTGCGGGACTTTGCGCCTCAGCACCACCGCCTGAAAGAAAAACAGCACCAGCAGGATCGGCGCGATGTCCCATAGGGTGCTTTTCAGAGAATCGAGGATCGGCACGAACCATTCGCTGTGCATCAGGCCACTCCGTAAACCGCCATCCCGTAGATGAGCACGAACAGGATGGGTGTCAGGCTGGCGAAAGCGATGAGCCCGAATCCGTCGGTCATCGGGTTGCGGCCGCGGATGGAGGCGGCGAGGCTCACGCCCAGCGCCGTCACCAGGGGCACCGTGATGGTGGAGGTGGTGATGCCGCCGGAATCGTAGGCGATGCCGATGATGGCCTTGGGGGCGTACAGCGTGGCGACGACGATCAGGCTGTAACCCGCGAGGATGAACCAGATCAGCGGCCAGCCGCGGATGATGCGCAGCACGCCGAGGGCGATGGCGATGCCGACGGAAGCGGCGATGGTCAATCGCAGCCCCAGCACGAAACGGCCGATGGCGCTGGAGTCCGAGGCGATCGCTCCGGAGCCGGCGGCCAGTTCACCGGCTTTGTTGGCGATGACGGTGAGCGCGGGTTCGGCGATGGTGGTGGAAAACCCGAGCGTGAAGGCGAACAGCAGCAGCCACCAGGGATTGCCTTTGCGGGTGAACTGCACGGCCAGCGATTCGCCCATCGGGAACAGGGCGGTTTCCAGTCCCATGACGAACAGGAAAAGGCCGAACACGACCAGCAGCATCGCGGGAATGGTTTTTTCAAGATCGGGCAGCGGGCTCTGGATCACGAACAGCTGAAAGAAAACCATCACGGCAACGACGGGCGCGATGTCCAAAACCGAGGCGAGGAGTTTCTGGATCAGCGGTTTCAGGAAATCCACAGAGCCAACCTCAAGGCTGCGAAAGGAAAGGGCGGCGGACGATGACGCCGGGCATAAGGAATATCAAATAAGGTGGGAAGAACGGTTATTTGTTATCGGGGGCCTCGCGGAGCGGATCCTGCGATGGAGCCGCATCCGCATCCTGGGCGGAACGTTCGGTGACGGCTTTGGGTTCCTCCACGTCGGACACTTCCGCCTGGTTCGCTATGGTATCGACCGAAACACCATCGGGTTCCTTGTCCGGTTCTTTCATGGACTGTTTGAAGTTTTTGATGGTTTTCCCGAAGGCGCTGCCGATCTGCGGGATTTTTCCGGCGCCAAAGATGATCATGATGATGACCAGGACAATCAACAGTTCCGGAAGGCCGATACCGCCCATCGCGGTTTCTCCATTATTAATTTTTCCAAATACTTACAGAAAGGAGTATACCTAAGGGAATATGAAAAACCAAGCTATAATACGGGGTGCTCCGGCAGGGGCGTTTATTTTATAGAAGCGAGGCCGCATGAGTTCCGAAGAGCTGAACGAAGAAGATGTTCTGGACCTGTTTTATAAAAACAAGGGCAACCTCGATGACCTGAACCGGTTGATCGACGAACGTCTGAAAGCACATCGCACGCGCAAGATCACGTTGTTTGAAAAATTCGTGCGCTCACGGATTCAGCTCAACGCCCGGGTGCTCAAAATGGCGGACATGGAAGTTTCCCCGCAGGAGGTGGTGTTCCTGAGCAAGCATCCGGAGGTCAAGGACGTGGAAGTTCTGGATCTCAGGAAAAACGGTTTCGGCGACATCGGCCTGGAAGCGATCGTGCGGTCGCCGATGTTGACGCAGCTCAAGGTGCTGGACCTGCGCAGCAATGGAATCACGCGCCTGGGTATGGAAACGCTGGCACAGTGCGAGTCCCTGCGCCTGCTGGAAAAGCTGGATCTTAGAATGAATAAACTGGGAAAACGCTGGGAAGAGAAACTGCTGGCGACGGGGAATTTCCCGAATCTGAATGACCTGAAAACCGCATGAGCGCGATTCCGCCCGCGAAGCGGCACGCGGCGTTTTACAGGATCAGCCGGTTTTTGTTTTCCCGGATTTTCTGAACCATCTTGTCTGCGATCTCCTGCGCCTTCACCTGATAGGACCCTTCCTCCAGAACGGTTCGGAATTTCTGCACCAGATCTTTGCGGATTTCCGATGAAGTTTGGGGTTTCGCCGCGGCCGCCTGCGGGGCTTTGGAGGACAGGGTCACCCGGTCCACCTCTTTGGAGGCGGGCGCTGCCGCCTGCGAGCCCCGCTTGATTTTCGGTGCGGGTTTGTTGATGGGGTTTTTTCTGTCCACTCGGGATGTCGGGTCTAATTCCGTCATAATATGTCTATCGGGTTCTTCCTGTACGGGAAGGTGCGGTCGCCTTTAGGGAAAACCGGTTTGCGGCTGCCTTTCCGTTTAGCGGTTGCGCCGGACGCGGGCTGAGCCTGCGGCTTTTCGCGCAACGTCTGCAAAGGCACCAAAAAAGTAACTTGTCTGCTTGTGGAAGAAATCGGAGGGAGTTGCGCAGGAAATCTAAGAACGCTGCGGCCCATTTTCCATTTCCTCCATGAAACTGGAATCGAGGGTGCTGCCAGCCTCCGGGGTTTGTTTTGTCCGGGGGCCGTCCTTCTGTCGATCATCCGGATCGACCTATGTTTAAATTTTCGGCGGGAACGCGGATTTCTTGAGCCGTTTGATAAAGAAATATCAAGAAACTCAAAATGTTGTGAATAACCGGGTCCTCCGGACAGCCTAAGGTCCGCCGCCGCTCGTTTTGCATTGCAAAAACGGCCTTTAATTAGAATGAAATTAAAAATAATTTCTTCTGAATTCATTTAAACATTGAATATCCGAACCACTTGTAGTACCCTGAAATCAAGTGAGTTACCTCCCGTTAGCGGACCCGCTTGTGAGGATGGACTCCCCCGCCTCGCAGCGGGTCCCTCTACGTTTCCCACCGCTAACAACTCAGAACACACTTCCCGTAAATACAGCGGTTTTCGTTACCGCAGGCATGGAGTCATTAACGACCGGCCGGCTGCGGTTTTTCCGTGCTTTTCAATGCAGGGGAATACGTTTGATGGCGAACGAGGGCGTGAAATCGGGAATGTGATTGCGGCGGGCTGCCTTCCGCGGAATTCAGGCTATGAGAGCGGCATTGGCAGCAGAAACCGGACCGCAGACGTCCGGTGTCCCGCACCTGAAAGATGAGCGGTGCGCCGTTTCCCGTCTGTAGGCGGGGAAACGGCGTTTAAGCGTCGTTGCCGAAATCCGAGAATTCCAGGAACTGGCTGTCGAGCGTCTGCTTGACCCATTGCGGCACCCGCGGGCGCTCGGAATTCTGCAGGGACATGGACTCTTCCGACTTCCTGAAGTTTTCCCAGTGCGTTTCTTTGAGTTCGTTGGTGGAGACCACTTTTTTCACGGTCCCATCGGGGTTGTACACTTTCACCTCGTAAAACATGACTGTCTCCTTCTGATTTTGCGTTGGTTTTCAATGATTTGTATGGCAATTCGCGTGCCAAACTGTAAAATATTGAATTTTAAAGGGTTATTTCGATAAGGGTGGGTTTTTCGGGGGTGGTGATTATCGCCAATTCATACAATTTGGGGTAAAATATGACAATTTTGGGCACAATTGAGGGGCCACAGAGGGCCCGATTTTGTGGCCTCACGGTTGATTTTTTGCGGGATAATGGGAGAGAAGCGGGGCTTGATTACCGGAAAGATTCGGCTGGGGCGGGCAGACGCACTTCAGCCGGCAACGCGCACAGGAGAAAAAACATGACAAAACAGGCGATCACCGTGAACGGCATGAGCTGCGGCCATTGCGTGGAGACGATCAACAAGGCGGTGGGGGCGCTGCCGGGCGTGCAGGCCGTGAGCGTGGAACTGGAGCAGAAGCGGGTGTCCGTGGAATACGACGCAGCGGCCACGGGACTGGAAGAAATATCCGACGCCATCGCAAAAGCAGGTTTTGAGGTGGAAGGGCAGGGCTAGTCCAACACGCGGGAACTCACTCTACCCTGGCTCTGCTTGCGGACCGGATTCACACCAGCGCCGGGCGGGTGTCGAAATCGAGGTCTTCGCGATTGGGTTTGGGCGTGGGTTCGTTGCACAATCCGCCGCAGTCGGCGCCGCCGGAACTCACCGGGGATTCGCCGAACGTTTCCAGAAACAGGGCGTCGGTTTCGTCGAAGGCGTCCTGCATGTTCCTGCGATCCGCTTCGCCGCGCAGGCCGAAGTAGGGGAAGTGGTGGAAATACCGTCCGAACAGGTTCTCGCAGTCGGCCATGTACTTTTTGCTGTCGAGGATGTGGGTGTGCCAGAACGTGTCGATGTCCTTGCTGGGCACCAGGGTTTTGTCCGGATGGACGCGCACGAGGTAGAGAAACCGGCGGTACCAGGTTTCCAGCATCTCCGCTTTCTCGGCGGACCAGCCGGGACCGGCCTCTCCCTTGATCAGCAGATACTTGATCGGCTCCAGATCGAGCCCGCGGTTGAACGCTGCGTATGAAATTTCCGTTTTCATCGTTTTTTCCCTTCGTGCATGGTGTCCGCGGTATCAGGACAGCTGTTCCAGTTTGCCTATTTTGGCGCGGACGGTTTTTTCGGAACCGTTGCGGATGATCTTGATGGTCACGACCTTGCCGATCTGCGTCTGCGCCACCATCATCTGAAATTTCTTCGAGCCCAGCACCTGCCTGCCGTCGTACTGGACGATGATGTCTCCGCGCAGAATGCCGGCGTCCTTCGCGGGAGTCTTGTTGTCGACGCCGCTCACCAGCACGCCGTTTTTGACTTTACGCAATTGAAACGAGGTGGCGAGCTCCGGGGTCAGCGACTGGATGCTGACGCCGAGCCAGCCGCGTTTGACTTCTCCCTGGTCGATCAGGTCGTTCGCCACATTGAGGGCCATGTCGATGGGGATCGCGAATCCGACGCCGGAGCCGATTTCGGCGACGGCGGTGTTGATGCCGATGATGGCGCCTTCCAGGTTGATCAGGGGGCCGCCGCTGTTGCCGGGATTGATGGACGCGTCGGTCTGGATGAAGTTCTCGAACGTGGTGATGCCGAGGTCGCTGCGTCCCTGGCCGCTGATCACGCCGACCGTCACGGTGCCTTCCAGCCCATAGGGGTTGCCGATGGCCATGACCCATTCTCCCACCCTGACGTTACCGGAGGTGGCGAAGACCGGGCTTGCCAGCTTGCGGATCGATGCGATCTTGATCACGGCCAGATCGGTCAGGGGATCGATGCCGATGATCCGGGCGTAGTAATCCTTGCCGTTGGACAGCTTGATGAGCAGCCGGGGGACGTCCTTGATGACGTGATGGTTGGTGAGGATGTATCCCTGCGGGTTGAGCAGGACGCCGGAGCCGACGTTCTCCACGCGGTATTTTTTCTCTCCCACGGTGCGCACCAGCCAGTCCTTGATGAACGCGTACCAGGGCTTGGATTCGTCCGGGCGGTGCCAGGAGGACTGGCGCACGACCCGGGTGACTTTATTGATGCCCACCACCGAGGGCTTGGTCTGCCTGGCGTTGCGGACGAACGCTTCCTGCAGCTGAACGATGTTCTTGTATTCCTGCCGGTCGGCCAGGGGGTGGGCGGTTTCCTGAACGTGGGGCGGCTTCAGCGGGTCGAGCGAGGGACGTTCGTCCACGAGCCAGGCGGCCGCCGCCATGAGCGCCAGCACCAGAAGAACCGTCTGATAAAGCCTGTGGTTGTTGGAGGCCATGGACATTCCTTTATCGTTCGCCGGTCCCCAGTGTTTACTTTTGATCCTTCATGAATCCCTGATACAGCGTGACGATTCCCAGTGTCAGGTCCTGATGGGTGACGGAATCGAATCCCGCATCCCGCATGATGCCCGCGAATTCCGCTCGCATCGGAAAACGCGACACCGACTGCGGCAGGTACGCGTAGGCGTTTTTGTGGCGCGAAATCCACCGGCCGATGCGGGGCAGCACCGATTGAAAATACAGTTTGTAGCCCCAACCTAGAAGCGGCTGCGACGGATGGGAAAATTCCAGGATCACCGCCCGTCCGCCCGGTTTCAGCACCCGCGCCATCTCGCTAAGGCCGCGCGCCGGATTGGAGAAATTGCGGATGCCGAACGCGCAGACCAGACCGTCGAAACTGGCCGGGGCGAAGGGGAGATTTTCCCCGCAGCCCTTCTGCAGCGCGATCGAACCGCCGAGGCCGCGCCTGCGGATCTTGCGGGCGCCGCGCTCGAGCATGGGAGCGCTGAAATCGATGCCCGAAACCTGAACGTGCCCGTTCAGGCGCGAGGCGATTTCCAGGGCCATGTCCGCGGTGCCGGTGGCCACATCGAGAAAGCGCTCTCCTTTTCGGGGAGACAGCCGGTCCACCGCCGTTTTTCTCCAATAGCGGTCCCGGCCCGCGCTGAGCAGCGCGTTGAGCAGATCGTACCGGGGCGCGACGGCGCCGAACATGGTTTGAACCTGCCGCGAAAATACGGCCGGATCGCCTGAAGTCTGCATGGTTTCGCGACGCCCCGAAGGAGCCCACTCGTTCTGTATGCCGCTCACGCCTGCAAAGTCAACGCTGTGAACGGACCGGGATGCAATGCTCGAATTCTACCACCGGAGAACATGGGGGACAAGCGGGTTTCGGCAACGGGTCCGCCGAACCGGGACGCCTTGATATTCTGAATGCGGAAGAGTAGAATTTTCGTTATTGAACATCGTGAGGGCAGGGCATGAAAAAAGTACTGGTGGCGCTGGCTCCCGGTTTCGAAGAGATCGAGACCGTGACCGTGGTGGACATTCTTCGGCGTTCGGGAGCGCGGGTGACGCTTGCGGGAACGGCGGAAGGCCCGCTGGAGGGGTCGCGCGGTATCCGCATCGATCCCGATTGCCTGCTGGATGGGCTGAGCGCGGATGAGTTCGATCTGGTGGTGCTGCCGGGCGGGCAGCCGGGAACCGACAACCTGAACGCCAACGTCGGCCTGCAGGAAATCCTCAAGCGCATGCATGCGGATGGAAAGCCCATTGCGGCGATCTGCGCCGCGCCCACGGTGCTGCACGGGCTGGGCCTGCTGCACAACAAGACCGCGACCAGCCACCCGTCGGTGAAGGACAAGCTCAACGGCACCCGGTATTCCGAAAACCGGGTGGAGGTGGACGGCAATATCGTCACCAGCCGCAGCCCGGGGACGGCGATGGAGTTCGCCATGAAGCTGGTGGCCATTCTGTACGGCGAGGACAGGGTCGAAACGGTGAACAAGGGCGTGCTCGCCCGGATTTGATTCCGGGGGGCCGGATTAAAGTCCGGCATGGGTTTTCCGACAAGGATACTGCGGAAAGAAAACAAATATTTCTGGTAAATATTATCGAGATCCTGTATAAATTGTTGAATTTTAATTGGCAATTTCAGCGGCGCCGCAGATTTCCGGTGCGCTGAAAAAAAGTTCTCCGATTCGGTGGAACCTTTCCAGCCGAAATACATCCTAAAACTCAAGAAAACACCCGAAGCGTGATCAGGGCCGTATCTTGTAAGCGTTTTTGAGGAGGTTTTGAGAATGTATGTCAATGTTTCCCGCAGCAAACTTCTGATCAACAATCGGCGACCGCCGAAAAAAAAGAAAAAGGCCGCCGAGCCTTCCATTCGCTGCAACCACTGTGGCGGGCCGATCCGCCCCGACGGTGAGTTTTTCAATTGCCTGATGTGCTCGCGCGAGCAGAATCATATCTGCTCCACCTGCGCGCACGTTCGCAGTACGGAGGTGGCGGGAAAAGATAAAAAGAGCGCCTGAAGTCCGGGCGCTCGCCCTTTTTGCATTCCATCCAAAGGTTCCAGCCATTCGCCCATTCGGGCTATCCAAGTCAGACTTCGTTCCGTTTTTTTTCTATCCGCTTAAATTCAAGCCGATCCATTTTTTCAGAATGTAGAGCGCCCACGGGCGCGACCAGGCGATGCGTTTTGCCATGAAGTCGTTCCAGACTTTTTCGACGGCCGCGTCGGACACGAAACCGGTCAGAGGCGGCACCGGAGTCCGCAGGACGGATTCGATTTCCGGCTTCAACGCGCCGCGCATCCAGTGCTCGAAGGGCAGGGTGAACCCCATTTTTTCCCGCCGCACGATTTCCTCCGGCAGTCCGTTTTGGACCGATTGGGCCAACAGGTGTTTCGGCGTCGCGCTTTTAAATTTCAGCGCAGCGGGCAGGGAAAACACGCTCTCAACCAGTTCGTGGTCGATCAGCGGAACGCGGATCTCCAGGCCATGCGCCATGCCCATCGCGTCGGCATCTCGAAGAAGTGTGTTGGGCAGGTAGTGCGTCAGTTCCAGATAGGAAATCTGATCCCGCTCGTCGAGCGCGCGGATCGTTCCCATCGCGGTGGCGGAGGCAGCGCGGTGCCTGGCGATTTCCCGATGCAAAGCTTCCGGGTCCGTGAACAGGCGCGCGAGGTCGTCCTCGCAGAACAGCGCCCGGATCAGATAATAATACGGATGGGTGCCGCCGGTCTGGCCGCACAGCAGGTGCGCGAGCTTGGACGCCTTGCTGCCGGTGCGGCTCAAACGCTTGATCGCGGTTCCCATAAGCCGCGGAATAGAAGAGGGCAGGGGGGCGAGAAAAGAATGTAAGCGGGAAAACTTCGGCACCAGCTGGAACGCCTCGTAGCCGCCGAACAGCTCATCTCCGCCGATGCCCGAAAGGGCGGCTTTCCATCCCCTCTGTTTCGCGCAGCGGGCGATCAGCCAGGTGTTGATGCCATCGACGGAAGGCTGGTCCATCGCCGCGACAGCATGAGGCAGGGCGTCGAGAAGGTCGTCTTGCGTCAGGGGCAGGGCGTGGTGATCGGTGCCGTAGCGTTCGGCGATGAGGTTGGAGTAGCGGGATTCGTCGAACTCCTTTTCGTCGTACACGACGGACAGGGTCTGCAAGGGATTGGGTGACTGCGAAGCGGCGTGCGCGACGACGGCGCTGGAATCGATGCCGCCGCTCAGAAACGCACCCAGCGGCGCGTCGCTGATCAGCCGGTAGCGTAGGGAAGTCTCAAGTTTTTCCCGCACGGTTTGCTGCGCGTCGCCGCTTGCAGGTTGCTCTGAGCGGGGAGGGGACCAGTAGCGCCGCGTTTCGATTTTGCCGCCGGCGGAGACGGAAAGCCAGTGGCCGGGAGGCAGTTCGCGGATGGAACCGATGAGCGTTTCGGGAGAGGACAGGCTGCCGAAGCTCAGATAGTGAAACAGTCCGGCCGGGTTGAGGGCGCGGTCCGGGATTTCCGAAGCGAGCAGGGCGCGCAGTTCCGAGGCGAAGAGGAAACCGTTTTCGTTGTGGAAATAGTAGAGCGGCTTGATGCCGAGCCGGTCGCGCGCCAGGAAGAGGGCGTTACGGTTGGTGTCCCAGATGGCGAAGGCGAACAGGCCGCGCAGGCGCTCAAGGCAGTCGATGCCCCATTCTTCGTAGGCCTTGAGCAGCACTTCGGTGTCGGAGTGGGAGGCGAAGCGGTATTTTGCGGCCAGCTCGTCGCGCAGTTCGCGGTAGTTGTAGATTTCGCTGTTGGTGGAAATCCACAGCGTCTGTGCGTCGTTGGCCATGGGCTGGTGGCCGCCGGGCGTGAGGTCGATGATGGACAGGCGCTGGTGGCCCAGGTGCAGGGCGTGGCCGCCGGGGACGGGCAGGTTCACCTCGCCGCGGTCGTCGGGACCGCGGTGCTGCATGCGGTCGAGCATGTGGCGCAGGCTGCGGCCGAGGTGATCGCCAAGACGGCCTTCACTGAAGTCGAAAATTCCGGCGATGCCGCACATGGTTCAAAAGATCAGACAGGATTTAGATGGAAAGAATGGAAGAGAAAAAAAGAATTAATACCGCAAAGACGCAGAGGACGCAAAGGAAAACCTGATAAGGAAAGGAAGGATATTGAGTTTTAGCTTATTCAAGCAAAGTCCAGGTTTTGACATTATGAAAAATATATCTAAATGCAAATGATACAAGGCATAATCCAAAGAGATAATTACATATTTTCAGGACGTTTTGACCAAAATAATTTTTAATAAAATAGGCTCCAGCCATCAAAAAGGTATCGGGAGGATCTACATAAGATTTCTGATTATTCCAGGTTCCATAAATATAATTAAATGCAACATAAAACGATCCGATGAAAACCAACAGGTCCAGGAGGATTTTCCACATAGTATTTTGAAGAATGTTTATAAGCCTACATCCGACCAGACGGCGAACTCGTTGCCGTTGGGGTCACAAAAATGGACGTCGAGCCAAGCTCGACACCCGCTTATTAGTAAAAAATAGAGGTGGCTTGCCGCCGTCCGCCGGGAAAGGAGAAGGTGGGTTTGACGATGGTGCCGCCCGCATCCTCGATTCTGGCCTGAGTCTGTTCCAGTTCCTTGCTGTAAAAGACGATGAGGGCGGCGCCGTTTTTCGTGGACGCAGACAGATCGGACTTGAAAAAACCGCCTTCGAGACCGGCGTTGGAAAAGGCGGTGTACTCCGGCCCGTAACCCTGAAACGACCAGCCGAACACTTTTGGGAAAAAGGCCTTGGCGGCTTTAAGGTCTTTCGCAGGAAACTCTACGTAATTGATATTTTCGTGTGGGTTCATTCGTTATTAGTAACAAGGTTGAGTAACAATACTAAGTGATTCAAAGCTATATCTACTTTATCTCTTTCTTCTTCAAAACGTTTTGACAATGGTTCTATTGGAGGGACTTTGATAGAAATAGCAACAGATTTACCAGCTAATCCAATTGATGCATTTTCCGGAAGGATAGGATTGTATTTTGTTTCTAGTTTTTCGAATTCCTCGGATAGACCCTTAAAAAAAATCTTAACAAGACCTTTTGTGAGTTGATGGACTAAGTTGATCCCTTTGTCATTTAGATTTGGTGGGTAAAACATAATCCATGTACTTCCTGCGGGGCGTGGTTTGGCCTTTTGCATATAAAGCTGAGGGTAATTATCTGCAGCATACTTGTAATAGTCTGCTACAAAATTTGTCATTGCATCGTTATACTCAGGCTGGTAACCCCTTCGGTTTTGCTCAATTCCTTCAAGTAGAATTCGGGCTTTGTATGAGAACCGTTCGCCAAGTGGGCGACGTGATTGAAAGTAAGCCAATATTTCCTCATAACTGACTTCGATGTCATAGCTTTCTGAATTTTTAGACGATGACAGGTATTTGTTGGGTGCTATTATGCAAGTTTTGAAATTTTCCCAATATCCATCTTTTTGTCCCTTTTCGCCACGGAAGCGGTAACGATTCCCCTGTTCAGGTTGTGGGGAAGCATTTATTTTATTTTCAATATGGATTACTGTGCGTGGACCGTCTATTGCTTCGAATAGGAATACCAAGTCTGATTCTCCAAGATCTAAATAAGAAAGTGAATGCCATGAACCAATTTTTGATTGATAAATTGGTTCACCGAAAACACGAGAAGAGAACCACTCGCGAAATTCCTCACTCACTGAAAGTTCTTCCAAAATTAATAGATCAACCTGCGATTGAGGCAATAAATTTTGTTTCAAGCATGGCTCTTAAGACGTAGTTTAGAAAATCGAATCCACAACTTCCTATAATCGATATTATGTCAACTAGCGGAGATCGGGATTCCGGCCTCCTGAGAGGCGATTTGAGGCTGTTTTTCAGGTAGATCCAGGGTTTCCCCTTTGGCGCTCGGAATCTGGGGATGCGATCTAAAGTAAGCCGAGAGTCTTTGGGGGATTCGGCTTATGTTTCGACCGTCCTTCGACAGGCTCAGGACGACAAAGAACCGCAGGTCGTCATTGAGGTCCAATGGCCTCCCGGCGAGGTTTTCAGGCTTTCTTCTGCAGGGAGGATTCCTTCACGGCCTGAGCCACGTGGTTGGAGGACAGGCCGTATTTTTCGAACAGTTCCGCAGCGGACCCGGTTTCCGCGAATTGATCCTCAACGGCCACTTTTCGGAAGGGAACGTGGATCTCGTTTTCCAGCAGCACTTCGCCGACCGCGTCGCCCAGGCCGCCGATGCGGTTGTGGTCCTCGGCTGTGACGACGGCTTCATGCATCTTCGCCTGCTCGACGATGAGATCGCGGTCGATCGGCTTGAGGGTGGCGATGTTGACGACCGTGGGCTCCAGCCCTTCCTGTTTCAGCGCGTCGCACGCCTTGAGGCTTTCCTGAACCATGATGCCGGTGGCGAAGATGACCACCCCCCTGCCCTGTCTGATGACGCTGCCCTTGCCGATTTCAAAGCGGTGGGTTTCGTCGTAAACGCCCATCACCTTGGAACGGCCCAGCCGCAGATAGGCGGGGCCTTTGTGGGTCATCAGCGCCTTGGTGGCCTGCCTGGCTTCCTCGAAGTCGGCGGGCTGGATCACCGTCATGTTGGGGATGGCGCGGGTGTAGGCGAGATCCACGATCATCTGCGCCGAGGGGCCGTCCTCGCCCACGGCGATGCCGGCGTGCGTGCCCACCAGCTTGACGTTGGTGTTGGAGTAGGCCAGGCTCACCAGGATCTGGTCCATGCTGCGGCCGAGCAGAAAGCAGGCGAAGCTGGTGGCGAAGGGGACCTTTCCGGTGGTCGCGAAACCGGCGGCGGTGCACACCATGTCGCCTTCGCTGATGCCCATATTGAAAAAACGATGCGGGTGCGCCTGCCCGAATTTTTTCGTGCGCGTGCTGTCGGAAACCCCGGCGTCGAGCACGACGATGTCCGGGTGTTCGCCGATTTCCAGGAGCGCCGCTCCGTATCCGTCCCGGGTTGCCCCTTCGCTTGCGGTTGCCATCGTGTTTCCTTCCAAAAAATATATTAACGTTGCCGCTTAAAAAGCGGAGTCATTGAAGTTCCTTAAGCGCTTTCGCCAGGTCCTCGTCCGAAGGCGCGACGCCGTGCCAGGCCGGTTTGCCTTCCATGAAGCTCACGCCCTTGCCCTTGATGGTGTCGGCGATGATGGCGCGCGGCTTGTCCGGGTGCGGCGGCATCTGCAGGGCCTTCATGACGGCGGCCATGTCGTGTCCGTCGATCCTGTGCGTGTCCCAGCCGAACGTGCGCCATTTTTCATCGAGCGGTTCCAGGTCTTTCAGTTCCTTGGTGGTGCTGTCCTGACAGACCTTGTTGAAGTCCACGATCGCCGTGAGGTTCGTGCTCTTGAACTTGGCGGCGGACATGGCCGCTTCCCAGATCTGGCCTTCCTGCAGCTCTCCGTCTCCCAGAACCACGTAGGCGCGGTAATCCTTGTTGTCGATCCTCGCGCCCATCGCGATGCCGTGGGCGACGCTGAGCCCCTGCCCCAGGCTGCCGGAGGCGATCTCGACGCCCGGCACCTTGGGATGCGCGTGCCCCGACAGAAAAAACGGGCTGTTGATCTTGCGGTAGGTGTCCAGCTCCTCTTCCGGGAAAAAACCCGCCCGCGACAGGACCACGTACAGCAGCGCCGAGGCGTGCCCCTTGCTCAGAAGGAACCGGTCCCGGTCCGGCATCTGCGGGTTGCGCGGATCGTAGTTGAGGATGCCGCCGAAATAAAGCGCGGTCAACAGATCCGCGGCGGAAAGGCTGCCGCCGGGATGGCCGGAGCCCGCTTTGTGGATCACCTTGAGGCTTTTGATGCGGATCTCGTTGGCGATCTTTTTGAGATCCTCGATCGAGGTTGTCTGAGTCTGTGTCATGTGTTTGGTGGTTTAGTGCTGAAAAAACGGGATGCTTACCGGATGCAGGCTAACACATCCCCGGAGGGGTTTCTATCAAATTGTCATTCGCTGTGCACGGG
>CBDCWG010000006.1:0-5070 GCA_965223345.1 Nitrospinales bacterium
CGGCCCCTCCCCCGCCGGCCGACGTAAGCAACTGATAAAGAAAGACATATTTTAAATCGCGGTGCCGATAAATTCGTTTTGCCATCGGCGTCCCGTGTTTCGTGCCGGCCGGGGTCGTGGAGCGCCACCCGAATCGGAGAAAAAAATTTCAAAGCACCGCCCGCAGCCGGAAATTCCATAAAATGAAGGCCCCGGAAATCGCGAAAATTAAAAAATTTTAATTTTCAAACAGTTACGGGGATTGCACAGAAATTGATCAAATCAAGTTAAGCCATTGATAATATTTATCATAAAATCGTTTTCCAAAGATTTTTCCACAACCTGCTCACAATCTTTGTGGAAAAAAGGTTTGAAAAATCAGGGCGTTGGAAGAGGCCGCGAAATGAGGGGGTGGCGGCTGCCCGCCCGGTTCCCCCTTGATCTGATCAGGCTCTCAAGAGGATTCATCGGCAAAACCCCGGCAGGAAAAAGAAAAAAAAGCGAAGAAAATTCGATCCCCATGTTCTCCGCGAAACAGGGGTCGATCAAGGGGTGTCAAAATTTTGATTGTGATTCATATCACATTCACCGCGTAAAACCGGCCTCGTGGATCAACTTGTGGATAGAAATGGGGCGCGGCCCCCATAGCACAGGGAAAGGACCGGATGCCAATTTTTTGATGCCGGGATTCCGGCATAAGAACGCTCTGAGAGGCGGTTCGGCCTGTGCCTGTTTTGAGGTGTGGAAAACTAAATTGTGTCAAGATTTTTTACCACGCTCTTCCCGGCTTTTTTGCGGTTTTCCCAGAAACTCATATATTTAAACGCACTTCCCGATCCTGGATGGCATCGGCAAAGCAGGGAATATTTCTTTTCCTGAACGCTCGAGTCCGCGTTCGGGAAGATTTGCACAAGTTATCCACAGGGCTGAAAAATGACGGAGCGCCGTAAATCCGTAGAAAAACAAGCCGCAGTTCGGCGGCGGGATATTGTGACCCATATCACGTTCCGGGACGGGCATCGCCAGAAAAGCACAGGTTATTCACAAGTCCCGCCATGTCCTCCGGAAGAGGGGATTCAAATTCCTGACGATTTTGCGAGGCCGGGTTTTCGATCGTGAGCCGGTGCGCGTGCAGCGCCTGCCGCCCGATGCGGAGGGATCCGGTCCCCGTTTTGCCGCCGTACAGCGCGTCGCCGAGAATGGGGTGGCCGAGCGAGGCCAGGTGCACGCGGATCTGGTGCGTGCGGCCGGTTTCAGGCTGCAGCCGCACATACGAGACGCCCGCGCCGCGGCCGATCACCTGGTAACGTGTCACCGCTTTGCGGCCGCTCTCCCGCAGCGCCATTTTCTTGCGGTGCACCGGGTGCCGGCCGATCGCCGCGTCGATGACGCCGCGGTCGCTGGCGACTTCGCCGCGCACCAGAGCCAGGTAGACCTTGCCGACGCTGCGGTCCTTGAACTGGCGGCTGAGCGAGGAGTGCGCCGCTTCGGTTTTCGCCGCCAGCACCAGCCCCGAGGTGTCCTTGTCCAGCCGGTGCACGATGCCGGGCCGCTCCACCCCGCCGATCCCCATGAGGTCGGCGCCGCAGTGATGCAACAGCGCGTTGACCAGCGTGCCGCGGGCGTGTCCCGGCGCCGGGTGCACCACCATCCCGGCCGGTTTGTCCACCACAACCAGCCCCGCGTCCTCATAGACGATGTTGAGCCGGATCAACTCCGGCGCGAGGTCCATCGGTTCCGGCGGCGGCACGGTCAGCTCCACCACGTCCCCCGCCTGCACCCTGTATTTGGATTTCACAGGCACGCCGTTCACCGCAACCCGGCCCGACTCGATCAGCTTCTTGAGCCGCGAGCGGCTGAAATCCGCCTGAATTTCCGCCAGATAATGGTCCAGGCGCAGGCGTCCGGACGACCCCGCAACTGTATACCTAAAGCATTGCATAATAAGGATTTACTCGCAAATTCCGGCTGTTTCCGTTACCCTGTCATTATACACGTTCAACGCCGGTCGGGGCGGTCCAAAGCCCTGATAATTCAGGAGGAGGTCATGGCAGCATTGCCGAGAGCAGCACGGTGGGGCGCGGCGCTCGCGTTGTTCATTTTCGCGGCGGCGCAGAACGGATTTGCGGCGGACGCGCGGGTGCTGGTCAGCGAAGTGTCCGACCGGCGTTCGACCAAGGACTTTTTCGCCAAATGCGAACTGGAGCTCATCGTCATGGGTCCGGAAGTGTCGCAGTCGCTCGGCATCCGCGACCTGCGCATCCATTACGCCGCCGACGACAAGGGCCGCATCCTGAGCCCGGCGGACAAACCGGCGTTCTCAAGCTTCCAGTTCAACGACGAAGGCGATCACAAACTGGCGCGCAAGGTTTCGTTGAAAAACCCGGCGCGCGACGCCAAATACCTGCAGTTTTTGAAAGGCGAGATGGAGCTGTTCCAGCCCGACCCGAAAAACGGCAGCCAGGTCACGCTCAAACATTTCATGCAGAACCCCGGCAAGCCGCTGTCGCATCCGGCGCTGGAAAAAAGCCGCGTGCAGGTGAGTTTCACCACCAAAGAAATTTACGAAGCGCAGAAAAAACGGGAAATGGAGAGGGCGCAGAAGAACAGCATGGATCAGTTCGGCCAGGAGCTGGGCGCGGCGTTCGGAAAGATGTTCGAAGGGATGTTCGCCGGCATGCTGCCCGACGACAAAAACAGCCTGCACTTTCTCGTGCACGACCCGAAAAACCGGCTCGTGGCGTTCCAGTTCCTCGACGCCGAGGGCAACCGCATCAAACCCGTGTTCCGCTCCACCGGCGGCGAATTCAGAAGCTACGGCTTCAAAGAACCGCCCGCGCCGGACATGCAGCTCGTCGTCTACCTCGCGACCCCCGAATCGCTGAAAGTGATTCCCTTTTCCCTCAGCAAAGTGGCGCTGCCGTGAACCCAGGCGGGAGCCCGTATCTCATGCTTTGAGGAAGCAGCAAGGCTGTGGCAGCCGGACCTTCTCCCTCTCCGGGGAGGAGCTATTTTTCCATCAGGCGCGGCATCAGCTCGACCAGATTGCAGGGCGGGTTGTTGCTGTTGAGCTGGTGCACCAGAATCTGGTCCCAGGCGTCCTTGCAGGCCCCCGTCGACCCCGGCAGCGCGAACAGGAACGTGCCCTTCACCACCCCCGCCGTGGCGCGCGACTGCATCGTCGACGTCTTGATGCTCTGGTAGCTCAGCATGCGGAACAACTCGCCGAATCCCGGAATCGGTTTGTCATAGAGTTCCTCGAACGCCTCCGGCGTCACGTCGCGTCCGGTCACGCCGGTGCCGCCCGTAGCGATGACCACGTCCACGTCCTCCCGGTCGATCCACTCCTTGAGCGCCTTCTGCAACAGCGCGATCTCGTCTTTCACGATGCGCTTGTCCGCGACCTTGTGCCCGGCCGCTTTGATGCGGTCCACCAGGGTCTTGCCCGACTTGTCGTCCGCTTCCGTCCGCGTGTCCGACACGGTCAGGACAGCGATGTTCACGCATTTGGGTTTGCTTGTATCATCCATCGGCGCTGCTCCAGCAAAAAGGGATTCAGGAGAAAATCAGTGGATTTTGCCTGAAAATTAACGTTAAATGCCTGCCTGAATGCCACCGAGTATACCCGGAAAGACCAGGAGGTTCAAATGCCCGCAGCCCTGGTGACCGGCGGGGCCGTGCGCCTGGGACGTGCCATGGCGCTGCACCTCGCAGGCAAAGGCCACGACATCGCCCTGCACCACAACACCTCCTCCAAAGAGGCCGGACAGACGCTGGCGGCGGGACATCCGCGCGAAGGGCGTCACCGCCCGCTCGTTCCCCTGCGACTTCACCGACCTCGCCGCCACGGAAAAACTCATCGGCGAAGTGCGCGACGCGTTTCCCGATCTTTCCGTGCTCATCAACTCCGCCTCCGTGTTCATCCAGGAGAACATCGAGGCCACAAGCACCGAAACGCTGACCAACAGCATGAACATCAACCTGCTGACGCCGTACCTTCTGATGCGCGAGTACAAGCGGCAGGTGAACAAGGGGCTCATCGTCAACATCCTCGATGAGCGCATCGAGCGCGCCGTGCCCACCTTCGCCGCCTACGCCGTGACCAAGGCGGGGCTCAGCCACCTCACCCATCTCGCGGCATTGGAATTCGGCGAAACCGTGCGCGTCAACGCCATCGCGCCGGGCCTCATCCTGCCGCCCGTGGGCGAGACCGACGCCTATCTTAAAAAATGGGCGAAGGTCATCCCCACCAGAACCCACGGCGGCGAGACCAACATCGTGCAGGGGCTGGAATACCTGCTGGAGAACGACTTCGTCAACGGCGAGACCCTGTTCATCGACGGCGGCCAGTCGAAAACCTGAAAACCATCGGACAGGATGGACGGGAAAAAAAGCGGCATCGCGCAAAGCCGCAAAGACGCAAAGAAAGGCGGGACAGGATAACAGGATAAAGTCAGGATTAAAAAAACTCCCTCTCCCCTGGAGGGAGAGGGCGGGGTGAGGGGGATCAATAAATTCTACCTTTTGAGTGTCATGCTTCGACCAGCTCAGCACGACAAACATCGTGCCACCCTGAGCCCGTTATAGCGTGAACCGCTCCAAAACGGGCATTGTGCAAAGCCACCAATACGCAAAGAGAAAACCGTGAGGGAGGAAAGTCAAAATATAAAAACCAGATGAAAGGGAATGTTGAATTTACTCTTATGTTCCGCCGCAACCTGCCAGCACTCCACCAAATTCCCCGCAATCAAGGGATGATCTGCCCACAATTTTCCAGCATTGGGGATGAACAACACATACCCCTTCGCCGGCAACCAGGACATATCTCGAAGACAATCAATCAGAGCGTCCCAATTGCGTCCCATGAACGGAAATTGCATCTCCGCCTTTATTTGAAGCAAAAGATCATCTTCTGAATTGATTTCTTTTGGTGGAAGTGTGAAGGACAGGATTCCTGCCTTCTCAAATGCAAGTTCAATTTCAGGAGTTCGTTCATCCAGTTCGTTTTTGTCAACGAATTGAACGCTATCCCATGCAACTCGAATTAATTTCTGATCCAAATACATCTGTTCCCCCTCACCCAGCCCTCTC
>CBDCWG010000007.1:0-377301 GCA_965223345.1 Nitrospinales bacterium
TGAAGGGGTTCGCCTCTTTCACTTTGGCGGTGAGCTGCGATTCGCCGCGCTTGCTGCCGGGCAGCAGGTTGGCCTGGAAACGCTCGATGCGCTCGTCGGTCTGGAACAGTTGCAGGCGCTTTTCCAGTTCGAACACGTTGAGGGGCTTGCCGGTGTATTTTTCCAGCCGGCTTTCGAAATAGCGTTTGCGGAAGCGGCCGTCGGTTTCGATATCGATATCGGTCAACTGCCCTTCGATGATCTGGAAAACGAAGACGCCGTCCTTGATCTCCTGGGACGGGATGATGGCGCCGGAGTTGACGTAGCCGCGGCTGATGTAGGTGGTGGTGATGCGGTCGCGCAGCTGTTCGAGTTCCGCGAAGGACACCTTGCGGTTGACGTAAGGGCCGGTGAGCGTTTCGATGTCCTGCTGCGATAACAGGGTGTTGCCCACCAGTTGAAAGACGCGCACGGTGATTTCGGCGCCGGCGGCCATGCCTTTGGTGTCGAATCCTTTGGGAAGCGGGATGTCGGGGAGGATCTTTTCTTTGACCGGCGGCTCGAATGCGGGCAGTTTGGGACGCGATTCCTGCGGCCGCACCGGGGATTCGTCTTGGCCCCAAAGAGATCCCGGCTGCAGCAAAATCAGCCCACAGAGAAGGGCGCAACTGCGCATCGGCCATGCCGTATTTTTCCGCATGCGGAATTCCCGTCGTGGTGGAAAATCGCTTTCCCGTCTCCTCCAAAAACAGGAATCACATTCTCTCGGCCGGACTTTTCGGCTCGGCAGGCTGGGAGGACTGGATCCCCCCTGGCCCCGGTCGTCATTTCAGGGTTCGGTCGATACGCGGAGTCTACTCGCATAAAATCCATGTTGTCAAGAATTTATATGGGTAAAAATGATGGGGCTGCGGTAGGCGTGATGAGCGGAGACATCATTCGCCGAATATTAGGGCCGGATTTTTGCGATTATTGCTAAATTAGGATGAAGTAGCTGCAATTCGATGCACTGCCGGATTATTCATAGGAATTACGAACAAATTCACACTCATTTATCCCCAACAGGATATCCTTGCCGGTGCGTGCGTTTGCGGATTTTCCTCCTTTCTGTGGCAAGGCACGGCATCCGGTTTTCAGCGCAAGCGTCAAACGCGGGACGACATTTTCTCTCTCTTCGTTGACCGCCGTTCCAAAATTTCTTTTACAGGTTGTCTGTATCGTTTTAACAGTAACGTTGCGCGCACGTCCTGAATGAGCCGTGAAAATTTTATTCTCATTTTTTTTCGGATGGTGTAAAGATGAGGCGGGTGTCAACAAGCGGTTTTCAATTCATTCCTCATATAAAAGGACGGACTCATGAATAATTTTTTCCGGGTAAAAAAATTATTGCTCCGTTTTTCTCTCCTGCGTGCGTGCGCCGCCCTCACTCTGTGCACCGCCCTGTTGCACGGATCGGCCGTTTTTGCGCAAAACCAACAAGCAGCCGGAGTGCCTCCGGATACGGAAACGCGGTCCGTCGTGGGCCCTGCGGACGGCTTTTTTCCCTTGAAGGGAGGCATCCCGCTCGATGTGGCGCGGGCAAAAGCGCTGGAAAACGCCAAACGCGCGTTCCTGAAGATCGCGAAAAACACCATCCGCTTTCAGCTCACTGTGCGGGGGAAACCGCCGGTTTACGATATCGCCCAAATGGGCCTCAAGGACCTCACGGTGCTGCGTGAAAAAGACCTGGGCGTGGTGAAATCCGGCGACGAGTACCACGTGGCGATCGAAGCGAAGGTCGTCTACGCCCTGAAGCAAAAACCCGGCGTAGGGTCCGCTCCCAAATCGAATGGCAGCAGCGCCGCGAAACCGTCCACAGCGGTGAAGACGAAGACGCACACGCTCCCCAGCGTTCTCTCCGACCCCAGCGCGCCGCTCACGGTCAAGGTGTGGACCGAGAAGAAACAGTTTTCCGAGGGCGAAAAGATCCGGTTTTTCATCCAGGGCAACCGCGATTTTTACGCGCGCATCGTCAACCTGGACTCGGACGGCAACATGATCCAACTGCTGCCGAATCAATTCCGGCAATCGACGTTTTTCAAGGGAAAGAAGAAATACATGATCCCGGACGACAGCCAGGGCGACCGGTTCTCCATCGTCTCCACGCCGCCGTACGGGACGGACACCATCGTCACCTTCGCCAGCGAGGTGCCGCTGGGCAGCGTCAACCTGACGCCGGTCGGCCAGGGGCTGGGCCGGTTCAACGGAACCCGGGAGAATTTTTCCAATGTGGTGACCCGCGGCATGAAGGTGGTGGGCAACGACACGGTCAACAAGCCGGTCGGGTTTTATGAGTCCACCTGGAAATTCCAGACGATCCCCAGGCAGTGAGGGAAGGCAAGATTAAATGCGGAGAATCAGGGGATTGATTTCGACGCGTTCTCCGCGAACAGGTCGGCAGGGACCCAGGGCGTGCAGTCCCGCTGTCCGCAAAGCGCAGCCTCGCCGAACAGCTTTTTGACGTTGCAGTCGGCCAGATCGGCGCGGTCGCGTTCCGCGCGCGCCAGCCGGTTCTCCGGGTCGATCTTCAGCACCTGCTCCCAGAGACAGATGGCCTGATCGACGTCCTCTTCCTCCTGATAGAAGACCGATGTGGCTTTCGCGTGCAGATCCCGGGACAGCATCGGGCCGAGTTCTCCCAGCTTTTCCTGCGCCTGCCGGTGATCGGGATTGTGCCGGAAGGCCTGCTTGAACGCCCAGTAGGCTTTCAGGTGCGCGCTCGTTTCCAGATAGCGGGTGCCATCGGCAAACAAACGATCCGCCAACTGCTCCTGGCGGTTTTCCTGCAGCCGTTTGTTCAGCTTCTGCAGTTTGGCCGCCACGGTTGAATTTTTCTTATCCAGCTTCTGCGCCTTGCGCAGAATTTCCAGGGAAGCGTCCTCCTGCCCGCCCTGCCGCAACAGGGCATCGGCTTTCTGCACATAGCTTTTCACCAGCAGCGATTTCAGTCTGCCCTCGGAGGGGTGCTGTTTGCGGGCGTTCAGCAAAGCTTCGATCGCCGCATCGACCTGTCCCTGTTTTAACTGTTTTTGCACTTTGGCCGACACGTTCTGCACCGCCAGCCGGCTCTCGGCTTTGCGCAGCATGCCCTTCAGTTCTTCATCCTGGCTGCCCAGTTGCTGCGCGCGCCGCAACAGTTTGGCGGCCTGATTGTGATCGCCTTTGCCGTACACGAGTTTGCCGTACTCAAAATACACCTGCGCGCCGAATTGCTGCAGATGCGGATCCTCCGGGTAGGTCTTGAGATCCTGCTCGAACGCGGCGACTTTCGTTGCGTATTTTTTTTGCATCGTCCTGTTTTTGAGCTTCTGCACGGAGGCCTGGATCTTCCGCCGGGCTCGCGCGTCACGCAGGTCGGTGCGCGGGATGCGGATCTGCTGGCCTTCCTGGATCGCGTTGGGGGATTCCAACCCGTTGTACCCGGCCAGTGCGTAGAACAGGTACTGGCTGCCGAGAAAATCCTCCGCAATGCGCAGCAGGGTTTCATCGGGCTTCACCGTGTACGGCGTGCTGTTTTTCCCGAGGATGGATACCGGATCGCCATCGAGCTGCAATAGCAGCAGCCAGGCGTCCGGGTTGTCGGGTTGCTGCGAGAGCGCCGCATCGAGTTCAACGCGGGCGGGCGCGACCTGCCCCAGCCCCAGGAAAAACGTGGCCTGCATCAAGCGTTCGCGCGGGGAAAGCCCCGGTTCAACCTGATAGCTGGCGGAGACGGTATACGCGTGCAGTCCATATTTGTATGCCTGCGTCGCGCTCTGTGCCGAGGCTGGTCCGGGCACAGCAATCAGGCATGTCAGAATTCCCAGAAAGAAAAAACCCTTAAGCATATTATCGAGATTCATGGATCGCCCAATCAGACATTTTTCAATTTTGGTCATCCCGAATCGCTAACGGCTTTGCCGGTAGCCCAACCGCACGCGGCCGATTTCCCGGTTCTTTTTGCCGAATTGAATCGGCGCGTTGAAATCGAGAATCTCCCCGCCGTTTTCATCGCGCAGCGTGGAAACCCGCACGCCCTTGCGATCGAATTCCTCTTCCGCGACGCCCGGCGGGATGAAAGCCGTTCCCGTTCTCGCCGGATCTCCCGCTCCTCGCACGATGCCGTTTTTATCCACCACATACAGATAACCCAGCGCCTGCCCCTGCTGCGCCGCGAACGCCCTGCCCTGCTGGAACCGTTCGAGCGCCGTGTTGATGCTCTGCCACTCTTTCAGAGCGAGATCGATGGTGACCGAATGGGCGAGCACTTTGGCCGAGGCGACCCCCGTATCGATCAGGACGTTCTGCGGCGGCGGACCGTGCTTGGACGGGAAAAAGAAAACGCCCGCCGCCAGCACAAGCAGGACGCCCGCCGCGATCGCGCCCCACACCCGCACCGGGAAGCGACGGCCCGTCCCCCTTTCGTTTTCGTTCAGCTTGGCCAACTCCAGCCTGAGAGCCTGGGACAATTCCGCCGCCGATTGAAAGCGTTTCTCCGGCTGCTGGCGCAGCAGCTTGTCGATGATGCGCGCCATGCCGATGGGCAGGTCGGGAACGCTTTTGCGGATGGAGGGACGGCTTTCGTCGCGGGTCTGGCTTTCCAGCTGCTCCATCGTGTCGCCGTCGAACGGCCGCTTGCCGCTGCACAACGCGTACAGCACCACGCCGAGGGAAAAAAGATCCGAGCGGCCGTCCACCCGTTTTCCCATCCACTGTTCCGGGGACATGTAGCCCGGCGTTCCCACCACCATGCCGTGCAGGGTGAGACGGGTCTGGTTGGGGTTCTTGTTGTTCATGGAGGCGATCCCGAAATCGGTGAGCTTGATGAGGTTGGATTCGTGCCCCATCAGAATGTTTTCGGGTTTGATGTCGCGGTGGTAGATGCCTTTTTTGTGGGCGCATTCGATGGCGTCCGCAAGCTGGATGCCGTATTCCAGCACCTCGCGCACGGGCAGCGCCTTGCCGGACTCGATGGTTTCCTCCAGCGGTGAGGCTTTCAAAAGTTCCATCACCATGTAGGGACGCTCGTCCACTTTGCCGACATTGTGAACGGTGGCGATACCCTGGTGCTGGATGGCGGAGAGAGCGCGCGCGTCGTGCAGAAAGCGTTTTTCGTATTGCAGGTTGCCGCAGAATTCCTTTTTCAGGATTTTCAGAGCCAGGTTGCAGTCGAGTTCCGGGTCGTGCACCTTGAACACTTCCGCCATGCCCCCCTCGCCCAGCGGCTCGACCACCTGGTACTTGTCGATTTTTTCGTACATGCTTCACCTGGTTTGGTTGCGTCCACCCAGACCCGGCCGGCTCACTCCGGGCCGTTCACTCCGATGCGGATGACGATCGCCGTCACGTTGTCCGGCGCGCCGTTTTCCAGAGTCCGCTCGATCAGCATGCCCACGGAAGTCTGGCAGGTGCCGCCCGCCAGGATCGATTCGATCTCCGCATGCTCCAGAACGCTGTTCAATCCGTCGCTGCACACCAGATAGACATCGCCGTCCTGCAGATCCCCCATGTTGATGTCGAGCTGCAATTCCTCGTCCACCCCGACGGCGCGGGTGATGACGTTGCGCACGGGGCTCTGCTCCGCTTCCTCGCGGTCGAGAAATCCCCGGCGGATCATCTCCTCCACCTGGGAATGATCGCGGGTCAGCGGGTTGAGGCGTCCGTTGCGAAACAGGTACACGCGGCTGTCCCCGGCCCAAAGACAGATGCCCTTGTCCTCGAAACAGGAAAAGATGACCACGGTGCTGCCCATGACGCCGCCACCGGCCTGCGCCTGTTCCCAGATCCGCCGGTTGGCGAAAACCAGCCGCGCCTTGAGGTCGCCCAAAAATTCCTGCAGGCTGCCGGAGCCGTTTGTCCCCTCGAGCGATTCGATGATGGTGCGGCTCGCCACTTCACCGCCGTCGTGCCCGCCCATGCCGTCGGCGACAACCCAGAACCCGGCGTCTTCGTTTTCGAGGTACGCGTCTTCGTTGAGCGTGCGCTTCATCCCCACATGGCTCAACCCGGCGGATTGCCAGACGAAATGTCCGTGACGACGTTCCATGGTCTTCCGGTTTCTGCGGCCGCAACGCATCGCTGTGGGATCGTTGCGGCCGCGGCCTGCCGTTCACAATGCCGAACTTTAGCTGCGCTGCCGATTCATCCCGCTTCGCACATTTTTTTCCTAAACATGCAATTTTACTTTTAAAATCAGTGGCATTTTTGAAATCGACGTGTTAGGATTTATCCACTTTCCGAAACAGAGATGATTTTTTTTCGTTGTGTCGAAGTGGCAGCAAATATATCACGAATCGGCTCAATGCGAAAGTTTCCTGAAGGGTTTCCTTCAGGAAAAGGTTTCTAACTCAACCGCCCATCACGGGTGGAGAAAGGGAGACCGGTGGCAGTCACACTCCGGATCACGGACTCCAACCAGTTGTTGCCCGAAACGGAAACGCAGCGGGTGCTGAGCGAAGGCACCCTCACCCTCGGCCGCGACGACGACAACGACTGGGTGCTTCCGGATCCCTCGCAGGTCATTTCCGGAAAACATTGCACGATCGAGGCGGTGAACGGCCGCTATTTTCTGCACGACACCAGCAGCAACGGCACGCGCCTCAATGCGGATCACGATCCGATCGGCCGGGGCAACTCGGTGCCCATCCAGCACGGCGACACCATCCAGATTTTTCAGTTTGAAATCCAGGTTTTGATGGAAGAGGAAGCGGCCGCGTTGCCGGAGGATTTTCTCACGCCCGCAAGCGACACGGCCTCGCCGGAAGAGACGACCGGCGCACCGCAGAAATGGCGCTTCAACTCGGCGATCTCCACGCTGGACGAGTTGCTGAACTCCACGAAGGAATCCGCCGAACCGCGGCTTTCCGATTCCAGGCCCGCGGACCTGCCGTCGGAAATCCCGCTGGATACGGACCCGTTTCAAGAACCGGCGGCGCAGGAGTTCATCCCGCTGGATGCGGATCTGAGCGCCGCGCCTTCCGAAAACGATTTTTTCGATCCGCCGCAGCCGCTGGCGGAGATTCCCGACAACTGGGATCTCGAACCGGGAGTTGCGGAATCGGCCCCGCCGCCGCCTGTCAAGCCGCCGAAAAAGCCCGCGCCGAAGCCTGCGAAAAAACCCGCCGCGACCCAACAGACACCGCAAGCGGCGAAACCGACTCCGCCTCCCGTGCGTGCGGCGCAGACGGCTCTGCCCAGGGAGATGCCGGCCTCCGCGATGGGTCCTTTTCTTGAGGGAGCGGGACTCAGACACCTCAACCTGACCGCGAAGCAGATCCCGCCGACTCAGAAAGTGCTGGGTGCGGTGTTCCGCGAAGTGGTGAAAGGTCTGATGGGGCTGCTCAAGGCGCGCAGCAAGCTGAAAAACGAATTCCGCCTCAAGCAGACGATCATCGGTCCTTCCGAGAACAACCCGCTGCAGTTCGCGCCGACGGTGGAGGATGCGATGGAAAACCTGCTGATCAAGAAAGGCACGGGCTACCTGCCTCCCATCCAGGCGGTGAAAAAATCCTTCGAGGACATCAAGGCGCACGAGGTGGCGATCCTCACGGGCATGCAGCGCTCGTTGCGCAAGAGCCTGGAGCACTTCGACCCGAAAAAAATCGTCCGCGAGGTGGATGCGAAAACGGGGCTGGCGCAAAACCTGGTACCGAAAAAAATCCAGTACTGGGATGAATTCGAGACCCAGTACCAAAAGATGATTCACGATCTGGAAAACGAGTTCAACAACCTGTACCTGCGCGAATTCGCGCAGTCCTACGAAGAGCAGATCGAAAAACAAAAAAACCGTTGAAACCCGACCCACGGGCCAACCCGGGGAGGCCACCGAAATCAATGAACCGAAACCGATTATTCACGAAAGCATTCGCCGGCATCATCTGTCCACTTCTGATCCTCATTCCTCTGGGTTGCGCGTCGAAAAAGAAACCCATTGTCGCGATGGAGCCGCCATCGACGCAGATCCGCGCCAGCGTCCGGTCCTCGACCGATCTGAACCCCGATCTCAAGGGCAAGCCCTCTTCCCTGTACGCGATCCTCTATGAGCTGAAAGCGCCGAACGCGTTCAACAGTTCGTCGTTTTTCGAACTGTACGACGGTGAGGTGGCGGATTTCGAGAAGGAGCTGGTGCGCAAAGAGGAGATCGAGATCGATCCGGGCTACGCGTTCAACCTGGAACGCAAGCTCAAACCGGAATCCCGGTTCATCGGCATCCTCGCGGCTTACCGCGACATCGACAACGCGCAGTGGCGGGCTCTGGCAAAAGTGGAGCCGGGGAAAACCATCGATCTGAACATCGATTTTACCCGGCTTGCGGTGACGATCGAGAAATCCAAACCCGCACCGGCGGCGGCACCGGCTAAAGAAAAAGACGACGCCTACCCGTAAACGGGATTGCGGCCCTGTGCGCAAGCGGGCAATCGAATGGAACGCCGGCTCAACGAAACAAACGGGTGAGACACCCAACTAAAGGAATGTCATGTCGCTCTTCAATAAAGTGGTCTGGTCGGAGGGGATGTTTTTGCGGCCCCAGCATTTCCAGCAATGGGACCGGTATTTCGAAAACCAGTTCTGCCAGCGTTCCAACAGCGCCGCCCCCTATCTATGGGGGCTCAGCGAACTCAAGATCGACCGCGACCTGCTGAAGACGGGCAAATTCGCGCTGCTTTCCTGCCGCGGCATCCTGCCGGACGGGACCTATTTCGACCTGCCCGAGGAAGCGCCCGCGCCGGAGCCGCTCGATCTATCGGAAAAAGTCGAGGACACGCCGGTCTACCTGTGCCTGCCGGTGCGCAACAACCAGGGAAAGGATATCCGCTACGGCAGCATGGCGAACGGGCTGACCCGCTACCAGGTCGCAGAATCGAACATTCTCGACGCCTGCCAGGAAAACGGCGCGGGGGCGGACATCCAGATCGCCCGGCTTGCCTTCAGGCTGATGCTGGGCACCGAGGAGCGCAGCGCCTACCACTGCATCCCGATCGCCAGAATCGTGCAGGTGACAGCGGACAAAAACGTGCTGTTCGATGAAAACTTCATCCCTCCCTGCCTGGACACGCGCGTGAGCTCGGTGCTGACAGGATTCCTCAACGAGCTTTCGGGTCTGTTGCACCAGCGCGGAGAGAGCCTGGCGGGCCGGGTTTCCGAATCGGGCCGCGGCGGCTCGGCGGAGATCGCGGACTTTCTCATGCTGCAGGCGATCAACCGCTGCCAGCCTCTGGTCGCCCATCTGGCGCGCATCCCGGCGCTGCATCCGGAAATGCTGTTTCGCGAACTGATCGCGATGAGCGGCGAGCTGTCCACGTTCTCGGAGACGAGCAAGCGGCCGAAACCGTTTCCGCAGTACAAACACGATGCCCTGCAGGCCACCTACGCGCCGGTGATCGAATCGCTCAGGCAATCGTTGAGCCGCGTGTTCGAACGGCTGGTGGTCTCGATCCCGCTCGAGGAAAAGAAATTCGGCATCCGCGTGGCGCTGATCCGCGACAAGTCGCTGTTGCAGGACGCCACTTTTGTGCTGGCGGTCAACGCCGACATGCCGGAGGACGGGGTGCGGCGCAATTTTCCGGCGATGGTCAAAATCGGGCCGGTCGAGCAGATCCGCGACCTGGTCAACAAGGCGCTGCCGGGGATCGGGCTCAACCCACTGCCGGTGGCTCCACGGCAGATCCCGTTCCACGCCGGCTTCACTTATTTTCAGATGGACACCAAGGGAAAAATCTGGGACGAGCTGAAGCAGTCCGGCGGCCTCGCGCTGCACGCGCCCGGTTCGTTTCCCGGTCTTGAAATGGCCCTCTGGGCGATCCGAAGGTAGCCTCCATGACAGATTCCGATCCGTTTGCCGATTACAACCCGAAGAAGAAAGCACCGCAGCGCACGGTCATCGTTCCGGCTCCGGGCGGCAGAAAGAAAAAACCGCAGACCTCCGCCGCCATCAAACCTCCGGCTCTTTCCCGGCCGGTGGAAACGCCGGTGGTGGAGACCCACACCCAGAATCCGTTGATCCGTTCGGCGGGCACGCTGTTCGCGCTGGCGCGAAAGCTCAAGAACACGATCAGCCACAAGGACGTGGCGCGGCTGCGGCTGAACACCCTGAAGATGCTGAACCGCTTCAATCAGGATGCGATCAAGAGCGGCTGCGGCAAGGATGCGGTGCATTTTTCCTGCTACGCGCTGTGCGCGCTGATCGATGAGATCGTGCTGGAAACGCCCTGGGGCAACCAGAGCAACTGGGATCACGAAAGCCTGCTGGGAACGCTGTTCAACGACGCGCGCGGCGGCGAGAAGTTTTTTCAGATCCTGGAGCGCAGCGCCTGGAACCCGGCGGACAACATCGACCTGCTGGAATTTCTCTACATCTGCCTGGGCCTGGGCTTTCAGGGCAAATACGCCATCACGCAGGGCGGCGGCGAGCAGCTGGAAATCCTGACGCGCAACCTGTACCAGACGATCCGCACGCACCGCGGCGGACCGGACCGCTTCCTTTCCTCCAACTGGCAAAGTGGTGAAACGCCGCGGCGGGACCGCTTCCTTCCCATCTGGGTGGTGCCGGTCGCAACCGTCGGGCTGGCTGCGTTGATGTTTTATTTTTTCAACGCCGCCATCAACCGCACCTCTCTGGATGCGGAAGCGAAACTCAATCAGATCGGACGCACTACCGCCGTAGCAATGCCGGCCCCGGTGCCGCCGTCGGCGGTTCAGGCGCTGCTGCCGCTTCCCGCCGCGAAGGAACCCACTTGGCTGCAAACCCTTCAGGAAAGGTTGCAGGAGGAACGCGAGCGCGGCTGGATCGACATCGAGAAAGCGGGGCTGGGCGTCAAGATCACGCTGTACAACCTCGGCCTGTTCAAATCCGGCAGCGCCCACGTCAGCGATTTATTCCACCCCATCCTGAGCAAGATCGGCGGCGTGCTGAACGAAATCCCCGGCTACATCCACGTCACCGGGCACACGGACAACCGGCCGATCCGCACGTTGCAGTTTCCGTCCAACTGGCGGCTGTCGATGGCGCGGGCCGAGGCGGTGTCGCACATCCTGAGCACAGCGACCGGCAGCCGGGATAAGTTCAAACCCAAAGGCAAGGCCGAGTTCGAACCCATCGCCAGCAACGACACCCCCGAGGGCCGTCGGAAAAACCGCCGCGTGGAAATTTTCATCCCGCGCATCCATTGATCCGGGCCGGGATTTGAATTCTTAAAGAGACCTTCATCAACGTCTGCGAGAGACCGACATGCAACGATCCTTTTCCTCTCTGTGCTTCAACCGGTGGACGCTGTCCATTCTGGGTCTTCTGATCTTCGCGGCGCTCGTCGTGTTTGTCGGTCCGCTGCTCAGGATCGGCGAGTGGGAGCCCTTCGCATCGGTGGGATCGCGCGTGTTCACGATCGTCTGCGCGCTTCTGCTCTGGGCGGTGTTTTACATCGGCCCGGTTCTGGCGGCACGCAAGACCAACCGCAAGGTCGTCGAGGAGTTGGCCAAAGGCAGCGGGTTTCAGGAGGGCGAGGAGTTCGAAACCCTGTCCGAAGGATTCAAGGAAGCGCTGCATGTGCTGAAAAAGGTCAAACTCGGAAAACCCTGGAGCAAGCGCTACCTCTACCAGCTGCCCTGGTTCGTCATCATGGGGCCGCCGGGTGCGGGGAAAACCACGGCGCTGCGCAACTCGGGATTGAACTTCCCGCTGCAGGATCAGCTGGACAAGGACTTCATCCCCGGCGTGGGCGGCACGCGCAACTGCGACTGGTGGTTCACCGACGAGGCGGTGCTGCTCGACACCGCCGGGCGTTACACCACGCAGGACAGCGACCCGCGTGTGGACAAGGCGGCGTGGAACCATTTTCTCGGCCTCATCAAAAAATACCGCCGGCGGCGGCCGCTCGACGGCGTGCTCGTATCGTTCAGCCTGACGGATCTTCTGCAGCAGAACCCCGAGCAGCGCAGGCTGCACGCGCGCGCCATCCGCAAGCGGCTGCAGGAGCTGTCCGGGCAGTTGAAGATCCAGGTTCCAGTGTATTTCGTTTTCACCAAATGCGATCTGGTCGCGGGCTTCATGGAATTTTTCGATGAATTGCCGCGAGAAGAACGCGACCAGGTCTGGGGAATGACGTTCGCCTCCGGGGAACAGGGGGCCGATCCGACGCGCGCGTTCGCGCAGGAGTACGACGAACTCCTCGAGCGGCTGGACCGGCGCATGCTGGCGCGGCTGGACCAGGAGCGCGACCCGAGGCGGCGCGGCGCGCTGTTCGGTTTCTACCAGCAGATGGCGTCGTTCAAACCGGCGCTGGACGAGTTTCTGTCCGACACCTTCAAGTTCTCCAAGTTCGAGCCGCCCTGCCTGTTCCGCGGCGTGTATTTTTCCAGCGCCACACAGACCGGCTCGCCGATGGACCGGGTGCTCGGCTCGATCTGCGGGGCGTTCGGCCTGGACGATTCCATGCTGCCCGCTTTCAAGGGACCGGGGCGCAGCTTTTTCCTGACGCGGCTGCTGAAGGATGTGATCTTCAAGGAGGCGGACCTCGCCATCAACACGGGCTTTTTCGACAAGTACCGGCCCTGGGTGCAGAAGGCGGCCTACGCGGCGGGGGTCCTGCTTCTGGTGGGTGCGGGCCTGACCTGGGCGGTGAGTTTCGGGAAAAACAAAGCCCTCATTGCCGAAGTCGAAGCGAAAATTCAGGAGCTGCCGCCGAGCGCCATCGAGCTTTCCGGCCGCAACCAGCCGCTGGACGAATTGATCCAGTCGCTCAACATCGTGCACGACGTGCCGCACGGATACCGCGACACGCAGCGCCCGGTCCCCGTGTCCATGCAGTTCGGGCTGTTCCAGGGCGAACGGCTCGGCTCGTCGGCGAAGGACACGTATCTCAGGTTGCTGAACAACTCGCTGCTGCCGGAGATCATCGCGAGCCTGGAAGCGCGGATCCGCAAGAGCGCCGGCGACATCGATTCCCTGTTCAAGGCGCTGAAGGTCTACCTGATGCTCTGGAAACCGGCGGAGCTTCTGGATAAGAATTACGTGCGGGTGTGGCTGGATTCAGAAATGGCCCAGCGCTACCCTGGCCCGCGCAACGAAGCGTTCCGCAACCAGTACAGCGTGCACCTGACCAACCTGCTCGATCATCTCGACCGCCCTGCCGCCGTCGATACGGCGCTGATCACGAAGGCGCGCAGGCGCATCTCGTCGCGGCCGCTGCCGCAGCTATTGTATTCCAACATCAAGCAGGAGTCGCTGGCATCGGGCAACAAGCCGTGGAGCCTTGCGGACAAGGTGGAAAAGGCGGAGTTGTATTTCCAGCGCAAAAGCGGCGACAGCCTGGCCCAGGGCATCCCCAGCCTGTTCACCTATAAGGGCTACCGGGAAGAGTTTCTGCCGCAGCTGGAAAAACACGTGCGCTCGGCGACGTCCGAGAACTGGGTGCTGGGTAAGGACCTGATCAAGAAACTCGATTCGGCGCAGCCGGACCGCCTTTCCAACACGATCAAGGAGTTTTACTTTTCCGAATACGTGCGCCTGTGGGACAGCTACCTGCGGGACATCGGCATCCGCGGCTACAACAATTTTCAGCAGGCCATCGAAAAGCTGCAGGGCCTTGCCGCCGCCGATTCGCCGATCAAAAACTTCGTCGTGTCCGTGGCGCAGGAAACCGACCTCAGCCGCGAAGCGATTCCCATCC
The DNA here is from genome assembly GCA_965223345.1 of Nitrospinales bacterium. Taxonomy (GTDB): domain Bacteria; phylum Nitrospinota; class Nitrospinia; order Nitrospinales; family VA-1; genus CBDCWG01. Next base: position 13,662 of record CBDCWG010000007.1, read on the forward strand.
ACGGCGGCAACGCTTTATCCGGTAAAATTTCCGGATCGGTGAAGAAACTGCAAACCGTCGCTTCCGCCGCACCGGGAGGCCTGCTCGGCGGCCTCAACCCCGCCGCCTCCACGCCGGTGGACCGGAAGTTCAAACCCATCGCCCAACTGACAGAGGCATCGAGCGACGGTTCGGCCACGATCGACCGCGTGATCCAGCTCATCAGCGAGCTGTACAGCCAGATCAGCAACGCGCAGACCAGCGGCGCGAACCTGATGCAGAACGAGTTCAGCCGGGTGATCTCCAAGCTGGAGATGCAGGCGCGGGAGCTGCCGCTGCCGCTTTCCGGATGGGTGCTGACGCTGGCCAACCTCAGCACGAACGTGACCGGATCGTCGATCCGCTCGCGCATCAACTCCAACTGGAGAACGAACATCGCACAGTTTTGCAACGAAGCGCTGGGCAACCGCTATCCGCTGGAGAAAAACAGCCCGAACGACGCGCGGCTGCACGATTTCGCCAAGTTCTTCGGTCCGGAAGGACGCATGGACCGCTTCTTCCGCGAGAACCTGAGGGAGATCGTCAACACCAACGCATCGACCTGGCGGATGAAACGCCGGCACGGGATGACGATCAAAATCTCCAAGCGCGCGCTCCGGCAGTTGCAGTTCGCGGCGAACATCCGCGAGGCGTTTTTCACAGGTGGCGGCGGGCATCCGGTGGTGAAGTTCAGCATCCGGCCGCATTCGCTGGGCAAATCCGCCCGCTGGGTGGAGCTGGATGTGGGCGGGCAGCGGCTGAAGTTCCGCAACGACGCGCCGCGCACGCAAACCATGCAGTGGCCGCCGCCGGACGGCAAGATGTTCGCCAAAGTGACGATCAAACCCAAGCGCTCGGCCACCGACGCGGTGATCCCCGCGGAAGGTCCGTGGGCGCTGTTCCGCCTGCTGGACAAAGGCAAGATCCTGCCCACCTCTGAGAAGGACCGCTTCCGCGTCGCCTTCGAACAGGGGGGACAGACCGCCACCTTCGAAGTGGTCGCGCAGAGCATTCACAATCCGTTCTATCTCGCCGAATCCGGGAATTTCCAATGCCTGGAACGCCTGTAGCCGCTGCAACCGCAGCGCCTGGTTTTTACGGCAAAGCGGTGACGCACGGCGATTTTCTGTCGCGCAACCTGCCGAACGCATTCGTCGATGCCTGGGACGGCTGGCTGCGGCGCGGCCTGGCTGCCAGCAAAACCGCGCTGGGTGAGGACTGGCTGCCGCATTATCTCTCCGCCCCCATCTGGCGCTTTGCGTTGTCGGCAAACGTCTGCGGCGCGGTCCCCGCCGCCGGAATTTTAATGCCGAGTGTGGATTCGGTCGGCCGGCATTTTCCCATGACGCTCGCCCGCCTGCTTAAAGATAAAACAATCTCTCCCGCCGAACTGTTTGCACACGGGCAAGACTGGTTCTGCCAATGCGAGGACGCGGCGCTGACCTGTCTGGAAGAATCGTTCGATGTGGAAACCTTTCACGCCCGGCTGCAAACGTTGCCAGACTTGGGTGAAGTCAAAGCAAACGCGAAAAGTGGTTTTTCGATTGAGGAAGGCAAGGGCCTGGGCGTGAAACTCTCAGCGCCGAATGCAAAGCCGGACTGGAACGCGCTGTCGCTCTCCGCCTGGGACGCACTGGCAAAAAAGCAGTTCGGGAACTACAGCCTGTGGTGGAGCACCGGCACGGACAGCATCCCGCCTGCGATCCTCACCTTCAGCGGCCTGCCGAGAGAAAGAACATTTGCAGAGTTTTTATGCGACAACGAGTAACACCCGCCCCTCACCCGCCGATCAGGACGGTGGGGCAGCCGGCGACGATGCTGCCGCCGTGGGCGGTGGTGCTGCCCATGCGGGCGGCGGGTTTGCCGCCGATGAGCACGGTTGCGCTGCCCATGACGATGGTATCGGGCGGGCCGACGCAGGTGCAGAGCGTTCCCACGTTGGCGGCGGGCAGATTGCCGATGAGCACCGTCGGCGCTCCCGGCGGCAGGACGGGACCGCCCACATGGGGCTTGGGCCCGTCGGACATCGGGCAGACGTGCATGTCGGTGACGCGGGCGGCGAGCATGAAGTTTTCCCTTTAAAGTGATTTCTTAAGATCCGGCATCGCCCTTCCCTCCTTTTGCGATGTCGAGGCCCTTCTCCAGCAGAAACCGGTATTTTTCCTCGGCGTTGTCCGGGCCGGATTCCGCCACCGCGAGCAGCACCGCACCGCCGACGGCGCGGCCGGTCAGTTCGGGAGCCGGTGGGACTTCGGGGGCAGCCGGCGGCGCCATGCTGCCGCCGCTCCAGAACGCACCCACGGCGGCCCAGCCGGCGGAATTCTGAAACTCGGTGGCCTCGGCGGCGGCCATCGACTTTCTGCGGTTTTCCTCGGAGGGCTCCACCACCCAGGCTTCCGCGGCTTTCACCGCCGCGCCCCGCTTCTCATCCATCTGGTTGAGCTGTGCCTTGCGCGCGCTGATACAGGCCCACCATACCGCTTCCCGCTTCGGCAGCGCCATGGCGAGAAACTGGATCGCCTCGGGGTACTGCCTGTTTTCCATCAGCCGCTGAAGAAACGGCGCCGGCGCGCTTTCGGCATCGAGCGGCTTGAGGACGTCTTCATCCAGTTCCAGGTGCTGCAGGATTTCCTTGGCGGTGGCCGCTTTCAGTTTGACGAAAGCTCCGTTCTCCGCTTGCGTTTCGGTGTTCATACGATCTCCTGAGAGGATACGCTCAAAAGTTTCAGTTGATCTTGACGATGCCGCCTTTCACATTCGCCATCGCGGAGCCGCTGACGTTGACCATCGGCGCCTTGAGGTCCGCCTTGGTCTTGCCCGCCATGTCCAGCATGGTGCCGTTGATCTTGATGCCCTGCGGACTGATGACGATGGTGTTGCTGCCGACCTTCAGTTTGATTTCCTGCATCGCGTCGATCAGCACCTTTCCTTTGACCGTCTGGCTGGCGTTGCCGTCCACCTTTTCGGTGAGGTCCTTGCCGATAGTGATGCTTTCGTTTTCGGTCACCTCGCGGGTGCGGTCGTGCAGCACCTTTTCGGTGAGATCGTTTTCGATGGTGGTCTCCATGTCGTATTGTCCGTGAATGCGGATGAGTTCTTTACCCTTGCTGTCGTCCATCACGAACTCGTTGTAGCCGCCGCCTCCCTTGCTGCTGTTGGACTTGATGCCGCTGATCTCTTTTTTGTCCGGCAGTTTGTAAGGCGGTTTGTTGTCGCCGTTGTACACGCGGCCCGTGATGAGCGGACGGTCCGGATCGCCTTCGATGAAATCGACGACCACCTCCTGGCCGATGCGGGGGGTGTGGATGCCGCCCCAGCCGCTGCCCGCCCAGGGATGCGACACGCGGATCCAGCAGGAACTGTTTTCATCGTGTTTGCCTTCGCGGTCCCAGTGGAACTGCACCTTCACGCGGCCGTGCTCGTCGGGATAGATCTCCTCCCCGGCGGGACCGGTGACGACCGCGGTCTGCGGTCCCTGCACGAACGGTTTGCGCGTCGTGCGCGGCGGGCGGTACGGCCGCTCCTCTTCGATGACGGTGAATTCGCAGCGACAGGGCGAATCCACCGGGACGGCGTTGGACGATTCGTAATCCTCGATCACCAGGATGCTGCGCGTTGCGAGGATGAGGTAGCGTTTGTTCTGATCGTCTCTCGGGTATTGCGTCAATTCGAACAGGCCGCCCGCGAAAAACCCGCCGACGTTTCCCTGCCCCACGGCCCGGTGGTGCGGGGCCTGGATCTCTTCCAGACGGATGCGGGTGACATTTTCCCCGTCCCCGTATTCCTGATAACGGCCCGGATAGTCGTACACTTCCCGATCGGCGTGCGCGTGATCGAGCGGGTTTTTCGATTTCGACTGCAGGCTGGCCTTGGGTTTTTTGAAATTGTAATCGTCCAGCGTGACCTCGCCCGACCGCGCCTCTTTCATGCAGCGCCAATGGCTGATGTTGTCGCGCTGCCGCCGCTCCTGCCGGTCCGGCGGGTAATACGGCACCTGCTCGTAGCCGGGGATCAGATCGTGACCGCTCATCGAATCGGTCATCACCAGCATGTGTTTGACGTCGTCGTGCCTGAAGTAATAGTGGATCCCCTCTTCCTCCATGAGACGGCTGACGAAATCGAATTCGGTTTCGCGGTATTGCACGCAGTATTCCCGCGACACGTAGTTGCCGCTCAGGCGGGTCTCGAAATCGGTGAAGCCGCTGTCGCGGAACACGGTCTCGATGATCTGCGGGGCGGTCTTGTTCTGGAAAATCCGGCAGCCCGATTGCAGCGTCAGAAACCAGAGCCAGGGACGCAGCGTGGCGCGGTAGGAAGCGTAGCGACCGCGGCTTTCCAGAAAGCAGAACTGCGCCACGTAGCCGTCGAAATAGCGGCTGCGCTCCTCGTGCGTCAGCAGGGAGCACACGCTCATTCGCTTTCCGAGCACCGCGTCGAGGTCGATGTTGGGGTCTTCGCTGACCAGTTCCAGATGGTATTCGAAAAGCCCGCTCACCGAATCGACCGCATCCATGCGCTGGAACAACAGCACGTCGTCGCCCAGAGGACTGGACACCGTCACCTTTCTATCCGTCTGCGTGGTCATGATCGTCTCCTTCCAAACCGAAACCGTTTCACACCGCCGCGCTGGCCCCGGTGCTTGTCTTTGCCCGTGTCCGGCTCACTCGAATGCATAGGAAAACTCCTCGCCGTCAACACCCACCCGCACTCGCTGTATGGATTTGCCTTCCATCATGTATTTCAAAAACGCGCCGCTGATCTCCGGCAGGATGGTGTGGGTCAATATGGCGTCGATCATCCTGCCGCCGCTTTCCAGCTGGCTGCAGCGGCTCAGGATGAGATCGACGACGCCGTCCTCGCAGTCGAAGGGCACGCCGTGCGCTTCCTGGATGCGCGCCTCGATGCGGGAGAGCTGCAGCCGGATGATGTTGCCGAGCATCGCCGTGTCCAGCGGGTAGTAGGGTATCGTCATCAACCGTCCCAGCAGCGCCGCCGGGAACACCTGCAGCAGCGGGTCGCGCAGGGCCTGGGCGATGGTCTCCGGGTCGGGCCGGTTGTCCTCGTCGCGGCACAGGTCCAGGATGAGATCGCTGCCGACGTTGGAGGTCAGGATGATGAGCGTGTTCTTGAAATCGATCAGGCGGCCTTCGCCGTCTTCCATGACGCCCTTGTCAAAGACCTGGAAAAAGATCTCGTGCACGTCGGGATGCGCCTTCTCCACTTCGTCCAGCAGCACCACGCTGTAGGGTTTGCGCCGCACGGCCTCGGTGAGGACACCGCCCTCGCCGTAGCCCACGTAGCCCGGCGGCGCGCCTTTCAGGGTGGAGACGGTGTGGGCTTCCTGAAACTCGCTCATGTTGATGGTGATGACGTTGTGCTCGCCGCCGTACAGCCCTTCCGCCAGGGCCAGGGCGGTCTCGGTCTTGCCGACGCCGCTGGGGCCGCAGAGCAGGAACACGCCGATCGGCCGGCCGGGATTGTCGAGACCGGCGCGCGAGGTTTTGACGCGTTTGCCGATGGCCTCCAGCGCGTAGCGCTGGCCGATGACGCGTTTGCCCAGCGTGTCGGGCAGATCGAGCACGGCCTGGATCTCGTTGCGCACCATGCGGCCGACGGGGATGCCGGTCCAGTCCGCGACGACCGAGGCCACCGCCTGTTCGTGCACGCAGGGCAGGATGAGCGGCTGCTCGCCCTGGATTTCCGAAAGCTGCGCTTCGAGGATCTTGAGCCGCTCCATTTTCTGTTGTTTCTGTTTTTCGTGATCGTCTTCGCCCTTTTCCAGCGAGCCGCTGCCCGCGTTTTCGCTGGATGCGCCGCCTGGCGCTTCGGTCTCTCCCACAGCCGTGGCCTCCACTTTATGCGCGGCCCCTTCGCCGTTTTTCGCAGGATGCGCCAATTCGTAGCGGATCTGGACGATCTCATCGACCCGCGTTTTTTCATCGCGCCAGCGCGACTCCAGCTTGGCGAGTGTGTCTTTCTCCGATTGCAGCGCTTCGGTGACGTCCTTTTCGCGCTGCTCCACATCGGCACCCTGGGCTTTCTCCCGCTCGATGATCTGCCGCTCGACTTCCAGCGCTTCGATCCTGCGCTTGCTGTCGTCCACGCGCGCCGGCTGCGCGTGCACGCTGATGGCAACGCGCGCGCAGGCGGTGTCGAGCAGGCTCACGGCCTTGTCGGGCAGCTGCCGCGCCGGGATGTAACGGCTGGACAACTGCACGGCGGCTGCCAGCGCCTCGTCGAGGATCTGCACGTTGTGGTACTTTTCCATGGTGGCGGTCAGGCAGCGCATCATCCACAGGGCTTTTTCTTCTTCGGGCTCGTCGATCTGCACGGTCTGAAACCGGCGGGTGAGCGCCGGGTCCTTTTCGATGTACTTTTTGTACTCCGCCCAGGTCGTGGCGGCGACGGTGCGCAGCGTGCCGCGCGCCAGGGCGGGTTTCAAAAGATTGGCCGCGTCGCCGGTCCCCTGCGCCCCGCCCGCTCCGATCAGCGTGTGGGCTTCGTCGATGAACAGGATGATGGGTTTGGGCGAGGCCTGCACTTCCTCGATGACCTGGCGCAGCCGGTTTTCGAATTCCCCTTTCATGCTGGCCCCTGCCTGCAGGAGCCCCACATCCAGCGTCCGCAGCGTGACGTTTCTAAGCGGCGGCGGCACATCGCCCGCGGCGATCCGGAGCGCGAACCCCTCCACCACAGCGGTCTTGCCCACCCCCGCTTCGCCGGTGAGGATGGGGTTGTTCTGCCTCCGGCGCATGAGGATGTCCACAATTTGCCGGATTTCGTTGTCGCGCCCAACGACGGGATCGATCCTGCCGTTTTTCGCGGCTTCGGTGAGATCGACGGAGAATTTGCTCAGCGCCTCCTGCTTGCCCATCTGCGAGGGAGCCATCGCCGCGCTGCTTTCGCCCGGGTCTATCTCCTGCCGGGCGTGGTCGTCGGGAGCGTCTTCGGGCGAAGCGCCGACGATAGCGTCGAATTCATCGCCCAGGGCGTCGAGTTTGATCTTCCCGAACTCTTCGGAAAGTCCCAGCAGCGCGTGACGAAGCGCCGGGGTTTTCAAAATTGAAAACACCAGATGCCCGGAGCGCACGCGCGCGTCGCAGAACAGCAGGGTCGCGTACACCCAGGCGCGCTCCACCGCTTCCTCGACGTGCGCGGAAAGATCGGAGATCGACGTCGCGCCGCGGGGCAGCCGGTCCAGCGATTCGGTGAGCTGCTGCGACAATCGCGACGGGTCGAGCTCGAACCGCTTGACGATGCGGTGCAGGTCCGAATCCTGCAGCTGAAAGATCTGGTGCAGCCAGTGCGCGAGTTCCACGTAGGGGTTGCCGCGCAGTTTGCAGAACACGGTGGCGCTTTCGATGGCTTTGTAGCAGATCGGATTGAGCTTTCCGAACAGGGTCGCGCGGCTGATATCGGCCATGATGTCGCTCCCACGTTTGAGGTTTGATCTTCAGCAAAACGCAGCGCGCGTCTCGCGAATTCGCATCGTTGCCGGGCGGCGTTCAGGCAACGCCCGCCGTCCCAGCCAGGGCGCCGGAAGACACCTGCAACTCCGCATCCCTGGAAAACGGTTGTTCTTTTTTCAGCCAGCCGCAGTACCCCAGCCGGCCGTTCACGCCCAGCCGGGTTTCGGGGATCGCCTCTTTTTTGAGGATCAGTTTGAGATCCCACTGCAACTCGTCGCCGAGATAATTGCGGACGAGATCGATCAGGTGCGTGAGCCCCGGCCGGCCGGGAAAAAAGCGTTCGTAATCTTCAAAGCTCAGCGGCCCGAGAACCAGCCGGAAGCTGTGCTGGTGACCGAACACGCGTTCTCCCAGCAGCGCGGTCTGCCCCAATACGCTCGACGGACTGTCCGGGGCCAAGTGGCAGCGGTCCGACTCGGAAAGTTTGAGCCAGGAGCCGACGAATTCCTGCAAGCGCGCGGGAATGCGGAAGTATTCCGCAAGGATCGCCTGCAAGCCTTCGGCGTTGCGCGGCCCGTGGCTGAAGCGCCCGGCAAAAAACGATTTCACCGTATCGGCAATGGCGTCGCGGTTTTGTAGCGCATCCAGTCCGCGGCCGGTGAGCGCGCCGACGTAAAACCCGAACCGGTCCTGCTCGGGCCGGTCGTACTGCACGGTGGGGCGGGCGTCGGCCCAGGCCCGGTAAAATAGAGACAGCATGCGGTGGTGAAACAGGTCGAGAAAGCGGGAAAATACCGGATCCCCCGCGTTGTGTTTCCGGAAATAGGCGAATTCGGTCAGGTGGATCGGCAGCGGCCCCTGCGGACCGAGCAGGCCGAAAAAATAACTGCCGAGACGCGGCGAACCGTTGGGGGCGAATGCGAAGGAAGAAAGGGTCGCGGGCGCGAAGCGCAGGTGCGGGTCCTGCCCCAGTTGCACGGGGTCGTCGGCGGCGCGGCAGGAATGGCCGATTTTCGGTTTCTCCGGATGGGCGCATTCCAGCAGCCGCACGGCCTGGAAAAAATCGAAATGGTGAGGTTCTTTGGCCAGATCCGCGGTCTGGGCTAAAGAACGCGGCGCTTTGCCATTTCCGGAACCCATCGCACGCTCTCCACGGTTGCTGTTCGGTTTGGTTTTCTATAAAACATCGCGCTCTCCCAATCGGGGGGCCCAGCGCACGATCTCACCGCGTTCCACCGTTTTTAAAACGGTCTCGGCGAACGAATTGACGGAGGTGTAATGGGAAAAAAAGCGTTCGAGCACCAACCCCAACGGTAGCACGCCGCTGCCTTCGAACGCGGATTCGTCGAACGTCACCGTCACCTCCAGCCCCCTGCCGAAGGAGATCGGCCCCGGAGAGGGAATCCTGCGGTGCACGGGTTTGGAATCCACCGACACCAGGCCTTCGATCTGCTTTTTCATTGAGCTGTCCGCCGCCGCGCCGTACAGCCCGAGCAGTTCGCGCAACGCGCCGGCATCGCCGTTGCCGGTGATCGACAGGTAGTTCAGTGAAAGGTGGCTGATCAACCGCCACGCCACGTCGCCCTCGGCGAGCGAGGGTGTGGGCGGTGTGGGCCCGGCCAGGCAGCGCACCGCTTCGATGGGACCGCCGATGTTGAGCGTGAAATCCGAGGCCTGCTTGCCCACCGAGAGAAACAGCGGCAGATCGCGGTTGGTGCAGCGGATTTCCAGCCCCAGCTGGCGCAGGTCGCTCGCCAGCGGCGCTTCGTTGGCGTCCACCAGCGACACGTACACCTCACCGCCGGAATAACTGGAACGCGGGCCGCGCTGGCGGGCGCGTTCGGACAGCACACGCTTTCTGCGGCTCAGCGTGAAGTAGGCGTGGTTCTGCTCGTAGGCTTTGTGGCCGCTCAGGGAATAAAAAGGCAGAAACTCGCGGCTCTCCTCGGTGCCCGCGCCGTACCCCGTCACCTTGAGCACATCGAAGACCTCGTAATCCATCGGCCGGCTGCGGTCGGGTACGATGTGGTACTCGCTGGCGCCGTGGTTGAGGTGGATGCGGTCCGCGTGCTTTTTGAACAGGTTCACCGCCGGCGTGCAGAACAGCGCGAAATGCTCTTTCTCCACTTTGCCCGCCAGTTCGGGCTCGAGGCGGTTGAGCAGGATGAACAGGTCGAGCGTGTTTTCCTCGCAGCGGGCCACGGAGGGCCTGAGCCCGGTGAAGCGCAGCATGCGGTTGCGTTCGGGAAACGCAAAGTGTTCCTTGAGCAGCCGGTAGCCCTGGAACGAACGCGGCCCGAAGGGCAACAGCGCCTGGTCTTCTTCCAGCCCGTAGGCCTGAATGGCGGATGCGGGCAGCCGTTCCTGCCAGTCCGGCGAGCTCGATGCGGGCTTGGCGACAACACCCAGACTATTGGCCAGCATCTGTTCGATCAACTGCACGGGCCGCCGGTCCAGGCCGTGCATGTAAAACACCAGTTCATCGAAAGCAAGCTGGTTGAATTTGAGATCGGCTGTGGTTTGAAGGCGGATGCGGATCGCCCCCTTCACGCCGGGCGGCGTTTGCACGCCGGTGGCGGCGACGGCGGAGGCGCTGGTCAGATACTCCGCCTCGGCGACTTCGATGGGCCAGAGCACGACTTCGTTCGCGGTGCTGTACTGGCACTGGGTCTGGCCTTCCTTCAGGCTTTGGCCCATGAGCGTGGTGTGCCGGGAAACGGGGTAGCCTTCCACCAGCGAGCCTTCGGTGCCCTTCGGCGTGAACTGCACCAGCACCATCGACGGTGTCGGCGAAAGGAAATGCGGGTACACCATGTCCAGCAGGTGCTGGGTGAAGCGCGGGAACTCCGCATCCACCTTGAGCTGCACCCGCGCCGCCATGTAGCCGAACCCCTCCAAGAGCCGTTCGACATAAGGGTCGGCGCAGTCGAACCCGTCCATGCCGAGCCGCCCCGCGATCTTGGGGTATTCCTTTGCGAATTCCCCGAACATTTCGCGGATGTGCTGCAGCTCGCCATTGTAGTATTTGAGAAATTTCGGGTCCATCAGCCTGAACCGGGCGTCGCGGTTTGCGAAAAGTTCACTTTGCCGGTTTCCACGTTGACCTCGGCCTGCAGGAACACGTGCAGGGGAACCGGCTGCGACCACACTTCGCCTTCGATCTCCATGCTCAACGCGTTGCGGGACTGCGAGCGGTCGCGGGCATGGATGCGCACCTTGAGCGAATGCTTGAGGATGCGCGGCTCGAAATTCCAGATGGCCTCGCGCACGCGCCGCTCCAGCTTTCCCTTGTCAAACCCGGAGAGCGAGCCGCCGACCAGATCGGGAATGCCGTAGTTGATAACGGAACCCGCCGCATAGGGATAGGCGCTGAGATCCTCGGACAATTCCAGGTTTCCGGTGTTGAGCAGCCATTCCAGATCGCGGATGACGCTTTGCCTGAGCTTGCTGACGGACCAGAAATACGGCTCGCGCTCCTCGTCCGCTTTTTCATTTGCGGCAGCAGGTCGCGTCTGCTGCGACGCGGCCCCATTGCCCTGCGCGGAATCCTCTTCCCGCCCGGACCGATCGCCGTTTTCGCTTGCAGGCGAGCCGGAGTCGGAACGCATCTCTCCGGCTGCGCTCACCTTGCCTTTGGGATTGGCGTCGATCAGCCGGTCGAGCAGCGAGGGTTGCAGTCTTTCTTTGGGCAACAGATCCGCCATGGTTTTCCCATGCAATGGAGGGGCCTTGCCCCTCCGGGTCGAAAGCGCATTCCGCCTCTGAAGAAACCGCAGGCACGCCATCGATTTCTTTGGATGAAACGCGATCCAAATATTTAAAGCTTTGCCTGAAGAAAAAGCAGCGAAACCGCCATAATCTTCAGAGCAGAACGATCAACCGGAAGCGGAGTCGGAGTTTTCCTGCAGGTCCCAACCGCGCGAGACTTCCTTGCCTTTCTTGCCCTCGTGATCCACAGGCGTGTAGATCTCGGTGATTTTTCCGGGATTCAACGATATGGATTCGGTCGGCTTCTGGCCGCCGCCGTTGCCCATGATCTGGTAGTTGCTGACCACCACGTTTTCCAGTTTGTATTTCAGGTACACATTGCGCTTCTTGTTGGTGGTGAGGATGGCGTCCATTTCGATTTTGGGAATGTGCTCGCCGTTGCAGCAGGCCTGCAGGATATCCGGCGAAGCCTTATCGACGAATTTGGAAATGGAAAATTCACCGAACTGCACGCCGGCGGAGGTGCGGCCGCCGCTGCCGCTGGCGCCGGAGCCGGGCTGATGCGCGCCGTGCGAAAAGCTTTCGATCTCGCACCAGTCCTTGTGTTCCTTATCCGTGGACTCGCCTTTGATCTTGTCTCCAAACTTGATGTACATGTCGGACATTGCTCAGTCTCCCATCGTGATGATTGATAATCGCACCCCGCTTGTGCATGGGGGTGGCAGAATCAATGTGTGTTTACCCGCCCGTGAACAGCCGCCCTCATCCCTGCTTTTCAGACGGCAGCCGCGATACCAGGGACAAGGACACCGTCAGCCCTTCGAGCTGGTAATGCGGCCGCAGCTTGAATTCGGCGGAATAATAGCCGGGGTTGCCCTCGATGTCGCTCACGGTGACTTCCGCATCCGCCAGCGGTTTGCGGGCTTTCTGCTCTTCGGTGGCGGTTTCCGGATTTCCTTCCACGTAGTTCAGGATCCAGTCGTTGAGAAAGGTCTGCATGTCCTCGCGTTCCTTGAAGGAGCCGACCTTGTCGCGGACGATGCACTTGAGATAATGCGCGAACCGGCAGGTGGCGAAGAGATACGGCAGCCGCGCCGACAGGTTCGCGTTGGCGGTCGCGCCGGGGTCGTCGTATTCGGCGGGCTTGTGCAGCGACTGCGCGCCAATGAACGCGGCCATGTCGGTGTTCTTCTTGTGCAGCAGCGGCATGATGCCGTTTTTCGCCAGTTCGGCTTCGCGCCGGTCGGTGATGGCGATCTCCGTCGGGCATTTCATGTCCACGCCGCCGTCGTCGGTCGGGAACGTGTGCGTGGGCAGCCCTTCCACCAGCCCGCCGGATTCCACGCCGCGGATCTGCGAGCACCAGCCGTACAGCTTGAAGGAGCGGTTGATGTTCACGGCCATGGCGTAGGCGGAATTAGCCCAGTTGTATTTTCTGTGATCGGCGCCTGCGGTGTCCTCTTCGAAATCGAACTCCTCGACCGGATCGGTCTTCGCGCCGTAGGGCAGCCGCGCCAGGAATTTGGGCATGGCGAGGCCGATGTACTTCGACTCCTCGGATTCGCGCAGCGATTTCCAGGACGCGTACTCGGAATTCTGGAAAATCTTGGTGACGTCGCGGGGGTTGGACAATTCCTGCCAGCTGTCCATCTGCAACAGGGACGGCGCGGTTCCCGTGATGAAAGGGGAATGCGACGCGGCGGACACTTTCGCGATCTCCCCCAATAGCTGCACATCCTGCGGGCTGTGGTCGAAATAATAGTCGCCGACCAGGCAGCCATAGGGCTCGCCGCCGAAGGTGCCGTATTCGGCCTCGTACATCTTCTTGAAGATGGGGCTCTGGTCCCAGGCGGTGCCCTTGAATTTTTTCAGCGTCTTGTGCAGGTCCTGCTTGGAGATGTTGAGCACGCGGACTTTGAGCATCTCGTCGGTTTCGGTGTTGTTGATGAGATGGCTCAGACCGCGCCAGCTGCCTTCCAGCGTCTGAAAATCCTCATGATGCAGAATCTCGTTGACCTGCTCGGTGAGTTTTTTGTCGATCTCGGCGATGTAGGCTTCGATGGTGTGGACGGCGTCTTCGGATATGAGCTGGGCGTTTTCCAGGGCGTATTTCGCCAGGGTCTGCACCGACTCCTCCACCGCCTCCTTGGAGCGGTCGGATTTCGGTTTGAACTCTTTCGATAAAAGCGAGGAAAATTCGTTTCCCTCCAGAGTCACGGTTTCGGGCTGTTTGTTCGTTTCGGTGTTGGTTTCCGTCATTGTCCGACCTCCTCAGGGGATGCCGCCGGGGCTTCGTCTTTGGGTTTGGGGGCCGATGCGAGCGCCTGCATCAGGGCTTCGTCCTTCATGACCCTGGCGATCAGCTGTTCGGCGCCGGTCTTGCCGTCCATGTAGGTCACCAGGTTGGCCAGGTGCTGCCGGGCCTCGAGCAGTTTCCGCAGCGGTTCCACTTTCCGGGCGATGGCCGCCGGGGAAAAATCGTCCATGCTCTCGAACGTGAGGTCGATGCTGAGGTTGCCCCCTTCCCGGCTCAGCTTGTTGGGCACCTGAAACGCCACGCGCGGCTTCATCGCTTTCAGACGCTCGTCGAAATTGTCCACATCGATCTCGAGCGCCTCGCGCTCGGCGACCGGCGGCAGCGGCTCAGCCGGTTTGCCGGAGAGATCGCCCAGCACGCCCATCACAAAGGGGAGCTCGACTTTCTTGTTGGCGCCGTAAAGCTCGACATCGTATTCGATCTGAACCCGGGGCGCGCGGTTCCTGCCTATGAATTTTTGACTGCTGTCTTTGCCCATTTCAATTCTCCATTGGGATGAAATTCTTTTTCAACGCCGGGGCTCTGTTTTTCCCCGATCCATGCCACTCATTCTTCACTGGAATAGTCTTCACCGCTGATCTGCTCCACCTGCTTCAAGCCGTCGGGAGACAGATCCTGAATGATCTCGACGAAATTCTTGCTCACCAGCCGCTTGGCCCGGCGCAGCAGGATGGGCAGCGGGCTGGAGGGTTCGTAACGGTCGTAGTAGTCGCAGATCTTTTCCAGGGCGGTCACCACGTCCTCGCGGCTTTTGATGTCTCCGGAGTAGGCCATGCCGTGCACCGAGGGCTGGCCGCCGGAAGATGCGGTCTCCCGGGTTCCGCCGTTGCCGTTGCCCGCCTGCGCTTGCGATTCCGGCCGGGCGTCGATCCTTTCCTGCAGGAATCCGTTCATCTCGTGCAGCGTTTTGTCGAGCGCGGAGAAATCCAGGCTTTTGCCGGATTCGATCTTGCTCTCGACGAGCGTTTTCAGATCCGCCAGCCGGGCGCGCGATTCCTGCACGCAGCGTTGCGTGTCGTTGAGCGCTTCCCAGGGCGTCTCCATGAACGCGCCGCGGATCAGATCGAGGCTGGAGACCTCGGGCGCGCCGTCTTCATCGCCGGACTCTGCGGTCCGGATCTCGCCTTTGGCCATCTGCACGTCGCGGAACGAAAACCGTCCCACGCCCTTGACCTCGACCAGCGGCTGGCGGCGCAGGTCGTCGAGCACCGAATGCGGGTGGCACAACGATTCCAGCGTGTTCAAACGCTGGGTGGGATCGTTGTCGTCATCCGGGTCCAAGAGCGGATGCAGGCTTTCCCAGTAGCGGTCTGCAAGCCCGTACAGCAGATCGAGCGCATCGCGGAAACCGGGCAGCCCCTCCTGAATGGTGCGCGCCTGGGTGAGATACACGGCCACGCGCAGGTCCTTGGTCTGCGCGAACAGATCCAGCGCCTGCTTGTGCGCGGTTTTCCAGTCGGACTCCTTGACGCCGTTCTGCGAGGGGTGCACCTTCTGCTTGATCCAGTCCTCGGAGCATTTTTCCAGTTTGAGAAAATCGCCGTGGCTTTCCAGATCCTCGCCGCAAGGCGAATCGGGAGTGATTTCCGCAAGCAGTGACTCGATGTTCAACGGTTCCATGCTCACCTCAAAGCGATTTCGGAAACCTGAAAAAAGAGCGGCCAGAAACCAGGAAAAAAAATCCAGAACAAAAACGGAGCCGTGGAAATAAGCGGGGGGGATTATTTCCAAATATCTAATTTTTTGGAATTTATATGCGGAAGTGTAGCAAGGAAAATTTTTTTATCAAGCAGAATATTTCAGAGAGCCGATTTTTTTGCCGGGCAAATTTCGCCATTCGAAACGATCGAAAAGGATGGAATGCAAGACGGGATGGGGATTTCCGCAGATGGAGGGGAATAAAAACACCGGCGCAACTAAGAGCGAAAAAAATGATTCTTTTTCGCTCTCCAGCTGAAATGTTTAAAGTGAACTCTCGTTTTTTTGCGGGAAGTGCGCTTTTTTAGGAAGTAAAACCGATCTTTCGCAACGGGGTGTGCGGCCGCAGCCCCGGGGACTCAGGGTTTGGAGCTGGCGGAAGAGGAACCGAGTTTTTTCTGCGCCAGTTTTTGGGCGATCTCCCGGTCCAGCGTTTCCAGGTAGGCCTGCTCGAACTGCTTGAGGTCTTCCTGGATTCGGTATTTGAGCAGGGTGGCCATCCAGTAATCGGAGAATTGCTTTTTGCAGCCGGTCAGCACCGCGTCGCGGATGACGCCGGCGTCGTCGCTTTCGGGCAGGTTCTTTTCGAGCGCGGCTTCCTGGCAGCGCTTGAGATCCTTGGACGCGTTGCTGTATTTTTTTTCAGGCGCGATCGTTTGCGGCGCCTTGGCGGCTTTCACTTTCGATTGGCTGCTCGAGCACCCTGCAAATAAAATCAGGGCGAGGAGGCAGACGGCCGTTTTCAACATGAAATTCTCCTGAACGAAATGGGACGATGCAGACCTTTCAACGCCTTATCGGCATTTTTGTCAATAAACTGAACTGTTTACGTGAAGCCTGATCAAAAAAACCGGGGGTTCCGCTCAGCGGATGCGGGCCGTCACCCGCATGCTCCCGGTGTACAGGCCGGGGTTCTGGTTGGTTTCTGTACGCACGTTGATCAGCTCCCCGCCGATGAGAACCGCGTCGTCGCCGCCGGTGGCCGTGAACCGGCACCTCCCCTGCCCCAGCACGCCGCCCGGCCCGATGCAGTTGCTCTGAAACCGCATTCTGGGGCCGGGACCGTTGACATTGCCGTTGCGCACGCGCACCTCCACGGTGTCGCCGGCGTTGGCGCGCACCGTCACCAGCCCTTTCTGCTCGCCGTTCAGATGCACCACGCTGCCGGTCACACTGACGTTGCCGTTGGCGGGCAGCACCACGGTGCCGCCTGTGGGCCCGGCGGCGAAACGGCCGAACGAAAGCCGGTCGATCTCGGTCACGGGGATGCGCTGGGCCTCAGCCGAATCCACAACCAGTATCGGGATCAAAACGGCTGCCAGCAGCAGCCCTGTTTTTAAAAATGACGTTCGCATTCAATCGTTACGTTGGATGAAAAAAAAACGCGGCCCCGGGACGGAGGCATCACCCCTCCGCCCCGGCAAACCGCTGTGCGTTACGGGATGATGTTCGCCGTCACCGCGACGGTGCCCGCGTACACATTGGATTCCTGACTGGCATTGACCGTCAGGACGCCACCCACTTCCACACTCTGCGTGGCGCCGTTGGAAACGTAGGTGCAAAACGAATCCAGCCCGCCGGTGGCTCCACCCGGCCCCTGGCAGTTGGCCTGCAGCAGCATGGGCTGACCGGGACCGGACACCGGGGTCAGATTGGCGCCGGTCACGTCCACGCGCACGTTGTCGCCGCTCGTCAGACTGCCGGACACATCGACGACGCCGATCTGCTCGCCGCCGAGCAGGGTAATGCCCGCTCCGGCGGAGATGGTGCCGCCGGCGTTGAAGGTCACGCTGGACGCCGAGCCGTCGGTGCCGAAACGGCCGAAGTTCAGGCGGGTGTCCTCGGTCACGGTGAGGACGGTGACCACTTCCGCATCGACGCCCAACTGGGCGTGAGCGGTGCCCACCCAGGCCGCCGCCGACACGAGCGGCAGCAGCAACACGCTGAGTAATAGTTTCTTGAGCCTCATGATTCTCCTCCTTCTTTCAAGTTGAACAAGCCTTCAAACTTCAAATCATTGCCACTGTGCGGCGCGCACAGGGTGTTTGGGATCGATTTGAATGTTCGCCAGACGTTCTCCGGAACGCAGGGAGTACTTCCCGTACCGGAGTTTTTCAAACACCACGAAACCATCGAACTCGCTGTACTTGGATTCGATGACGCGGTCTTCCTGCATCAGTTCCACGAGCGCGCCCGGTTCGGACACCGCTTCGATCTCGCCGGTCTCCCAGACCGGCATGTCCACCACCACGGGCTGGCCGGGATGCGGACGCACGTTGAAGGCCGGCGCCGCCACCCAGAACGGATCGATCAGCGATTTTTCGTCCACCTGGATCGCCGTCAACCGGTACGGCGGACGCTTGAGCGTCGCCAGGCCGTTTTCGTCTGTGGTCTGCGCGCCCCCGCGCACCAGACGCGCGCCCTTGATCGGTTCGTCGCCCTGGTTGAACACGCCGTCGTCGTTTTTGTCGATGAACACGCGCACATCCACCCGGCCCACATTGGTGGCCGGCTTGCTGGCCATCTCGTAGCTTCCGGAGGAAGACGGCGACAACGAAAACGTCACCGACGCCACCACGCGGAAGTCCTCGCTGGAGGAATGGCTGCCGGTCAATCCCAGCGCGGCGCGTTTGACGTCCCAGAACACGCCGGAGCTCACCGCGTAATCGTCGTTGCCGTTGACGGAGCGGCTGGCGTTCAGCCGGGTGCGCAGATCCTCATCGATGCGGTAATCGGCGGTGCCGGAAATCCGTTGCAACTCCGCGACCGGTTTGACGCCGTAATCGAGCGTGCCGCGCAGCAGCAGGTCGCGGGTCGGGCGGCCGGAAGCCAGCAGGCTGCCGCGCACGACCTGCTCCCCGTCGATGTTGGCGACGAGCCGGTTGGTGAGCAGCACATCCGCGACGCTTGCGGAGGTGCGGCCCGCCAGTTCGTAAAACGTGCGGCCACGCGTGGTGGTCTCGCGATTGGCGGTGATGCCGGCGGACAGCCAGCCGAACCAGCGGTCCAGCCGCACCGAATCGCGGCGTTTCAGTTCGCGCTCGCGCTCGGTTTTGAGATCGAAAAACTCGATGTGCTCCACCTGGACGCCCAGCCCCATGATCTGCCGCTGCACGCCCAGTTGCAGTCCCAGTCCGCCGCCGGTGCTGGTGATCAGGTCGAGCTGTTCGGATGCGCCAAAATACGCGCCGCGCAGACCGAGCTTGCCGAACAGTTGCTTGCCCTCGCTGGGCACCGGCAGCGACACCAGCGAGGCCGCCAGCGTCAGCTTGGAGGTCAGCCCCGCGTACACATCGCCGGTCACGCGCAGGTCGCGGATGTCGTCGCGGGTCAGGCTGTCGCGGCCGGTGAACAGGGTCTCGCCCTGGTCGATCATGCCGACGCTGGCCCACACCCGGCCCTCGGGAACCATGTGGTTGCCGATGCGCACGCGGCGGCGCGTTTCCCGCACCTGCCCCTGCGGGCCGTAAAACCTGAGCGTGATGTCGTTGTCGCCGATGAGCAGCGGCACGTCGTCGAACACGAAGCGGCCGGTTCCGTCGTCCTTTTTGAAATCCAGCAGCGTGTCCTTGCGGTACAGCTCCACCTCCCAGCCCGGTTCCAGATCGCCTTCGATAGTCTCGGTGTCGAACTTGGAACCGCGGTCGATGGGAAACGTGGAAAACAGATAGCCGCGGCCGGCTTCGCCGCGCGCGATGAGGTCCACCGGCGGCGCGAACACGTCGCCCAACCGCAACGACCAGTCCGGCTGCACGCGTTCCCAGGAAACGCGCAGCGAATCCAGCTCGTCCTCCGCACCGATGGCCTGCAACCGGGTCAGGCCGTACAGCCCTTCGGAAACCCCCGCCAGCGAATAGGAAAACTGCTCGCTGCCGTTCTTTTCGTAGACGGCGGCCACATCCACGGCGGGAAGCCCGAACAGTTTGTACGACAGCGGCACTTCCGGAAGATCGTCGCCGGAACCGAGCGCCAGATACTTTTGCAGGCGCTCCCGCTCCCAGCGCTGCTCGATGGGAAGCCGCCCGCGCCCCTGAATGAGCAGAGCCTGGGAACGTGGCGCGAATTCGAAACGCGCGGGAAACAGCGTGCCGAGCGCGCCGACGGCGGACCACTCTTCCGCGGAGTCCGGAACCTCACTTTCCAGCAGCCTGGCGATTTCCTGCGTGCGCACGTACACGTTGCCGTCCCTTTCCTGGCCCTCGATGATTTCAGCTAAGGTCTTCTGATTCAGTTTCACCGCCAGCAGCACCGCCTCTTCGGAGAACGCCATCCCTTTCCACAGGCACAGGGCGAGCGTGACGCCGCACAAGGCGGCCCACTTGCTTCGCCGGGCAGACGTCTCCTGTTTTCGTGTGCGGAAGCGGTGCATGCGGATTCATTCCCTTACAGTTTGTGATCGATGAGTATGGGAACGGTCACGCCGTACACGATGGTCAGCTTGAGCTCCACCCCCTCCCCGGCTCCCGGCTGCGAATCCTTTGGGGTAGCGGGAGGGATAGCCTGCACCAGCAGCCGGGCGGTGTAATCCCCCGGTTTAAGGCCGGTGGGCTTGCGCACCAGGATGCGCACGATCTGCGATTCACCGGGGTCCAGCGAAATGCGGCGCGGACTGAAGCGCACCCATTCGGAGGCATCGCGACCCGGGTCCGAATCCAGCGGGGCCACCATTTTCAGACGATACGTGGTTCGCTCGGCGGCCTGGTTTTTCACGGTGATGGTTTCCGAACGCTTGCGGCCCCCCATCTCCAGTTTGCTGGGCGCGATCAAAAGCCCCTCCCCCACGACGCGGGACTGGCCGAATGCGGACGCCGCAACGATCAGGCTGAACATAAGAGCCAGGCCCCCGCACCCGGCTTTGAGGGGACTGAAAACGGGTCTGCTTGCGTGTTTGGCGGTCAAATGCACTGTAATTCCTTCCGTTAAAACCATAACGCGTTGTATTTATTGCCATAAACTTCGAAACGCGTGTCAGGGTTTGTACTACAGCAGGAACCATGCCAATTGTAAATGTAACTCTCTGCCCCCGGGAAACGGGTTGATTTTCCGGGCTTTGGGATCCGTCCGGTGAACTTGCGGCAGCCAAATGCGGTTTTTCCACCTTTTTGGGCAAATTTATAAAAATTTACACAGAATTCAGCGGAGCCTGAGGGGAGCTGTCATAGAGTTTTGACCCAATAAAAACAGTTCTTAAACCAGCATTTAGGAAAAAACGAATGGCACCAAGATTTACATGCACACTTTTATCGCTTTTTTGTGAACCGCCCGGTTCACCTTTTTTGACCAGAAACACCCCGAAAACCGGGGCCGCCGGGTGGCTGGGATGGGAAAATTGGTCCCGGCAAATTTTTCCCGTTTTGCGGGCTGCAGCCGGTGAGCGTATTCATCTGAAATGGGAGGGGTTGGTGCAGGTAAACGCAATCAGTTGGGGACGTTGCAAACGGGCCGGCACAACCCGACCCGGATGCGGAACACAGCGGGCAGAAAATGCTATTTTTGTGCAGGGAAAAATCCTATATTAAACAGTGTGTCATCAAGAGCCTCCCCTCCGGTCCCCCGGCTTTCGTTGCACATCGTTCAGGGAAATGGAATAATTTCTTTCATCTGCACATGCAACCGAGGAGCTGGCTTATGAAAAAGAACACAAGCGGACTATTTTCGGACCGAATCCCCCTCCTTCGCCGGGCAACGGCGCGCAGCACTGTTTTCGGCGCAGTCACTTTCTGGATCTTTTGTGTTTTGTTCACGGGAACCGGCCTCGCCGCTTCCGCCTCGATGCAGACCGCATCCGCATCCACGGGCGCGTTCCCCCAGTGGGATCAGGCGGTCGGGAATTTCGTGAAGCAGATCGTGAGCCAGGTTCCCAGCGGGAAAACGGCCACGGTCGGTGTCGTCGATTTCAAGGAGATGCGGCACAACCGGGTGACGGATTTCAGCGCCCGCTTCAAGGAGGATTTTCTCGCGCACCTGGCCCGGTTCGACGGCGTTCAGTATAAGGCCGTGGATTTTTCCAAAGACGCCGCCTCCCCGTATGAAGCGGCCCGGGAAGCCAAGCTGGATTATTTCGTGCGCGGCTTTTTCCGAAACCGCACCGGCGGCCTCGACGTCTGGTCGCAACTGGTCGATGCGGAAACCGGGCGCATCGTGTCCTCGGAATCCACCCGCATCGCGGGCAACGCCATCGCGGCCCCCTATCTCGCCATGCTGGACACCCGGCAGGACGATGAGGCCGCCTACCGCGCGTTCGGCAGCGCCGCCAATTACGAAGACGCTCTGGAAGACCTGCTGCGCATGAAACCGATGAGCACGGACCTGCCGGTCAAGATCTGGACCGAGAAAACCGAGTATAAGATCGGCGACACCATCAAGTTTTTCGTGAAGGCCGAGAGACCCTGTTACCTGGTGCTGTTCGACGTCAGCCCCAACGGCGACACGACGGTGATCTTTCCCAACGCCGACTCGCAAAACAATTTCCTCGTGGAAAACGTGACCTACCAGATTCCACCGAAAGACTCGGGCGTCGTGTTCAAGGTGCAGGGCCCGACGGGCCTGGAACGGTTCAAGGCCATCGTGTCGCTGACGCCGGGCTTGCCGCTGGATCTGAAACGCAACCAGCGCTTTTACACGTTCGATAAAAACTCGCCCAGCGGCAGCCGCGACATTCAGTATCTGGTGAAGACGTTTTCCGATGAAAAGCGTTCGCAGTGGGGCGAGGCTTCGATGGAGATCCTGATCCAGGACAAGCCCGAGACCTTCATGCGCGGCAAGGGGATCACGCTGGTGGACAAACCCAAAAAGCCGATGGATATCATGGGAACGATGGGTAAGGAAGAAACCAGACCCGGGGAGTGATCGCGGGGAGGATGTTTACTGCTGAATGTGTCGCGGGTTATTTGGATTTGGCGCAGCGGAAGCCGATGTCCGAGCTGCGGTTTTCCGGGGAGACGAAATAGAAGCTGCCAGATTTCATGAATCCCGCGTCGTCGAGCCAGGACCCGCCGCGCAGCACCTTGTTGTTGCTGTCATGGCTGTCCTCGACCCACTCCCAGACATTGCCCACCATGTCGTAGAGACCGAAGCGGTTGGGAGAGAAGCTGCCGACCGGCGCGGTTTTCAATCCGTCGAATTTGCTGCCGCAGCCGTCGCAGTTGGCCATGTTCTTCTTGAGGGTCTCCCCCCAATGGTATTTCGAGGAGGTTCCGCCCCGCACCGCCTTCTCCCACTCGGTGCTGGTCGGCAACCGCTTGCCGATGCGCTTGCAATACTCTTTCGCCTCGGCCCAGGTCACTTTTTCCACCGGCAGTTTGGGGCCCTTGAAATGCGAGGGGTTCTTGCCCATGACTTTTTCGTACTGCTCCTGCGTGACTTCATAAGAATCGATGTAAAACGCCTGCGCGAACGTCTCTTTCAAGGAACCGGCTTCGCCCGCCGCAAATTTGCCTGAGGGGATCAACACCATCCCGCTGGTGCCGGTGTTGCGGGCCGGGCCGGAGGGTTTGGATTTGGGATCCAGCTTGGCGGTGGTCATGCGCTTGCCGCCGGAGGAGGCCAGCATGGCTCCCTTCTGATCGCGGACACAGCGGAACCCGATGTCGCCGCTGCGGTTTTTAGGCAACACAAAATACGATCCTTCCGGCGTCACGAAACTGGAATCGTCCATCCACGACCCGCCGCGCAAAAATTTGTATTTGCGTTCGTGCGATGCATCGACCCATTCCCAGACATTGCCCACCATGTCGTAGAGACCGAATTTGTTCG
Organism: Nitrospinales bacterium; assembly: GCA_965223345.1. Classification (GTDB taxonomy): domain Bacteria; phylum Nitrospinota; class Nitrospinia; order Nitrospinales; family VA-1; genus CBDCWG01. The sequence continues at coordinate 36,567 of CBDCWG010000007.1, forward strand.
CCGGGAAACTGCCGGCGGGAGCGGTCTTGCGGCCGTCGAACTTGCTGCCGCAGCCGTCGCAGTTGGCGCGGTTCTTGCCGAGGGAGTTGCCCCAATAGTATTTCGAGGCGGTGCCGCCGCGCGCCGCTTTTTCCCATTCCTCCGGGGTGGGCAGACGCTTGCCGACGCGTTTGCAGTATTCTTTCGCCTCCTCCCAGGTCACTTTTTCCACCGGCAGATCGGCGCCTTTGAAATGGGAGGGGTTGTTGCCCATGACTTTTTCGAATTCTTCCTGCTTCACTTCGTAGGTGTCGATGTAAAACGCCCCAAGGTTCTTTTTCTCAAACGCCCCGAACTTGCCCGCGACGTAGCTGCCGGCGGGAATCAGCACCATGTTTTCGAGACCGGTGGATTTTTTCGCGGAGCCGCCTGAACTCTTGGCATTCAGCTTGGCCATCTGCATTTTCTTTTCCCGTTCCCGGGCCCGCAGCTCGCGCTCCTTGCGGCGGGCTTCGCGGATCTTGGCGATGCGCTGCTGTTCGGCCAGGCGCTGCTGTTCTTCCTGCTGTTTTGCGAGCGTCGCCCGCTCCTGTTCCTGGCGCTGGCTTTCAGCCTCCTGGGCTTTGCGTTTTTCTTCATCTCTTTGCGCTTTGGCCTGCTCCCGCTGCTTCTCCTCACGGATCTCTTTGATCTTGAAAACCGCGAATTCCTTTTTCGGATTGTTGTCCGGGTACTTGTTCAAAAACCCTTCCCAGGCGGCCACCCGATCTTCAACCGAAACGCTTTTCTGGTCCAAGCTCATGACCTGGGCGAACTGCGTTTCGATCTCGGCTTTGCGCTGCTGGTCTTTCAACTCCTGCAGCTTTTTCTGGGCCAGATCCATGCGCGGGTTGTTGTCGGGGTATTTGCTGATGAAGGTCTCCCAGGAGGCGATCTTCTGATCCAGCGGCCCCTTGCCCTGATCCAGTTCCATCAGGTGCGCGAACCGCGTTTCGATTTCTTTTTTGCGCGGGTCCACTTCCGGCTCTCCCTTGAGAACCCGGAGAATGCGCTTGGCTTCGTCCACGCGGGGGTTCTTGTCGGGATACAGGTTGATGAAATCCTTCCAGAGCTTGATTTTGGTTTCCTTGGTGACCGAGGACTCGTCGAACTTGTCCAGCTCCTTGAGTTTCAGGTAGTGGTTCTCGATCCGGCGGTTGCGGTCCCCGCGCCCGGTGGACACGTCCTGCACCATGGCGACCAGTTCGCCGATGATCGCTTTGTGATCGCCGGGCTCACGCTCTGCGACCGCATCTTCGAACACGTCGTCCTGCACCTGGATGGGAAACACGAAGTCGCCTTTGTTGAGGAAGCGGTTCTGTATTTTTCCGTAACGCGGCGTCTGGGTGCGGCGGCTGAGATTGGTGACGGTCTCCTCGATGTACAGGCCCAGCTCGGTGCCGGTCACGTAGCCGTCTGCATTGCGGTCGGCGTCCCCCTCCAGGGCGGACACGAACTGCCTGCGGAAAATGCTGATATCGGGAACCACCTGGTCGGCGGTGCCGGAGGTGAGAAACTGGCGCACGGGTTTTCCGGTGCGCTGCTGGATGTCCTGGGGAATGGCGCGGCTGAGACCGAACAGCGTGCCGGAAAAGCAGCTGTCGAACACGAACATCGCGTGCTTGGATTCGATGGTGAGAGCGATGCCCTGGATGGACTGCATGCTCACCGAATGCTGGAAAAACCGGGTGAGGTCTTCCTTCGGGCTGGGGGCTTCCCGGGCGACGATGTAGCCCATCCACTCTTCCGGATCGTTGGTCGCGTACTTGGGTTTGTGGGTGTGTCCATGGCCGGCGAAATAGAACAGCAGCCGGTTTTCCGGGTTCAGCCCGTATTCGAGGACGAAGTCCTTGAAGGCGGCTTCCAGTTCCCGGCGGTCGGGATCCTCGATGACGTGCACCTGAAAGCCGACCCGCTCCAGAACTCTGCGCACGGCCTTGATGTCTTTTTTCACACCGGGAAGCCGGGGCCAGCCGCCGGTGTATTCGCTGACGCCGATCACCAGTGCGTGGCTCTCCCTGTAGAGCGTCACCGGATTGCCTTTTTTGTCGGTGACGGGCATCGACACGATGCCGCGCGTGGCGGCGAACGCTTTGGGGAGCACCCCGGAAAGCAAAACGCACCAAACCAGGAAACCGACGTAGCCGATTGAAAAATAAACTTTTCTCATTACTTTTCCCGACACTCCCGAGTCGAACCGCAGCGAAGAAATGAACCGCGAAAAAATTTTCCTGTGCCCACAAAAAAACGGTACCGCCCCTCTAAACGACACGACTTTCCGCCACCCCGGCGGTCAAACACACATTTTCCATTTGGGACATCTTATTTATAATCCCTGCCAGAGTGCGGTTCAACCCAAAGTTAACACATTCTTTCAATTATCTTTCTGTCTTTTTCCCGAACGGGCGCCGGGATGCGATTTCCTCTGAAAAGTCATGGATTTCGCTACACGTTCAATTTACTGTAAATTTCCCTTTTCCGGGTCGATGACAGGCCGGCCGGCATGCCGAAAAGCCATGCCTCGGTCTGGCGGAATGAGGCTAGGATGCATCGGCAAAATGTGGTACAGAGGTGAGGCGCGTTTTGCGGCGAGGAGGCCCATGCAAAGAAACCCCGGTTTACGCACCATATTCATCATCTTCTGGGTGATCGGCTCGATCTTCTGGGTGCTGATCGGCGCCCTGGACGGCAATTTTGTCCGCAGCCTGATCTACATCGGCATCGGCTGGGTGATCATCCTGACCTACCTTTCGGTGAAGGATTCCGTCACCAAGGAAGACGACTATACGGAAGAGTGAGTGTGAATCGCTTTATGGCGTGATTGCAAACGGGGTGCTTGCGGGAAGACGGTCTAAAACCGGAAGCTCAGGCCGAAGCCGAGGTTGTGGCTTTTGTAGCCGGTCTGGAATTTGGTGAGGGTCACGGAGTTGGTGAATTCCGGATCGGTGGTGGCGAAGTAATTGTAGTTGGCGTACAGGTCCAGGTTGTCGTCCAGCTCCAGGGCAAACCCGGCTTCGAACTTGTAGGCCAGAACCAGATCGTCATCGTCCACCCTGAGCGCTGTGGATGCCAGCACATCGCTGAAGGAAATCTGCGCCGCGCCGATGCCGCCTCCCACGTAGGGGGTCCAGGCGCTCTTGTTCTCAAAATCGTGATACACGTTGCCCATGAAGCTCAGGGCGGACACGTCGCCGCTGGCGCCGAAGGTGGTTCCATTCACGGTCGCCTGGCTGATGTTGCTCTCGCGGTAAGCCACCTCCCCTTCCACACGCAGCGTCCCCAGCTTGACTCCCAGGGAACCGCTGGCATTGTAGCCCTCGTTGAAGTCGAAGCTCGAACCGTCCTGGGCGTCTTCCAGAAGCGTCAGCCCCGACTCGACGGAAACGTACATCTGCTGCTCGGCATTCGCCGTCCCGAACAGCAGGACGACGCACACCAGGACCCAGGCCGCCAACGTTGCGCGCAAACGCAGCGGGCCGGCGCAATGACCTTTGCGGACAGGCCGATCTGGATGATCGTAATCTGGCATCGCAGCTTTCCGGTTCCCGTCCTCCATTAAAAAGCCAACGAAACGGAAACCTTGAGTTTTGGAACCTCGGGGAAGGTCTAATTTATAATCGAATGCTCACGTTTGTCCAATCAATTCTTGCGTTTTTTTCACATCCGCTGAAAAAACCCGAATGACCCGCCAGGGTTTTGCCCGCTGAAACACGGCCGCCCTGCCCTGTTTGTCAGCCCGTTCCCTGCATTGGCGGGCGCGTTTCCATGCATGGTCCGTGCGCCGCCCCCGCATCGGCCCGGCCCGCCACTCCGGCAACCCATTAATACTCAATCTCTTACAAGCCCAACATTTTTGGCACACCCTCTGCAATACAGGGATTCATGAGGCGAGGCAGTCAGCCTCCTTGCAAACCCCTTCAAAACGGAGGAAGTGACATGAAACTGACAAGTTCTTTTTACGAATCTCTGGATCAATACCTGGATCTATCGGGCAACGAATTTTACGGCTGTGCGGAACAGGATGAAAACTACTGCGGCGAGATCTGCCCCTCCCCCTGCTACCTGGGAGCCGAGGATTGCGAGTCGGATCTGTTCGCAGGCGAGGATTTTTCTCAACTTCTGTCCGGGGAGCTGTGAGGGATACGATCATGGCCACCTTAATCACGCATTCCAAAAGCATGAGCCTGGATCTGACGGTTCCAGCGATTCAAATGTACGACGGTAAAATGAAAATTGAAAGCGCCGCGCCTCGAGGCAGCGAACCGGTGATTCGAGAGGCGCGGACTTCCCGGAAACGCTCAGGACTCAGGTTGTCCTTCCGGGTGATGAGAATTGCGGTGTTCTTTTTCTTTCACTCACTTTGAGCGAACGCCGAAGCAACCGGCGCGAAAACAACTTTAACAGATTGCCTTGAAAAAAACATCACTTTTTTCAACACTTACGCATTTTACCCAAGTAATAGGATGAAGTCGGGACTCATCGGCTGCGGCGTTCGATGGGCACATCCACCCGCTTTCCACAGTGCGGGCAATTGGCCGGGCGGCTGCGCCGCTTCTGTATCTCCTCCACAAACCCGTAAGCGATGATTCCCGCAGGCAGGCCGAAGGTGCCGAGGCCCAGGATCGCGATCATCCCGCCGAACAGTTTCCCGAACGGAGTGATGGGATAGATGTCTCCATAGCCCACGGTGGTCATGGTGGCGACGCCCCACCACATCGCCGCCGGTATGCTGGAAAACGCCTCCGGCTGCGCGTCGTGTTCCAGAAAGTAGATGGTCCCCGATGCGAGAATCAGCAGCACCACCGTGACCGCGAAGGTCACCAGCAGTTCTTCCTTTTTTTCTTCCACCACGTTGGTGATGAGTTTGAGAGAGCTGGAATAGCGCGCCAGCTTGAACAGGGCGAAAAGCCGGAACAGGCGGAACACGCGCAAAAACCGGAGATCGCCGTCGAAGAAGATCGGCAGGTAAAACGGCAGGATGGCCAGCAGATCGATCAGGGCCATCGGCGTGAAGATGTAGCGCAACCGCCCGGCAACGGGCCGCGCAAATTTTTCCTGCACTGTGCAGGTCCAGACCCTGAGAACGTACTCGAGGGTGAACACCGTCACCGAAAACAGGGCGAAGGCTTTGAACGCACCCGAATACGCTGCCGCCAGGCTCTCCACCGATTCGAGAATGACCGCGAGGACGTTCAAGAAGATCAGGGTGACGATGAAAATCTGGAAGGCCTTGCTCAGTGCGCTGCTTTTCTGAGCGGGTGTCAGGATTTCCGCGATTTTTTCCTTCACGCTGCCATTGCGGCCGCAATGCGCATGGGAGCGCCGCGATCCGGACCTCTCCTCCTCCCGACCGGCATCGCCGGTGATTCGGTCCGCTGCTCGCCGCTTCTGCACAGGAATCGTCATGTTGCGTTCATCCTTCACTCAACTCGCTGCACGGTGCTGCTCAGGGTTTGCGGGAATTTGAATCCCCGAAGCGGTTGTTGAAGCGGTTGACCGCCTGGATTTCCCCGTATTTGGCGAAGTCGTCATAGAATTTCACCCACTGCGCTTCATCGACTTTGCTGTTCTGCACTTCGATCTGCGTCATCTTGAGCAGGTTCTGCTTCTTGCCTTCGATGGCGAGCAACCCCTCCCGGCCGTTTTCTCCGTACACGATCTGATACACGTTTCTCTGCACCAGCACGCCCAGCAGTTTTTCGATGATGGTCTGCGAGCGGTCTTCCATCTTCTGGCCGAGGTGAAAGCACTCCTTGAGAAACGCGCCGGACAGGCCCTGCACGGTTTTTCCGCCGCACATATCCTTGAAGTAGGTGAACTGCACGTTGTTGACCATGTTGCCGAAGGCGAAGTAGTTGGACAGGTAATCGCCGTAGCCGAGTTTCTGCGAGGTGGCGCGCGACTCGTTGAACAGCGGGATGACGTAGCTCTCGTATTTTTCCAGGGCGTTGCCCTGCTTGAGGTAACCGGCGGCCGCCTCGATGTTGCCCCGCTGCTGCTCGAGCACCGCCATCTGGTACCAGGGCAGCGCGTTTTCCGGGTCGGCGATGGCGAAGGACTGCATGAGCACCTGCTTGCCGTGACAGAACGGCGGCACGTCAGACGCCTCCTGCTCGCGGATGAAGCAGTGGATGATGGCGGAAGCCAGGATCAACGGATCGTTGCGGTCGGCCTCGAGCGCCAGCTGGAACAGATCGTTCTGCAGCTCGTTGTCTCCCACTTCCTGGGACGCCGCCACCAGCAGATCGCGCGCGGTTCCGGTCTTGATCAGCCGCTCCATGTTCACGGCGGAATAGCGCAGGCGGCTGTCGATGGATTCGGAGACACGCAGCCATTCTTCGGTGAAGGGCTCGAGCCGGTTGAGTTTTTCGATCTCTTCGTATGTGGGCAAGGCCGGGAGCCGGGAGTCGCCGATCGTCCCGTACCGTTCCAACGTCCCCGGATCGGCCAGGGTGAGGCCGGGCAGGAACAGGGCAAGGCAAAACAGGATGGCACACGCTGTGCGTCGTTTCATGGGTTATCTCACTTTTTTTCAAGGGTTTATTACCCTATTTGAGAGCAAACCCCGTGCCAAACGAAAACCCTTGTAAAACCGCGGTTTGGCGGCTCCCCCCGCAAGAGGGGAAGGTCCATAAGTTATGATTTTTCAGACAGTTGACGCTATTTATGGCCAAACGGGCTCAATCACCCCCGAAGGGATGCTGGCCGGGTCAGGAAGGGTCGCGGGGCGGTGCGAGGGAAATCGTCTCCGCCGCTTTGAAACTGGTCTCGTAGGTGGGGGTTTTGTCGGGGAAAAAATAGGTGAGACTCCACCAGAGCAGAGCCAGCGCCGCGATCAGAGCCACGACGAGCTGGAACCAGAACGGCATGGTCTTTTTGTCCTGTCCGTCACCCTTGCCGTTCGGTGGCTCGCTCACGGGAGTTATCCCTCATGCGGGTTGTCGATCACTGCGCTGCCGCCTGCGTGCTCAATAGGCGGAGCGGCGCACTTCAAACTTTTTATCGAGGATCTCTTTTTTCGCGGCCGCCGCCAGGGCCTTCAGCCCCTTGCGCGCCAGCTCCCCGGCGTCCTCTCGCGCCGGTGCGCCGTCCGCATCCGCGGTCTGCTCGTTGGCGGGAAGCGCGAGCAGGCGGTTCTGTTTCGCAAGGTACACCAGCCCGCGGGTTTTGAGCGTCCATTTGCCAGCGTCGGTGCGAACCTCGCGCCGGAACACCAGCAGCAGGTCCTCGTCGAACTTTTTGGCCAGGTCCTTGAGGACCGCGCGGGTCACGGGACCGCGCACATCCTCGCCCAGTGAGGCGGGGTTGATGCGCACCGGGTCCGTCTTGATCAGGGTCGCTGAAACCGCTTTCGGGTCGCCGAGAACCGCATCCAGTGCGCCGGCCTCAGCGGATTCGGCGACCCCCTCGTCGAATTTCTGGCCATCCGCGCCATAATAGAAATAGCTGCCCTGCTCAGGACGGCTCTCCAGCACCTTCATCGATTTGGGGAACACCAGTCCCTTGATCGAGGAATCGGATTTTTTTCTTGTCAAAAGATCGTCATAGCCGCTTGCAGACGGCGCGCACACAAACAGTGCGGCGGCAAGGACCGGAATCCAGATAGGGTTTCGTTTCATAGGGCGGAACCTCCCTGGGATGATCCATCGGCGCGCTTCGGAAGGCTTTCTCCAAACACAAAATACAGCCATTTCGGGCAAACCCCTGATCCGGGAAAAATCCAGCGATGTGGGGTAGTATGGGTATCATAACAAACCGCCCGGCGGAAACAAAGGTTCTCTTGCCGACGAGAACCGTCACGCAAAGGAGAACCGTGCCGCAATCGAATTCCATCGTCCTCATCACGGGCAACGGACCGCGCCACCGTTATTTCACCGAGTGCCTGAACGCCCGGTTTCCGATCGCAGCGGTGTGGCGCGAGTCGGTCCCCTACCCCGCCCCCGCTTTCGCATCCGACGAGGAGCGGCAAGCCTGGGACTGGTTTTTTGCGCGAAGGCAGGAGCACGAAAACAACATCCTGAACTCCGGAAAGCGGCCGCCGGCATTGAACGCACCGCAGCGGCACAGCCTGATAGAGAGAGAACTCGCGGCTCCTGCAACCTGGGAGGCGATCGCGAAGCTGCGGCCCGGTTTCATCGCGCTGTTCGGCACGAGTCTGGTGCCGGCCGGTTTTCTCGCGCGGTTTCCCGGCCGGGTTTTCAATCTGCACGTCGGCAGGCCGGCATTTTACCGGGGTTCCTCCTGCAATTTCTGGCCGATTCACGACCGCAGACTCGAATGCCTGGGTGCGGCGGTGCACCGCGTCGATGCGGGCATCGACACCGGCGAGGTCATCGCAGAGTCTGGAGTGTCTTTTGAGAAGCAGGACGACGAGCAGAGCCTGAGCGCCCGAACGTGGGTCGTGGGAACCGAATTGATGGCGGAGGTGATCGCAAGCTGGCTCAAGGGAGAACCGCTTTCGGCGCTGGCGCAACCATCAAAGGGGAAACTGTACCGGATGAAAGATTTCACACCGCAGGCGGTGTTGCGGGTGAAGCAAATGGTGGAATCGGGGGAACTCGCGCACCAAATCGCAGCACAGCGCCAGGCGCACAGGGCGGGATGAGGTTTTTCGGCCTCAGCCGTTGCGCACCAGACGGATGCTCATGGTGACGTTGTTGTAGCTTTTCATTTCCGTCTTGCTGAACCCGCCCACGAAAAAGAAGAGGCGCGCCGAATCCAGCCCCACTTCCTCGTTGGTCCAGTAAGCGTAGCCGCCTCCCTCATTAAACGCGGCGGGATAACCGAGCGGCACGTTTTTCTTGCGGTCGAAGGCGACCTGCTTGCCTTTCGGGTCGTAGCTCGACTGGTATTCTTCGGGAGTGGGGACGCGCCAGTCGGCGAAGCCGCCGTAGCGCTGCCGGTTCATCTTCTTGGCCCAGTCCATCGCTTCCCTCCAGCTGTCGGGCTGGCGCATTTCGATGTTTCTGAAATCGCGGGTCATCCAGATGAGGTTGTGCTTGGGATCGAGGGCGGTGCCGTTTTCATACAGCTCCCAGCCGTTGACGATCTGCCGCTGCGCGCGGATCGACTGGTTCAGATCCCAGGCCTTGTAAAATTCGAACAACGCGAACGCCGCGACGATGCCGAGAATCGCGAACACCAGATACTTGCGCGTCTTGCTCAGGCGGTCGATTTTGGATTCGAGCTGTTTGGAGGCGTTGACCTGCTCGGCTTTTTCCTGAGTGATTTTTTCGCATTTTCCTTCCAGCGCCTTGAGCTTGAGGTTTTTTTCGTAGCGTTCGATCCCCGCCTGAATGGTTTTCTGCACGAGCTTGAAATCGAGAGGCTTTTTCAGATAGCGGAACGCTTCGCCCTTGTTGACGATGTCTTCGATGAGCTGGGCGTCGTAGTAGGCCGTCATGAGAATCCGCACCGTTTCGGGGCAGATGGCTTTCAGTTTTTTGAAGAACTCGGTTCCCTTCATCGCGGGCATGCGATTGTCCGAAAGCACGACCGAAAACGGCCCGCCCTCCTCCAGCATGCCCAGCGCTTCGTCCACATTGCCTGTGGTCACGACTTCGTAGTTTTCACCGGCCAGCATTTTTTTGGCGACGCTGAGAATTTTTTTCTCGTCATCGACGATCATCACGCGCGCTTTAGCAGATGCCATGAGTTTTGAGTCCTGAAAGGGGTTGTTCGTGTGAAACCCGTCGGGCAACCTACCCACCAACAAAAAGAATGTAACTGTTAATATAATACACTCAGATGCCGCCTTTGTAAAGAAAAGTCAAAGGTTTGTCGTTTTTTTTCTACTTTTGGCCGGAAGCCGCTTTCGCGCCGATCAGTTCGCGGATTTTTCCCAGAAGCTCGATGCGGCTGTAATCGCCTTTCTGGAACACATGATCGACTTCCAGATTCAACCGCTCCAGCTCCGGCATGGAAAGCTCCTTGGCGGTGAGAACGATGACGGGGATGTCCTTGTTGAGACCGTTTTTGTGAAACTGGGACAAAAACTCGAATCCGTTGAACTCCGGCATGACCAGATCGAGCAGGATCAATTCCGGGCTTTCTGTTTCCAGAATCTTCAGAGCCGACCCGCCGTCCAGCGCTTCCATGACTTTCCATCCCTCTTTATTCAAGAGCCGCGACAACGCGCCCCGGTTGGTCAGATCGTCTTCGACCACCAGGATGGAATGCGCGGCGATGGGCGTGCCGTTCATGCGCAAAATCGCATCGATGAAATGATCCCAATCGATGGGCTTGTTCATGAATTCCGTGGCCCCGCTTTGCATGGCTTTTTCCCGCTCGTCGAGCATGGTGAGCATCATCACCGGGATCTTCGCCAGGGACGCGTCGCTTTTCAAATGCGACAGCACGGTCCAGCCGTCCATGTCCGGCATCATCACATCCAGCGTGATGACATCGGGTTTCATCTCCCTCGCCTTGCGCAGGCCCTCGGGGCCGTCTTTGGCGGTTTCGACGATGAACCCGGCTTTATCCAGAAAACGGTGAATGAGATCGCGGATGGTCGGGTCGTCGTCCACGGCGAGAACGCGGATGCCGTTTTCCGGCAGTTTGGAGTCCCCGCGTTCCTGCGGCGGGGCATCCTGCGGGATGGGCGCGGGTTTCGGTGCGGCCGCAGTCGTGTTGCCGTTTTCCTTCGCAGACGGACTTTCCGGTTCCGCAGCCGACGCCACGCCCGGCTGGGTCGCGTCCGCGGGGAGCGTCACCGTGAAGACCGAGCCTTTTCCCAGTTCGCTGGAAACCTCGATGTCGCCGCCCAGGATCTGGCACAGCCGGCGGCTGATCGCAAGGCCCAGCCCGGTCCCGCCGTACTTGCGCGTGGTGGCGGGTTCGCCCTGGGTGAACTCGTGAAACAGGCTGGAAATCATCTCCGGCCGGATGCCGATGCCGGTGTCGCTGACCGAGAAGACCACGCCGTGGGATTCCTGAGCGCCCTGCTCGGAGACCTTGAGGGTGATCATGCCGTCTTCGGTGAATTTGCAGGCGTTGCTGAGCAGGTTGAGGAGCACCTGGCGCAGCCGGGCCTGATCGGAAAACATCGAATCGACGGAACCCTGATAGGTCACGTTCAGCGTGTTGCGGTTCTTGCGCGCCAGGGGGCGGATGGTGGCCATCACATCCTCGACCATGGCGTTCACCTTGAACATCTCCAGGTTGACGTCCATCATTCCCGCCTGGATTTTGGAAAGGTCCAGGATGTCGTTGAGCAGAACCAGAAGGTGGTTGCCGGAGGATTCGATCGATTTGAGATCGTCGCAGAAATCTTCGCGTCCGAGTTTTTTCAATTCGTAGTGCAGGATTTCGCAATAGCCCAAAATGGCGTTCAAGGGAGTGCGGAATTCGTGGCTGATATTGGCGATGAAATCGCTTTTCACCCGCGCGGCGGCTTCGGCCTCCTCTTTCGCGACCACCAGGGATTCCTCGGCGAGCCGGCGGTAGGCGATTTCCTGTTTCAGCTCGTGCGTCTGGTTTTCCAGATCCTGCGTGCGTTTCCGCACAGTGGCTTCCAGGTTTTTGTTCTGATCCGATATCATTTTGTAAAGTGCCGCCGATTCCAGGGCGTGCGCGGTGTTCTGCAAAATGATGGACAGCGGATTCAGGATGGAATCGTTGATGTCTTTGTCTTCCTGACGCAAAATACCGGCGAACATGCCCCGCACCCGGGTCTTGGTGGCCAGGACGTGCAGGATGAGCGACCTGTCGTACTCTTTCGAGCGCACCACCACCGGCCGGTTCTGGTTCACCGCCCAGGAAAAGCCGCCGCTTTCAATCTGATGATTGATTTCGTTTTCGATGCGCTGTTTTTCTTCCGGCGGGTCCACTTCGGTGACGACGAAATTCGAATCGTTCTCATCGACGTTGATGAACGCCATCACCTGAAAATCCAGCAGGCGTTTCAGATGATCGCGGGAAAGAAACAGGATCTTCGCGATGTCGCATTCGAGGGTGGCGTCGTGCTGCGCCTGGCCGAGCGAGGCCAGAAGGTTCATTCCATAGAGGTTGGACTGCGCCAGTTTTTCCAGATACTGGATCCGGACTTCGGGCTTGCGTCTGGGCTCAGCGGGTTCCCACTTTTTTACCATGACCTCACCTACATGAAGATTTTGATCACCTCATCGACCTGCCGGTCAACCTGCGCGAGGATGGAAGACAGCAGACTGGAGGGCAGGCCCACGACTTCCCAGGCCTTCGTGTCCAGGGGCGGCACGCTGCGTTCGCCGCTGGAGCCGATTTCCAGGGCGTGCGCCAGGATGTCGCCCAGGTGCGAAATGGAGGCTTCGACCGTGAACGTCCCGGCCTGCATCGGACGGTGGTGATACTGCACGGCGTGCACCAGAGAATCGGGCAGGTTCCACTTTTTCATCAGCGCGCCGCCGACATCGGTGTGGTCGAGCCTCAGCACGTCGCGCTCGGATTCGTGCAACAGGCTGCCTTTTTTGTAGCGCTCGAACACCTTGGTCATTTCGTCCGGCACGGTGATGTAAAGCAGAAGCCGGCCCACATCGTGCAACAGCCCGGTCAGGTAGTACCGTTCGGGATTGGATTCGTTGCGGTAAACCGAAACCACCCGGGCGGCGAGTCCGGAGGCGATGCTGTGGCACCAGAAGGAATGCATGTCCACCACGTCGCGCGGAACGCCTTTGAAGCTGCTGACGACGGAGGTCGCCAGAGCCAGGTCCCGCAACTGCGCCATGCCCACGATGGTCACGGCGTGCGTGATGGTTTCGATCTCCGATGAAAATCCGAAATACGAGCTGTTCACCAGCCGCAGAAGGCGCGCGGACAGGGCGGAATCGTTGCTGATGATCTGGGCCAGTTGGGCGAACGAGGTCTCCGGGTTTTCCACCGCCTCATTGATCTGGTAGAAAATCGAGGGCAAGGAGGCCAGCTCCACGGACCCGTCTATCAGATCTTCCACTGCATGTGTCATGTGTCAGCCCTCTTTACGCGATTCGACTTTGCGCAGAATGCAAAGGTCCACCAGTTCCATGATCGCCGGGTGGCGCCGGTCGTTGTAACGGAACAACACGTCGATCTCTTTTTGAATGTCTTCGGGAACGACGTCGGGTTTGACGCCCAGCGACACGGTCGTCTCCTGCTCTTCGACCACCAGTTCGACATCCACCTCGGTGATGCCCCAGGCCTTGAACGTGCGGATGTGCTTGGCCGTGACCTCGTGGCCGGAAGTCAAAAGCAGCCTGCCGGTGCGGTCCACCACGTTTTTGTCCAGGACCATCCCCGGTTTCAGTTTGTTGATCCGAATGACGGGCATCAGCGGGTTTTCCTCAAATGACGATCGGGCAATTGCGAGGGAATGGGATCCGGTTTGATCCGAAAAGGTCGATTGGCAAAGGTAAGGTGCGCCCCCAGCGAAATGTCCCCCAGCATTTTCCAATATTTTAGCAAAATCACCTAAAATTAAAGTCTAACACACTCCCCCTCGGAATGGAATATTCTCTTAATTTTTAATACTTTATAGGAAAATTCCGCCTGTTGGGGCGCGATTTCCGGCAAATCGCATCCCGGCCTGAAAAATCCCGAAACGCACCGCGCCGCCGGGGGCTTTCACAGCCCAAAATCCTTTCAAACAAAGCCTTTTCAAGCCCAGGGCGGGCTCGTTTCCCGCCCCGCCTAAACTGCGAAACCGGGAACGCGGCCCGATTTCTGGAAAAAACCCAGGCTATCGGTTATAGTTGCCGCACTCCACGGATTCTTGCGATCCCGGCGCCCGAAAGCTCGGAAAAACGGGTGCTTTTTTCTACGGTTTGCCCTTATTCGGTCGATAAGTGTTGTGATGCCGTCATTGCGTTCGTTTTGCGGACCGCCAATGCATTGGCCGCCGTGTCACCGTTTCCAGGGCGCTCGGGTTTTTCAAACACCACGACGGCGGGAGGGACAATGGAAAAGCAGATAACGGTAATTGGTGACAGCGGCGATGTGCTGTTCATGATGCTCGGTGCGGTCATGGTCTTTGCCATGCACGGGGGATTCGCCTTCCTGGAAGTGGGAACGGTGCGCAAAAAAAATCAGGTCAACGCGCTGGTGAAGATCCTGGTGGATTTCGCGGTGTCCACCGTGATCTATTTTCTCATCGGTTATTCCATTGCGTATGGGATTTATTTTTATCAGTCGGCGGCGGGACTGGTTTCCGAAAAACAGGGTTACGAACTGGTTCACTTTTTCTTTTTGCTCACGTTTGCGGCGGCGATCCCGGCCATCATCTCCGGCGGCATCGCCGAGCGGGCCAAATTCTGGACACAGGTTGTGGCGGCGGCGATTTTCGTGGCCCTGGTCTACCCGCTGTTCGAAGGCATGGTCTGGGGACAGATCACCTTTCTGGGTCAGGACGGGTCCTGGCTCGCGGGCATTTCCGGCGGCGTTCCCTTCCACGATTATGCAGGCTCGGTGGTGGTGCATTCGGTGGGCGGCTGGATCGCGCTTGCCGCCGTCATCGTGCTGGGTCCGCGCATGGGGCGCTGGGATTCCAAAGGCAACAGCCGTCCCATTCCGGTCAGCAACGTGCCGTTTCTCGCGCTGGGCAGCTGGATGCTGTGTGTCGGCTGGTTCGGGTTCAACGTCATGTCCGCCGCGACGCTCGATGCGATCTCCGGACTGGTCGCCATGAACTCGCTGTTCGCCATGGCGGGCGGCGTCATCGTGGCGCTCGTCATCTCCAAGAACGATCCCGGTTTCATCCACAACGGCGCGCTCGCCGGCCTGGTCGCGATCTGCGCCGGCTCCGACAAGGTGCACCCGATCGGTGCGTTCGTCATCGGCGGCATCGCCGCGGTGATTTTCGTCAAAGGGTTCACTTGGGAACAGGAAAAACTCAAGATCGACGACGTGCTGGGAGTCTGGCCGCTGCACGGCATCTCCGGCACCTGGGGCGGCATCGCCTGCGGCATCTTCGGGCAGGAAGCGCTGGGCGGCCTCGGCGGCGTCAGCCTGGTGGCGCAGACCGTCGGCTCGGTGATCGCCATCGTCATCGCGGCGGGACTGGGATACGTCGTCTACAAAGTCCTGGACTCCCTGTTCGGCATCCGGCTGTCTCCCGAAGAGGAAGGCCAGGGTTCCGACCTTTCGATCCACAAACTGGGCTCCTATCCGGAAGAAGGGACCACCCGGTTTTAAGATCACCGCGTCAACAAAGGACCATGATCCGTTTTCTCGCCATCGCGCTCATTCTCTGGCTGGTGCCGGCGGTTTCTTCCGCGTTCGAGAAGAAAATCGAGGCCTACAAGCAGGCCATCGCGGACGATCCGAAGGACTACGCGCCGCGTTTCGGTCTGGGGCGTACGTATCAGGTGCTGGGCTTTCACGAGCAGGCCATCACCGAGTTCGAGGCGGCGCTGCGCCTGGAACCGCTGTTCGCTGCCGCGCATCAGGGCATCGGCGCGAGCTACGGTGAGCTGCGCCAGTACAAAAAATCGGCGGCGGCGTACCTCAAGGCCACGCGGCTGGATCCAAATTTTGCCGAAGGCCAGTACGGCCTCGGCTGGGCGCTGGAAAAGCAGAACCGCTGCCGCGAGGCTTTGAAACCACTCAAGATCGCGCTCGAGCTGGACCCCGCGCTGGCGGCGGCGCGCCTGACGCTGGGGCAGTGTTATTACAAGCTCAAGCGTTACCCGCAGGCGATCGAGCAGTTCGAGTTCTCCCTGGGAACCGATCCTCTGGTGCTGGAGGCGCATTTCGGTCTGGGAAAAAGCCGTCTCGCGATGGGGCATTACGATAAAGCCATCGACGCGTTCCGGGAAACGCTTGACCTCAATCCCAATTACTTTGAAGCCCACACCGGCATCGGCCGGGCGCACGTGCGCGCCGGGCGCTACCTGCTGGCGCTCAAACCTCTCAAAAAAGCGCTGCTCGTCAATCCCAAGGAAGCGGCGGCCTACGATCTGCTCGGCACCGCCTACAAGCAGCTGCGCCGATATCAGGATTCGCTGGATGCGTTTCTAAAACTGGTGTCGCTGCGTTTCCGCGATCCCACCGCGCATTTCAAGCTGGGTATGGCCTACACCCGGCTGGGGAAAAAGACGGCAGCCCTCAAAAGCCTGGGCGAAGCGGTGCGGCTGAACCCCGACTACGCGGTGGCCTATTTTCAGATCGCGAAGATCCACGAATCGCTCGAACAATACGACCGCGCGATCGCCAATTACCTGGAGGTGGTGCGCGTGCGCCCCAAACACGTGGACGCCTATTTCAACATCGGGCGCATTCACGAACGCATGAAGCGCTACCGCCTCGCGACGGACGCCTACCGGCACGTGACGCGGCTCAAGCCGGATCACTTCGACGCTTTTGCCCGAATGGGCGGATGTTTCCTGATCCTCAAATGGAACGATCAGGCGCGGTCGGCGTTCGAAAGAGCCATCGCGCTCAAACCCAACTCCGCACAGACCCATTTCAACCTGGCGATCGCCCTGATCGACCTCGAACTTTATGAAGCGGCCATCCCGCCGCTGATCCGCACGCTGAACCTGGACCCAAGCCTCAAACAGGCGCATTACGAGTTGGGGTTCGTGTACCTGAGCCTGAAACAGTACGAGAAGGCCATCGCCCCGCTGAAGCAGGCGGTGCGCGCCGATCCGGAAAACGCCCTCGCCCGTTTCAGCCTGGGCCTCGCTTACAGTGAAATCGGCGATCACGTGACCGCCGTGCCGCATCTGGAAGCGTCGATCCGCATCGCGCCACAGTTATCGCGGGCGCAGTATTTTCTGGGAATCGGTTACACCAAGCTGTCGCGTTTCGAAGACGCCGTCGCGCCTTTCAAGGAGGCGGTGCGGTTGTCGCCGGATTTCACCGAGGCCTACAGCCGGCTGGGAGCGGTGTACTGGCAGCTCGAACGCTACCCGGAAGCCATCGCCACCTATCAGATCGCGGCGAAACTGAAACCCGACCTGCTCTCAACCTTCATCAGCCTGGGTTCGATCCACACGCTCATCGAACAGCACGAAGAGGCGATCAAAAACTTCAAGGAGGTGCTGCGCATCGATCCCAACCACGTGCAGGCGCATTACAGTCTGGGTCTGGTTTACGACGTGCTGGGCCGCTACGAGGAAGCGATCCGGGAATACAACGAGGTGATCCGCAGGGACCCGGGACACGCGGACGCCTACTCCAGCCTCGGCTGGACGCTGATCGAAATGAACCGGCACCTGGAAGCGGAAAAACCGCTCAAGCAGGCGATCCGCCTCAATCCGAAAAACGCCGACGCCTACTTCAACCTGGGATGGGTTTACGGCGAGATGAAACGCTACCGCGACGCGATCCCGCAGTACCGCGAGGCGCTGAACCTCAACCCCGAGCACTCCGGAGCGCAGGAACGGCTGCGCTTCGCGCAGAACATCCTCAGAGGCAACGGATCTCAGGGCTCGCGCGCACCGGCCGCAAAACCCACGGCCCCGTCCATCATCATCACGCCGTAAACTGTCATGCTGAGTCCTTCGGCAAACTCAGGACAAGCTCCGTCGAAGCATGACCACATGGTTGCAAGAGCTTGTTTGTTCTCCTGTCATCCTTCGACAGGCTCAGGATGACAGAAAAAAAGGAGAAGGATCCCCCTCACCCCACCCTCTCCCTCCAGGGGAGAGGGATTTTTTTTTGCCTTGCTTCGAGCATCAATGACTGCACGCAAGGAAAGCGAAAAAGGAAGAGAGAAAACAACTGAAAAACATTAAGAAAAATAAATCGCCAGGATAGAACCTGAGGCAGCTCAGGACAATCTCCGTCGAAGCATGACCGCATAATTGCAAAAGGTCGAGACAGCTTTTTGTTCGCTCCCCTCCATCCTTCGACAAGCTCAGGATGACAGAAAAAATTGGCGCTTTCCTGGTTTTGGTTTTCTTTGCGCCCTTTGCGTCTTTGCGGTTAAAAACCTTTTTATTTAAAACTTTCGCAGGGCCATCGATTTGCGAGATAAGGCGAAAAACAAAAGCGCCTTCAACGCAAAGACGCAAAGGACGCAAAGGACGCAAAGTGTCTATAACCTGAAGCGATGTATTTCTGTCTGGGCGGGAGTTGATTGAAAAAAGCAGAGGAAATTCAGCGGCGGCCTTTTTTGGTGAAGGAACCGAGGATGCCGCGTATCAGTTCGCGCCCGACGGTGCGGCCGATGGTGCGAATCATGGATTTGATGCCGGCCTCGACGAAGCCCTGCCGCTTGCGCCCGCCCTTGGACTTGCTCGCCGCTTTCTCGGCGGCTTCTTTCTGCGCGAGGGCTTCGGCTTCCTGTTCGCGCTTTTCCGCCCGCTTCAATAAAATCTCGTAGGCGGATTCGCGGTCCAGGGTGGTCTCATAACGTTGCTTCATGCGGCTTGAGTCGATGACGGCCTGGCGCTCGGCCTTGGTCGCCGGCCCCATGCGCGATGCGGGCGGGCGGATGAGGGTGCGCTCCACCGGAGTCGGTCGGCCCTTGTGATCGAGCGTGGACACCAGCGCCTCGCCGACGCCCAGCTCCTGAATGACCTCGGCGGCGTTCAGTTTGGGATTGGGCCGGAAGGTTTCCGCCACGGCGCGCACGACTTTTTTATCCTTGGGCGTGAACGCGCGCAGCGCATGCTGGACGCGGTTGCCGAGCTGTCCCAGGATGTCTTCGGGGATGTCGAGCGGGCTCTGCGTGATGAAGTAGACGCCCACGCCTTTCGAGCGGATCAGGCGCACGACCTGCTCCACCTTGTCCAGCAGGGAGCGCGGCGCATCGTCGAACAGCAGGTGCGCCTCGTCGAAGAAAAACACCATCTCGGGTTTTTCCGGATCGCCCACTTCGGGCAACTCCTCGAACAGTTCGGACAGCAGCCACAACAAAAACGTCGCGTAGAGTTTCGGCGACTGCATCAGCTTGTCGGCGGCGAGGATGTTGATCATGCCGCGGGATTTGCGATCGACGACCATGAAATCGCGCAGGTCGAGGGCGGGCTCGCCGAAGAACGACCGGCCGCCCTGCTGTTCCAGCGTCAGCAGACGGCGCTGGATGGCGCCGACCGACACTTTGCTCACATGGCCGAACTCGGTGGTCAGCGCCTTGGCGTTCTCGCCGACAAAATTGAGCAGCGAGCGCAGGTCTTTCAGATCGAGGATCAGCAATCCTTCGTGGTCGGCCACTTTGAACGCCACGTTGAGAACGCCTTCCTGCGTGTCGTTCAGCTCCAGGAGCCGCGACAGCAAAAGCGGCCCCATCTCGGACATGGTGGTGCGCACCGGGTGCCCCTTTTTCCCGAACAGATCCCAGAACACGACGGGACTGGACTGGAACAAATAATCGGTGAGGCCGATGGTCTCGGCGCGTTCCTGCAGTTTCCCCAGCAGTTTCTCAGGCGGGTTGCCGGGCTGGCAGATTCCGGAAAGGTCGCCCTTGACGTCGGCCATGAACACGGGAACGCCCTGGCGCGAAAAGGCCTCGGCCATGATCTGCAGCGTGACGGTTTTCCCGGTGCCCGTCGCCCCGGAGATCAATCCATGCCGGTTGGCGTACTTGAGCAGGAGCCGTTGCGGCGTGTCTCCGCCGCCGAGAAAAAGGGAAGTCGCGTCGTCAGCCATGGTCTGGGATTCCTCGTTGATCGAAAATCTCTGTGTGAGTGGTGCAGGCCGATGCCGTGTGAGACCTGCGGCATCGACCGGTCTCAGGGATGGGTCAGTGCGTGATCCTCGGTTCGAGCTCCGCAGCCTGGTCCACCCAGCGGGCCACCTGGCTGGGTTCGGGAACCGCACGGGTGAGTTTTTTCTCCTCGTTGATTTCCTTCATCTTCTGCGCGAGGTTCTCGGCATTGCGCTGTTTGAGTTCCTTGACGGTGTCCACGCCCGCCGCTTCCAGCAACTCGGCGAACTGTTTTCCCACTCCCGAGATGCGCATGAGGTCGGCCATGTTGGCCCACTTGAGCAGGACGGAGTCGTTGATGCCGGTTTTCGTCGCCGTGTCCTTGCGTCCCGAGGCGGACCCGCAGGCATCGAGCAAATCAGACGTTTTCAAGATCCCCACCTCTTCCAGCTTTTTTCCGTTGGCGGATCCGATTCCCTCAATCTCCTGAATTTTATAACTCATAGATTTCTCCTTCTTTTTGAACCGCTTGTTTCAAAAAAAACTCTGGACGCTGCCAGAATGTTGAGAAAAAACCATGCTCCATAAAATCGTCCGGCCCATCGAAAACCGGGGCCGGCGCCACGATGACCGATGCTGCGCTAAGGTTCGAATTCTTTGGCGTTTAAGCAAGCTCTGGCGCAAAAAACCCGCACTGGGGCCTAGCTTACTTCCAACGGTTTGAAAATCCAAAATTTTTTTCGGCCCCTTTGCGGAAAAAGTTCGCAACCCGCTTCATTTTTTTGTGTTTGAGCGAATATCCGTAATCCGTTGCGCTTTGGGTTGCGCGCTTGAATGTGTGCCGTCCGCCGGTGTAATCTAGCAGCGACTCCTGTCTTTCATTTATTCCCCCCAGCGAGGAGAAACGGGTTCATGCGTTTTTCAAGATTCGGATCTTTGGGCCGTGGCGGCCGGCGGTCGGGACGGCTTCGGCTGTGGCCGATCCTGTTGTTCGGTGTGTTTTTCGCTTACTACTATTTCAGCAATCAGGAAACCGTGCCGCTGACCGGGCGCACGCAGCTGGTGGACATGAGCCGGGAGCAGGAAGCAGCTCTGGGATTGCAGTCCTACCGGCAGATCCTCGGCCAGTCGAAGGTGGTCCGCCAGGGCGAGGCCGTCGAGCGCGTCAACGCCATCGGCCGCCGCTTGGCGAAAGCCGCAAGCGATGTGGACCCCGGCTTCAAGTGGGAATTCAACGTGATCCAATCGGACCAGGCCAACGCGTTCGCCCTGCCCGGCGGCAAGGTGGCGGTGTACACGGGCATTCTGGACATCGCGAAGAACGACGACGGCCTGAGCGCCATCATGGGGCATGAGATCGCGCACGCCATCGCGCGGCACGGCGCGGAACGCATCTCGCACCAGAAACTGGTGCAGTACGGCACGCTGGCTGCGGGGCTGGCGCTGGGCGAGATGGACGTGAGCACGCAGAACATGGTGATGGCGGCGCTGGGGGTCGGCGCGCGTTTCGGCGTGCTGCTGCCGTTTTCGCGCGAGCACGAATCGGAAGCGGACTACATGGGGCTGCTGTTTCTGGCCGAAGCCTGCTTCGATCCGCGCGAAGCGCCGCGCCTGTGGGAGCGCATGGGCAAAGCCGGCGGCAAAGCGCCGGCGGAATTCATGTCCACCCACCCGAGCAGCGCAACGCGCATCCGCCAGTTTGAAGAATGGATGCCGGAAGCGCTGGACATCCGCAAGCAGCATTGTGCCGGAAAACCATTGCGTTGAGCGACAATGATTAAAGTGAGTTCTTTAAAGTATTACCTTAGGAGATCTTTCACGAACCGGTATCACTGAAAATTCACTGTCACCCTGAGCCTGTCGAAGGGTGCCGAGTCATGCTTCGACAAGCTCAGCATGACAAATGAGTGGCATGCAAAGTCTCATAGAGCCAGCGGTTTGACGGTGAGCATCGCCGCCGGGTCGTCCCGCCAGAGAGCGGGGTCCGTATCGACATACACCTCGACCCCGTTGCCGTCGGGATCCTGCATGTACAGGCTTTGCGACACGCCGTGGTCGGACTGGCCTTCGATGGCCACCCCTCCCCTTTCCAGTTCCCGTTTGGCGGCGCGCAGGTCTTCCAGCGAATCGCCGATCTTGAAACCCAGATGAAACAGGCCCGGCTCGCGACCCTGCATGGGCGGCTTGTCGCCGCCGGTTTCCAGGAGCAGCAGTTCGTGGTGCGTCCGGCCGCCGGAGAGCGCCGCCGCCTTGCCATCGAACATGCGCGCCACCTCTTTAAAGCCGAGCAGGTCGCGGTAGAATTTCAGCGACCGCTCGATGTCCTTCACATACAGCGCCACGTGGCCCAGGTAGTGTGCTTTCATGGTGCACCTCTTATTGAATGAGGGTGATGTCGAACTCGCCCACCAGCCCGTCGGTGATTTTCCCCGTGGGATCTTTTTTGTACTCGACGACCAGCCGCTCCCGCTGTTCGGGCGTGTTCTTCTCGTCGTGCAGCACGAAGTCCTTGGCGTTCAGATCTTCAATGACGCCGATGTTCTCGATGTCCTTGCCGCGGAAGTACGCCTGCGTCACCAGCTGCGGGTAGCCCGGCGCGCTGATCATCATGTGCAGGTGCGCGGTGCGGAAGCCGCCGTAGATGGGGTAAAAACCGGGAACGATGGTTTTAAACCAGTAGCGGCCGTCCTCATCGGTGAGGGCGCGGCCCCAGTACTGGAAATTCTCGTCGTGCGTCCGGTGCACCATCTCGCCGGTGTCGGGGTGCTTGAAGCTGAAGTTGGGTCCGTCGCCCTTATGGTTGTAGCGGCCGCTCTGCGAGCACTGCCAGAGGATGATCGTGGCTCCGGGCAGGACCTCCTCACCCATGCTGAAATCCTTTTCCGTCATCACCCGGGTTCCCTTGACCTGACCGCGCAGATAGATCACCTGCCCCTTGGCTTTGCCGGGTTTGCCTTTGACGAAGGTCAGGTCGTTGTCGTTGCCCTCGGCGATGGGTCCGCTGAAATCCATGCGTTCGCGGATTTCCACTTCGGGGTCGCCGTCGTCCGGGTAATACGGCCCCAGAACCTGGCGGGGCGTTTCCTTGCTCAGCATCTGGCCGAACACCGGGCCCGCGGCCAGCGTACCGGCGACGGTTCCCAAGGTTCCCAGGCTGGTTTTTAAGAAACTTCTGCGTGTGGTGTTTTTTTCGTCGTGCGACATGGTGAACTCCTTTCCCACTTAAATGGACCCTTGAAACCGTTTCCTGCGGGTCCATTGATCATTTGTCTGTTTTAATGAGAGACATTCTGTCTATGAACTTGTCCTTCAAATCGTAATGGTGTCTCAGGATCAACGAGACATGGGCGGCGATCAAACCCACGGTCAGGAACACCAGGATCCTGTGAACATACTGGCCGATCTCAGACAGCAGAGCGTTTTTTCCGATCAGGTCGGGGGTTTGGAACAATCCGAAAAACTTGAAACCGTGTCCTCCGGCCAGCGAAAAAACATAACCGCTCAGCGGCATCAAAATCATGACCGTGTACAGACTGACTTCCAAAAATGGAAACGCTTTCTTTTCAAATTCCGTCATGGTTTCAGGCCAGGCGGGCAACGGATTCATCTTTCTCCATACAAGCCGGGCTATCGCCAGAAAGAACAGGGTCACGCCCATGGATTTATGAATGATGAATAACGTCTCCGGGTAATAGTCGTCCGTGGCGACGCCATACATGACGATGGCAATTGCAAACTGGAATACGAACAAAAAGGAAATGGTCCAATGAAAGGCTTTTGCAACACTTCCGAACTGATTCTTTGAGTTTGATCCCGTCATCGTTTCCACCTCTCCGTTTGATTTTTTGATCTTGTGCCTGGCTGATTACAATCACGCTCTTCCAAAAATTCACTGCGCACAAATCGCGCCGGCGCCGGTGAGCGGTCAGGCGCTCCGTTCACCCAGATACTTCTCCTCGACGCAGCGATCGAGCGAGAACTTGCCGCCGCCGGTCAGCATCAACGCGAGAGCGATGCCGATGGCGAGGATGTGGTACTCGAACCCCTCGCCCGCCTGCTGGCCGGACCAGTTCATGAAAAAGCCGTGGCCCAGGTGCACCGTCATCACGGCTCCCGCCATCACAGCGGCGATGCCGGCGGCGCTCAAGCGCGTGAGAAAACCGGCGATCAGCCCGAGCGAGCCGAAAAACTCGATGGCGATGACCGCAAGCGCGACGACGGTGGGCAGCCCCATCTTCTGGGTGAAAAACCCGAGCGTGCCTTCCAGCCCGTGGCCGCCGAACCAGCCGAACACTTTCTGCGCCCCGTGCGGGAACATCACGATGCCCAGGGTCAGGCGCAGGATCAGGGAAGAAATCGAATCGTCGGTGTGCAGTGCTGTTTTCAAGTAATTCATGGTCGCGTCTCCTGAATGAAGTGTTGTCATTATCAATAGCAATCAAGATGCCAAAGACAGCTAATCCATAAATACATTAAAATCAATATTTTATAAAGATCTAACGCCTGACAGAGACTACGTTATCCCGTATTTTTATGGTTTCCCATTGCGGAGTTACGGAAATCCGTTCTATATTGACGGCATGAACCCGGATCGGGAATGGAACGAATTCGAATACATGCGGGAATTCCTGCTGTCCCTGCCGCATCAGCGCAAGCTGGAATCCCTGTTGGGGACGGTGGTCGAAAGCTACGCCCGCAAAGACCCTGTGGTGGCACTCGCCCGCATCTGGCTGGTGGGCCCCGGCGACCGCTGCGATTCCTGTGCGCTGCGGACGGTGTGTCCGGATCAAACCGAGTGCCTGCATCTGGCGGCGGAATGCTACAAAAAGCCTCCACAAGATCAGACCGCACTGGCGCGGGAATTTGAACGCATCCCGCTGGGGCTCGGCAAGGTCGGCCGCTGCGCCGTCACGGGCCAACAGGAAGACATCGGCGATCTGGAAGCAGACGTGCCGCACGCGGTCTCAAAAACCTGGGCGGAGCAGGAGCGCATCCTCGGGCTGGGCGTGACCCCCCTCATTCAGCAGGGAAAAACCCTGGGCGTCATCGCCGCCTGCATCCTGGACGAGGTGAAGGTGGAGGGGGAAGGCCTGTTCTGGGCCCGACTGGTGGCGGATTCCATCGCCGCCTCGATCGCCAATGTGCGCGCCTTCGAGGAAATCCAGACGCTCAAGGAGCGGCTCGAACGCGACAACGAATACCTGAGCGAGGAAATCCTCGAGTCGCAGGCCTACGGGGAGATCATCGGCCAGAGTCCGTCCTTGAAAAACGTGGCCGAGCAGATCGGCATGGTGGCGGGCACCGACGCCAATGTGCTGATCACCGGTGAGTCGGGAACCGGCAAGGAGCTGGTGGCGCGCGAGATCCACAAACGCAGCGCGCGCTCATTGCGGCCGCTGATCAAGGTGAACTGCGCGTCCATCCCGAAGGATCTGTACGAGAGCGAGTTTTTCGGCCACGTGAAGGGAGCGTTCACGGGCGCGGTGCAGGACCGTCAGGGACGGTTCGAGCTGGCGGACGGGGCGACGCTGTTTCTGGATGAAGTCGGCGAGGTGCCGCTGGATCTGCAGAGCAAGCTGCTCAGGGTGCTGCAGGAAGGCGAATACGAAAAGATCGGCGATGCGCGCACCCGCAAATGCGATGTGCGGATCATCGCCGCCACCAACCGCGACCTGAAGGTCGAGATCATCAAGGGCCGGTTCCGCGAGGACCTGTACTACCGGCTCAACGTGTTCCCCATCGAGCTTCCCTCTCTGCGCGAGCGCCGGGAGGACATCCCGCTTCTGGCGCAGCATTTTCTGGGGATCGCCAGCAGGAAGTTCAACAAGCCGGTCAAGCCGCTGGCGGCGGACCGCATCGAAATCCTGAAAAACTATGCGTGGCCGGGCAACGTGCGCGAATTGCAGAATGTGCTGGAACGGGCGGTCATCACGTCGCGCCGCGGCGAATTGCAGCTGGATCTCGAACCGCCGGCTTCCAAAGACACGGCGACCGCACGGAAAACGGAACCGGCTGCCGGGGAGAGGATCTATTCGGATGCGGAGATGAAAGAGCGCGAACGGGAGAACACCCTGCGGGCGCTCGAACGCTGCGGCGGCCGGATTTTCGGGAAAAACGGCGCGGCCCGGCTGCTCGGCGTCAAACCGACGACGCTGGCCACGCGCATTCAGGCGATGGGACTCAAAAAAACCTATGCGGCCCGCAAAGCGAAATGACGATCGCGCCTGCAAACGCCGGATTCGGCAGGCGGAAGCGGCTGCATTTTTCTCTCAACGCCTTTAAAAGCGATGTTTGTGCGGACTCTCGCAGCAAAATCCGCCTCCTTTCGGAGAGAAGATGGACGAGAGTCTCTTTTTTTCAACTTCCCATTGTCCCCAAAAGCGTCGCCCTGAACATCGGCCGCAATCCGGCAGGGGATGCCGGCACTCAAATGTCCGGCATCGGGAAGTGTGAAAAAGCCCTCTGGGAAGCCCTCAGGGTGACGGGATACTGCCTTAAATTCTAAGGGTTTTCTCGCCATTCGCGGCGGGAACATTTAAGTTGACAGAAAAACGACCCTGCTTATATACTTCCCCCTTCCACCCCAGCGAAAGTGGAAGAAAATCAACCAAAGAGAGTTTTGGGATCGGGTGAATCCCTTTCGCCGCCAAAATTTTTTATAATCTTAGAGCCATTACGAACTGAAAGCCTTTCACGAGACGAGTTCGCCCTATGGAAACCAACGACACGACCACCGATCAGGCAGTGGCTGAGGAAGAAGAAAAAGAGATAGACCTCGCGCCGGCGCAGGAAATTCTGGATAAAATTCCGGACACGGCGAAAAACCGACGCTACCTGATTCCGACGCTGCAGAAAGTTCAGAATGCCTACCGCTACCTGCCCGACGAAGCGATGAAGCTTCTGATGCGCAAATTCAACATCACGCGCGCGGAAATCTACGGAGTGATCTCGTTTTACCCGCAATTGATGATCACGGAGCCGGGGAGATACATCTTCAAGCTCTGCTACGGCACCGCCTGCTTCGTCAAGGGGGCGAACATCATCGCCGACCGGATCTTCGATGAATACCACATCCGCCCCGGTGAAACCGACAAGGGCAAGATCTTCACCCTGCAGACCGCTTCCTGCCTGGGCAACTGCGGCGCGGCGCCGATGGCCATCATCGGCGACGACACGCACGGAACCATCGACCCTGAAAAAACTTCCGAACTTTGCGCCAGCTATCGGGACCGGCCGGACGAGGCCGAACCGGCGGGCGAGGAGAAAGAATCTGAATGAGCACTGTAGCGAAAAAAACCGTTCACTTTAAAATCGACGGCAAGGATGTCACGGCGCCGGAGGGCACGGTCATCCTGGAAGCGTGCAAGCAGCAGGGATTCGAGGTGACCAATCTCTGCTACAACCGCAAACTGAAACCGTTCGCCGCCTGCCGCACCTGCATGGTGGAAAAATGGAACGACGGCAACAAGGAGCTGGTGTATTCCTGCACCGAGCCGGTGGCCGAGGGCATCGAGGTCAAGACCAACACCGAGGAAACCGACCGCTACAACAGCGCGTGCCTGGAGATGCTCCTGGTCGAGCATCCCCTGGACTGTCCGATCTGCGACAAATCCGGCGTCTGTCCTTTACAGGATAATACCGACGCGCTCAAGCTCTACAACGGACGCTTCGAGATCAACCGGCGCAATGAGCCGAGCATCAAGACCAACCCGATCATCGAATTCTATCTCAACCGCTGCATCATGTGCGGCCTGTGCGTGCGCGCCTGCGACGAGATCCAGGGCGTGCAGGCGCTCGACTATCACCAGCGGGGCCGCAGCGTGGGCATCGGCACCGCCAACGACGAACCGCTCGACTGCGAATTCTGCGGCCAGTGCATCACGGTCTGCCCGACCGGCGCGCTGATGGACATGACCTCGGGAGCCCGCGGGCTCGCCGCCATGTTCAAGCAGACGCACAGCACCTGCAACTACTGTTCGTGGGGCTGCACGGTGCGGATGGAATCGAAAAGCGGCAAGGTGGTGCGCATCGAAGGCGACGAATCCTACAACCTCGGCATCAACGAGGGCAACCTGTGCGCCAAGGGCCGCTTCGGGCACGGCATCATCCACAACGAGGACCGCATCCAGACCCCGCTGATGAACTTCGGCGGCGAATTCAAGGAAGTGTCCTGGGACGAAGCGCTGAGCACGATCGCCGAACGGTTTCAAGCGACGGTCAACCGCGGCGGGCCGGAAGCGATCGCCGGCATCGGTTCGGAAAAGATGACCAACGAGGAAGCCTACCTGTTCCAGAAACTGTTCCGCGGGCATTTCGGCTCCAACCAGGTGACCAATCTTTCGGAGCTGCGCGCGCCGTATGTGAACCGCTTCATGGTCGAATGCTTCGAAAACGGCATCGAGTCCAAGCCGGTCACGGAGCTGGAAAACGCGGACGTGGTGCTGATCTTCAATTCGGACCTGCCTTCGGAATACCCGGTCGGCGGCAACTCGGTGCGCAAGGGCGCGGTGTTCACCAAAACCGACATCCTGATCGCCAACCCGCGCAACGTGGTGTTCAACAACGAGTCGCCGATCGACATCCGGCTGACCTACACGCACGGCGCCGACCTGGCCGTGGCGAACCGCTTGTGCCGCATCCTGATCGACAACAAGCTCGTCGATACCGCGAAAGTCAAAGCGGCGCTGCCCAACTACGACGAGCTGGTGAAATCGCTCAAGCCCTACACGGATAAAGAGGCGGAAAAACTCACCGGCCTTTCCGATGCCATCCTCACGCAGGCGGCGGAGCGGTTCGCGCGCGATGCGGACCGGTTCATCCTCATCGGCAACGACATTCTCGACACGGGACAGGGTGAAGACGTACTCAAGGCCCTGCTCAACCTGTCGCTCCTGGTGCAGCACGGCTCCACCGGCAGCGTCAGCATCTACCCGCCGCGCGAGCACTGCAATTCCCAGGGGGTCAACGACATGGGCGTGACGCCCGTGTTCCTGCCGGGATACCAGCCGGCGGACAACAAGGAACCCAATCTCGCGGAAAACCTGTTCGAAAACTGCGCGCAGGGCAAGATCAAGCTGCTCTACATCGCCGGCGAGGATCCGCTGCAAACCTATTACAAGGCGGCGCTCGCCAAGGACGCGCTGCAGACGGTGCCGTTTCTGGTGGTGCAGGACATCTTCATGACGGAAACCGCGAAAATGGCGGACATCATCCTCCCGCTTTCGACGTTCGCCGAAAAGGAAGGCACCTACACCAACATGACCCGGCACGTGCAGAAGGTGAACCCGGCGACGCTGCCGCTGGGAACCTCCAAACCGGATTTCGACATCCTGTGCGAGCTGGCCGAGGCGATCGGCAAGCCGTTCGCAAGCGGCAGCATCCAGGAAGTGCAGGAGGAGATCGCCAAAGAAGTGGCGATCTATGCGGATGTGTTTCCCGGCGACGACTCGAAGCAGTGGAAGCCGACCGGATTCGCGACGAAAGCGGAGTTTAAAATCTGCGCGCCCTACAAAAAAGCGGAGGGTAACGGATCGTATCCGTTCAGCCTGCAGACCAACAACCACATGTTCCACATCGGCAGCTACACCCAGCATGCGAAAGCGCTGGTGGACATCGGTCCCGAATGCCTAGCCGAGATCCATCCCGAGGATGCGGAAAACCTGGGCGTGGACACCGGCGACACGATCGTCGTGGAATCGGCGAGCGGCAAGGTGGAAGTGAAGGTCAAGACGAGCCCGGTGAGCGCGAAAGGCATGCTGTATATTCCGAAAAACTGGACGGACGTTCCGGTCCACAGCCTGCGCAACGGCGAAGAGGGGCTGGTTTCCATCAAGGTTTCCAAGGCCGGCTGACAGTGACCGGCTTCATTTTCAATCCGGGAGCGACTTCTCCCGCCGGCTTCGGCCGGGCGCAACTTCTCAAACTCCATGGCTGATTTAAAAGAAAGTCTGCATACCGATCACATGGTCCTGAACATGGGACCTTCCCACCCTGCCACCCACGGCACGGTGAAGTTCCTTCTGACTCTGGACGGCGAAACGGTCGTGGACATGGTGGTCGAGGTCGGCTACCTGCACCGCGGGTTCGAGAAGATGTGCGAGAGCGTCACCTACTCCAACGTGTTCCCCTACACGGACCGCCTGAACTACTGTTCGGCGATCATGAACAACATCGGGTTCGCGCTGGCGGTGGAAAAGCTGTGCGACATCCAGACGACGGACCGCTGCGACTACATCCGTGTCGTCACCAACGAGTTGTCCCGCATCTCGGACCACTACACCAACATCGCGGCGGCGGCGCTGGAGCTGGGGGCACTGACGGCCTTCATCTATTTCGTGGAAGCGAGGGAAATCGTCTGGGATCTTTTGGAAAAAGTCTGCGGCGCGCGCCTGACTTCCAACTACGTCCGCATCGGCGGGCTGATGTGCGATCTGCCTCCGGGGTTCGATGAAGATCTGGAAGCGTCCTACAAAAAACTCGATCCGCTGTTCGACGATGTGGACAAGCTGCTGACGAAAAACCGCATCTTCCTCGACCGCATGCGCGACACCGGCGCGATTTCTGCGGAGGACGCGATCAACTGGGGATTCACCGGGCCGTGCCTGCGGGCCTGTGGGGTCGATTACGACGTGCGCAAAAAACATCCGTACCTGGTGTACGACCGGCTCGATTTCGACATCCCGCTGGGAACCACCGGCGACAATTTCGACCGCTACCTGGTGCGCATGGAAGAGATCAAGCAGAGCTTCAAGATCATCAAGCAGGCCATGAAGGACATGCCCGACGGCCCGATCAACGTGGCCAACCCTTACATGCGCAACCCGGCCAAGCCGGATGTGTATTCGCGCATGGAAGAGATGATCGCGCATTTCAAGATGGTGATCGACGGCCTCAAACCCCCGGTGGGCGAAGTCTATTTTCCTTCCGAAGCGGCGAACGGCGAGCTGGGTTTTTACATCGTCAGCGACGGAACGGGCAACCCCTACAAATGCCGTGTGCGCCCGCCCTGCTTCACCATGACCGCCGCTCTCGCGGACATCTGCAAGGGAGGGATGCTGGCGGACATCATTCCCACGTTCGACATGATCAACATGATCGGCGGTGAGTGCGACCGCTGACCTCGCGTCTTCTTATCCAAAAATAATCCACAATCCTCCCCGGCCTGGGTTATTCTGATTTTTACTGCTGGATTTTCGACTCCACCCTGTGAGGACTGCTTTCCCCTATGATGAACGGTCTCAAATTGTTTTTTCTGCTGGCCGGCTTCGCTCTTTTGGGCTGGGCGCTGCAATCGGTGGACCTCGCCGAGGTGATGGATCTGCTGGTGCGGCTGGGATGGGGGTTCGTTCTGATCTTCATGATCTACGGCACCATCACCCTGATCGACACGCTGGCCTGGAAGTACTGCTTCCGCCCCCAGGAGACCCGCCGTTTCAATCTGTGGCAATTGTGGCGCATCCGGCAGATCGGCGACGCCTACAACACGATCACGCCGCTCGGCACGCTCGGCGGCGAGCCGGTGAAAGCGCAGCTGTTGAAGGACGGGCACGGGCTCACCTTCAAGCAGGGGATCGCTTCGCAGGTGGCCGCCAAAACCACCTTTCTCGCCGGCCTCATCCTGTTTTTCGTTCCGGGCATCGTCCTCATTTTGAACTCGCAGACGATCGCGGATGAGTTCAAGACCGTGAGCCTGGTGGGGATGGGCGTGTTTTCCCTGCTCATCTTTCTGTTTTTTCTCTTCCAGATCACCGGCATGCTGGGAATCCTGACGCGCTGGGTCGCCGGATTTTCCAAAGAGCGGGACGTGTTCGGGCAGTTGGAGAACCTGGACGGTAAGATGTCCGGGTTTTACCGGCAGCACCCGAAACGCGCCTGGCTTTCGGTGCTGATCGCGTTTGTGGGCTGGGTGATCGGATTGAGTGAGTTGTACCTGATGCTGTACCTGTTGGGGTACCCACCCACCTGGCAGGAGTTGTGGATGATGGAAGCGCTGGGGCAGTTCGTGCGGATGGGAACGTTTTTCATCCCCATGAGCATCGGCGCTCAGGAAGGGGGACTGATCCTCATCTTCAGCGCCCTGGGTTATCCGGCCAATCTGGGGCTCACGGTGTCGTTCGCCGCGAGGATCAAGCAACTGGTCTGGGTGGCGCTGGGGCTGGTGCTGGGCGGCTGGAACCTGGCGGTCAAGCCGGCGGCGATCCAGCCCGACGCTTCGGAGTGAGAATCCCGCACATCCTTCTTTTTGAAAGCGGCGCCGGATGCACTCAGTGGACGTCGCGGCGGACGCCACGGTCGCGGCCCCGGCCACCGGGGGTGCGCTTCATGGATTCGGTGAAAACATCCCGCTCCTGCACCAGACCGTCGTGTTTGGTGCGGATGGGATCGATGCGGTTTTTTTCCACCTCCTGGGCGGCTTCGTCGATCATCTCTTCTTCCTTCTTCTTCGCCGCGTCCGGTTTCGCCTCTGCGGTCTGAGCCTCCCCGCCTTCCGGTGCGGCGGCGGCCTCGCCCTCGCCTTCCTTGGGCTCTTCCAGGGATTCCTCTTCCGCCTCTTTCATGGATTTTTTGAAGTTCTTGATGCTGCGGCCGAAAGCACTGCCGATTTCCGGGAGCTTGCCGGCTCCAAAAATGATCATGATGATGACCAGAATGATCATCAACTCGGGAAAACCGATGCCCATCATAATGAGTTTCTCCTATCGCCTGCGGGGTGAACGTGGGGCCAGTCTATCAGAAGCAACCCGCAAAAACACCTGTTTAGGCATATTTTCGCAAAATATCGGCGGAGGGTGGGTGCGGGAAGTAAGACCGGGGTTGCGGCGCTGCCGGTGCGGAAAACGACAAAGAGGCCGGAAGGCTCCGGCCTCTTCATCTTCAGCGGATTTTCTGAGAGAACGTTTTGGGGCCGCGCAATCCGGACCCCGAAGTTCTGCGAAAAACCCTCAATGACCGATGTGTGCGTTCAGGATCGGTGAATTGAGGATTTTCTGGTTGCCGTTGGCGTTCTTTTTCGCGGCTTTGAAATGCATGGTGGCTTCTCCATGCCGCCCCAGCTTGTCCAGGCTGATGGCTTCATTGAAATGCGTCTCGCCTTTGCTCGAGTCGATTTTGGAAGCCATCTTGAAATGCATGAGCGCGCCTTCGTAGTTGCCTTTCTTCCATTCCGCGATGCCTTCCTCGTTGTGTTTGTTAGCCTCGGCGTTGGACCCTTCCACCTGAGGAAGCTGCATGGGACCTTCTGCGGCAAAGGCGGTCATGGGAAGGAAACTGAACATAAAGACGGTCAACAGTAGCAAAACTTTTTTCATGGCGAAATGCTCCCCAATAAATGGTTTTAAATTACCCCCCCAAACTCGTGTGGATAAATATAAATTACCATTTTGGCGTTTTTTTGAAAACCCTTATTTGGCAGGCGGAAGAACGGGAACCGGCGGTTTTTGAACCGATTGTCCCCTCCCCGCTGGCGCGGCAGACGCAGCGCCGTTACGCCGTGCGGATATTCCTGCGCTTTCCATTGTCAATTGGCAAACGCGGCGGCGGCGTCCCGGTGCGCATCAGGGCTTTACGGCCGCACACGGCAACGCGGCCCTGCGGTGCGGATCGAGTTGTTTGAGAACGCCCCAGCCTCTGATTTTCAGTCCGATGCGGGAGGCGTAGGGGTTCCAGGCGGGACCGCCGGCGGCGCGCACGTGGACCTTGAGAGAGCCGGGGCCGTTCACGCTCACCCGTTGCAACGTGTCGCAGTGCGGCCCTTCGGTGATCTGATAGTCGTGGCGGCAGTACTCGCGGTCCGCAGGAAAAGACAGGACCGGATCGCCCGCACAGTGTTCGCCGGAGGACGCCGCACAGCGCACCGTCCACAGGAACGGCCGCACCGGCTGCGGCCCGGAGGCCGTGTGTGTCTCCGGCTGCCAGGCGCTTTTCACTGACGGCGCGGTGACGGCCGTGCAGCCCGCACCCCAAACCGGCAATAACAGAAACAGCCACACGCCACAGGCCCGGACTGGTTCACGCTGCAGGCCGCGGACGCCCGTTCGCTTCACCGGCCCCGATCTCCCAGGCAGGGAAAGATGGCCTTGAGCGCGTCGGCGGTCAGGACGATGGGTTTCTGCCGCCACCGCTCCTGAAACGCCGCCAGCCATTTGGGAACCAGGCTTTCCCCCTTTTCCCGCTCAGCATTATTTTGCGGCAGGCAAAACGCCGGGGCGGTTTTCTCTTTTGTGTAATGCTCGTGCGCATCGACGACGCCCTGGATGTAAGCCCGGCAGACGGAATCGTCGAACAGCAAGGTGTCTCCGGTGCAATAGCGGATCATGTCCATGCCCTTCCACTGATCGGCCTGGACGGAGGGAACCGCCATGAAAAACCCGATGAACGCCAGTACGGCGCCGTGCAAATTCTGTTTCATGAGAGGGTGTGCCTTTCTGTTATTGGGAATGCGGACCGCGCGCGGCTGCGGCGCCCGATCGGGCAAGCACCGAACGCGTGCAACCGGAGTTCGATCCTGACCGCCACCCTAGCACAGCGGCTTCGCCCCGTTCAACCGGCTGTTCCCCTGCCCTGCACGCACGCGAACGGACCGCTTTCGGTTCGCCCTGAGCGGGAACCGCCCGGCCCACAAATGATTGACCCGCAATGCAATTGGGTTTAAGATAATTTTTCGGGTGTGGATAAAATCATTGTCCGCCCGGCCGGTCCTTGCGGCAACTCAGGGCCCGCGGTTGGTTGTGAGAAAACCCAAACAGTATCTTTTTTGTCCAACGTTTCAGTCCACCCGGTGCGAATCGGGCGGCGCGCTTGCATTTCGTGGAACTTGAGGAAATCGTAAAGAAAAACCTGATCGACGGTAAAATCCTGAACCTGGAAACCCGTAAAATCGGCGACGAAGGGATCAAGAAACTCGCCAACATGGAACTCCTCTCCGACGTGGTGCAGCTGGAGTTGGGAGAAAACGAGATCAGCAACGAAGGCGTCGCGGCGCTGTGCCGGTCGCCCTACATCGGCAAGTTGCGGATCCTGAATCTCAAGTCGAACCAGATCACCGCCGAAGGCGCGAAATCCCTCGCGGACTGCGAAAAGCTTTCCCAACTGGACCAACTGGTCCTGAAGTTCAACCGCATCGGTGAAGAAGGCGCGAAATTCATTTCCGAATCCGAGACGCTCGGACAATTGACCACTCTGGACCTGTTCCGCAACCGCATCGGTGAAGAAGGCGCGCGGGCCATCAAAACCTCGAAGAACTTTCGCAATCTCAACCGGGTCCGGCTGGACTGACCGTTTCCGGCCTCACCCGTGCAACCCACCCGGATCGCATCCGATGGCGGCAACGCGTTTGTCTGACATGGACCTGAATCGATCGTTTCCCCGCAGCCCGACGGAAAAAATGGCGGGCCTGGTGCATCTGCCGCGCATGCTCGACAAGGCGCGGGCGAAGCGGAACGACACGCTTGGAGAATACATCTATCCCTGCCCCCTCGACGACATCCTGCTCGAATTCCTCGGTGTCGATGGCGACGGGCTGGCGGACCGCGCCGGATCGCAGCCGGATGCAGACATCGCCCGCTGGGCGGCCGAACAGTGCGGTCATCGCAGCGAAGCGGAGAAGGAAGCGCTCAACCGCAGCATCCTGGACCGAAAACCCGATACGGATGAGAGGCGAAAAAAATTCATCGACGCACGGGACAAAATCGCACCCAACCGGCAGGACATCACTACCTGGGTCGGCCTCATCGACCTTGAAGAAGGACGGCTTTGAAGGTTCCCTGATTTTCGCGAAATACGGGAACGCTTTGAGCTGAATCGTTTTTTTGCAGCATTGTTCAATCCTCAATCACGGCACCTCATGAAAATATTCCAGAAAGAACGCGCGCGCAAGCAATCGGAAGCCAAGGGCAAAAACACGGTGATGAAAATGATCCTGCTTTCGGGATTCTTCCTTTTCATCCTAGTGATGATCGTGGGCTTTTCCGGCGCGGCATTCCTTTATTTCCGTTACTCCAAGGACCTGCCGGACGTGCGGCAGCTCAAGGATTACGAGCCCAGCACGATCACGCGGCTTTATTCGGACTACGACGAGCTGATCGCGGAGTTCTATGTCGAAAAGCGCATTCTGACGCCGCTCGAAGACATCCCGCTGTCGCTGAAACAGGCGACGCTCGCCGTCGAGGATTCGAATTTTTATTACCATTTCGGCATCGACCCGAAAGCGATCTTCCGGGCGTTTCTGACCAACCTCAAGGCGGGCCGCGTGGTGGAGGGCGGCAGCACGATCACCCAGCAGCTGTCGAAAACGCTGTTTCTCACGACGGACCGCAACCTCACCCGCAAAATCAAGGAGGCCATCCTCGCCATCCGCATGGAACTGATCTTCTCGAAGGACGAGATCCTCGAGATGTACCTGAACCAGATCTACTACGGCCACGGCAGTTACGGTGTGGAAGGCGCTTCCCGGACCTACTTCGGCAAGCACGTGCAGGATCTCACGATCGAGGAATGCGCGATGCTCGCCAGCCTGCCGAAAGCGCCCAACAATTACTCGCCGTACAAGAACCCGAAGCGCGCGAAGAAAAGGCGCAACCACGCCATCCGCCGCATGCTGCACCACGGTTTCATCTCCGAAGCGCAGGCGGCGGAAGCGCAGGCGAGCGAATTCAATCTGGGTGAAGTCACGGACATGCTCAACCGCGCGCCCTATTTTGTGGAGCACATCCGCCAGTTTCTGCAGGACACCTACGGTTCCAAAAAGCTGTACCGCGGCGGGCTGAAGGTGTACACCACGCTCAACATGGACTCGCAGGAGGTGGCGCAGAAAGCGGTGCGGGAAAACCTGCTGGTGACGGACAAGCGCTACGGTTACCGCGGGCCGATCGGCACCATCCAGGTGAAGGACAACCTGCTGATGGCGCAGAACACGCTGCTGGAGCTGAACGACTTCAGCGAAGAACAGAAACCGGATGTGGGCGCTTTGCTCAAGGGCGCGGTGCTGGAGGTGACGGACGACGACGCGCTGGTTCTGTTGGGCCGGGACGAAGGCGTCATCGAGCTCAAGGACATGGACTGGGCGCGGCGGCCGAACATCAAGGTGGACGGGCAATGGGCCAGGATTTCCCGGGCGCGCGACGCGCTTTCGGTCGGCGACCTCATACTGGTGCGGGTGCTGGGAACGCGCGAGGAGGACATGCGCTGGTCGCTGGCGCTGGAGCAGGAGCCGGATGTGGAAGCGGGACTGATCAGCCTAGAGTCCGGCACCGGCCACATCAAGGCGATGGTGGGCGGCTACGATTTTTCCAAAAGCCAGTTCAACCGCGCGGTGCAGGCGATCCGCCAGCCGGGCTCGGCGTTCAAGCCCATCATCTACGCCGCGGCGATCGAAGAGGGCTTCAATCCGGCGAGCATCATCATCGACTCTCCCATCATCTTCAAGGAGAAGGAAGACGCGTTCGACAAATGGAAGCCGGTCAATTTTGAAGAGAAATTCTACGGTCCCACGCCCCTGCGCACCGCGCTGACCCATTCGAGAAACGTGGTCACCGTGAAACTGCTGCAGAACATCGGCGTGAAGCGCGCCATCCAGATGGCCCGCAACCTGGGAATCACCAGCCACATGGCCAACAACCTGTCGATCGCCCTGGGTTCCTCCGGCGTGACGCTGTACGAGCTGACTTCGGCCTACTCCACGTTCGCCAACCTGGGGCAGCGCATCAACCCGATCGCCGTGCGCCTGATCGAAAACCGCGACGGCGAGGTGCTCTATACCGCCCAGCCCAGCATCACGCAGCCGATCTCAAGCGGCGTCGCCTACACCATCACCAGCCTGCTGCAGAGCGTGGTCGAAAACGGCACCGGCAAAAAAGTGAAGGTGCTCAAGCGGCCGGTGGCGGCGAAAACCGGAACCACCAACAACTACGTGGACGCCTGGTTCATCGGCTACACGCCGGAGGTGGTGACCGGCGTGTGGGTGGGTAAGGACGAGGACGAACCTTTAGGGGCCAACGAAACGGGCTCGCGCGCAGCGATTCCCATCTGGCTGCAGTACATGAAGGAGGTGCTCGCGGGGGTTCCGGTGCGCAATTTCCCGGTGTCGGATGAGGTCGTCTTCATGAAGATCAACCCGGAATCCGGCAAGGGCGCGCACTTCGACGAGGTCGGCTCCAAGTTCGAGATCTTTGTGGATAACAAAATTCCCGAAGAGGAAGAAGAGCTTCTGCTGCTCGGGGAACAGCAGGGAAATACGTTTTAGGTTGGGTTCAATCGACCTGGGAGATCTTGCGGTTCTGCACCTGCAGGGTGAAAAGCTGCTTTTCGGAGTCGCCGGAGCTTGAGATGCTGGTCTGGCCGGAAACGCCGGGGTAGTTTCTGAGCGATTGCAGCTGCTCGGCGATCTGCAGCCGGTTCTGCGCACCCTTTTTGATCATCTCGATGAGGATCTGCGCGCCGTCGTAAGCCTGGGCGGAATACAGGCCCGGTGCGCCGCCGAAGTTGGATTTGAACGCGTTCACGAATTTCTGCACTTTGGGTTTCTTGGAGTCGGCGAAAAACCCGTCCACGAAAAATCCCGTCTTCAAATAATTGCCGGCGATTTCCAGCAACTGCGGCGAGTTCCAGCCGTTGGCTCCCAAAAGCACGATGTCTTCGATGTTGTAAAACACCAGCTGCGGAATGATGAGGCCGACCTTGTCGTAGAAGCCCGGCATGAAGATCGCATCGTAGCTCAACTCGAGCGAAGCCTGCAAATCCTCGATGTCCTCTTCGGTGAACAGGCCCATCTCGATCACCGGCTGGGACAGGCCGCCTTTCTGCTTGAACCGCTCCATCCCCTCTTCGCTCTGCAACTGGTCGCGCGTCATCTTCAACAGCTGATCGTCGGAAACGCCGCCGAGTTCCAGAATCTGCGGCTTGAAATCGGTCTGCGCCCGGTCGTAGGGCACGCTCGCCACGATCTCGCCGCCCAGCGCGCGGATCTCCTTTTCGAAATGCTGCTTGAGTTCGATGCCGAACGCCTCCTGCGGATACAGCACGGCGAAGCGCCTGAGATTGAGCTTGTTGAAACTGTAATCGGCGATGTGCCGCGCCTGGATGTCGCGCGTCAGGGCGTTGCGGAAGATGTAGGGGCTCAACTGCGTCAGCCCGTCGGCGGAGGCGGTGGGCGTGATGACGGGAAGCTTGTAGCGGTCCACCAGCGGCGCGATGTCTTTCACCTCGCCGCTCTGCACCGGACCGACCACGGCCACCACATTGGGATCGGCGGCCAGCTCTTCCAGGATCTCGGTGACGGGCCGGCCGGAGGCGGAATCCTTCACCACCAGTTCCAGCTTCTGCCGGTTTTTCAGGCCGGACTGGTTGACCGCAAGCTGGATGCCCTGCAACACCTGCTGGCCGGTGACCGCGAGTTTGCCG
This sequence comes from Nitrospinales bacterium, assembly GCA_965223345.1. Classification (GTDB taxonomy): domain Bacteria; phylum Nitrospinota; class Nitrospinia; order Nitrospinales; family VA-1; genus CBDCWG01. Next base: position 75,520 of record CBDCWG010000007.1, read on the forward strand.
GACAGCGGCACCACCGCGCCGATCCTAAGCCTGAGTTCGGGGTTGTCGGTTACCTGTTTCCAGTACGCTTCGAACCGCGGCCGTTCCGGATGCTGCGGATAGAGGCGCGCCAGATCCTTGAGGGCGTTCTGGTATTTGTAGATGTCGCGCTGGTTGCGATACAGGGACAGCAGTTTTTTGAGCAGCAGGTCGCCGGGGAACTGTGCGCCGTAGTTGTCTTTGAGGATGTGCACCTCCGCCTCGGACAGTTTCTCGTCGATGATCGATTCGATCAGCTGACGCGCCGAGGTGCGGATGGCGCCGTCCTCGTTCTGTTCGTAGACGTTGTTGAGCTTGGCGATCGCGCCGGTGTAGTCGAATTTTTCCTCATCCACCCGCGCAAGCTGGTAGAGCGCCTTCCAGCGCACGGCGCGGTTGGGGTGGGTCTTGAGGACAGTGCGGAAATTCTGGTCGGCGTCGGGGTACTGGGCGAGTTCGAAATAGCAGAGCCCCATGTTCATGTGCACATCGGGGGCCATCTCCGTGCCGGGAAACCGTTCCAGCAGCATCTGGTAAAAACGCAGGGCGGTGGCGTAGGATTCCTCTTTCTGGTCGATCTGGCCGAGCCGGTACAGGGCGCGCGCCGACCATTTGTTGTGCGGCTTTTGCGTGACGAAATCGTGGTACAGCGATTTCGCCTCAGCAAAGCGGCCGGCATGAAAATGGAACTCCGCGTCGCGGAACAGGTCCGTCTCGCCGAACGGCCGGCTTTCCGGTGCGGCGGTCTGCGCCTCCACCGGGTTCACCCCGGCGAGCAGCAGGACGGCCAGGCCCAAGGCAAACGTTATGCGCACGACGGCCGTGCTTATCCCTCTGAGTCTTGAAAAAGGCATGGCAGTTTACGGGAAATCGGCCGCAACGCGCCGCTTCCCACTGGAACCGTCATTCTTCCGGTTCCATCTCTCCTTTGAGCTTGTGTTTTTGAATCCGGTATCGCATGGACCGGAAACTCAGATTGAGCTGCTTGGCGGCCTTGTTGATGATGCCGTTGGTCTGCTCCAGCGCGCCGCGCAGCATGCGCTTTTCAATCTGGTCGAGCGTCTTCTCCAGGTCCATGGGCTGATTGTCCATCACCGGCATCAGGTCGTCCGGGGACTCCGGCGAGCCGGAGATCTCGTCGGGGAGGCTGGCAACCTGGATCTTGTCCTCGGTCTCCAGCACCACCGCCCGTTCGATGACGTTTTCCAGTTCACGCACGTTGCCCGGCCAGGCGTATTTTTCCAGCAGGCTCATGGCCTCGGGCTCGATGCCTTGAATCTGGGCGTTTTCCTGACGCCCTTCATTGTACTTGCTGATGAAGTAATTGACCAGCATGGGAATGTCGTCCCGGCGCTCGCGCAGCGGCGGCAGCTTGAGGGGAATGACGTTGAGCCGGTAGTAGAGGTCCTCGCGGAAGGTTTTGTTTTTGACGGCCTTGGTCAGATCCACGTTGGAGGCGGCGATGATCCTCAGATCGATGGGGATCGACTGGGTGCCGCCGACGCGCACGATCTCCTTCTCCTGCAGCACGCGCAGCAGCTTCACCTGGATGGACAGCGGCGCTTCGCCGATCTCGTCGAGGAAAAACGTGCCCTTGCTCGCCGTTTCCATCAGGCCGATCTTCTGCGAATCGGCGCTGGTGAACGCGCCTTTTTCGTGGCCGAACAGCTCGCTTTCCAGCAGGTTTTCCGGCACCGCGCCGCAGTTGATGGAGATGAAGGGGTAGTTCTTGCGCGGGCCGTTGAAGTGGATGGCCTTCGCCACCAGCTCCTTGCCGGTGCCGCTTTCGCCGCCGATCAGCACGGTAGCGCTGCTTTCCGCCACCTTTTCGATGAGCTTGAACACGCTGATCATCGGCGGGCTTTTGCCGATGATGTTGGAAAAACCGTATTTGTCCTTGAGCGCCGAACGCAGGTAGTTGTTCTCGTCGGAGAGCATCTTCTTCTCGACGGCGTTCTTGACGATGAGCTGCAAATCCTCGATTTTAAAGGGCTTGGAGATGTAGTCGTAGGCGCCTTTTTTCATCGCCTCGACGGCGGTCTCGGCGGAGGCGTAGGCGGTCATCAGCACCACCGGGGTCAGCGGGTGGACGGCCTTCACCGCTTCCAGCACGTCGATGCCGTTGGCCTTTTTCATCTTGTAATCGGTGATCACCAGATCGAACTCGCTGTCCGCGGCGAGCTTCATGCCCTTTTCGCCCGTTTCGGCGGTTTCGACCTCGTGGCCGTCGTTTTCCAGCATGATGGTGAGAAAATCGCGCAAACTCTTTTCGTCGTCAACGACAAGAATCGAACTCATGATTTTTTTTAGGTATCCGGCTCATTGGGGTTGGGTGGGTGACCTGCCGTCTTTTCGCGGGGACGCGTAAAAAAACACAACAGGCCGACAAAAACTGGCTGGGACGCCAAAAAACGTCACACACACTATATATCAAACTCGTTCAAAAACATAGGGAGATTTTTGAGGGATGATCGGATTCTGTTATCATTAAAACTTCCTATTCCCCAAAAACAAGGCGGATTGCAATTGAGTGTGCTCACCCAAAATACGTTGGATCGAGATGGTTACGAGATTTGGCGGGAAGTTCTCAACTTCCGTGAGATTGAGAAAATAAAAAACCATCTGACAAAACAACCAGCCGAAGGTGCTGGGTCGAGAATCCGACTGAGTGAACATATCTGGTTAACTGATCTCATATGCTCCCCAAAAATACGCGGGATGATTGAGTCTCATCTGGGAAGTCGAGCCGCAGCCGTTCGGGCGCTTTTCTTTGACAAACGTCCCGAAGCCAACTGGAGCGTGCGGTGGCACCAGGATAAAACGATCGCCGTGAAAGCAAAAATCCCCACGGGTGGGTATTGCGGATGGTCTTTAAAGGAAGGCGTCCTCCACGTTCACCCTCCTGTGGAGGTCATGGAAAACATGCTGGCGTTGCGCCTGCACCTCGATCCCGCCGGTCCACAAAACGGCGGTTTGCGTGTGTATCCGGGCTCCCACAGATTCGGATATGTAAAAGATAAAACGCTATCTGAAACGGTAAAACGATTTGAGTCTGTTCCAACGGACGCAACTGCCGGAGATGCGATCCTCATGCGCCCGCTTCTTTTGCATTCATCCGAGCGCTGTCAATCCGGGCGGCGGCGCGTCCTTCATATCGAATTTGCCTCCAACCCTCTCCCCGGACCGCTCGAATGGAATGAATTTATTTCTTTAAGCTAGCTTTATAAATTTATAAGTGTGGGATTTCGGTCTATCAACTGCTACTTCTTCCCGAATGTCTCTGAGAAGATCCGCAGGCGCAGGGCGTTGAGGCGGATGAAGCCTTCGGCGTCGTCCTGCCTGTAGATCTCGTCTTCCTCGAAGGTGGCCATCTTCTCGTCGTACAGCGATTTCGCCGCCTTGCGGCCGGTGACGGTGCAGTTGCCCTTGTAGAGCTTGAGCCGCACGCTGCCGCTGACGTTCTGCTGCGCCGTGTCGATGGTCTGCTGCATCAGCTCGCGCTCGGGCGAGTACCAGAAACCGTTGTACACCGCTTTGGCGTAGGTGGGGATCAACGAATCGCGCAGGTACATGACCTCGCGGTCCAGCGTCAGCGATTCGATGGCGCGGTGCGCGGCGTGCAGGATGGTGCCGCCGGGGGTCTCGTAGATGCCGCGCGATTTCATGCCGACGAAGCGGTTCTCGACGATGTCGATCCTGCCGATGCCGTTTTCGCCGCCGTACTGGTTGAGCCGGGCGATCAGCGCCGCCGGGCTCATGCGCTCGCCGTTGACGGCGACGGGGTCGCCCTTCTCGTATTCGATCTCGATCGTCGTCGGCTTGTCGGGAGCCTTTTCGGGCGCGACGCTCATCTTGAACATGGCTTCATCGGGCGCGGTCCACGGGTCTTCCAGCACGCCGCCCTCGTAGCTGATGTGGAACAGATTGCGGTCCATGCTGTAGGGTTTGTCCTTGGTCACCGGCACCGGGATGCCGTGGGTCTTGGCGTAGTCCAGAAGCGCGGTGCGGGAGGTGAGGTCCCAGTGCCGCCAGGGGGCGATGACGACGATGTGCGGGTTCAGGGTCTGGTAGGCCAGCTCGAAGCGCACCTGGTCGTTGCCCTTGCCAGTGGCCCCGTGCGCCACGCCTTCGGCGCCCTCCTTCTCGGCGATTCGCACCTGCTCTTTGGCGATGAGCGGCCGGGCGATGGAGGTGCCCAGCAGATAGTTGTTCTCATAAAACGCGTTGGCGCGCAGCATGGGGAACACGAAATCTTTGGCGAACTCCTCTTTCAGATCCTCGATGTAGACCTTGCTCGCGCCGGTGGCCAGCGCCTTTTCCCGCACGGGGTCTAGTTCCTCGCCCTGCCCCACGTCGGCGGCGAAAGCGATGATCTCGCAGTCGTATTGTTCCTTCAGCCACTTGATGATGACGGAGGTGTCCAGGCCGCCCGAATAGGCCAGAACGATTTTGTTGATTTTCGTGTCCATGATGCGTGTTTCGCTCTAAATAAAGGGTTTGCCTCGCTCCCCTGCCCCGCCCCGGGAGCCCTTCGGTCTTTGCCGTGCTCATGCTTCGACAGGCTCAGCATGACATTTTGGGCAACCACGTCAAGGCTTCCAAACCGTCACCCTGAGCTTGTCGAAGGGTGACCGTTCTCGGGGAAACGCAGGAAATGCAGTCCCGGCGCAAGTCAGGGTCAGTCCAAGAGGGGTATCATACCCGTTACGGGATGCGGGTTCAACGGAGGAATTTGTCGCCAAGAGCGTACTGCGCGGCGCCCATAAGGGCCGCTTTTTCATTGAGTATCACCTTGACGGGCACCTGGCTCAGCAGGCTGTCGAAGCGCCCCTTGGAGAGAAACGCGTCCATGAAGGAGCCGGTTTTGATGAGGGAGAGGATTTTCGGGGCGATGCCGCCGCCCACGTAGACGCCGCCTGCGGCAAGAAACTGCAGCGCCAGGTTGCCGGCGGCGGCGCCGTACAGGGAGACGAAGATCTCCAGCGCCTGCGAGCAGGCGGCAAATTTTTTTTGCAATCCCGCCTGGGTGATGACGACGCCGGGGTCGCCTTCGGCGATGGCTTTCGTCAGCCACTCGGGCTCGGCATGCGAACCGTGCTGGCGCACGAACTGGTAGATGTTGTGCAGACCGGGGCCGGACAGCACGCGCTCGATGCTCACACGGCCGAACTTGCCGCTCAGAAAATGCAGCATCTCGGCTTCGGTCCGGGTGCGCGGCGCGAAATCGCAATGGCCGCCTTCGGAATCGAGGATCTGGTAAGTGCCGGAACCGGTGGGGATGAGAAACGCCTCGCCCAGGCCGGTGCCCGCGGCGATCACGGCGATGCGGCCGTCGGTAACGGGCGCGCCGGGTTGCAGGGTTTCCACTTCGCCGTTGGCGAGAAAGGGCACGGCGCAGGCGGTGGCGGCGAGGTCGTTGATCAGCCAGACGTCATCGAGCGCGAGTTTGCGCTTGAGGCTCTGCACGTCCACCACCCAGGGCAGGTTGGTGACTTCGCAGCGGCCGTCCTTCACCGGACCGGCGATGCCGAATCCGGCGCGGGACAGTTTGGCGTGCTCTTTGGCGCAGTATTCGGAGAGGATGGCCTCCAGCCCGGAATATTTACGGCTCTCGAACTTGGCCTCGTTGACGGCGCGCAATGCGCCGTTGTGGTTTTCGAACAGCGCCAGATTGACTTTGGTGCCGCCGATGTCGCCTGCTAGGATCATCCCCTCTCCCGGTCGGTTGGGTCCGCGTCGCCTGCGGCCTCAGATGAAAGAGCGGATGCGGTCGTCCAGCGCCTTCTGGTCCTTGGCGAACGAGCGCAGGGCGGACTGGGTCATCAGGTCGTCGAGCGCGATGGACTCGGGCCACTGGTCGAGCTTGGGAATCTTGCCGTGCCCGGTGATGGCGTCGAGATCCTGTTGCGTGAACGGATGGAACAGGTTCTGCTCGCGACAGAGCGTTTCCAGTTCTTCTCCGGTCATCGACTCGATGCCCTGCCGCTGCACCAGTGCGTCCACGAATTCCTTGAACGCATCAGTGACGGTCCACAGGATGTCGAAGCGGCCGCCGGAAAGAGCGGCGGCGTCGATGCCCGGCGTGATCGCATCGTCCACATGGCTCTTGAGATCATCGGGGGACGCACCGGAATCCTGAAATTCCTTGAGCGCCGCCGGTGGAATGGTCTGCACGTCGAGTCCTGCGAGGAAGCCCACCTGCCCGCCGTTTCTGATGCTCGCGCCGATCAGCTTCGTGGTGATCTCGGGAAATTTCTCGCGGATCTCGCGGATGCTCTGCTGGGTCGCGAGCGTCACCTTCTCGCCCACCATTTCGCCGCTGCCCATGCCGTTGTCGATGACGACCTGATTGAGCCGGCCCAAGAACACGTTGACGTAGGCGGGGTTCGAGAGCCTCGCTGCGAGGTAGTTCTGGCGCGCCGAAAAGCCCAGGGTGTAGTTGATGGGCATGCCTTCCAGGCGCAGCTTGCGCACCGCGAGGTAGCCTTCGGGGGTCAGCGGAATCTTGACGATGAAGTACTGCGGGCACACCTTGTAATAGCGCCGGGCATAGTTCAGCGTGGTCTCGATGTCGCGCGACATGGCCGGGTGCAGCTCCACGCTCACTTTGACTTTAAAGGCCTGCACCAGCCGCAACGCGATCTTGCAGTTGATGACGAAGCCGATCTCGGTGATCAGCTCGTCTTCGCTCAAATCGCCGTTGACCTCGCGGATTTTGCTCAGAGTTTCTTTTATCGTTTCGTCCATCACGCCGCTTTGCACCACCTGGTTGGCCAGCGTGTTGTTGGTGGTCAACGCCTCGAGTTCTTTTTTCCAGATGGAGCGCGCTTTTTCCAGGTCGCCCGTGTCCACCCACAGCTCGCTGCCCATCGATTGCAGTTTGGCCAGCAGCGGATGCGATTTGAAGGCGGGACGCCGGCCCTGCACTTCCTCATGCGCCAGGCCGTGAATGACTTCATCCAGTTTCTGCCCTAGGGTCGTCATGATGCTATCCTTTCGTGAATCCTGGTTTATTCAAAAGCGCGAACATGTTTTTCTTGTAGAATTCGACGCCGGGTTGATCGAAGGGGTTCACCTCGAACAGGTAACCGGTCATGGCGACGGCCCGTTCGAAAAAGTAGAACAACTGGCCGAGGGAATTGGGGCTGCGGTCCTTGATCGTGAGGGTCAGGTTGGGAACGCCGCCCTCCCTGTGCGCCAGCGCCGTGCCCTTGTAGGCCTTGTCGTTGACGAAATCGAGGGTCTTGCCGGCGAGGTAGTTCAAGCCGTCGTCGCGCTCGAAATGCGGAACCTTCAGGTGGCGGTTGGAGGCCTGCGTCATGAGAAACGTCTCGAACAGAATGCGGTTGCCCTCCTGCACCCACTGACCGAGGGAATGCAGGTCGGTGGTGTACTCGACGGAGGCGGGAAAGATGCCCTTCTGCTCCTTGCCTTCGCTCTCGCCCGCCAGCTGCTTCCACCATTCCAGCACGTAGGACAGGCTGGGGTGAAAGGACGCGAGGATCTCCACGGTCTTTCCCTTGCGGTACAGCAGGTGGCGGATGGCGGCGTACTGATACGACAGGTTGTCCTCTACGGCCGCGGAATCGGAAGACAGCATCTCCCAGACCTCGGCGCCGTCCATCAGTTCGCGGATGTCGATGCCGGCCACCGCGATCGGTAGAAGTCCCACCGGGGTCAGCACCGAGTAGCGGCCGCCCACGTCGTCGGGGATGACGAAGGTCGGGTAGCCCTCTTCGTCGGCGAGTTTCTTGAGCGCCCCCTTGCTCGCGTCGGTGGTGACGACGATGCGCTGCCTGGCGCCGGACTTGCCGTATTTTTTTTCCAGCAGGGTTTTCAATAACCGGAACGCCACCGCTGGTTCGGTGGTGGTGCCGGACTTGGAGATCACGTTGAGGCAGACGTCCTTGTCCTCGACCAGCTCCATCAGGTCGGCGTGGTAGTCGGAACTCAGGTTGTGGCCGGCAAAATAAACCTCCGGGTGCTCTTTGCTTTTGACGCGCTGGTTGTCGAAACTGTGATTGAGAAACGAGATGGCGGCGCGCGCGCCCAGGTAGGAGCCGCCGATGCCGATGCTGATGAACGCGTCGCAGCGTTCGCGGATGCGGTGCGCCGCATCCTCGATGACTTTCAATTCCTCCAGATCCGTGCGCGAAGGCAGGTGCAGCCAGCCCAGGTAGTCGCTGCCCGCGCCGTCGCCGTTTTCCAGGCTGGCGTGCAGACGGTCGAGGTCCGGTTGCAGTCCGGCGATCTCCGCGTCGGAAACCCATCCGTCCAGGTTGGTTTGGTCCAGTTCAATGGCGCTCATTCCCGCTCCTCATCGTGAAGACATCTCCCGCTCATGAGGAGAGAAATCGTTTGACAATGCATCGGTGCTTATCCATCCTGTAGCGAGGGCGGCGCCCTTTCCCCAGACAAATCAAACCCGTTTTGAGTTCAACCGCTTGGCGTTATGAATTTCAAGCTCATCGACTTGACGATCGGCACCCTTTCCGGCTTCATTATAGCCTGTACCGTCGTGCAAATCATCCCCGGTCACTGGAATATGTTTGCGGGCATGCTGGCCGGAGGTGGCATCGGCATGGCTTTCAAATTTTTCCTGCTGTTGCTGCTGGCTCCCTTCTTCGGCGCGTTCGAGGTGATGATCCCCCTGAGCCTGATCGCCATGGCCGTGGGCATGGGTGCGGGCATGGCCGCCACCGCAGCGCTGTCCGGGACGGCCGTCTGCGCGGCGGGCGGCGTCATCGGGTTGTGTGTCGCGGCGCTCGTGCTGCGTTCCAACGAAAAACTCGCGCACTTTAACTGAGATCGCAATCATGGGAGAAAAGGGCTACGACCGCATCGCCGAGGTGTTCGATTTTTTCCGCCAGGGCGATCTCAAACGCTGGGGGCACATCCAGAGAAAACATTTTGAACAACTGCACGGCAAGGTTCTGCACGTGGGGATCGGCACGGGGCTGGAAATCCAGAACTTCCCGCCCGGCCTCGACATCACGGCGATCGATCTCAGTGAAAAGATGCTGGCGCGCGCCCGTACGCGGGCGGCTTCTTACCGGGGCAAGCTGCACTGTGTGCGCATGAACGCGCAGGCGCTGGCGTTTGCGGACAACCGGTTCGATTCGGTGGCGGCGGTGTGCGTGTTCTGCACCGTGGCCGATCCGGTACAAGGATTAAAGGAAGTGCGGCGGGTGCTGAAACCGGGCGGCAAGCTGTTGCTGTTCGAGCACGTCCTGAGCCGCAATCCGCTTTACGGCCTGAGCCTTCGCTTCATGTCGCTGTTCACCACGGCGCTGGAAGGGACGCATCTCGACCGCAACACGGTGGACAACGTGCGCAAAGCGGGTTTCACCGTAGAGGCGGACCAGAACGTCTACCTCGACATCGTCAAGGCGATCGTCGCCGTCGCCTGACGCAGGCGGTCTCAACCGGTTTTTGGGGTCTTTGCGGTTTTCGCGGGTTTTGCAGGCTTGCCGGCGGCGGGCTGTTTGACGCCGGACAGGATGAAGTAGTTTTTGATGTGCTTCTTGTCGATCAGCTGCTTGGCGAAATCCTGCGCTTCGTTCTTGCCCTCGAAACGCCCGACGCGCACCTTATACCAGTTGCCGCCGGATTTTTTGGGAGACTGGATGGTGTACAACCCCTTGACGCCCTTTTTCTTGAGAGAAGCCACCATGCGGTTGGCCTGTTTTGAAGAGGTGACGGCGGCGATCTGGATGGTGTAGATCCGGTTTCCGGTCTGCGGCTTGATTTTTTTGGCGATCGGTTTGGGAGGCGGTTTCACCACCGGCGCTTCCACCTGCACGACCTGCTGCTCGGTCCATTCCTTGTAGTTCCACGCCACGACGCCCACGATCACCAGGATGAAGATGCCGGCGAATTTGACGAGCAGGCGGGTCTTGCCGAACCGGATGAGCCCGTCCACCAGGCGCAGCCCGACGCCGCGACCCGCGTCGCGAAAGGCCCGTCCCACGCCCGCAATCGCACCCCGCAGCCTGCCGGTCAGGGACGCATCGAGCCCCATGCGCACCTTCCAGCGGTCCAGTTCCTGAATGTCCTCGGGGCTGAAAAAATTCACTTTCTTGATCCGGCCGGAGATGCGGCTGTTTTCCACCATGTCCTTGAGCTCGGCCTGGCCCGCGGGATCGAGGGAAAGAAAGGTCTCCTTGCATTTTTCGTGCAGCGCCGGGTCGATCCCCCGGAGGTGGCCCTTGCAGTAATTCAGCGCGAGGATTTCCTTCAGCTTTTTTTCCACGGCGCGCCGGTAGGGCAGCGCGTGGTGGTAAAACCACAGCGCAGCCGGGTCGGTGCGGCCGCTCTCCAACAGCGAGGGCAGGACCAGATCGATGATCCTGGGCGAAAACTCCCGCTGCCGCGATAAAGCGTGCAAGAACAGCGGCTCGGTCTTGGCGGTGTACTGCTTGCGCTGCAGAAACACCGAGGCCAGATGATCGGAGATGAAATCGTCCTTGTAGTCCTCGGCTTTCAGCATGACCAGAAGCAGGTCGATGTCGTTTTCGGACAGATCGCCGCCCTTGTCGAGGATCGCGAGCAGCGGGGCGCGGAATTTTGAGTTTTTCGGGCTCTGCAGGAAGGCTTTGAGATAAACCTTGAGCGCCTCTTCGTCCTCCCGCCCGATGGACAGAAGATAATCGGCGAATTTGCGCACCACCAGTCCGCGGAAGCGCCGGCCCTGGCCGGGCAGAAAATAGGAGGTGGACGTGAAGTGCAGCAGATCCTCGAACTGCTTGAGCACCGCTTCCTTGTCGTCCAGTGGGCCCTTGTCTTTGAGCTGGTGGAAGGCGTTGTGGAATTTCTGCTCGCCGATCAGGCCGTAGGCGAAAAAACCGAAAAACACGCAGACCGCCAGGATCGCCCATTGAATGGTGCCGTCGTCGAACTGGACGTTCGGCAGCGCGATTTCGTGGATGAAATAGAGGGTGAAAAATCCCAGAAACAGGATCAGGAAAAAAGAGATGCCCACCCGGGCCATGAGGTATTTGAGGGACTGATACCACACGCCCGATTCCGGAAAGATGCGCTCTCCCTGGACTTTCATCACATCCACGCTCCTTTAGGGAATGCCGCCGCCGTCGCTGGATGCGGGAAAGGAAAAGATCCCGGTGGCTTCCTGGGGAAACTCCTGCAGCAGATCCTCATCCGGCTCCTCTTCGGGAAGCGGGCTCAGATCGAGCTCCTCCTTGACCGCCACACGCATCGACTCGATGGCGGAATAATCGGGCTGCCTGCCGGTCTGCACGTCCACCTCCACAAATTTGATGCCGGTGGGCACGGGAAACTTGACCTGCTTTTTCCCCTGCAGCGCCTTCTGCATGAAAAACACCCAGATGGGAACGGCGGCGCGGCCCCCCGTCAGACCGCGGCCGTTGCGGTCGATCATCGGGTCGTTGTTGTCGTAGCCGACCCACACGGAAACCGACAGATCCTTGGTGAAGCCGTTGAACCAGGCGTCCTTGAAATCGTTGGTGGTGCCGGTCTTGCCGCCCGCCGGGTGCTTGAAGCCCATGCGGCGCACGGTGCGGCCGGTTCCGGCATCGACGACGCCCTGCATCATGTCCACCAGGGGATACATCAACTCCTGCGAATAGCGCTGCACGCCCTGGTAATAATGCTGGTAGAGCTGGTTGCCGTGGAAATCCTCGATCTTCTCGATGAAAAACGGTTCGTTGTACACGCCGAGGCTGGCGATCATGCTGTAGGCGGAAGCCATCTCCAGAGGAGAGACGCCGGAGGTTCCGAGAGCCAGCGACATATTGGCTCCCAGATGGCTTTTGATGCCGAATTTGCGGCCGGTCTCGACCACCTTTTGCGGCGTAACCTTTTCGATGAGCTTGGCGGACACCACGTTGATGGAACGCATCAGCGCTTTTTTCAGGATGATGTCGCCGGCGTAGATGTCGCCGAAGTTTTTCGGCTCCCAGGCGGCGGTGCCGGGGATCTCGATGAAATAGGGTTCGTCTTTCACAACGGTGGCGGGAGAATAGTCCAGCACTTCCATCGCGGTGAGGTACACCAGCGGCTTGAACGAGGAACCGGGCAGCCGGTTGCTGGAGATGGCGCGGTTGAACTGGCTCAGGGAATAGTTGCGCCCGCCGAGCATGGCGCGCACCGCGCCGCTTTTGTTTTCGATCGCCACCACGGCGGTCTGCAGCGGCGCGTCCCGCGGCACGATCCCCTCTTCCAGCCCTTCCAGATGCGACTGCGCAGCTTTCAGGGCGAAGCGCTGGTAGCGGCTGTCGAGGGTGGTGTAGATTTTCAATCCGCCGTAGTGCACGAACTCCTTGCCGTAATCCTTCTCCAGCTTGTCGATCACGAAATTGGCGAAATACAGGTTGGGGTCGGATTTCTTTTTCGGCGTGACCAGCCCCAGCTCCGAGTTCAGCGCTTCCTCTTTCTGTTCTGCGGTGATGAATTTCTGCCGCTCCATGCGGCTGAGAACCAGTTTGGCGCGGGCCATCGAACGCTCGAAATTGGTGAACGGGTTGGCGCCCTTCGGGGATTTGGGCAGCCCCGCGAGGATGGCGGCTTGCAGCAGGGTCAACTCCTTGGCGCGTTTGGCGAAATACACGCGCGACGCCTCCTCGACCCCGTACGCGCCGCTGCCGAAGTAGATCTGGTTGCAGTACGCTTCCAGAATCTGGTCCTTGTCGAAGGTGGCCTCGAGCTGCGAGGCGATGAGGAATTCCTTGAACTTGCGCACGAATTTGCGCTCGAAGGAGAAGAACAGGTTTTTCGACAACTGCTGGGTGATGGTGCTGCCGCCCTCGATCCAGCGGCCGGCGCGCAGGTTGACGAACATCGCGCGCAGGAAACCGCGGTGATCCAGACCGTGGTGCGAGTAGAACCTCCGGTCCTCGACGGCGAGGATGGCTTTCAGGAAATTCGGCGAGATGTTTTCGATGGAAACCGGCTGGCGCTCGCCGATGATCATGATCCTCTCGCCATCCCAGGAGTAGATTTCGGTGGGCAGGCTCAAGTTGATCTTTTCCAGATCGTCGGGAAGCTGCGGCAAATCGCGGCTGTAGGTGAAGTACAGGCCGACGCCGGTCAATCCTGCAAGCAGCAGGCCCCCGTAAATCAGGAAAAACACTTTATCCAGAATTTTTCGGATCAAACCGACTCTCCTCCGGCACAGAGGGCGCCGATGCGCAGGCTATGCGCCGTCATGCAAGCTGAACGGGGACGGGTTCCGGTCCAGCCGCCCCGCTTTAAAATACGCTCCCTCATTTTCGCACATCGAAACGCAAACCTCACCCTTTTCAATGCCCATATCGGATTCGACCCGCGTTTCTCTTTAAAGAGAGCGGCATCGACAGGATACTGCGGAAAATGTTTTCGGGGTTAAAAAATCTCTCCGGAAGGCGTTTCCAGCGGCAGGGCGTCCTGCGCGGAATCGTCGCCTTCCGATTTTTCGATCTGGGACAGCATGTTGTAGGCGATTTCGAGCGGCACGGGAATCACGAGGACGCCGGTGTAGTAATCGGTGTCGTACTCGATCCCGAAAATCATGTGCTGGGTGTCGGCGTCGTTGAATTCGTCGGAAACCCCCACCCGGGTGACGTGGTAGCCCTTCTCCAGAAACCAGCGGGGTTCGGGGAACACGCCTTTCTGCGTGTCCGGGTCCAGCGTCGCGATGATCGCCAGAAACTCGTCGATGGAAAAGATCTTGTCTTCCGGGAAATCGACTTCCTCCAGCCGCCCCCGTTTCACGGTGCGCGTGGACTGGATTCCGAACAGGTTGTCCACGGAGAGGAATTTTTCCTGGATGGAGACCCCCTGCATGTCGAGAAAACCCAGGGTGATCCAGGGGCCGAACCGTTTGAGGATGACCCGCGACCAGTTTTTGCGGGCGTCGATCTGAATGAGTTCGTAGGGGGAGATGATGCGTTCGGCCCACGGGCCGGGATAGTCGTAATAAAGATCGAGAAACTTCTGCCGCGACACGGCGAGCGGAAAGGCCGGGGCGACGGATTCGAACATCTGCTTGAAGGATTCGATCGAATCTGCGGACCGCTCCTGCAGGTCCGCCGTGGTGCGCAGGGACTGGATTTTGGTCTGGGCGACGAGGGACTGCCGGTCTTTTTCCCAGATGCGGCCGAGCTGCGGCCGTTTATGATTCTGCCATTTGAGGTAGTTGCCGATCCCGCGCTCGGCGAAATGCCCGAAATACTCCAGCACGGCAAACACCGTCAGCAGCACCAGAAACAGCACACCATGTTTTTGCCTTCCGAAGCGGGAGGATTTCACGAGCCATCATCTCACGGTTATTTTCTGCACCGACCGGGTGATCATCTTCAGCTTGTCGATTTTTTCCTTGAGCACTTTCTTATCGACCTTTTTGCGGCCGGGTTTCTTTTTCTTGACGTTCTTCAGGGACTTGGCGGCGGTGCGGGTGCGCTTGGCGAGCACGCGGGGTGCGGCCTTCTTTTTCGCACGGGCCGGGGTCTTTTTCTTCGCAGACGCGGAATTTCTCGATTTGCCCTTGCCCTCTTTCAATACCTTGTTGATGGTCGCCAGACACTGGGTTTGCAAATCCGAGTCCATTTTGCGGAAAATCGACACCAGCTTGCGTTCCGAATCATCGACGGTGATCATTTCCTGCTTGGAGGGCTTTTTGAAGGCGACCAGACCGGAACGGAAATTCACGGTCCGGACTTCGGGAAAGGCGGCTTTTTTATTTATCGCCTTAACAGGCGAAATATAGCTCTTGTTGACTTCCGTGGTCAGGAGCTGTTCCAGGGATATGTTTCCCAGCCTGGCTATCTTGACGAGAATGGAAACCGGGGCGTCCCGCTCTCCCGCTTCGTACCGGACATAAGTCCTAAACCCCACTTTGAGGATGTCCGCCATCATCGATTGCGTGCAACGGAGTTCCTTGCGTATGGTTTTCAGATTTTTAGCCAGTATTGACATCAAACTGTCTCCTTATCCAAAAAAATTTTCCCAAAATTCCTGTGACAATGCAAACATTCTTTGCCCTCTTTTTCGGGCCGAGAGCACAAAACAGGATACGCGCGGAGCTTTACAGTAACTCCGGGTTTCGGGTTCTAGCGGTTGAGCAACCGGGCGGCGTGCCGGGCGGAATAAGTCAGAATCATTTGAGCCCCGGCGCGTCGAATGCTCAAAAGCACTTCCATCATGGCTGCATCCCCATCCACCCAGTCCCGCTGTGCGGCGGCCTGGATCATGGCGTATTCTCCGCTGACGTTGTAAGCGGCGACGGGCACCTGCACCTCTTCCCGCACCCGGTGGATGATGTCCAGGTAAGACAGGGCCGGTTTCACCATGACCATGTCCGCCCCCTCTTCAATGTCCTGCCAGACTTCGCGCAGGGCTTCGTCGCTGTTTCCCGGATCCATCTGATACGAACGCCGGTCGCCGAACTGGGGAGTCGAATCCGCCGCTTCACGGAACGGGCCGTAAAAGGCGGAGGCGTATTTCGCAGCGTAGGACAGAAGAATCGTGTTCTCGTGACCGGTTTCGTCGAGGATGCCGCGAATGGCCTGCACGCGGCCGTCCATCATATCGGAAGGGGCCACGATGTCCGCACCGGCTTCCGCGTGTGTGAGCGCCATTTTGGACAACAATTCCAGTGTCGGGTCGTTGACGATGGTGTTGCCTTCCACCAGGCCGCAATGGCCGTGGTCGGTGTATTCGTCGATGCACACGTCGGTGATGACGACCAGCTCCGGAACCGCCGATTTGATGTCGCGGATGGCCCGCTGCACAACCCCGTCGGGGTTGTAGGCTTCCGACCCGCGCGCGTCTTTTTTATCGGGAATGCCAAACAGGATGACGGCGGGAATGCCCAGTGAATGGGTTTCCTTGACTTCCTTCACCAGTTGGTCCGCCGACCAGCGGAACACCCCCGGCATGGATGTGATTTCCTGCTTCACCCCTTTGCCTTCGCACACGAAGAACGGGTCGATGAGGTTGTCCACGCTCAGCGAGGCCTCGCGCACCATTCGGCGCACAGCCGCATGGGCTCGAAGCCTCCTGTATCTATGTATCGGAAACGGCATGGCCAGGGATGCAGGATGAAACGAAAGGAACGGTTGCGTCCTTGAAAACGGAAAAACGACTATCCAATATTACTTGAGGTTTGTCAAGAGTAGCATGACTCCCTGGAACCATCAACCGGATGAATGAAACGCGAAGCGATGCCAAAGCGCAACTGCATGATTTTTGGGAAAACGCCTGCTGAAATTTTTTTTGATTTCCGCGCAACCGGCCAACGCATTCCTTTTTCATATGTGGCCGTTGAAATTTTGACGCCGGATTTTACCGGCTGGGGAAAAAATGACCGGGGATTTTTGACTCGGCCCCATTGGGCGAATCGGATCAAACGGTTATGCTGAAACGGTTTTCTCCAAAACGCCCGCCGCGCGGAGAGGTGGCACAACTCTTGCTCGCATAAAGTTAATTTTATAATTTTCCGCTATTTATAGCAAAGATTGCACACTTTTTCAGGAGACACGTGACCATGGATTCCTTCGATTCCTATCTGGATAAAGCGTATGAAGAGCTCAATGAGGCCATCATGAAAGCCATCGTGTCCTCGGAGGAAGTCCGCACGGTCCTGACCAATTTCAAATCCAAGGACATGATCAGCAACCTGGCGGTGCTCAACCTCATCCTCAGCCTGGAAGAATTGTCCGACCTGGTGTTCGGCAAAAGCGACAAGAACTACAAGTTCGAATCGGTCGATGAGAACGAACTGGAATCGCAGGATTTCAAGGCGTCCGAAACGCCCCGGGAAAAACCCGCCGCCCCGGCCAGCCACATCGTCGATGGCAAGCGCCTGAGCGAGAAAGAAATCCTGTTCGAAAAATACTGCGAGGGAAACTTCAATCTGGAAGAATGGCTGAAAAAGGCCCGCATCAAACTCTGAGCCCCGCCTCACCCCGCCTCCTCGGGGACAAGCGAATCATTTGCGGAAGATCTTCGCGTCGCAGGATATATACTTGATCTGTCTCAAGGGGATGACGATGATGTCATCCCCGGTGGTGATTTCGAATAATTCGAGGTCGTCGCTGAATCCGTGCTTTTCGGTGTTGTCCAGGTCCAGTTCCTGATTGTCCACAAACACCACCTTCAACCGATACTGCATTCAAAACACTCCTATGCCGTTGGGTGGAATCCTCAATGGGGCTGGGGCATCGCCTCATACTGCCGCGACAACGGCTCGCCGAGGTAATCTTCCACGTAGTTTTTCAGATAGCCTTTTTCGTACAGCTTCTTGTTGGACAGGTTCGAGTTGATCCGGTTCAGCACTTTGAAGGTGCAGCGGGGAAACCGCGCCTTGAAATCGTCGAAGGCGAACCCGGCGATGTCCTTTTCCTCACCGCGGATGCTGCGTTCCATGACCACACGCGGAATGTAGACCCGTCTCTGATCGCTCAACCGTTGCGCGATGTCGTTGAAGGTCAACAGCGTCGTGCAGTTGGAATCCCCACCCAGGGTGGCGTTGGGAACGTAAAGAAAGCGGGCGCGGTTGCGGCGGAACAGGGTCAGGATTTTATACACGTTTCCGGCCATGACCACGGTGTCTTTCTTGTCCAGCTCGCAGGCGTCGAACACCTTGATGATTTTCTTGCGGTTCAAAAACGCGGTGATGTCCGACTCGGTGTGGATCATGGTGATGTTGGGCAGATTCATGTCGTAGATCCGGCGCGCCTCTTCGGGCAGAAATTTCTTGCCGTAGCGCATGAGCGCGGTGGTGTCCGGGTCGATGTACTTGAGGGGGGTCAAACACCCCATCCAGAGCAGGCATTTCGTGTTGACGGCGGCGATCTTGCGGGCGTCCTCGGACATGGTGCGGGGGCCGAGGGAATAGAAGTTGGCGGACGTCACCGCCGGGCCGTCCAGGATCTTCAGCACCGTATCGACGGTCGGGCCGTTGGGCATCAGCTGTTTGCGAGCGTTGCCCAGCGTGATGACGGACAATTCGAAGTTGATGCGGCCGGGATGCCGCTCGGCCAGCTGGTTGATGCGGACGGGATCGACGTAGCCCACCGTGAACATCGTGAGCTTCTTATCGGTGGTTTCCAGGAACTCCTCGATCCAGTCCAGTGTTTTGGGATGCAGCGGGATGTCCGTCCACTCCATGTACTCGTTACCGCCGAGCACCCAGGATTCGTCCTCGTGGGTGGGGAATTTCCGGATTTCCCCCAGAATGAACTCCCAGTCTTCCTGCGTCGTCCGCGGAACGTCCACCGTGTTGCGGTAACTGTGATCCTTCTCGTAGCAGAAGGTGCACTTCACCGGGCAGGTTTTCCCCAGGCTGATGGGGATTTTCCGGTCGCGAATCTCGGTTTTGAGGATTTCCCGCAGGGCCTGCTTATCCACGGTTTGGTCTCCTTATTGCCACTCTTTGAAAATCGCCATCAACTGCTCGTCCACCGGCACCTCGGCCTTCTGGTCTTCGTCCAGATTCTGGATCAGAGTGTTGAGGTGCACCGCCGCGCATCCCATGTAGGCGATGCTTTCCTGCTGTTTTTTGAAGTCTCCGGCCTTGAGCTTTTTCTCAAGCTCGTCCAGGTGGGTCGCTTCAAACATGTGGATGGACGATGTCTTTCTAAAGGCTTCGATGGCCTGTTTGAATTCTTTTTTTTCGTGCAGTTCGATCCCCGCTTTGAGGAACTCCTGCGCTTCCCGGACTTCCTCAACCGTCACCAGCTTTTCTTCCATTCGCTTCCGCCTGTTCTGGGGCCACTCCATGATATCCGGCCACGGCGCAGCGCTCCGGAAATCCGGGAGTTGAGCCCGAAATTTCTTGATTTTATTCAGTTTCCTGGGAAAAACACGGTCATTGTATCATCCTTCGAGGAAGGATTGTCAAGCGGGCAATTTGCCGGGAGGGAGCGGGAAGGCGGGGAGAAAGGTCAAGACGCCGCAATTCACGCCGGGACCGGCGTGCGGCATCCTGCAACATGCCTGCAATGGCGTGAGCCGAAGCGGAAGGGTTGTCCGCCTCCTGATGGAGGCGGGAATCCAAAGCGGATCGAATCCGGTTATTCTTTCTTCTCTTCAATATTATCCGGCTTCACCTGTTTGCCATGCGGGAACTTCTGCTCCAGGCACCCGGAAGTGGCCACGAGGACACAAAACATCAATGCCAGAAAAAGTGCTGCCTTTCTCATCCCTTCTCTCCTTTGAAAATAGAGTGAGGGCCGGGCGAGCGGCGGCTCTTCCCTCAACCCTCGTTTTTTAAGAAGATTATTATCAACATTTTGCTCAAAATTCAATGAATTTCTGATTTTTTTTGCTTACAATCCTCTGGCGGCGGTCGCTGGAATCGCCCCCGTTTCCAATCTGTTACGATGACTTTGCCCGCCGATCTCAATCCCCATAGCCTCACCGAAGGCCTCGCTCTCAAGCGCATCGGCAAGCCGGTTCGGAGCTATGAAACCCTCGCCTCGACCAACGATGCGGTCAAACAGGCCTTCGAGGCGGGCGACGCCGAGGGTCTGGTGGTGCTCGCCGACAGCCAGTCCTCGGGACGCGGCCGCCAGGGCCGCTCCTGGGTGTCTCCCAGGCAGGTGGGGGTCTACCTTTCGGTCCTGCTCAAGCCGGGCATCGAACGGGAACGCATCCCGCAGCTCACGCTCCTGGCGGGGGTGGCGGTGGCGGAGGCGCTCAAAGGCGATGTGCCCTCCCCGCTCCTGAAATGGCCCAACGACGTGCTTGCAAGCGGAAAAAAACTCAGCGGCATCCTGTGTGAATTCCACAAAAGCAGCGGCGGCGAGGGGGTGATTCTCGGCATCGGCGTCAATGTCAACCAAGTCTTATCCGATTTTCCGCACGAGCTGCAGGCCACCGCCACCTCGCTCTCTATCGAGACCGGCAGGCGCTGCGACCGCGCGCAGGTGATCCGGTCGCTGCTTGTGAGCCTGGACCGGGAATACGACGATTATCTTTTGGGCAGACAACCGGGGCTGGCGGAAAAATGGTCGCGCCATACGGATCTGTTCGGCAAGAACATCGCCCTCACGCACGGCGGTACGGTGACTCGAGGCACCGCGCTGCGGCTCGATCCTGCGGGCCGCTTGATCGTGCGCACCGAAGACGGCGTGGAAAGGGCGTTCGATTCCGGCGAGGTCAGCCTGACGCCGCAGTCGGGATGAAAAACCAGCGAGTCTGAGAACCGGCTCAAAACGAGCCGAACACACCGATGCCCAGATGGAACTGCGGGTTGGAGCGCTGGTAGCCTTCCGGCCAGAGGTGGTATTCGCGCAGGGTGAGCCTGGGATAGTTGTAGCTGATCTGGTCGAGCGACCGGGTCTCGCTGCCGCTCACCCTGCCTGCGACGGTGATGCGCCGGCCTTTGGCGAACACGCTCTCTTCGAGGATCTGGTCGCTGAGCACCAGAAAGCGCCCTTCGGTCTGATCGTTGAGCTTCGGTTCGAGACGGTAATCCAGCGGGCGCTGCAATACGATCATCCAGCTTCCCGAGGCGTCGTTGCCCACTTCCACGATGGTGCCGCCCAGCACGACGGATTTTTCCAGATAATTGTCCGTATTCTGTTTCAAGTCCCCGAACACGACCTTGGTGTCGCTTTCATTGAGCACCTCTTTGGAGATCACCGAAGCGCAGCCGGTCAGCAGGACGAGAGCCAGAATCGAAATGGTTTTCATCAGAGGGAGCATGGTCGTTTCTCACCAGTAATAAGGGTAACGCGAAAACCGCGAAAACGGGTGCCGGTAAAACGGATGGTAATAATGGGGATAAAACGGATCGTAATAGGGGCCATACTCGTACTCTTCTTCCAGATGCAGCTCTTCCGCCTCGATCACCGGGTAGCGGTAATCCGCCTCACCCAGTTTCCCATCCTGGCCGCCCACGATCCGGCCGGCACCGATCACCTGCCTACCCTTCTCGTACACCTCCGCTTCGAGGTAGCCCGGACGGACAAAGATGAAACGGCCGAGGGTGGCGTCGCCGCCTTCCACGTATCCGAACGAATCCACCGGCTTTTGCACGACCTCGATTTCGGTTTTGCCGGGCAGATTGCGGGTTTCGACGATGTCGCCGCCGAGGATCACCTTTTTGCCGGACTGGGCATCCGGGTTCTCGAACAGTTGAGACAGGCTGACCGTGGGGTCCACGCTCTCCCGCATCTGCTTGGAGATGGGGTGGACGCAGCCCGTAAGCAGCCACAGCAGCGCGCAGCCCAGGAGGGTGAACTGCTTGATTCGACGGTTCGGGTGACATTCCTGCATCGCAGTGCTCCTGATTTGCTGATTCCATCGTCCGGCCTGTGTCATCGGCAGGACGAAGACGGCGCTTGGGGATCCATTTTCAAATTACCATTTTTTCAGAATACATCCAATTATTTACACAATATCGACATCAAACCTCCCGCCCCGCCCGGCGCAAAACCGATTACCACCCATTTTCTCAGGGATTTCAACCCTTCCGGCAGCGCGTGCGCCGCTTTCTCCACGGCCGCAGGCGCAGCTTGAACCGGGCGGAAAATAAATATAAACTTATGTTTATCAACCCTTAACCGCCCGGATTGCGATCCGGCGCCTGCCGCTGATGGCCGCAACGAAAAATTACTACAAGATCCTCGGCGTCGAAAAAAACGCCAGCACCGCCGAAATCAAAAAACGCTACCGGGAGCTCGCGAAAAAGCACCACCCCGACGTCAACAACGGCAGCAAAAAAGCGGAAAACAATTTCAAGATCCTCTCGGCGGCCTACGATGTTTTGAGCGACAAAAAGAAACGCCAGGAGTACGACCGGCAGCGCGCCCAGCGTCCCCGCCCCTCGCGGCCGCGGCCGGGCCCTGCGGAATGGGCCGATCCGGGAGCGGGTTTCGGGGAAAACCAGGAACAGCGGTGGCGCACGGAACAGGACTTCGGCGGCGGCGCGGCGCAGCAGGAGGAGCCGGTCTACGATCCGGAGATGCCGACGCGCGGTTTCGATTTGCAGTTTCTCATCGATCTGCCGATCGAAACGGTGGCTCTGGGCGGCGAGGTTCCCTACAGCTATGAAAAATACGTGCGCTGCGAGGAGTGCGAGGGCACGGGCCGCATCGACGGTGCCGAGTGCGGCGTGTGCCGGGGAAAACGGCTGACGGTCGCGCCTGTGACGATCACGGTCGCCATCCCGCCCGGCGTCGCCGATCAATACACGATCCGCATTCCCGAAGCGGGCGGCGAAGGCAAAAACGGCGGGCCTCCCGGCGACCTCATGCTCAAGGTCAACATGCAGAAGCATCCGCACTTCAAGCGGGTGAAAAGCGACATCCACACGGAAGTGAAGATCCCGCGCGATCTGGCAGAAAGCGGCGGGCCGCTGGAGGTGGACACGCTGGAGGGGAAACAAACCATCCAGGTCGAAGACGGCACCCTGACGGGCGAGGAAATCCGCATTCCCGGTGCGGGCGCCGCCATTTTATGGGGCAAAAAACGCGGCGACCTGGTGATCAAATTCAAAATCGTGGACGAAGAGAACGTATGAAACCGATCTACCTTTCCATTCTGTTTTTCACGCTCGCCGGCATCCTGATGCTCGCGGTGTTTCTTAGCCGTCCGGCACGCCGCAGCCGCAAACCCGCCGCCGCCAAACGGAAAAAAGCGCTGCCCGCTCGCTCGCAAGCCGCGCCCTCCGAAGCGCACAGCAACCGCCGCAGGGAAATCATCGAATGGATAAAAAGAGATCCGGTGAAGGTGAGCCAGGCCGTGCGGCAGTGGATGCAGCAGGAAAAACCGTAAACGACAACTCGGGAAATGCGGTTCAGCCGCCTTTCGCCTTGCGCGCCCGGACTTCGGCGGCGTGCGCCTTGGCCCGTTTCAACATGGCGGCTTTTTCTTCCGGGGTGCGGTTCTTTTTCGGAATGGGTTTGGGCGTTCCGCCGGCAGACGGCGCTTTGGCCGCCGCGGGTTGGGGGGCCGCGGTTTTGGCGGGCGCGTCGGCCGCTCCGGCATCGGCGGTTGCCGCCGCTTCAGCCGCCGGGGCTTCCGGTTCTTTACCTACCGGTGGCGGCGGCGCTTCCCCTTCCTTGCGCACCAGCCGCATGGAGGACCACACGTCGGTGGTGGGGTAAGCCGTGTCGATGCCGATTTTCAGATCGAAGCGGATGATCTTGTCGTCGCTGCACTCGCTGATCCAGGTGCTGGCGGCGCTGCCCGCATCGAATATGGGATCGATGGGATAGAGCGTGCCGTTTTTGTCCATGCACTTCTTCGTCTTGTCCACCAGCGTCGCCGCTTCCTTTTTAGACGGAATGCGCCAGTTGTCGTAACCGGCAAACTTCTCCTTGTTGACCTTATCGACGTATTCCCGGTGCATGGCCCAGGTGTAGAACTTGTGCGTGTCGAGCCAGGCGTCGGTCTTCTTCCACATCAGACCGGTGCTGGGATCGGTGACGGTGCCGTCGCCGTTGTCCACAAGAGGTTCCTTAGGCTTTTCCTCTTTTTTGGCAGCCTTGGCTTTGGCTTTCACCGCGGTTTTGGCTGCGGCGGGCTTGGCGTCTCCGGAAGCGGCCTTCGGTGCGGGCTTGCTCTCTTCAGGAGTCGGTTGCGTTTGTTCCATTCTTTTTCCAGGCCCCCTTCCTCGTTATTGGGAAGGTTTGGATTGGGTTGGGGTCCAGGAGGATCCTTCAAGAATCTGATTCAAATCTTTTCCGGTCCGGGTCAACTGGTTCAGGATGTCTCCAAGCTCGGAGGTGGAAAACTCGGCGAGACGGTCCATGAAGACGCGCCGGTAATTGGCGGCGTTTTTGCGGATCCATTCGACCACGCTGCTCTCGCCGCCGTTTTCCTCGGACTGTTTCCGGCCCAAAAGATTGGTTTGGGACACCCGGATGATTTCGCAGATCAAATCGTCTTTGATACGGCTCATGAGAACCTCTTTTGAATCACCCCTTGCTAATAAGACGCAAAAAGGTGGCTAATGTATACTTATTTTCAAACCTTGTCAAATCCTAATCGTTTCAACCAAACCGGCAGAAAAACAAGGGGTTGAATAAAAATTCCGATCTCCAAATTCGACTCGGTTCTCTAATATATTTTATCTCAGAGCCCTAGCGGAAAAAAGAAAAATAGGGCGGCAACTTCTGCATGGGAAATCCGAAAACCGCCCTGATTTCAATCGGATTTCGGATCCAGGACGTCCCGGAGCCCTTCGCCCAAAAAATTGAAGGACAAAATGGTGAGAAAGATCGCCAGCGAGGGGAACAGAATCAGGTGCGGGTAGAACTTGATGGCCTGCCAGCCCTCGTTCGCGAGGGTGCCCCAGCTGCTGGTGGGCGGCCTGATGCCGAGCCCGATGAAGCTCAGGGTGGATTCGGCGAGGATGGCCACCGGGATGCGGAAGCTCAGGGTGACGATCAGAAGCCCCACGATGTTGGGCAGGATCTCGCCGATCAGGATGCGCGGGTGCCCCGCCCCCAGCGCGCGGGCGGCCTCGACGTAGGTGTATTCCTTGATGCGGATCACCTCGCCGCGCACCAGCCGGGCCACGGTGACCCAGCTCACCAGCGTCAGGGCGATGAAGATCGCCGTCACGCCGCGGCCGAGCAGCACGGTGATGAGGATGATCATCAACAGGTCGGGAAGCGCAAAGACCACATCGACGATGCGCATCATCACGTTGTCGGTGCGGCCGCCGATGTAGCCGGAAACCGCGCCGTAGACGGTGCCGATCAGGATCGCCAGCGCCGTGGTCGCCACGCCGATGAACAGCGACACGCGGGCCCCGTAGATCATGCGCGAGAGCAGGTCCCGCCCCAGTCGGTCGGTGCCCAGCAGATAGGGCTCGCCCGGCGGCGCGAGGGTGTTGGCGGTGTCCTGCGCGTCGTAGGCGTACGGCGCGACCCACGGCGCGAACAGGGCCGCAAGCGCGACGGTCAAAAGAAACAGGGCGCTGATCCTGGCAGCGAGGGGCAGTCGGTTCATGCGCAGCGTCCCGGCTCAGAGAGGATTGGGGGGATAGTCAAATTCATACATTCGGTTGCGGGCGGGGGAATGGCCGGCATCGACACCCTGGTGCCGCGCCAGATAATCGAGGATGCGGCGGCGCACTTCCGGCGAGAGCGGCCCGAGCCCCTGCTTTTCCTGCATCCAGGTCAGGGTTTCGTCCCAGCGTGCGCGGCTCATGCGGTTCTGCACGATGAGCGCGGCCGAATGACAGGCGGTGCAGGTGTC
The DNA here is from genome assembly GCA_965223345.1 of Nitrospinales bacterium. Lineage (GTDB taxonomy): Bacteria > Nitrospinota > Nitrospinia > Nitrospinales > VA-1 > CBDCWG01. The sequence goes on from CBDCWG010000007.1 coordinate 100,711, forward strand.
CGCGACCAGTTCCCGGTCCGCATCCGGCGGCAGCATCTTCCCTTCCTGCGCCTGTCCGGCGCCGACGACGAACAGGAAAATACCGGCACACAGTACGAACCACCGTGCTGTTTTTTTAAATCGCAATGCGATGTTGGATCTCATGAACACGATTCGTTCTTTCAAGCTCAGACCACGGTCACCGCGATGCGGTGCATGGCGTTGTTGAGATAGCCTTTCGGGTTCCAGCCCGGAACCACCATCGGCTGCTGCACGCCCGCGCTGTCGGTGGCGCGCGCCCAGACTTCGTAATAGCCCTTCTGAGGAAAACGGATCTTAGCCTGCCACTGCTGCCAGGCGTAGCGGTTGACCGGCTTTTTCAGCGCGGCGGCGATCCAGGTGGCGCCGAAATCCCAGGACAGGTCCAGCCGCTGCACGCTGCGGTCGCCGGCCCAGGCGTGCCCGGCCACGGTCAACGGACTGCCGAGCGCATGACGCAATCGGGTTTTGGGCCGCGTGATCAGCGATTTCACCGGCATCGACTCGATGATCTTCATGTCCGCTTCGGGAACGTGCGCGCCCGGCGGCACGCGGTACTTGGGAACCCGGTAGGAATAGCCCGTCATCTTGGGTCCGTCGTGAACGCGGTCGCGCACCCAGATGCGGCGCAGCCACTTGATCGACGTGGAGCCCGGCCATCCGGGCGAGATCACCCGCACCGGAAACCCGTGCAGCGGCGCCAGCGGTTGGCCGTTCATCGCCCAGGCCACCAGGGTGTGTGCCTCCATCGCCTTGGCGATGGGCGTGCCGCGGGAGATCGGCACTTTATTGGGATCGCCGGACAGGTGAATGTCTCCGCCGTAATAGCCGGTGTAGACGGCGCTGTCCTTGAGCCCGGCCTGCTTTAAAAGATCGCGCAGCCGCACGCCGGTGTAGCGCGCGCAGCCCACCGCGCCGAAGGTCCATTGGTTGCCCTTGGCGGGCGGATGGTAGCCGGCGCGGCCGTTGCCGCCGCACTCCACCTGCAAAGCCAGGGTCACGTTCTCAAAGCGCTTGAGCTGATCCAGCGTGAAGGTCTGCGGCTCATGCACTTCGCCGTCGAGGGTGAGTGTCCAGTCGGACGCATCGTCGCCGTAGGCGGAAGGCGGCACCAGCCCGTTGTTGCGCACGAAATGCCGGTTCACAGGCGTGACGGCGTCGTCCAGCAGATGCGGCGGCGTTTCGGCGTTGACCGGCCGGTCGTTCAGCACGGTGAGACCGTCCTTGCCCTCGATGACGAATTCCTCATCGGTCCCGGCGAGCGCTTCCGGAATCCAGCCCGCCGACAGATGCCGGGCAAAGGGAATCTGCGCGCCGACGACAGCGGCCAATGCGGCGAGTCCGGTGTTTTTCAGAAAACCGCGGCGCGAAACGCTGCGCCGCCCCCAGATGGCGGCGTCGGCCCGTTCCGGATCGTCGTGGTAAAGTTCGTTCAGTCCGCGTTCCTGTTTTCGTTTCATGATGACCTCACTCATTTCTCCAGCGACACTCTCGGATCCAGCCAGACGTAGATCAGGTCCACGGCGATGTTGGCCAGCACGATGAGCACCGCGTACACCAGCGTCACCCCCATGATGAGCGGATAGTCGCGGTTGGTGACGGCGGTGATGAAAAAACTGCCCATGCCCGGAATCGAGAAGATGAACTCGATGACGAACGAGCCGGTGACCAGTCCCGCCAGCAGCGGCCCCAACACCGACACGATGGGATAGATGGAATTTTTCAGCGCGTGCTTCAACACCACGGCGGGCTCGGTGAGCCCCTTCGCGCGCGCGGTGCGGATGTAATCGGACGCCATGACGTCGAGCACGGTGGAGCGGGTCAGGCGCGCGACGTAACCGGCGAAGCCCGCGCCCAAAGCGAGGGCGGGCAGCAGGACGTGGCGCGGCCCCTCCCACAGCGCCGGCGGCAGCAGGTGCCATTTGTGGGCAAAGGCCCAGACCAGGACCGTCCCGAGAACGAAGCTGGGCACGGAGATGCCGAGCGTGGCGACGAAGATGAAAAACCGGTCGATCATCGTGTTCTTCCAGTACGCCGAGGCGATGCCGGCGGGCACACCGATGCCGAGCACCACCATAAACGCGCACAGCCCGAGCGTGATCGAAACGGGAAAGGTGTCGGCGATGATGGTGCTGACGTCGCGGCCGAGGTATTTGTAGGACGGGCCGAGATCGCCCTGTATCAGTTGCTTGAGATACAGCAGGTATTGCGTGAACACCGGCTTGTCGAGATGATACTTGGCTTCGATGTTGGCCTTGATTTCCGGCGGCAGCGTTTTTTCTTCGTCGAAAGGGCCGCCGGGAACCGTGTGCATGATGAAAAACGTGATCGTGGCGACGGTGAGGAGGACCGGGATGCCAAACAGAATCCGCTTGCCGAGATAGATCCACATTCGGCTATCCTAACACAGTGAAATCACAGGCGGCAATCGTCGCTGACCGTTTGCCCGCTGGAGATTCCCGGCCTTGTGGGGGCAAACGGCGGTGCGCTATAATGACTGCCTTTGAAAACGACCCGAGATTCCGTCTTCCCATCAACCCTGGCCGCGCCCGATCGATCCCATGAACGACCCGTCTCTGCGTGAATTCATCGCCCGTCTCGAACGGGAGGGGGAGCTGATCCGCATCGCGAAAGCGGTTTCGCCGGTTCTGGAGATCGCCGAGATCACCGACCGGGTCTCGAAACAACCGGGCGGCGGCAAGGCGTTGCTGTTCGAAAACGTCGAAGGCAGCGACATCCCGGTGCTGATCAACGCGTTCGGCAGCACCCGGCGCATGCAGCTGGCGCTGGGGGTCGAGGACATCGAGGCGATCCCCAAAGACATCGAGCGCTACATCAAGCTCGCGCCGCCGGCGACGCTGCTGGACAAGGTGAAGCTGCTGCCGATGCTGTTCGAGGCGGCGCACTTCCCGCCCAAGACGGTGCGCGGCGGGGCCGCCTGCCAGGAGGTGGTGCACACGGGCGACGCTGTCGATCTCGGCATGCTGCCGATCCTGCAATGCTGGCCGAAAGATGCGGGCCGCTTCATCACCTTTCCCATCGTCATCAACAGCAGCGTGGACGGCCGCATTCGCAACGTGGGGCTCTACCGCATGCAGGTGTTCGACAAGCGCACGACCGCCATGCACTGGCACATCCACAAGGACGGCGCGCATTTTTTCCACGAATTCAAAAAGCAGGGCAAGAAGATGGAGGTGGCGGTGGCGATCGGCGCGGATCCGGCGAGCTGCTACGCGGCCTCGGCCCCCCTGCCCTACAGCATCGACGAATTCCTGCTGGCGGGCTTCATCCGCAAGGCGGCGGTGCCGCTGGTGTCCTGCAAAACGGTGGACCTGAAAGTGCCGGCGAACGCGGAGATCGTGCTGGAGGGCGTCATCGATCCGGAAAACCTGCGCGTCGAGGGGCCGTTCGGCGATCACACAGGCTATTACTCGCAGGACGGCGACTACCCGGTGTTTGAGGTGCAGGCGATCACGCACCGCAAAAACCCGGTCTACCTCACCACCATCGTCGGCATCCCGCCGCAGGAGGACTACTACCTGGGCAAGGCGACGGAGCGCATCTTTCTGCCGCTTCTGCGCACGCAGCTTCCGGAGATCGTGGACATGAACATGCCGCTGGAAGGCGTGTTCCACAATTCGGTGATCGTCTCTGTGGACAAACGCTTTCCCATGCAGGCGCGGCGGCTGATGAGCGCGCTGTGGGGGCTCGGGCAGATGAGCTTCGTGAAAACCATCGTGGTGGTGGATGCGGACATCGACGTGCAGGACCTGGATGCGGTGGCGCGGCGATTGCTCAACGATACGGATTTCGCGCACGATCTGTTTTTCTCGGAAGGCATCCTCGATGTGTTGAACCATGCGTCCGATCGGGCGCTTTACGGTTCCAAGCTCGGCATCGACGCGACGCAGAAGATCCTGGGCGAGCCGGGATACCTCGCGAAATCCCCGGCCCGGCCGGAGGCCTCGCCGCCTGCGGCGGAGTCGATCGCGCAGACGTTCGAGGCGGTGAAGGATGGCGCGTTTCTCGAAATGGACACGGCGCGGCCGGTGCTCTTCATAGCGTTCGATAAAACCCGCCCGCACCAGGGCAAGGAGTTCATCGAAACGTTTTTTGAGGACGCGCGGTTTACCGCCGTCTGTGTGCTGATCGTTCTGGAAGCGCACGTGGACGTGCGCGATCTTTCTGCTATCATGTGGAAATTTTTCAACAACCTCGATCCGAAACGGGATTTTCATTTTGTTGGCGACAAACTGGGGATCGACGTGACGCGAAAGAGTGAGGCGGAAGGTTATTTCCAGAACTGGCCGGACGAGATCGTCATGGACGCCGACGTCATCGCAGCGGTGCGCCGGGACTGGGACGAGCTTTTTCCCAACAAAACAATGCCCTATGACTGACCCTTTCACTTCCCTCTTTTCATAAAACTTCCATGGCCCAGGACAATCTCATCATCCGGGGAGCCCGGGAACACAACCTGAAAAACATCTCCCTGTCGCTGCCGCGCAACCAGCTGGTGGTGGTCACCGGTTTGTCCGGCTCGGGCAAATCCTCGCTGGCGTTCGACACGATCTACGCCGAAGGCCAGCGCCGCTATGTGGAATCGCTTTCCGCCTACGCGCGGCAGTTTCTCGAACTGATGGAGAAACCCGATGTGGACTACATCGAGGGGCTCTCGCCCGCCATCTCCATCGAACAGAAAACATCGAGCCGCAATCCGCGCTCCACCGTCGGCACGGTGACTGAGATCTACGACTACCTGCGCCTTTTGTACGCGCGCATCGGCAGAGTGTTCTGCTACGGCTGCGGCCGCCAGATCGCTTCGCAGACGGTGCAGCAGATCACCGATCAGGTGCAGGCGATTCCGGAAGGGAAAAAAGTGGTGCTGCTCGCGCCGCTGGTGAAGGGGCGCAAGGGCGAGTTCAAGAAGGAGCTTTCCGGCATCCGCAAGAAGGGGTTCGTGCGCGCGCGCGTGGACGGCGAGATGGTTTCCCTGGACGACGAGATCGTGCTGGACAAAAAGTTCAAGCACACGATCGAGGCGGTGGTGGACCGGCTGGTGATCAAGAGCAACATGGGCAAGCGGCTGGCGGACTCGGTGGAGATGGGGCTTACGCAGGGCGAGGGGTCGCTGGTGGTTTCGGTGCTCGGGGAAAACGGCAACGGCGAGGAGCTTTTGTTCAGCGAGAAATTCGCGTGCAGCTACTGCGGCATCAGCTACCCGGAGCTGGAGCCGCGGCTGTTCTCGTTCAACAACCCGCACGGCGCCTGCCCGCAATGCGACGGGCTGGGCAGCAAGATGGTGATCGACCCGGATCTCGTGGTGCCGGATCCGTCCCGCTCGATCCGTGACGGCGCAATCCGTCCCTGGGAAAAGCGCAACACGGCGGCGTTTCACCAGATGCTCGACACGATCGCCACGCATTTCAAGTTCAAGCTCAACGCGCCGTTCAAGTCGCTGGCGAAAAAGACGCAGAAGGTTCTGCTGTACGGCGCGGGCGACGAGCTGATCCGCTATTCGTTCGAAAAGGACGGACGCCGGCATTTCTACAAGGACAGCTTCGACGGCGTCATCCCCGATCTGGAGCGCCGCTACCACGAGACCGAATCGGCGGCGGTGCGCGAGGACATCGCCCGCTACATGCGCCCCCTGCCCTGCCCGATGTGCGACGGCACGCGCCTGAAAAAGGAAGCGGTGTCGGTGCGCGTCGGCGACAAGAACATCGTCCATCTCACCGGGCTGTCGATCGGCCGGCTGCTGGAATTTTTCAACGCGCTCACATTCACCGAGCAGGAGGAATCCATCGCCCGGCGCATCGTCAAGGAGATCAAGGAACGGCTGGGCTTTCTCACCAACGTCGGGCTCGATTACCTGACGCTCGACCGCACCTCCGCGACGCTGTCCGGCGGCGAGAGCCAGCGCATCCGGCTGGCGACGCAGATCGGCTCGCACCTGATGGGCGTGCTGTACGTGCTGGACGAGCCGAGCATCGGCCTGCACCAGCGCGACAACGACCGGCTGCTCAACACGCTGACCCACCTGCGCGACCTGGGCAACACGGTGATCGTGGTCGAGCACGATGAGCACACCATCCTCGCGGCGGACCACGTGGTGGACCTGGGACCGGGCGCGGGCCGGCACGGCGGCGAGGTGATCTTCTCCGGCACGTCGAAAAAACTGTTGCAGGATAAAAACTCGCTGACCGGGCAGTACCTTTCGGGCAAAAAGCAGATCGCCCTGCCTGCAAAACGCAGAAAGGGCAACGGGCACGCCATTCAGATCACCGGCGCGAAGCAGAACAACCTGAAGAACATCGACGCGGCGTTCCCGCTGGGGACGCTGGTCTGCGTCACCGGGGTGTCCGGCTCGGGCAAGAGCACACTGGTGATCGAGATCCTGTACAAGGCGCTGGCGCAGCATTTCTGGAAATCCACCGACAAGCCGGGGCAGTTCGGCAAGATCCAGGGCATCCACCGGCTGGACAAGGTCATCGACATCGACCAGTCGCCGATCGGCCGCACGCCGCGCTCCAACCCGGCCACCTACACCGGCGTGTTCACGCTGATCCGCGACCTGTTCAGCCAGGTGCCGGAGTCACGCGCACGCGGCTACAGACCGGGGCGCTTCAGCTTCAACGTGAAGGGCGGCCGTTGCGAGGCGTGCCAGGGGGACGGGGTCATCAAGGTGGAGATGCATTTTCTGCCGGACGTGTTCGTCACCTGCGAGGTGTGCCAGGGCAAGCGCTTCAACCGGGAAACGCTGGAGGTGTTGTACAAGGGCAAGAACATCGCCGACGTGCTGGAGATGACGGTGGAGGAAGCGGCGGTGTTTTTTGAGAACATCCCGGCGATCAAGAGCAAGCTCAAGACCATCGCCGACGTGGGACTGGACTACATCCATCTCGGGCAGCCCGCCACCACACTCTCAGGCGGCGAGGCGCAGCGGGTCAAGCTGTCGAAGGAACTCAGCAAGCGCAGCACCGGGCAGACGCTGTACATCCTGGATGAGCCGACGACCGGGCTGCATTTCGCGGACATCGAGCACCTGCTCAAAGTGCTGTCGAAGCTGGTGGACGCGGGCAACACAGTGATCGTCATCGAGCACAACCTGGACGTGATCAAAACCGCGGACCACATCCTCGACCTGGGTCCCGAAGGCGGCGACGGCGGCGGCGAAATCCTGGCTCAGGGCACCCCCGAAGCGGTGGCGAAGGTCAAGGGCTCCCACACGGGGAAGTATCTGAAGGACGTGTTGAGGGGAAAGTGAAAAAATATAAATATTCCAAGTAATATTAGTCACCCTCTGGATCAACAAAGGGTTTCAGTTTTCTGTTAACAAAATGACTAGGCCGCCAACCGCCGAATATTTTTTCAATTAAAAATGTGTTACATGCGGATACACCAGTACCAATAATCGGGTCAGCCATTCCTGCTCCCCGGCTAAGAAGGTACCGCAAACCTTTTGCTGGAATTTTGCTAATCCACCCTTTATTCGCCATTTCATTCATATACTGGCGCACAAAGTTTTCATCAGGATTTATTCCTACGATCCATTCTTTAAATTTATCGGCCTCATCCAAAAGAATTAAAAATTCATCAAATGATCTTTCCCCACTATTAATCACTTCCCGTATAGCTCTACCATTATTAAGAACAATTTCTTGAAACTGATCTTTTTCAGAAATTTCTAAACCAATCCTGCGCATTAACTCTATATTGCGAATGCGAATAATATCCGAACAAACATCTGAGGTATAGTACTCACCTCCATAATGAGCTGCTAGCATTAACTCACTTTTCGCAGTAAGAATGTTTCCTATCAGTTGCGCTTCTGTCACATCCTCCGAAGAGGGTTTGTTTGATCGATATAACCTGTTCAACTCTTCGAAATTAAGATTCGTGTTAATGTGAAATGATGGTCGATTTAATTCAACCCTGAAAAAAAAATCACTAGGCAGCGGAATTCCTGGAAGCATTTTTGAAATTACACATCGAATTGCTTCATCAATGAAACCCTCATCTTCTAGATCATCTAAAGCAGCTTGTATAAGACCTCCTTTTGTGAAGTAATTACTATTTAACTTTTTGGTCGGAACTTCATTGGAGAATCTTTCAGTCAACTTTTTTGCTTCCCTTTTTTTGTATCCTCTTCGTTGCAGAATATCCCGCAACCTTTTTTTACGTGAAGGTAGTTCACCAGATTCTTTGCTACCAGCATACGTAACCGATACAAATGAATGAATCCGCCGTCCAGCCTTTGTCTCTGATTTAGTACCAAGTTGATCCTCACAATAGACGGCCGAAAAATTTGTTTTTTTTAATAATTTAAGTATGGTTTTAAAACCAATTGTAGAATCAAGTCCGACTAAGCTGCCGTGGCCCAAAACTAAATGAACGTTTTGGTAGTAAAATAGGGCTTCCGCGAGCTCACCTGCTGTAATTGCAGCCCCTCCCTCAGAACGACGAAGAATTACTTTTTCAAACATTTACCCTTATCATTCAATTATTTATATGGAAGGATCTGAAGGTATTTAGAGATCGCACACTGGTTTCAAAAAGCGCTGATCTGATTGATTATATAGCCTATTTAAACTCGAACGAAAATTATCGAGTCTAATTTGTTGGATGCAGGGTTTAAAAAGTACGAGGGTGTACTAATTCTCTTCGGTGTGTTCGAGGCGGGCGATGGCGCGGAAGAGCTTGAGCTGGGTTTCCTCGAATTCCTTTTCGCTGAGATCGGCGCGGCCCAGGATCTCTTCGGCCTTGGCTTTGGCGGCTTCGGCGCGGGCGCGATCGACTTCGTGCAGGAATTCGGCGGTTTCGGCGAGGACGGTGACGCGGTTTTCGGTCACTTCGAGGTAACCGCCGCTGACGACGAGGCCGGTGGTCTTGCCATCGACTTCATAGGACAGCGGGCCGGGCCGGAGGTTGGTGATGAGCGCGGCGTGGTCGTACAGGATGCCGAGGTCGCCCTCGATGCCGGGGGCATTGACCTGATCGACGAATTGCTCGACGACGTTTTTCTCGGGGGTGACGAGGTGCAGCAGCAGTTTGTTTTCGGCCATGGTTGCGTGTTTTTCTCGGTCGTGTTGAATCTTATCTGTGACGGTCACCCTTCGCCAGGCTCAAGGTGACGACGATCCACGGGTCTGGACGCCGGGTCGGCGGCTCGGCGGCCACTCGGTGTCCAGGCTTTCTTATTTCTCTTTCAGTTTCTTCTCTTTCTCCATGACTTCGTCCAGTGTTCCCACCATGTAGAAGGACTGCTCGGAAACTTCGTCGAGGTTGCCGGCGAGGATCTCCTTGAAGCCTTCGATGGTGTCGGACACCTTGACGTATTTTCCGGGCGAGCCGGTGAACACTTCGGCGACGAAGAAGGGCTGCGACAGGAACTTCTGGATCTTCCGGGCACGCGCCACCACCAGTTTGTCTTCTTCGGAAAGCTCGTCCATGCCCAGGATCGCGATGATGTCCTGCAGGTCCTTATAGCGCTGCAGCACTTTCTGAACGCCGCGGGCGGTGTTGTAATGGTCTTCGCCGAGCACTTCCGGATCGAGGATGCGCGAGGTGGAGTCGAGCGGGTCCACGGCGGGATAAATCCCCAGCTCGGAGATGCGGCGGTTGAGAACGGTGGTGGCGTCGAGATGCGAGAACGTGGTCGCCGGCGCCGGGTCGGTCAAATCGTCCGCGGGCACGTAAATGGCCTGCACGGAGGTGATCGATCCCTTCTTGGTGGAGGTGATGCGCTCCTGCAGGTTGCCCATCTCGGTGGCCAGCGTCGGCTGGTAACCCACGGCGGAAGGAATGCGGCCGAGAAGCGCCGACACTTCGGAACCCGCCTGCGAGAACCGGAAGATGTTGTCGATGAACAGCAGCACGTCCTTGCCGCCCACGTCGCGGAAGTATTCGGCGACGGTGAGGCCGGTGAGCCCCACGCGCATGCGCGCGCCGGGAGGTTCGGTCATCTGGCCGTAGATCAGCGCGGTCTTGTCGATGACCTTGGACTCCACCATTTCGTGATACAGGTCGTTGCCTTCGCGGGTGCGTTCGCCCACGCCGGAGAATACGGAAAAGCCGCCGTGCTCGGCGCCGATGTTGCGGATCAGCTCCATGATGAGAACGGTCTTGCCCACGCCGGCGCCGCCGAACAGGCCGGTCTTGCCGCCCTTGAGGTACGGCTCCAGAAGATCGATGACCTTGATGCCGGTCTCCAGCATTTCCATGCTGGTGTCCTGGTCTTCAAACGGAGGCGCGTCGCGGTGGATGCTCCAGTTGTCCTTGGACTGCACGGGCGGCTTCTGATCGACGGGCTGACCCACGACGTTGAGGATGCGTCCCAGGACTTCCTCGCCCACGGGAACGGTGATCGGCGCGCCGGTGTCCACGGCGTCCGTGCCGCGCACGAGGCCGTCGGTCGGGTGCATGGCCACGGTGCGAACGGAATCGTTGCCCAGGTGCTGCGCCACTTCACAGATGATGTCGTCGCCTTTGGGTCGCCGGGATTCTTGATGCGGATGGCGTTGTACAGATTGGGCAGTTCGCCCCCTTCGTAATTGACGTCCCACAACCGGACCCATGACCTGGATGATCTTGCCCACTCTATTGCCGTTGTCGCTCATTGCGCTCCTTCCTTTGCCTTTATTGAACAGGTCAAAAATCTTTTTCATTGCATCAGGCCTTCAACGCCTCAGCCCCATTCACGATTTCGATCAATTCTTTAGTGATGTACGCCTGCCTCGCCTGGTTGTACGTGAGCGTCAGGCCGCCGATCATCTCTCCGGCGTTGCGGCTGGCGCTGTCCATCGCGGTCATGCGCGCGCCGTGCTCGCTGGCGCTCGATTCCAGAAACGCGCGGTAGACCTGGACGGTCATGTACCGTTTCAACAGCTCGTCGAGAATGCTCTCTTCGTCCGGCTCGTAGATGTAATCCATGGTGTAGGTGTGCCCCTCGGGAATCTGCATCTCTTCGGGCACCACCGGCAGCAGCTCTTCCATGATCACTTCCTGCTGCATGACGGACTTGAACTCGTTGTAGATCATCATCACCTTGTCGGCCTGCCCCTTGACGTACAGCTCGGCCAGATAATTGCCGATCTCCTGCGCCTTCAGGTAATCGAAGCTGCGCGTCCAGTCCATGAACTCATGGATGATCTTGTAGGGGCGCAGCTTGAAATAGTCCTTGCCCTTCTTGCCGGCAAGGATGAGTTCGATGTTCTTGTCGCTGTTCTCCCGGATCAGGCGCATGGCGTTGCGGATGATGTTGGCGTTGAAGCCGCCGCACAACCCCTTGTCGGAGGTGATGATCAGGATGACGAAGCGGTTGCCGGTGCGCTGCTCCAGAAGCGGATGCAGGTCGCGGTTGACGCGCGCGGACAGGTGGTTCAGCACGTCCATCAGTTTCACTGCATACGGCCGGGCGGTGAGGATGGCCTGCTGGGCCTTGCGCAGCTTGGACGCGGAAACCAGCTTCATGGCCTTGGTGATCTGCTGGGTGTTCTTGACGCTGCGGATCCGGCGCTTGATGTCTTTTAGATTCGGCATGCTTTACGAATGGTCTCCATTAAAACGGTGAGCCCTGCGGTTTCTCTCCCGCAGCGATCAGAACAATCCTTTGTACTCCTGGACGGCCGCTTTCAATTTGTTTTCGATGTCGTCGTTGAGCTTCTTTTCCTTGGCGATCGCATCGACGATGTCTTTGTGCTTCTCCTCGACGAACGCGAGGAAACCGGTCTCGAACCGTCTCACATCGGCCACGGCGATGTCGTCCAGAAGCCCGCGCACGCCGGCGAAGATGGAGATGATCTGCTGCACGACCGAAAGCGGCTTGTACTGATCCTGCTTGAGGATCTCGACCAGCCGTTCCCCCCTCGAAAGCTGGGCCTGCGTCGCGGCGTCCAGGTCACTGCCGAACTGCGCGAAGGCGGCCATCTCGCGGTACTGCGCCAGATCCAGCCTGAGCTGGCCGGCCACCTGCTTCATGCCTTTGATCTGCGCGGCGCCGCCGACACGGGAAACGGAAAGTCCGACGTTGATGGCGGGACGCACGCCGGAGTAGAACAGGTCGGTCTCCAGGTAGATCTGCCCGTCGGTGATGGAAATGACGTTGGTCGGGATGTAGGCGGACACGTCGCCGGCCTGGGTTTCGATGATCGGCAGCGCGGTCATGGAACCGGCGCCCAGCTCGTCGCTCACTTTCGCGGCGCGCTCCAGGAGGCGCGAATGCAGGAAGAACACGTCTCCGGGATACGCTTCGCGTCCGGGCGGCCTTCTCAGCAGGAGCGACAACTGCCGGTAAGCGGCGGCCTGTTTGGAAAGATCGTCGTAAACGATGAGGCAGTGCTGGCCGTTGTCGCGGAAGTATTCTCCCATGGCGCAGCCGGCGTAAGGCGCGATGAACTGCATGGGCGCGGGCTCACTGGCGGAGGCGGAAACGACGATGGTGTATTCCATCGCGCCGTGCTCTTCCAGGGATTTCACCACGCGGGCGACGGTGGAGCGTTTCTGCCCGACCGCCACGTAGATGCAGAACATGTTCTGCCCTTTCTGGTTGATGATGGTGTCGATGGCGACGGCGGTCTTGCCGGTCTGCCGGTCGCCGATGATGAGTTCGCGCTGACCGCGGCCGATGGGAATCATGCCGTCGATGGCCTTGATGCCGGTCTGCATCGGCTCGTGCACGGATTTGCGGTCGATCACGCCGGGGGCGATGCGCTCGATGGGGCCGAACTTCTTGGTCGCGATGGGGCCGCGTCCGTCGATGGGTTCTCCCAGCGAGTTGACGACCCGGCCCACCAGTTCGGGGCCGACCGGCACTTCCATGATGCGGCCGGTGCGTTTGACTTCATCGCCTTCCTTGATCTTGTCGTCGAAGCCGAGGAGGATGGCGCCGACGTTGTCTTCTTCGAGGTTGAGCACCATGCCCACCAGCCCGCCGGGAAATTCGAGGAGCTCTCCGGCCATGGCCTGATCGAGCCCGTAGATGCGGGCGATGCCGTCACCCACCGAGATGACCCTTCCGGTTTCCTTGAGCTCGATCCCCTCTTCAAACCCCTTGATCCTCTTTTCGATCAGGGAACTAATTTCATCGGCTCGCAAGTTCACTTAAGCTACCTCCTCTTTTTCGATGATTTGTCGCAATTTTTGCAGGCGGTTGGCGATCGTCGCGTCGGCGACCTGATCCCCGACGCGCAGCCGGACGCCGCCGATCAGCGTGGCGTCCTCATGGGTCTCGAGCAATACCGTTTTGCCGAAAATGCGTTCCAGCCCGGTGTTGAGCCGCTTGACGTTTTCCTGGGTCAGCGCCTGGGCGGAATCGACGGACACGCGGATCTGATTGAGCCTGGAATCCACCTTTTCCTGAAAGTATTCGGCGATCTTTCCCAGATAGAGCATCTTGTTGCGCTCGGACAGCATGAGCACCAGATTGCGCACACCGGGTTTCACACCCAGCTTGCTGCACAGATCCTTGGCCATCTCGGTCTTTCTTTCCGGCGGGATCGAGGGATGCTCGAAAAACCGGGTCAACTGGTTCTGCGTGGTGAACGCGGCGTTCAGCTCGCGCAGGTTGTCGAGAGCCGGGCTGAGATCGGCGTTTTTTTCGATGCTGTCGGAAAGCGCTTCGGCGTAGCGTTTGCCTATCAGATTTTCGATCATGGCGTTTTATGCGGTCAGGCTGAGGCCTGTTTCTGCTCCAGTTCTTTCAACACTTCCTCGATCGCTTCGTCGGCGAGGCGCTTGCGCTCCGCTTCGTCGAGGGCTTTTTTCAGGAATTTCTCTGTGGACGCGATGGTCAGAGCGGCGGTGTGGGCGCGGATCTCGCTCATCAGCTTGTTGCGCGTGCGCTCCATCTCCCGCTCGACATCGGTCTGCATCTGCCGGACTTTGGCCTGGGTTTCCTCCAGGGTTTTTTCCTGGATCTTCTTGGCTTCGCCGGTCGCCATCTGCACGATGGTGCTGGCTTTGTTGTGGGCTTCCTTGAGCTCGTGCTCCAGGTCGGACTTGATGACTTTCGCTTCGCCCTTCAGCTTTTCCGCTTCTTCAATGTCGCTGCGTATCTTTTTCTGGCGCGACTCCAGCACTTCCAGAATCGGCGGGAAGGCGAATTTTTTCAGCAGCAAAAACAAAAGCAGAAAAGAAACGACCGACCAGAATATGACAGAGCTGAAGACTTCTACTTGCTCGAATTGTGGCATCGCACACTCTTTTAAGGATTGGTTTCAACAGTGGGGACGGTGTTCGATCGCACCGTCACCTATTTTTGCATCCCACAGGCATCGCGCCCCCCCCCCCAACGAAATCGTCGAGGCGCGGGCGGGAGCGAATTCAGCCCACTTTCCCCATGATGATGAAGGCCAGTACGAGCGCGTACAGGGCGATCGCCTCGACCAGGGCGAACCCGATCCAGCAGTATTTGGCAACCCGTCCTTCTGCGTTGGGCTGGCGGCCGACCGTCTCGATGGTCTTGGAGAAGATATACGCGATCCCGAGAGCGGCTCCGAAAAAACCCGCCGCACACAATCCCATGCCAATCATTGCTGCTGCTTCTAAACCCATGCTCGATCTCCTTTATTTTCGGATCATTAATGAAGTTTGATCACATCCCCGATGTAAACGCAGGTCAGGATGGTGAATATATATGCTTGAATAAACGCAATGGCGATTTCCAATCCGTTGATGACGATGGTGAACCCGAAGGGCATCCAGCCGATCCACAAGGGAGCCGAAACGGCCAGGCCGAACAGAACGGCGAGCACGGTGTGCCCCGCGGTCATGTTGGCGAACAGACGCACGGCGAGAGAAACCGGCCGGGCGAGCATGCTGATCAGTTCGATGGGGATCATGAACGGGATCATGATCTTCGGCACGCCGGGCGGCACGAGAATGGAAAAGAAGTGCAGCCCGTGCTTCATGAACCCGATCACCAGGGTCATGAGGAAAATCAATATGGCAAACGCTCCGGTGACGGCGAGCTGGCTGGTGATGGTGTAGGAGCCGGGGATCATGCCGGCGAGATTGCAGGTGAGGATGAACACGAACAGCGAGGCCACGAAGGTAAGGTATTTTTTCCCTTCTTCCTTGCCGATGAACTCCTCGACCATGTCCTGGATGAATTCGATGCAGAGCTCGAAAACACTCTGCAGCTTGCCAGGAACGAGGCTCATGCCGCGGTTGACCACCAGCATGAACAGGACGACCACAACGGCCAGTCCGGCCCACATGACGAGAACCGCTTTGTTGATGGAAATATCGATTCCAAAAAACTGGAGGGGGATGATGGGGTGCAACTCAAAATGATGCAGGGGACTTTCTATCTTCAATTCCGCTTGTCTCCGTTGTCGTCTTCTTCGTTCGCTTCTTCTTCGCGGGCCATCTCCATGGCCGCACGGTACACATTCAACACACCCGCGGCGCCGCCGAAAATCACACCCACCGCAAGCCCCCAGGGTCCGGTACCGAAGTAGTGATCTACCGCGTACCCCATGACGGCGCCCAGGAAGGTGGCTACGGTCATCTCTGTCACCATCCTGGTTGCGTATCCGAACCCGTGGCGGAAACCGTTGCCTTTGCTCAACCGTTGCCTTTGCTTTTAAAATGTCTGGGGAAAACCAACCAATCTGGAAACGGGGCCTACATCATACAACAACCTGTTTTATTTGTGCAAGTATTGTTGTCCACTATTGCGATTCTAAATGGAAGGTTCCACCCGGCGCCGGCGCGCAGAGACATCCCGCAGACAGGCCGAAACCCATCCTCAGGTTAAAAATCCAGCTTGACCGTAAAAGGGGGAAGCCTTTTTTGTGAAACAGGCGGGGCCAGAACCGTTTTGGCTGGACAGAATGAACAACCGGCCGTGGAAACGATTTAATAAGGAAGGGTTCCGTTCTCCTCCTCGTATTCTTTCAGGGGAATCATGTCGATGGCATCCCAGGGACAGCCTTCCAGCAGCGTGTCCATGGGTCCCTTGGTGATGCATTTCTTGCAGCCGATGCAAAGAAGCGGATCCACGTAAACCCGGTTGAAAAAAGGGGCGTCCGGGTTTTCCACTTCGAACATGCAGTCCTCCACCGGGCATTCGGTGATGCAGATGGGAGAACCGCCGCAACCCGTGCAGGCGTCGTTGATGACCGCCAGAATCTTGGGTTTTCGCTTGCGTTTGACAGACCGTTTTTCTTTTTCCTTAACTGCCATTCTTCTCTATCCTCTGTGACGATTGATCGCAAGAATGATCGTATTGCGTTGAATTCTCATTTTAGCAGATCGGCGAAAGATTAATACCAAAAACCCAATCCAATTGCAACACTCGCCCCGCAAGGCGCGGCCCGGCGCGCATTTTCACCGCATCTGGCCGGGCATTTTGCGTGGTTGCGCTGGAAAACCGCGGTTTTCGGCGGCCAGGGTTTTTCATTTACAGGGTATCGCCTCTGTATTAATATACGGTGAGGATTCCGAGGCCGGATTCCCCTCTTAACTGCTTATGAAATAAGCGGTGCAGAGTTCTCAGGCAGGGGCGGCAGCCCCGTCGCCCATAATCCACCCGAATCGTTCCTGTCTCATCCCGAAGGGATCCGGAGGCAATGGATAACCATAAACGACATGTCGTTCGCAACCATCCTGGGCCAGGACCGGCCCCGGCAGATCATACAAAAGGCTCTTCAAAACAACAGCTTATCTCATGCCTATCTGTTTTACGGCCCGGATAGCGTCGGCAAACGGCACACCGCGCTGCAGTTGGCCAAGGCGCTCAACTGCCCGGATTCCGGCCCTGTAGACAGTTGCGACACCTGTTCCTCCTGCCGTAAAATCGAGACTCAAACGCATCCGGATTTCTTTTTTCTGGAGCCCACAAAAAGCACTCCCACCAGCCGGGAGGCGGTGCTCAAAATCGAGGCCATCCGGGAATTGCAGAAAAAGCTGAGTTTTTTCCCCTACGAGGGGAAAACCAAGGTGGCCATCATCGACGGTGCGGAATCGATGAACCCGCAGGCGGCCAACACGTTTCTCAAAACTCTTGAGGAGCCCCCCGAAGCGACGGTGCTGATTCTGATCGCCGCTAACCCGTTTCAGCTGCTGCCGACTCTGGTTTCCCGCTGTCAGGGCGTCAAGTTTCACCCGCTGGCCCCCTCGGTGGTGGAGACGATCCTGGCGGACACCCTGGATGCCGAGGAACGGGAGAGCATGACCGCAGAGGAACTCAAGCTGCGCGCGGCGCGGTCGATGGGCGGCATCCAGCGCGCCCTGGACGCGGACATCCAGCAGGCGGAAGCGGTGCGGCAGGAGTTGCTGGAGCTTTTGGAAACGCTCTCGTTCAAACGCATGGATGTGGTCTTTAAATGGACGCGCGGCAAGGCCAGGCAGCCGGGGGAGCTGCAGGCGGTTCTGGACGAACTGCTGAACCTGCTGCGCGATCTGGCGGTGATGCGGACGCCGGGAACGGAGGAGCGGGTCTTCAACCGGGACCTTGTGGACCGGCTTCGGCCCCTGGCCGGGCGGAAACAGGCCCGGTCGCTTTCCGCCATGTTCGACGCGGTGCTGCAAACCCAGGCCGCCCTGAAAGGCAACGCCAACACCCAGCTGGCGCTGGAAAACATGTTGATCCGGTTCTGCGAAGCCGCCTGAACCGGTGGATATCATAAAATGAACATCTTACCCCAGGACAAAGAGATCCCGACCACCGAGCCGAAGACGCCGCGGTTTCTGATCGGCGTGCGGCTGAGGAACCGGGAAAAAACCCGGCAGTTCGATCCCGGCAGCCTGAAACTCCGGGTGGGCGCCGAGGTGGTGGTCGAATCCAAGCACGGCACGGAGATGGGCGTCGTCGCTTCGAACAAGGTCGCCAATTTCCGCAAGGACGACTGCAAAAACGTCAGCCGGGTCCTTCGCATTGCCAACGAAAACGACTATCAGGCGGAAGCGCGCCGGGAAAACCTGGAGCGCCGGGCGAAAAAGCTGTGCTCCGAGAAGATCGAGGAATTGAATCTGCCGATGAACCTGAGCCGGGTGGTGCACGTGCCCGGATCGAACAAGACGATCTTCTTTTTCACGGCGGAAGGCCGGGTGGATTTCCGCCAGCTGATCAAGGAGCTGGCCTCGCGACTGCGGCACCGCATCGAAATGAAACAGGTGGGCGTGCGCGACGAGGCGCGGGAGATCGGCGGCAACGGCATCTGCGGCGAATCGCTGTGCTGCGCCACCTTTCTCAAGGATTTTTCCCCGGTGACGATCCGCATGGCCAAGGATCAGGGGCTCGCGCTCAACCCCAGCAAGATTTCGGGCGTGTGCGGCCGGCTGATGTGCTGCCTGCAATACGAACACAACACGTACAAAAACCTCATCAAGGGGCTTCCCAAACTGGGCAGCCGCCTGGAAACGCCGGACGGACCGGGCAAAGTGCTGAAGCACGAAATCCTGGACCAGAAAGTCATGGTCCGGCTGGAGGACGAGAGCATCCTGGTCTACCATCTCGATGAATTGAAGGAACGCCCGAAGGCCAGACAGGGCGAACCCTCCTGAAGGATCGATCCACACTCCATGAGCGACAACGCAAAAAAATTCTACGTGACCACACCGATTTACTACGTGAACGACGTGCCGCACATCGGGCACGCGTACACCACCATCGCGGCCGATGTGATCGCGCGCTACAAAAAGCTCGACGGCCATGAGGTGTTCTTTCTCACCGGCACCGACGAACACGGGCAGAAGGTGCATCAGGCGGCGAAGGATCTGGGCGTCTCGGCGCAGGAACACGTGGACAAATTGAATGGGCGCTTCAAGGAGCTCTGGGTGCGCCTCAACATCACGAACAACGATTTCATCCGCACCACCGAGGAGCGGCACAAAAAGGTGGTGCGCGAAATCCTCACCGATCTGTACGAGCGCAAGGAGATCTACAAGGACACTTACGAGGGCTGGTACTGCACGCCGGACGAGCGGTTCTGGACGGAGAAGGACCTGGTCAACGGCAACTGCCCGGAATGCGGCCGCAAGGTGGACAAGATCCGCGAGCACAATTATTTTTTCAAGATGGGGCAGCACCGCGACTGGCTCGCAGATCACATCAAAAACAACGAGCACTTCATCCTGCCGGCTTCGCGGCGCAACGAGGTGCTGGGTTTTCTGAACAAGCCGCTGGAGGATCTGTGCATCTCGCGGCCGGTGGAGCGGATGCCCTGGGGCATCCCCCTGCCCTTCGACGAAAAATACGTCACCTACGTCTGGTTCGACGCGCTCATCAACTACATCTCGATCTTCGGCTCGCCCGATGCGATCCGCAGTTCGGGCTTCTGGCCGGCCGACCACCACCTGGTGGGCAAGGACATCCTCACCACGCACGCGGTGTACTGGTCCACCATGCTGAAAGCGATCGGGCTGGACCTGCCGAAAAACATCTTCGCACACGGCTGGTGGACGGTGAACGGGCAGAAGATGTCGAAATCGCTGCGCAATGTGGTGGAACCCAACCTGCTGATCGATCAGTTCGGCGTGGACGTGATCCGCTACTTCCTCATGCGCGAGGTGCCGTTCGGCCTGGACGGGGACTTTTCGCACAAGGCGCTGATCGGCAGGCAGAACAGCGATCTCGCCAACAACCTGGGCAACTGCCTCAACCGCACCGTCAAGATGATGCACAAGTATTTCGACAACGGCGTAATCCCGGAACCCGGCGAGAGCGGCCCGGAGGACGCCGGCCTCAAAGACACCGCCGCCAGGACGGTGGCGGAGGTGAAAAAACTCTACGACGATCTGGCGTACAACAAGATCCTCACGGAAATCTGGATCCTGGTGGACGCGACGAACCAGTACATCGACAAGGCGGGTCCCTGGAACCTGGTGAAGACCGAAGAAGGCAAACAGCGCCTCAAGACGGTGATGTACAACGCCGCCGAATCGCTGCGCGTCGTGGCGATGCTGATCTATCCGTTCATGCCGCAGTCGGCCGAGAGCATGATGCAGCAGCTCGGCGTCGAAACGCCGATCGATAAACAGGGCATGGCTTCGGTGGAACAATGGGGCGGATTGCCCTCCGGCAAGCCCACGAAACCCGGTGCGCAACTGTTCCCGCGCATCGACGACAAGGCCGCGGCGAAGCTGCTGGCGGCGGCGGGAGCGGACGAAAAACCCCAGGCGCCCGCGAAAAAACCGGAAGCGCAGGACGGCCAGGTTTCGATCGACGATTTCATGAAGATCGATCTGCGCACCGGCACCATCGTGGAAGCGGAGAAGGTGAAAAAATCGCGCAAGCTGGTCAAGCTGCAGGTGGACATCGGCAGCGAGACGCGGCAGGTGGTGGCGGGCATCGCCGAAGCCTACGAGCCGCAGGACCTGGTGGGCAAGACCATCATCCTGGTGGCCAACCTGAAACCGGCGAAGCTGATGGGCATCGAATCGCAGGGCATGGTGCTGGCGGCGAGCGACGACGACAAAGTGCTGCTGGCCGGGTTCGCAGAAGAACCGGCGAAAGGAGTCCGCGTCAAATGACGATCGACACGCACGCCCATCTGGACATGGATTCCTTCGACACCGACCGGCAGGAGGTGATCCAAAGGGCCCAGGAACAGGGCGTGGATTACATCCTCAACATCGGCTGCGACGTGGAAAGCAGCGTCCGCTCGCTGGAGCTGGCCGAGCGCTACGATTTCATCTACGCCACGGCGGGGGTGCACCCGCACGACGTCAAGTCGATCAACGGCACCACCTACGCGGACCTCAAGCGGTTGCTCGCGCACCCGAAGATGATCGCGGTGGGAGAGATCGGGCTGGATTTTTATAAGAACTACTCGCCGCAGGACATGCAGAAAGAGCACCTGCGCAAGCAGATGCAATTGGCGAAAGAGGTGGACAAGCCCATCATCGTGCACTGCCGCGACGCCAAGGAGGACATGATCGCCATCCTGTCCGAGTATTACCCGGTGAACGAGAAGGCCCGATCGGGCATCTTTCACTGCTTCTCGGGCGATCAGGAACTGGCGGAAGCGGCGCTGGAACGCGGCTTCTACATTTCGTTTTCCGGATCGGTGACGTTCAAAAAATCCGACGAACTGCGCGAGGTGGCGAAGACGATCCCGGCGGACCGGCTGTTCGCCGAGACGGACTGCCCCTACCTTGCGCCGGTGCCCAAGCGCGGCAAGCGCAACGAACCGGCGTACGTGAACTTCACCACCGAACACCTGGCCGAGATCCGCGGGCTCAGGCTGGAGGATGTCAAGCGCACGATGGAGCTGAACTTTTTCGAGCTGTTCGGCATCGGCAAAAACGCCCCGATGGGCACGGTCTCCTATCAGATCCGCAACTCGCTGTATCTCAACCTGACGACGCGGTGTACCAACGACTGCGTGTTCTGCTCGCGCCTGACCCGGCCGGTGGTGCAGGGCTACAACCTCAAGCTGGAGCGCGAACCGTCCGCAGAGGAAGTGTGGGCGGCGATCGACGACCCGGCGAAATACGATGAAGTGGTGTTCTGCGGTTACGGCGAGCCGACGCTCAGGCTGAACGTCATCAAGGAAGTGGCGAAAAAGATCAAGGACGCCGGCGGCCGCGTGCGGCTCAACACCAACGGCCACGGCAACGTCATCAACAAGCGCAACATCCTGCCGGAACTGGCCGGACTGGTGGACGAGGTGTCGGTGAGCCTCAACACCGACACCGGCGATGCTTACGATGAGATCTGCCGGCCGCTGCCGGGATTCCGCAACGGCATCTACGGCAAGATCAAGGAATTCATCGCGGAGGCCAAGATTCACATCCCCAAGGTGCAGGCCACGATCGTGACGCAGCAGGAAGGCGTGGACGAAACGGTCTGCGAGGACATCGTCAAAAAAGAATTCGGCGTGGACTACCGGGCCCGGCGCTACAACCTGGTCGGATGAGCGTTCCCGAGGCGGGGCCGGACTCCCCGCAAGCAGGAGGTCCCATGAATCCCGATGAGCAGCCCCTCTCCCCTGCCCCGAAAGCGCGCGGCGTCGGCTGGATCTCTCTGGGAGCCCTCTTCGGCGGGCTGAGCGTGATGCTGGGGGCGTTCGGCGCGCATTCCCTCAAAGAGCGCCTGACCGAAAAGAGTCTCGCCACCTTTCACACCGCAACCGATTACCTCGCCTACCACGCCATCGCCATCGTGCTGGTGGGCATCCTTTCGTTGATGCTCGGCGAACGCGGGCACCGGGCGCTGAAAAAAGTCGGCCTGTTTTTCACCGCGGGCATCCTGCTTTTTTCCGGCAGCCTGTACGCCCTCGCCTTCGACGGACCGCGCTTTTTCGGCCCCGTCACCCCCTTCGGCGGCCTCTGCTTCATGATCGGCTGGTTCACCTTGGCCGTCACCCTCGCCAAAAACTTCCGCTCGAAACGGGATTAAAATTCTAAAAAAGCCCGCAAACCTTTTTTGGGTATTTAAATTTAGATGTCGAAAGACAGCCCAGATATTCTCCAATGCCCCTGTCAAGAAATCCACAAGGTTGAGCATGATGATATCTTGTTAAAACTTGAAAAAATTAGGGAAACTTGTCCTGCTTTAAAAAGCATCCTCATCCCCGATCGTGGATGGCATGAATATAAAAATTGGCATAAAAAAGATGACACGGTGGCATTTCATAGATCAATTCTACTTATGGGCTTGAAAGATGGTTTTTTAGGAAACATAACAATTCTAATCCATAAATATTGTTTAGATAAACACGACATAAATCCCAATGTAAAAAAGCAATACATTAAAGACCTAGAGGAAAAATGGTTTAGCAAAACTGATTATAAAGAGCGACACAAAAAGTACCGAATTTTTATGGGCAAAATTGTTGAGTTAGCTTTTTCAAATTGGCTAGAAAGTAAGGAATACACCATATCAAACTTAGAGGCGTGGAGTGGGCAATATGACATAACTGCCTACAAGGAAAAGTTGACCTATAATTTTGAGATAAAGTTTATCGGGCAGGAAGATGAGGATTTTAAGCACATTGTAAATAATCTTCGAGGAGGAACCTCTGTAGGTGGCGTTTCCCCTTATATAGCAGCAAACTTTCTCCTTTTTAGAGTATATGAGGCTGCTAAACAATTAGAGAATGCAAAAGGACCTGAACATCGAGTTGCAACAATAATTATTGATGGAATGGCTTTTCCATATTTTAAAATTCTAATATTGGATCATTGGATCGATTGGTTTGAGCATCCGACTTTTAATGAAACTAGTGATCCAACTTGGGAGGAGTTTATTGCATCTCAACGGAGCAAAAAATACCCCGATATTGATCATGAATTGCCAGAATTACTAAAAAAATTATCTGCGATAAAAATAATGAAAATAAATGGGTTCCAACTTGAAGAAGTAATTAAGTACAAAAACCCAAATATATAAATCCCCAAATATTTACATTCCTCTTCTTCTATTCACCCCCTGAATCTAAACTTCACGCCCCACTTTCTGTAGGCGAGATAGAGCGCCAGCGACATGAGGCTGAGCACCAAAAGGTGCGGGCCGAGGAAGGCGGCGTTCCAGATGGGGCCGAAGCGCAGCTCGCCGCGCACTTCGCCGGTGTAGTGCTTGAGCATCTCGGCGTATTCGATCATCAGGTGCACGGGGTAGTTCACTTCATGGCTCTCGGGGGTTCGCTCGACGGGAACCTCGAACAGCTTCTGCTCACCGCCGCGCAGGGTGAAGCCCACCATTCCCTTGAAGGTGTCGGCGACCAGGCCGGGCGGCATGAGCAGCATCAGCCGCACATTCTTGAGCGCCGGGGACTGGTTCGTTAAAAGGATCTTCAGCCGCGTCTCACCGCTTTCCTCCACGCTTTCGATCTTTCCTGCCACCTGCGATTCCACCTGCTCGCGGTAATAAAACGAATCGGTGTGAATCAGGCTTTGCGATGTTTTGTCTGAGGGCTGGTTGCGGTAGTGCACCATGGCGATCAGCGGATAGCGCCCGACGCTGCGCACCGGCGGATGGTCGGAATTTTTCATCGTGATGGACTGGCCGGGGTCGAGTTTGCGGAGATGGGTCAGCATGGCCATGGTGTGGTGGAAATGGATCATGGGGTGCACGTGGTGCAGGGTCCGGTCGCTGCGGTTTTCCAGGGTCAGAAACACGTGCACCTTTCCCTCTTCGCTGACCTGGGTCTGGGTGGAAATGTGCAGGGGGGCTGTGTTCGCCCAAGCCGGCTTTATCGGAACGGCGGCGCAAACGAAAAGGAGGCCTGCGCCTAAAGCTAGGATTTTCATGATATTTCATCCTTCATTGGCGGATTTTCTGGCGCCCCTTATTTTAGCATGGAAAAAATAAAACCTGCTATGATGGTAGCGTCGATTCCGGAACCATTCTAAAGGAGAGGTCTTATGGAAGGTCTAATGACATTGTTGATTCTCCTGGGCATATTGCTCTTCAGCGCCTTCAAGATCCTGCGCGAGTACGAGAGGGGGGTGATCTTTCTTCTGGGTAAATTCTGGAAAGTGAAGGGACCGGGCCTGATCCTTGTCATCCCTTTCGTTCAGAAAATGGTCAAGGTGAGCCTGCGGACGGTGGTCATGGACGTTCCGCCTCAGGATATCATCACCAAGGACAACGTGACGGTGAAGGTGAACGCCGTGGTGTATTTCCGGGTGATCGACCCGCAGAAGGCCATCATCGAGGTGGAGGATTTTCTCTACGCCACCTCGCAGCTGTCGCAGACCACGCTGCGCAGCATATTGGGCCAGAGCCAGCTCGACGATCTGCTGTCGCGCCGGGACGAGATCAACGCGCATTTGCAGAAGGTGATCGACGATCAGACCGAGCCGTGGGGCGTGAAGGTGGCCAACGTGGAAGTGAAAAACGTGGACCTGCCGCAGGAGATGCAGCGGGCGCTGGCCAAGCAGGCGGAAGCGGAACGCGAACGGCGCGCTAAGGTGATCAACGCGCAGGGCGAATACGAAGCGGCGGAGAAGATCAGCGCGGCGGCGGACCGGATCGGCGCGCATCCACCGGCGCTGCAGCTCAGGTTCCTGCAGACGCTTCTGGACATGTCCACCGAACGCAGCACGACCACGTTCGTGCCGATCCCGATGGACCTGTTCAATCAGTTCCAGAAACAATCTCCCGGAAAGGAAAGCCCCGGCGCCTGAGCCCTTCGACGCCAGGCCGGGTTCCCCGCGGCGAACCCCGCCCCCGGCGGAAAGCCTTTAAAACCCCGTTTTTTAAGGTTCCGTGCGGTGAAGTGCGGCCAGCGGGCGATTGTTTTGGGATTTGTTTTTGAATGTAATACAATGAAGGTGTCCATTTCCGAGTCACTCCATGGAACCCTACTCTGCAATCGAGAATTTTCTCCGGCGGGTCAAGCAGATCCGGGCGGGGGATCTGTCCCTCAAGGGAATCTACTGGCTGCTCGCGGTCGCGGGTGCGGTGTACCTGGCCGGGAACCTGCTCGCCTATTTCAACGTCCCTCATCTGCAAACGCTGAAGCTGCCGCTGGCGCTGCTGTTTGTGGCGGTCCTGGGTTACACCATCTACCGGCACCTGTTCAAGCAGGGGCCCTACGCGCCGTTCACGCTGGACGATGCGGCGTTGCTCACCGAATCCCGGCATCCGGAGCTCAACAACTCCCTGATCAACGCCTCGCAGCTTTTGCGCCAGCTTTCGGACCCGGGGCGCGAGAGCCAGGTTTCGTTTTCGCTCATTCAGGAGCAGCTGCGCCGGACCCAGAAACAGATCGAAAACATCAATCCCGCATCGGTGGTGGACGATTCGGACAGCGTCCGCAGCCGCTACCTGTTCCTGGGAAGCGCCGCGGCGCTGTTGCTTGCGGTCATGGTGCTGCCGAATTTTTTATCCCGGGGATACCAGAACTGGATCGCCCCGCCCGCTTCGGAGCCCGCGGCGGCGCTGGCGGTCGCTGAGAAGCCGCAGGAAACCGCGCCCGCCAAGGCGGTGCGCTCGACCATCGAGGATCTCAAGCTCACCTACCATTTTCCCGCCTACACCGGCAAGAGCAGCAAGGTGATCGACCCTTCGGACGGCAGCGTCTTCGTGCTGCCGGGGACCGAGGTGCGGGTGGAGGCCAAGGCGGTGCCGGCGGTGCCGGCGGCGGAGCTGGTGCTCAACGGCAAGGACGGCTTTTCCATGCAGGTGCTCGATGCCGGCCGGCTGCAGGCGCAGATTCTGGTCAAGGAACCCGGCTTTTACCAGTTCAAGGTGAAGGATGCGGACGGCGCCCGCCATCTGCTGGCGAAAAAATACGAGATCAATCTGGAAAAAGACAACCCTCCCAGCGTCACGCTGTTCATCGCCAATCCCAAGCCGGTGTATTACGCCAACTCCAAGGTGGAGCTGTTCTATGAGATTCAGGACGATTACGGCATCCGGGAAATCGAGCTGGTGGCCGTGATCAACGGCAACGCCCTCTCGATTCCGGTCAAGCGGCTGAAGGAAGGGGAAACGATGGTCAAAGGCAGCTATTCCTGGAATCTGGGCGGCATCGACTTCGGACCCGGGGACGAAGTGCAGTATTACCTGGAGTCCAAAGACAACGACAACGTGCTCGGGCCGAACATCGGCCAGTCGGAAACCTTCTCCTTCACCATCTTCGATTCGCGCAAGGAGCGGGAAGACCTGATCCTTTTGCAGGAAGAGCTGACGGAAAAACTCATCGCCCAGCTGGCGGTGAGCCTGGTGGCGGGCAGCGATTTTGTGAAAGGCGGGCCCAAGGATGCGATGCACTGGAAAAACCATTTCGTCGGCAGCGCGGACGCCCTGATCGAGATCATCGGGCTGGCGCAGCGCATCGAGGAACGGGCCAAGGCGCTGGAGTTTTTCCCGCGGCCTTATTTCGACTTCCTGAAAAACGTCATTTCCGGTCTGACGCGCATCCGCGACCAGCAGATCGTCATGATCAACCAGATCCAGAACACGGTGATGAAAACCACTCCGGTGGCCTACAGCGCGTTTGCGGTGGAGACGCTCAACGAACGGCTGATCACCCACCTGGAAACCGACGTGCTGTTTCTGATCCGCATGACCAACCGCCAGAAGCTCGATCAGGTGATGGACCTGGAAAACCAGCTCAACGAGCTGACCCAGTCGCTGCGGGAGGAATTCGAGAAGATCCGCGACAAGAAAGCGCCGAAGATTCCGGCGGAGCTGAAAGCGAAGATCGACCAGATCAAGGAAACCATGCAGAAGATCATGGAGCAGCTGGCCCGCCAGACCCAGGCGCTGCCCGATGAGTTCCTCAATGCCGGGGCGTTCAAGAGCCTCGACCTGGACCAGTTTTCCGCATCGCTGGACCGCATCATGGATCTGGCGAACGAAGGCAAAATGGACCAGGCGCTGGAGGAGCTGCAAAAGACCGCCGAGGACTTGCAGACGCTCGCCAACCAGCTCGATCAGGCGCGTTCGGATATGGACGAGCTGGTGGACATGGAACTGATGAAGAAACTGGAAAACTCGATGCAGGAAATCCTCAAACTCGAAGAGGGACAGAAAAAGCTGCTGGAGCAGACCACGGACATCAACCAGAAACTGCGCGAAGCGCAGACCAAAAACTTCGAGAGCGCGCTCAACAATCTGTTTGAAGAGCTCAAAAAAGACATCCACGCCATCCAGTCGATTTTCAGGGAGGACGACGCCTACCTGAAAAACCATCCCACCATGCAGTCCATGAGCAAACTGCAGGATGAAGAGATGGCGGTGAACCAGAAGATCCAGGAGCTCGGACAAAAAACCGTCGATGCCAACCAGAGTGAAGACCTGGACAAAAACTTCAAAGCCCTGAACCAGGCGCGGCGGGAGCTCACGAAACTCACGGCGGAGATGGACGCGCTGCGGGTGGACGTGTTCCTGAAATTCCTGGCGGCGCTGCCCGGCCTGCAGGGCAAATACGAAGCGCTGGATGAAATGGCGGATCTGTTCGACCTGAACGAATTCAACAATCTGTTCAAAAGCACCTATCCAGAGGTGTTCCAGTGGCAGAACTCGATCCGCACGGTGCCCAATCAGCGCGAGGACCTGCAGGACCGCGTGGGCACGGATCTCAAGGAAGTGACCCGGCTCAACAGCGAGATCTCCAAGAAGCTGGGATCGCTGATGCGCATGATCCGCGACAGCGACCAGTCGCTGCTTTCGGAAGCGGACAAGGCGGAGATGGAAAAGATGGCCGGGCAGGAAAAGGAAATGAAGCAGTCGGCGGACCGGCTGGCGCAGGAGTTCGGCCAGATCAACCGGCAGAACCCGATGATCACGCCGGAGCTGTCGGCCAAGATGTCGCGCACGGGACGCTACATGCAGCAGGCGGAATCGAACCTGAGCGAGCACCGGGTGCAGCGCAGCATCGATGCGGAAAACCGCGCGCTGCGTGAGCTTGCGGAAACCCGGGAGATGCTGCAGGAAATCAAGGAATCCAACCAGCAGATGGCGCAACGCTCGGCGCGCTCGACGCCGCTGAAGTTCGGAACCGGCCGGGCGCGGGATCCGCGGCGCGGCGGGTCGGCGCGCATGCAGAAGGAAAAGGTCAACCTGCCTTCGGAGGATCAGTACCGGGTGCCCAGCGAATTCCGCGATGAAATCCTGAAGGCCATGAAAAAGAACACCCCGAAAAGTTACGAGCGCCTCGTGATGGAATATTACAAGGAGCTGGTGAAATGATGCGGACCGCGCTTGCCTTGTGGATCGGATGGATCGCCGCGGCCTTTCTGGCCGTCGCGGTGCCGGTGCGCGCGGCCACCATCGCGCCGGAAGCGATCTTCGAGGGCCACAAGCTGATCGAGGACTGGCGCATCGCCGAAGCCGACGCGTTCGTTACGGAACTGCTGAAGCGGTATCCCCAATCCGGCGACGTGCATTTTTTGCAGGCGCGGGTGGAGTTTTTCAAGGGCAATTACGACTACGCCTGGAAGGTGCTCAAGCGGGTGGACAGCTCCCGCGATGTGGTGCGGGAGTTCAAGAGCCTGGTGAACGAAACGCGCAAGGCGGCGGCCCCGTTCGTCACGCGCGAATCGGAACACTTCATCTTCAAGTTCGTGAAGGGGCCGGACGAGATCCTGGTGCACTACGCCGAGGAGGTGCTGGAAGCCTCGTATCACACCCTCGGCAAACTGCTCGATTATTACCCCAGGGAAAAAGTGCGGGTCGAGATCTATCCGGACCGCGACCCGCTGTCGCAGGTCTCCCCGCTGACGCGCAAGGACATCCTCACCTCCGGCACCGTGGCCCTGTGCAAGTACAACCGGCTGATGCTGATCTCCCCGGCGTCCCTGGTGCGCGGCTACGGCTGGATGGACACGCTGAGCCACGAGTACATTCATTATCTGCTCACCAAGAAAAGCCGCAACAACCTGCCCTTGTGGATGCACGAAGGCATCGCGAAATACTTCGAGAACCATTGGCGGCAGGGCAAGGATTTCCTCACGCCGCTCATGGAAACGGTTCTGGCCAGCGGGCTCAAAAACGATTACCTGATTTCTTTGGACAGCATGATGCCCTCGCTCGCCAAGCTGAAAACGCAGGAGGACGTGCAGCTCGCCTACGCGGAAGTGGCCTCGATGATCGATTTTCTGGTGCGGGAGCGCGGGCACGAAACCCTGCCGCTGTTGCTCACCGACCTGGCGGACGGGCAGGATTTCGAAACGGCGCTGGAAAACCGCTCGGGCATGGATCTCGACACCTTCCAGGAGCAATGGAAAGCGGCCGTGCAGGCGAAGAAGCTCAAGACCATTCCGGGGCTGAAGGTATTGGAGAAACGCTTCAAAAAAAACCGCTCCGCGGACGTGGAACAGAAGGAATACCGCGAGGTCGGCGCCCGCCGGTCGCAGGACCTGACGTTTCTCGGGGATATCCTGAAATCGCGCAACGAATACAAAGCGGCGATCGTCGAGTACGAAAAGGCGTACAAGGAAAGCGAAGTGCGCTCGCCGATTCTGTACAACAAGCTGGCGGGCACGTACATGATCCTCAAGGATCACGACCGGGCCGAGTCGTACCTGAAAACCACGCTGGAGCATTATCCGGACTTTCACACGACTCTGGTCAACCTGGGCGAGCTGTATTTCGCCACCGGCCGGCATGAAAAATCGCTCACGTACTTCCAGCGCGCCGTGCGGGTGAACCCGTTCAACCCGTTCGTCCACCTGCGGCTGATCGAAATTTACGAGGCGCTCGAGATGCCGGAAGAAAAAAAATTACAGGAAAGCCTGTACAAATTCATCGAGTGACCGGCCGCCGCCCGGCGCGGCCGCACCCTAAACCGACAGGACGTTTTTAATGGAAGATCTGGAATTGGCAAAAGAGCTGCTGGAAGCGAAGGACAACGTGGTGCGCGAAATCCGCAAGGTGATCGTGGGCCAGGACCAGGTGATCGAGGACCTGCTGGTCGCCCTGTACTCCAAGGGCCACTGCCTGTTCGTGGGCGTGCCGGGCCTGGCGAAGACGCTTCTGGTCAGCACGGTGGCGCAGGTGCTCAACCTGCAATTCAGCCGCATCCAGTTCACGCCCGACCTGATGCCCTCGGACATCACCGGCACGGACATCCTGCACGAGGAACCGGCCACCGGCAAACGCTCGTTCCAGTTCATCAAGGGCCCGATCTTCGCCAACATCATCCTGGCGGACGAAATCAACCGCACGCCGCCCAAAACACAGGCGGCGCTGCTGCAGGCGATGCAGGAACAGCAGGTCACGGTCGGCGGCAACACGTATCCTCTGGATCAGCCCTTTATGGTGTTCGCCACACAAAATCCCATTGAGCACGAAGGCACCTATCCGCTTCCCGAGGCGCAGCTCGATCGCTTCATGTTCATCATCAACGTGTCCTACCCGACCAAGGAACAGGAAGTGGACATCGCCATGTCCACGACTTCGGGACAAAGCCCGGACCTGAGCGTGGTGCTGAACGCCGAGCGCGTGCAGGAGCTGCAAACTCTGGTGCCGCGGGTTCCCGTTTCCGAGCACGTCGCGAACTACGCGGTGGAGCTGGTGCAGAGCACCCGCCCGAACCAGAACGGCGGCGCACCGGGGTTCGTGGAAGAGTGGATCGACTGGGGCGCCGGCCCGCGCGCGTCGCAGTACCTCATCCTCGGCGCCAAGGCGCGCGCGCTGATGGACAACCGCGTGAGCATCACCGTGGAAGACGTGCGCAGCGTGGCGCGGCAGGTGCTGGAACACCGCATCATCCTCAACTTCAAGGCGGAAGCGGAAAACGTCAAACCCGCCGACATCATCGAAAAACTCATCGCCTCCGTCAAAGCCTGAACGGGCATGCTTTTTCAGGAACTGCGTTTCGATCCTGAAAGACGAGTCAATCCACCGCGACCGGTTCCATCAACTCGGCATCGTTGTTCTCAACTTTGTTGACCCGCTTGTCCACTTGCCAAAACTCGATTGCCTCATCCGCAAGCGGCTGAAGCAGGTACCCGAGATCTTTTCCTTCAATATTCAGGTCGAGCCACTGCTCAAACCGATCTTCGCTCAAGTGAACGGGCACGCGATGATGGATGGCTTGCAACACAGGGTTGGCGGCAGCGGTGAGGATGGCTACGGTTGGGATGGGAGCGGTGCCTTTGTTCGGCGCCCAGCTCGACCAGACCGCTGCGAATGAAAACATCCCTTCCCTGGGCTTGATGAAATACGGGGTCTTGGTCTCATCGTCCCGCTTCCACTCGTAAAATCCGCTTGCCGGTACGATGCAGCGCTGTTTTTTGAAACTCTCGCGGAATGTGGGTTTTTCTCCGATGGTTTCGGAACGGGCGTTGATCATGGGCTTCTTGTCATCCTGTGCCCATGAGGGAATCAGTCCCCAGCGCAGCAAATGGATTTCACGTTGATGGGATTTCCTGGATTGAAGGACAACGGAGATGTCGGTTTGCGGCGCGATGTTGTAGTTCGGATCGAAAGGAGCGCGGTTTTTTGCTTTGTAGAAATGCTCCAGTTCCCGTTCTGATGCTATTTGAACGAATCTGCCGGGCATCGTTCAGACCACCGTCAACAGTTCATCCCACTGCGTCGTGTATCGTGGCGACCGCAAGCCGCAGCGCATCTTCCATTCCCGGGTGATTCCCTCTGCCCCAAAGAACAGCGTGTTGGGGCCGTGGCGGTCATTGATCCGGTCCAAAATACTCATCAAATGGTCTCTCTGCCCCCGATTCTGTTTCACAAACAAATGACCCTGCTCCATAGAATCGGGGATCAGGTCCAGCAGCATGAGCCCGGTTTTCTTGTAGCGGTATCCCGGCTTGTAAATCTTGTTCAGGCAATACTTTGCCACTGCGATGACGATGCGCGTGTCGCTGGTCGGGACCGGCAGGGTGCAGGTCATCCCGTTGTTGTATTGCTGGTCGTCTGGCCTGAACTCACTGGTGCATACAAACACATAGACGGCTTGGGCGCGGCTGTTCTGGTTTCTGAGCTTCTCGCAGGCCCGCGCTGCGTAATTGGACAGGGCTTCTTCCAATGGCCGCTTTTCCGTGAGCAGATTGCCGAACGACTTGGACGACATGATATTTTTGCGCGGCTGAATATCCTCCAGATCGATACAGGACTGCCCTCTGAGTTCCCGCAGGATGCGCTCTCCCACCACGGATAGTTGCTTGCGGATGATGTGCGGGTGCGCGTCTCTGAGCTGCGATGCTTTGCGGATACCCATTCGGCCCAACCGCTCGGCCCAGCCACCGGCTATGCCCCATACTTTGTGGACATCCAGTTTTTTCAGGATTTCCTCCTGTATCTGTACATTCCGGATATCGAATACGCCGTCCCGTTTCTTGGCAACGTGATTGGCCGCCTTCGCCAACACCTTGGAAGGGCCGATGCCGATGGACACCAGAATGCCGGTCCATTGCATGACCTTCCTGCGGATCTTCTGGCAGTACGCGTCGAGATTTTCGTGCGGCAGGCGATCCAATCGTAGAAACGCTTCATCGATCGAATACACTTCCATATCAGGACAGAAAAGGCGCAGGCTGTCCATCACCCTTTGCGACATGTCGCCGTAAAGTTGGTAGTTCGAGGAAAAGACCGCGATCTTGTGCTTTTTAATCAGTTTTTCGTGCTCGAAATAAGGCACCGCCATCGGGATGTTGAGGGCCTTGGCCTCACTGGAACGGGCAACGATGCAACCATCGTTGTTCGAAAGCACGACGATAGGACGGCCTTTTAGAGCGGGGTTGAAAACACGCTCGCAGGAAGCATAGAAGTTGTTGCAGTCCACCAGGGCGAAGATCTTCATAAAAGATTATGCAGGCAATGGGTCACCACGCCCCAAACCGTGACCTCGTTGCCTTCCTGCAGCTCAATCGGCGGGTGGTTCGGGTTTTCCGATTGCAGCGCAATCCGCCCGTTCATCTTGAACAACCGCTTAACAGTCAACTGGCCATCCACCTCGGCAATCACAATTTTGCGATGGGATGGCTCCAGGCTGCGATCGACGATCAATAAGTCTCCATCAAAAATTCCCGCTCCGGTCATGGAGTCCCCGGAAGCCCTGACAAAATAAGTCGCCGAAGGATGTTTTATGACATGCTCGTTGAGGTCGAGTGCCCCTTCCATGTAGTCGTCGGCGGGAGACGGGAACCCGGCTTCGACCCGGCACAAGGCGACGGGAACGGGGGTGCGCTCATGGGTATTGGCAGCAACCAGAGGATTCGCCATGGGGAAGAGCATACCTTCCGTACTACAGAAGTGTCAATCTAATTTTCGCTAAATTTTCGCCCTCTGAAAAATGAATGAAGCAGTTGCTTTCAAGAAGCCGATCGGTGCGGGTGGCGGCTTTGCAGTTGTCCTGCATGCGCGGAGGTTGGCGGGAGCGGTTTGCTTCCCGCGAAGCGTTTGAGCCAGGAGTCGATCGTCTTTTCAAACAGGGGGAAGAAGAAGGCGATCGGGATGAAAACATACGCCACCTTGATCGCGGCTCCAAAGGGAATGTAGCGGGAATCCCAGATCAGGCCGACCGCAAAGGGAAGCGCGCGGAACAGAAACAAATAACCCGAATAGAAAACAAGATAGGTCAACGGATTCAAAAGCAGAAACACTTTGACCGCCTTGAAATCGGCGTACGTCCTGCCGTTCCACTGGAACTCAAGATAGGGACCGCTTCGATCTTCATTCAGGGATCGGGCAAACGGCTGCCAATGGAACGCCCGGTCCGGATCGATCCAGCGGGAAACCCGTTTCAGCCATTGGCTGAGGCGATGCCGCGGGTCGTACTGAATCCGTGTGGCCGTTTCGGGCCATTTGAAAAACACCAGGTAAGAAGCGGCCGCGACCGGGAAAAAATAGGCGAACAGGCCCTGCAGGTTTGCGGACTCGATCGTGAAGACCATGATCGAACTGTGCAGGAAGATCCCCAGCCAGACACCCACGGTGTAGAACCGGGGAATCAAAAACCCGAGCGCAATACTGAACTCGAGAAAAATCGTCACCCAGCTGAACAGCCGGGAAAGCAGCATGGGTGGAAAGTAAGAGGCCGCCAGCATGTAAGGGGCGTGCTTCAGGCGCTCGTGCGTCCAGAATTCGAAAAACTGCCCGTTCAGCCAGTCAGGATCCAGGATCTTGTTCAAGCCCGCTCCAAAATAAATCACGGCGACCTGCAGGCGCAGCAGTGCCAGCCCGTGCTGTTTGTCATGCAATCCGATCAGAATCAGGAGAAACGAAGCGATCACACTGTGGTTGCGGTATTCGATGCGTCCCGCCAGAATGGCAACCAGGACCGCCAGGCCCACCATCAGGCAACCCGCCCGCACGGAACGGTTGAAGAAGACCAGAAACGCCCCGAAGAAAAACGCACCGCACAAAACGGCGGGAAACGCTTCGAAGGAACGCAGCGAATCGAAAACGGGAACGAACGGCAGAAAGGGAACCTTAAAGTGTCTCCACTCGGAAAACAGGAAAAGGCAGAGCAGGATCAGCTTGGCCAGCAGCAACAGGTTGGCGGGCAGCGCGGTCCCACCGATGCGGACGGGGTTCCAGGAAGAGGCGGCCCATTTTTTCAGCGCGTGTTCCATCGCCACACCTGTTCTTTGCCCCCGTTGACGGTATAGGTGAGTTTCACCGCAGCGCGGTCGTTCCACCCGTAGCTTTCCTCATATTGCTGCACGATTTTCTGGATGTGCGCGATGGCGCGGTTGTCCGAGCCTCGTTGCGGTATCCGGTAGCGCGCTTCGATTTCATGGGCGGTCAGTTCCCCGTCCGGCAACACGACCTGAATCTGATACCGGTTTTGCGAATCGAACGGAGCCCAGCAGAAAAAACGCGTCGGCACAAAGCGGGCGTAGCCGATCATGCCGAGTTGAAACAGCAGCAGCGCCCCCGCCAGAATGTATTTGAAGCGGCTCATTGATGCGGTCATTTGAGAAAGCGGGCATCCAGCTCCGGGGTGGGAAGGCGGCAGGCGTCGAGCTTGCCGAACCTGAGGTACCGGCTGGCGGCGACCCGGCGGTAAACCCAATCCCGCACCATTTTGGGCACGACGGACAAGGCGTAGCAAACCGGCCACAACTTATGCAGGCGTCTCAGCGTCCTCAGGATGGACGTGGAATACAGGTAATGGGTGCCGTTTTCGATGAGGACGATGCTGTCGAGAAAGTCCGCCGGCAGCCCGACCTCCAGCAAAAGGCGCCGCCCCGCCGGCGACTGCAGCGCCGCAAACCGGAAACGCTTTTGCGGGTCGCGCTCGATCACAAAATCGACCCAGCCGTTGCACAGATTGCACACGCCATCGAACAGGATGATGGCAGCGGGGGGTTCCGCATCGTGCGGACGGGGCCCCATCCCCTCTTCCATTTCCCTGTGGTTTGCCTTCTGGATCATCGCCCCACCCCGTGCTCTTGCAGGAAAACACGCACTCCCTCCTCAGGAGGCGCTATACGTCCGATCTTTGAGTGTACGCGGCCCGTGTCAAGAGAATGTCAACGCTTTGTCGCGATATCGTTGCAAACGGGGTGTGCGGAACGCAGCGATGCGCTTCGGTTGATTCGGGGAGAAACTGGGGTGCGGATTATTTCCCGGAGGGGGATTTGATGAGGTCAGCGGCTTGCCAGTTGACCTGCATGCGCTTGAGTTCGCCGGAGCGGCTTTCGTAGTTGAGGTAGCCTTCCTTTTGCCCGAACAGGAACAGATCGCGGGTGATCTCCACATCCTTGATGCAGTACTCGACGATCTTGTCCATTTTGCCTTCTTTGTACCACTGCAGGGCGATGAGGCCGTCGGCGGATTTTTCCGCGTGCAGGGTGTGATGGGCCAGGTGGTTGAGGCTCAGCCGGTGTCCGAGGATCTTGCGCACATCGACCAGCATGTCGAAGGTGGGGATTTCCTTGAGATCGAACGGCGCGTAGGGCTGCAGAACGGTGTAGTCGAAGCCCTCGACGTTGAACCCGACGACGAGATCGGCGGTTTTGAGCTTTTCGGCCAGTTTTTCAGCCTCGGGCTCCAGGTAGGTGTGGTATTTGCCGTCCACGCTGTCCCAGATGACGCCTGCGGCCAGTTTCATGAGGTGGGCGTTGTCCCAGCCGCCCACATCGTCGGCGCTTTTCTGGGTCTCCAGGTCGAAATACTGGATTCTCGGCGTGAAATCAGAGGTTTTCGGCGCCGGGGCCTTTTCCTCCTGAGGTTCGCCAAATAAATCGAGCTGATCTGTCATTTGCCGCCCAAAATTCAAGGAAATTCGCTATGCCGGTACTTTAGCACCCCACGGCCCGGAATCAAGCCTTTTTTCATAAACCACTGATTTTTTTAAACTTAAAAAATTGCGGCCGCAAAAGCCGCTGCGCGCCGATTTATCAAGCAGTTGCGCGAAATGCGTTTTAAAAGCTAAAGTTTACAATTTGTTAGGCCGTTAATTGGGTTTGGTACAGTTGAACTCGCACTCTTATTCCAGGACGGAACGTTCCCATGGCCGAATCCGCTATTTCGGGACTCAATTCAGGACTCGATACCGCGTCGTTGATCAGCAGCCTGATCGCGTTGCAGCGCCGGCCGATCGACCTGGTGGAAGCGAAAAAGGAGATCGAGAACCAGAAACTGGCCTCGTTCCAGGAGTTGCAGTCCCGCCTGCAGACCTTCAAAAGCGTGGTCACCACGCTCAACACGGAAGCCCGGTTTCTGTCCACCCGCGGGGATTTTTCCAACAACAGCGCCACGGACACCAACCAGGTGGTCACGCTCGACACGACGAGCCAGGCGGCCTCGGGAACGTTTTCGCTGACGGTCAATCAGCTGGCGCGGGAAAGCAAGCTGATCTCGGAAGGTTTCGCCGAGACCACCTCCACGGTTCCGCAGGGCATCCTCGAAATCACGGTGGGTTCCACGACCACCGAGATCACCATCGACTCGACCAACAACACGCTCGACGGCCTGCGCCTTGCGATCAACAATTCGGGTGCGGACGTCTCCGCTTCCTTTCTGAACGACGGCAGCGCCACCAACCCGGTCAAGCTGCTAGTTTCGGGAACCAAGACGGGTGCGGACAACAGCGTTTCGGTTTCGCTCAAGCAGGGATTCATCGGCGGCGGCACACAGGAGGTGCTGGCGTTCACGGAAACCCAGTCGGCGCAGAACGCCAGCCTGGTTATCGACGGCGTTTCGATCACCAAGTCCAGCAACACGGTGACCGATGTGCTGAACGGCGCGGTGCTCAATCTCAAATCCGCAGGCTCCGGAATCATCACGCTGTCTTCCGATCAGGAAGCCATCAAGGAAAAAATAAATAATTTCGTCAACGGCTACAACGACATCACACTTTTTCTCAACGAACAGCAGTTTTTGAATCCGGACACCTTTACCACGGGCGTCTTATTTGGTAACTTTACGGTGCAGAATCTTCAGCAGTCGCTTCGCAATACCGTGAGTGGCCAGGTAGCCGGAGTCGAAGGCACCTTCTCCTTTCTTTCCCAGGTCGGCATCCGGACGCAGACAGACGGAACGCTTTCCGTTGACGATGCCGTTCTGACCGACGCCCTGACCACCGATATTTCCAATGTCAGTCAGCTTTTCTCCAGTAAGGGAACCACGACCAACAACGACGTCACCTTCGTCGGCTTCACCAAGAACACGGTTCCCGGCACGTATGATTTGAGAGTTTCAGGCGGCGTCCCGCAACTGAGCCCCACAGGGCAGAACAACTACACGGACGCCGTTGGATCGGGCAATTTTTACGCAGGCGCGGAAGGCACCGACGCCGAAGGCCTCAATTTCCGGCTCGGCAATCTGAATGACGGCGATTACGGAACGATCACGCTTTCCATCGGCGTGGCGGAGACCATCAACCGGGTGCTCGACAACCTGGTGGACACGTCGCTCAACGGTCCGTTGTCCGCGGAAATCGACACCATCACCGAAACCATCAAGGATTTCGACAACACCATCCTTGATCTGGAAGACCGTCTGGTCGTGTTCGAAGAAGATCTCCGGTTGCGTTTCACCAACCTGGAAATCCTCATCGGAGAGTTGAACACCCAAAGAGATGCGTTCACGCAGGCTCTTTCGGGCGTTCAGAATCTGTTTAAAAATTCCTAATCCTCTGACGCCTTAAGGAGATATTCGTTTCATGGTCCCCTCCAAGCACTACCAGACCTACAAGCAGAACCAGGTTTCCACTTCCAGCCAGGGCAAACTGATCATCATGATGTACGAGGGCGCCAAAAAGTTCACGCACATGGCTATCGAGGCGGTGGACCGGGGCGACATCGCCGCCAAGAGCCTTTACATCCAGAAAACCCACGACATCATCAACGAGTTGTCGGTGTCCCTGAACATCGAAAAAGGCGGGGATGTGGCGGTGCGGCTGGAAAGCCTGTACCAGTTCATCCTCAATCAATTGACGCTGGCGAACATCAAATCCGACCGCAAAGCGCTGGAATCGATCCTCAAAGTGCTCAGCCCGCTTCTGGAAGGCTGGATGCAGCTGTACAACGAAACGAACGGTTCCAACGGCGCGGCGGTGCGGCCCCCGATGCAGAAAAGTATCACGTCTAAAATCTGACCGTTACCCCCTTCCCACATCCATTCCGGCACACGGTTTCCAGCCGGCACCCTTCTATCACCGATAACAGCGCGACACGATCGCCGAACCGGCAATCCCGTTGAAACCACGGGGATTTTTTGCCAATTTGCTTTGACAAGGTATGGGAGTTGTGATAAAAACTGGGCTCTTTTATCCCGCAAACCCCATTTCCCTTTTAAAGCAAGTGCGATGAAAATTCACGAATACCAGGCGAAGGAGATCCTGGCGAAATACAACGTTCCCGTACCGGTCGGAATTCTGGTGGAGGACCCCGCGCAGGCTCCCGATGCGGCACGCAAGCTGGGAACGCCGGTGACGGTGGTCAAGGCGCAGATCCACGCCGGCGGCCGCGGCAAGGGCGGCGGTGTGAAACTCGCCAAAAGCCCCGAGGAAGCACAGACTCACGCGGACGACATCATCGGCATGACCCTGGTGACGCCGCAGACCGGGCCGGAAGGCCGCCTGGTCAAGAAAGTCCTGATCGAAGAGGGAATGGACATCGCCAAGGAGCTGTATCTCGGCATTCTCATTGACCGGGAGACCAGCCGGGTGCTGATCATGGCCAGCGAAGCCGGCGGCATGGAAATCGAGGAAGTGGCCGCGGAGACTCCGGAGAAGATCATCAAGGAAATCGTCGATCCGGTGGTGGGCGTCAAACCCTACCTCGCCCGCAAGATCGCTTTCGCGCTGAACCTGGAAGGCGATGCGTTCAAAAAGATGATTCCGTTCATCATCAACCTGTACCAGGCTTTCGTGAAGGAAGACTGCGACATGCTGGAGATCAACCCGCTGGTCATCACTTCCGACAACCGGGTTCTGGCTCTGGACGCCAAGGTCAGCATCGACGACAACGCCCTTTACCGGCACAAGGACACGCAGGCATTCCGCGATCTCGATGAAGAGGCGCCGCTTGAGGTGGAAGCGTCCAAGTTTCACCTCAACTACATCAAGCTGGACGGCAACATCGGCTGCATGGTCAACGGGGCCGGGCTGGCGATGGCGACGATGGACATCATCAAGCATTCGGGCGGCGAACCGGCGAACTTTCTCGATGTGGGCGGCGGCGCCAACGAGGAGATGATCGAAAACGGTTTTCGCATCCTGCTTTCCGATGAAAACGTGAAAGCGATTTTCATCAATATTTTCGGCGGCATCCTGCGCTGCGACATCCTGGCGCGCGGCGTGGTGGCGGCGGCAAAAAAACTCAACGTTCAAGTCCCCATCGTTGTCCGGATGGAAGGCACCAATATGGAGGAAGGACACCAGATCCTGGAAGAGTCCGGCCTTTCCTTCGTCGTGGGCAACGGAATGAAAGACGCAGCACAAAAAGCGGTGAAATCGATCCAATGAGCATTCTAGTCGATGAAAATACGAGATTGATCGTCCAGGGCATCACCGGACGGGAAGGCCAGTTTCACGCCGAGCAGAGCATGCTTTACGGCACCAAACTGGTGGGCGGCGTCACGCCCGGCAAGGGCGGACAGACGGTTCTGGGAAAAGTCCCCGTCTTCAACACGGTGTCCGACGCCGCCAAGAAAACCAGGGCCAACGCCACCATGATCTTCGTGCCGCCTCCGTTCGCGGCGGACGCGATCCTGGAAGCGGCGGCGGCGGGGATCGAGCTGATCATCTGCATCACCGAAGGCATCCCCACCTACGACATGGTCGAGGTGTACAAATACCTGGAGAGCTCCGATTCCAGGCTGGTCGGCCCCAACTGCCCCGGCGTCATCTCGCCCGGCAAAGCCAAGATCGGCATCATGCCCGCCCACATTCACAAGAAGGGCAACGTGGGCATCATCTCCCGCAGCGGCACCCTGACCTACGAAACGGTGGGGCAGCTGACCGCGATGGGCATCGGCCAGTCCACCTGTGTGGGCATCGGCGGCGACCCCATCATCGGCAGCCGGTTCACGGACATCCTGGAGCTGTTCAACAAGGACCGCGGCACCAAGGCCATCTGCATGATCGGGGAGATCGGCGGCAGCGCCGAGGACGAAGCGGCGCGCTACATCAAAAAGAACGTCAAAAAACCGGTGGTCGGCTTCATCGCGGGACAGACCGCCCCTCCGGGCCGCAGGATGGGCCATGCCGGCGCCATCATCTCCGGCGGTCAGGGCACGGCGGAAGAAAAGATGAAGGTGATGAAACGCTGCGGCATCAAAGTGTGCAAGAGCCCGGCGGACCTCGGAAAAACCATCTCCAAGGTGCTTTAACAGATTCGGGGGGAGCCCGCTCCCCTCTTCCCTTCAGTCCCCCTCGCCAGCACGCTTTCCCGGCGCGGCCCCACGCGCGCAACGCTTCCAAAATGCGAAATTTTTTGCACCGGCCCGCGATCGCACTCATCTTAATGGCATGAACGCTCAAATCTGCAGCAAATGCGGCACGGAGAACGTCACGAAATCGGCCTGGTGTGAAAAGTGCCTGACGCCGTTTCAGGAATACGGGGAAGATCAGACGATCCACTGCCCGGAATGCAAACACGTCAACGCTTACACACTGGAATACTGCGAAGTGTGCCACGAGCCCCTCAAACCGGGCCAGTGGGAATGAGCACCGGCGCGCCTGCGTCTCACTCCTTTTCGTCCGCTTCCTCGAAGGACAGGTAAGACAGACGGCTCTGGTAATCGAGAAGATCGAACTGCTTGCCCTGGCGGAACGTGGAAAAATACAGATCCGCGTAGACGCCGATGATGGCGTGCAGGGCTTCGTGTTCCCCCATCCCCTGCTTCTTGAGCCGGTCCAGCGTTTCCTGAACGAACGGCGGGTCGCCGTTCAAAAGCTGCTTGTCAACGGTCACATGTAAAACTGTGTGCACAAATGGACTCACGACCTGGCCGTCGATCTCCTGCGGATAGGTGGCGAGTTCCCCCTGTTTCCAGATTTCATCGAACTCCGGATGCAGGTCCATGACGTGCGCGATGCGCTCGTCCACCTCATCGATCTCCCTGCCTTCCTGACGCCCGGCCGCAACGTGCAGGATGCGGACCTGGGTTTCCTTGTCAAAATTCATTTCAAATCACCTCACAGGATGCGCTTTCCCTGTTTTTCTGTAAAAGGCTGTGGAGCTGCCTGGTTTTTGGGTTAGAGCGAAAAAGCCGTCAGGGGGTTTCGGAAAAATGCGTCCTTCTTTCTTTTCCGCCGCCGCCGTACACCATAAACACCCGTTTTCCCTGCCGCATGTGATATTTGGCCCAGGCCGGTGATTTTTCCTGATAGCTGGCGTTGGGGTCCTCGCCTTCCGCCTTCAGATAATCCGGGTAGTCCAGGCCGGCATCGTAGGCATCCATCAACAGGCAGTCGGTGGTGAAGCCTTCACCGGTCAGCTTGATCTGGCTCAAAAAGGTCTCGATTTCAGCGGGATCGTTCAGTTCAATGGGCTGCATGGGTCCTGTCCTAAAAAGGGTGTTCTTGATTGGGAAATAAGCTCAAACCCGGCGGGTGGAATCGCTGCCCCGCGGGCCCATCCGCCTTCTTCCAGGGCGGCGATTTCAACGGGGGGATGGATTCCAACCGACGAGGGCCGTATTGTAGAACAAACGGTAAAACAGGGAAAAACAAAAAACTCACATTTCTTCAAAACTATTTTTCCCCACAGTCATCGAAAACCTGTAAATTACCGCGAAAAGTGATTAAAATATATCTTTGGGGAAAAGCCATGGTGATCCAGGACAACCTGTTGTTAAGCCGAACCGAACCGAATGGGATGGGCGGCACCCAGTTTCTCTATAAAGTGAAGGAATACGGCGTCGTCGCCGTCACCCGTCCCGAAGAAAACATCGCCAACATTCACTGGCTGGTGGACATTATCCGCTATTCGAACACCAGTCCCATCGAATATTCCGTATGCCACACGACGGAACTGGCGGACAAAACACTCAAATTCTACAACGACAAGTCCCTGAATGAATTCCTCGAAAAGGCCTTCGCCTATTTCAACGAACTGGACCTGCTCGAGAAAATGCTGCCTGAGGAAAAGGATGGCTGAAAAGACTCATATTTAGTGGGTTATCACTTGACAGAACTCACCCCGGTTATTAATATGAGGCTCATTTTTGACACGGTAGGAAAGTTATTTTGGGTGAATTTCGGGCGATTTTTCAGACCCTGCAACGGCCCTCACGCGCAGGACTGAGCGGGGCAGAGTGTGTGCCCCCCTTTGATTGCCCCAACTAAAATCTGAACCAAACAAGCTCAATT
Source organism: Nitrospinales bacterium (assembly GCA_965223345.1). GTDB lineage: Bacteria > Nitrospinota > Nitrospinia > Nitrospinales > VA-1 > CBDCWG01. Next base: position 143,865 of record CBDCWG010000007.1, read on the forward strand.
TTTCGGAATAGTCGGTAGCCGGTTTCTCTCATAGTCTACTGTATACAAACGCATTGATCGAGGAGACAGCATATGTCGAACGTAAATCCCCAGGCTGAAGGCAAACCGCAAGATTGGGTCCCAGCGGGTGATTTGCAGAAGGTCGTTTCTGCAGAAGAGATGTTCCATAAACTTCCACGGGAGACCCATTTCATCACCGGCAGTGAAGCGGCCCGGGAATCCATACGTCGAGCCAACATTGATTGCGCGTTCTCTTACCCCATCACGCCGCAGAGCGAAACGATGCAGCAGGCGGGCTACCTCTATGACGAGGGTTACATCAAGGATTATTATCGCGGCGAGGAGGAAATCGGCGTGATGTCCTCCATGTCCGGTGCGTCGCGCGCCGGAGTACGCTGCCTCACGGCCACCTCGGGTCCCGGCCTGATGCGCGGCATGGAAGCGATCGCTTCCTGGCCCGGAGCCCGGACGCCCATCGTTCTCTTGAATATGTGCCGGGTGATCAACACGCCGCTGGCGATTCAGCCCGACAACATCGAGATGTCCTTCATGCTGAACACGGGCATCATTCTGATGCACGCTGAAAACCAGCAGGACTTTTACGATTATCCCCTCGCGGCCTGTGTCGTCTCTGAAGAAGTCGATGTGACGCTGCCCGCCGTGGTTTCCGTGGATGGTTTTTTTGTGACGCATGCCCGCGGTCAGGTTTCCATGACTTCGGAAGAATACAAACTGCCACCGAGAGACGGCTGGCGATCCGCCGTGCCGGCGATGGACAACGAAAACCCGCCCGCGCGTCTCTCCCGCGACGCCCCGATTCAGAAAAGTAATTTCATCAGTTATCACATGCACTCCAGCTGGCAGCAGGAAGTGTTCGCCGCCAACGAACGCGCCGCGAAATATTTTGATTTCCTGCTGGGCGGTCTGGTTGAAGTGATCAATCCGGGTGCGGAGGATTTCATCGTCGCTTCCGGATCAGCGGTATCGCAGGCGCGCGAAGCGGTGCGCCAGGAAGGCGAACAGGGCCGCAAGGTGGGACTGGTCAAAATCAAAACCATTCGGCCGTTTCCGGCCCGTCAGCTCATCGAGGCGGTGAAAGACGCCAAACGCATCCTGGTCCCCGAGTTCAACCAGGCGGGCTGGATGCACAAGGAAGTCTGTGCGGTGCTGTACGGCAACTGTAAAGCCGAAATCTCCCCGGGTCCCCGGGTGTTCGGCGGCATGACCATGCCGACGGAAATGATTCTGGAATGGCTGGCGGATGCGAGAAAGCAGACGCCCTAGACTGTTGCAGGTTCCGGCTGAGCCGGTATGATTTCTGGTCTCAATCGAAAAACGCTTTGTTTTTCGGTTACAATATAAAAGACGATAACGTCCCAATTACTTATAAAATCTATTTTTTAATATAAAGGATCACGATATGTCTTTAGAAACCCTCTATCCCGCTCCGGCTTTCAAGGATAATCTTCCGATCGAGTACAAAGATCTCGTGGATCACGGCCCTTACGGCAAGCAGAAAAAAGTCACCGACATGGGTAAGTTCAAAGAAGTGCTGGAAGAGCATCCCATGTGTGCGGGTTGCGCCATGACTCTGTTCATCCGGCTGGCTTACATCGGCATGCCCAATCCGGAGCACACGATTGTGGTGGGAACCGCCGGCTGCGGCCGTCTGGCTCTGTCTCAGGCATCGGTGCCTTTTGTCTACGGCAACTACGGCGACACCAACGCGGTGGCCTCCGGTTTGAAACGCGGTCTGGAAATTCGCTTCCCGAATCAGAAAAAAGACGTTGTGGTGATGGCCGGCGACGGCGGTCTGGTGGACATCGGTTTCCAGGGGCTCATGCACAGCTGGTTCCGCCATGAGAAGTTCACCACCATCATGCTGGACAACGAGGTGTACGGAAACACCGGCGGACAGGAAAGCGGCATGACCAATCACGGGAAAGTTCTGAAGATGGCCCCCCGCGGCAAGATCGGCGAGAAAATGGACGTGATCGGGCTGGCGAAAGTCGCCAAACTGGATTACATCGCCCGGCTGGCGCCCACCAATCCCGCCCGTGTCGCACGGACGGTGCGCCGCGCCATTCTGGTGGCCCGCGAATTCGGAGCGACCTATGTTCAGGCTTACACCTCCTGCAACATCGAGTACTCGATCCCGACTCCGGAAGTAATGAAGGACGCTTTTGAGATCGAAAAAGAGCGGTATGGTTTTGAAGAAATCATCTCCGATCGCGCCAAGGAGTACCTGAAAGAGATCGAAGCCAAAGACAAGAAGAAAAAAGCCAAGAAATAAGGAGGAACACCAATGGCAGAAGTCAAGCGCTACAACGTCCGCATGGCGGGAATCGGAGGCCAGGGGGTCGTCACGGCATCCCATATCATCAGTAACGGGGTGGTCATTTCCGGTGGGCACAGTTCTCTCGTTCCTTTTTTCGGCTCCGAGAAACGGAATGCCCCGGTTGAAAGTTACGTGAGGATTTCCAATCAGGAGATTTACGAGATCGGCGAGATCATCTTCCCCAACGTGATCATGATCTTCCACCCCTCCGTCATCACCCTGGGCAAATCCTACACGATGCCGTTTTACACGGGTCTCAAAAAGGGCGGCATCATCCTGATCAACAGCCGCACGCCCATCCCCTTCTCCCGGGATGAGCAAAAAGAGATGGACGATTTGGAGGCCAAACTTTACTACCTCCCGGCAACTGAAATCGCAAACGAGGTCGCCAAAACCGAGCTGGCCACCAACATGGCCATGTGCGGTGCGATCGCAGCCGTATTCGGGATGCCGGATCTGAAATCCCTCGCGGCATCGGTCAAGGACCGCTTCATCGGCAAAGGCATCGTCGTTTCCGGCGGCACGGCAGCACTTGACAGTGCCATCGAGAAAAAGTTCGCCAAAAAGCAGAAGCTTTTGGAAGCGAACATGAAAACCCTTGAAGCCACCTACAAATACATGATGGAAAAAGGGTGGGCGCACAAAGATGCGAAGTTTGAAGCACTCACGGACGCACAACACGCTGCTGCTGCGGGCGTTTAATATTTTTAATTTCCTGGAGAAACCATGTACTACGTTGCTCAAGTAGACAAGGACATCTGTTCGCAGAAGAACTGTTCCCTGTGCACGACCTACTGTCCTGAAGCCAATTGCATCAACTACAGCGAAGCAGACAAGTCCGCCTACGTTTCCGTGGACCGCTGCAAGGCCTGTGAGATCTGCGTTTATATCTGCGACGAGATCGCCAAGAACAATGCGATCCAGATGAAATGGATCGACAACCTGGATGAAGGTTTTGTGATCAAGAAGACCGGGGTTGTTCTTCGGTAAACAGTTTGTCATCAAAGGGGGGTATTTGGGCGGATACGCCCAGATACCCCTTTTTTTTTCCGCAACACATTCACCTGAGGAAGGATTTTCATGGAACAAACCCTGGCCATCATCAAACCGGATGCCGTCGAGCGCAACCTGATCGGCAAAATCACCGAACGCATCGAATCCAAAGGATTCAGAATCCTCGCCATGAAGCGCTGTCTGCTGTCCAAATCCGTGGCGGAGGGCTTTTATCACGTTCACAAGGAACGGCCCTTTTTCAACGACCTGACGACGTACATGAGTTCGGGACCTGTGGTATTGATGGTGCTGGGAAAAGAAAACGCCATTTCGGGCTGGCGGGAACTGATGGGGGCGACCAACCCCAAGGATGCGGCGGCGGGAACCATCCGCAAGGATTTCGCCATCGACATCGAGAAAAACTCCTCGCACGGGTCCGACTCGGCTGAAAACGCGGCGTTCGAAATCCGCTACTTCTTCAGCCAGACCGAAATTCTGCCATGAACCGCATGCACCGAAAACCGCGCACGCTCGCACAGGCCCATCCCGCACGGGTCCCGGCCGATCTGTTTGTGTGGGCAGCGTTTCTCCTGCTGCTCTTTTGGGCCGGCGCGGCCGAACCGGCCAGGCCGGATACTCCCGATTATGAGCTGTTCAAAAACAGCGAAAATTACGGGATCGTGCTCTTTCCCAAAGAAAACATCTACCCGGGGCTTGCCGATTCGCTGAAATCTCTGCTGTTCGAATCGGTGGAATCCGGAAAATCGGAGATGCGATTCGGCGTGAAGGAGGAGAACGAAACCTTCATGATGCCGTTCGCGGTGCAGAAAAAGCACCAGATCGAAAAATTTATTGTGATTCAAATCCTGGGCAAAGATAGAATGCTGGTAGGCGTGTACGATCCGGAATGGGGCCTCACCCTGCCCTCTTCGGTGTTCACGCTGGAACAGTTGAACCAGAATATCCCCAAGACCCTGAACGTGTTTCGGGGCGGCGCCAAGCGGCAGCCGATTCTCTGGCAGCCAAAGTGAAACACGCCGCCCAGCGCCCGCTGGTTTTACAGGGCGTCCGGATTGAGGGGCGTGTTTGTTAGAGTTGTGGTTTCTCGGAGGTGATCGAACCATGCCTGTTTACGAGTATCAATGCGAAAAGTGCAAAAAGGAATTCGAGTATCTGCAGAAGGTCGATGACGAGCCGATCGCAAAATGCGAGGAGTGCGGCGGCGCGCTGCACAAGACGTTCGGCAAGATGACGTTTCATCTGTACGGACCGGGTTTTTACACCACGGACAACAAAAAGAAATACCTGAAGTGAACGGGGAAGCAGGCGGGCCTTCATTCCGTCTGCCCATCGCCCCACGGTCTCCTGTGTCACGACATTTTTTGAGCCCCGACTGCCCATGATCTACATCACCCGGCGGCTGGACTTTTGCGCCAGTCACCGACTGTTCAATCCCGATTATTCCGATGAAAAGAACGCCGCGGTGTTCGGTTTGTGCAACAACCCGAACGGGCACGGGCACAATTACGTTCTGGAAGTGACTGTGCGCGGCGAAGTCGCGCCGGAGACCGGCATGGTGCTGGATCTGAAAGCGCTCAAGCAGATCATCAACGAAGAGATCGTCGAAAAGGTGGATCACAAGAACCTCAATGTCGATGTGGATTTCATGCGCGGCATCATCCCCACGGCGGAGAACATCGCGATCAAATTCTGGGAAATTCTCGAACCGAAAATCAAGTATGGAGAGCTGCACGAGTTGAAACTGTACGAATCCGAGCGAAACTTCGTGGTCTACAGAGGAGCCGCCAGTGAAAGAACTGATTGAACAAATCCTGATGCAAATCGGAGAAGATCCCTCACGCGAAGGCCTGGTGAACACACCGGAGCGCGTTGAGAAGTCGCTCAAGTTTCTCACCAGCGGCTACTGGGTCAACATCGACGATCTGGTCAACGACGCACTGTATGCGGAAGACTACGATGAGATGGTGATCGTCAAGGACATCGACCTGTTCAGCCTCTGCGAGCACCACATGCTGCCCTTCTTCGGCAAATGCCACGTGGCCTACCTGCCCAAAGGCAAGATCATCGGGCTCAGCAAGGTTCCCCGCATCGTCGATGCGTTCAGCCGCCGGCTTCAGGTGCAGGAACGGCTGACCACCCAGGTCGCCGAATGTCTGGACCGCATCCTCAACCCCAAAGGCGTGGGTGTGGTCATCGAGGCGCTGCATCTTTGCATGTCCATGCGCGGGGTGGAAAAGCAGAGTTCCTACACCACCACCAGCTCGATGCTGGGCTCCTTCAAATCGGACGCCCGCACCCGCGGCGAGTTCCTCGACCTCATTCAGCCGCAGGGAACCCGGCGCTGACCCCTTGAGCCCGAACACCACAATTCCATTATTTTCAATGCCTTACCTGGCTCTGCCGGTGAAAGCGGGCCGCGATTTTCGGCGGCAGCCTTTTCCGCTGCGACAGCGGATGCCCGCTCCCCGGCAAACCCTTGTGGGCACGGATCTAACTTTTGCTTCCAGCCACCCGTCTGTATAATAGAACTGGAATGCACGAACCTTCATGAAGGCCGACTTGGACACCATCAGCAAAGACATCACCCTCGACAACCACCGCCTGATCCCCGAAATCTTCGGGGTGCACGATCTCAATCTCAAACTGATCGAAAAAAAATTCGACGTGCGCATCACGACGCGCGGCAACGAGATCAAGGTCCACGGCGCTTCGCACGCGGTGGCCGCGGTCGAACGGCTGCTGTTGCAGCTTGAAAAACTGTTCGCGGGAAAAAATCCGCCGCAGAACGGCGACATCAAGTTCGCGATCCGGCTGGTGGCGGAGGACCCCAAGGCCGACCTGGTGTCCATCTTCACCGAACGCGTCGCGGTTTCGCCGTCGCGCGGATTCGTCACGCCCAAAGGGGCGGCTCAGCGGGACCTGATCCAGTCCGCCAAAAAGCGCGACATCATCATCGCCATCGGTCCCGCCGGCACCGGGAAGACCTACCTGACGGTCGCGCTCGCCGTGGAGGGGCTGCTCAAACGGAGATTCAAGAAGATCATGCTGGTGCGGCCGGCGGTGGAAGCGGGAGAAAAACTCGGTTTTCTGCCGGGCGACATCTCGGAAAAAATCCACCCGTATCTGCTGCCGCTCTACGATGCGCTGAACGACATGCTGGACGTCAACCAGGTGTGGCAGCTCATTGAGGACAACGTCATCGAGATCGCGCCTCTCGCCTACATGCGCGGGCGCACGCTCAACGACGCGTTCATCATTCTGGACGAAGCGCAGAACTGCACGCGCGAGCAGATGAAAATGTTTCTCACGCGGCTGGGCTTCAACTCCAAGATGGTGGTCACCGGAGACATCACGCAGGTCGATCTGCCGCGCCATCAGGATTCGGGGCTGATCGAAGTGGAAAAGCTGCTGCGCGATGTCGAGGGAATCCGTTTCATCTATTTTTCCGAGAAGGATGTGGTGCGCCACGACCTGGTGAAAAAAATCATCTCCGCTTATGAAAAAAACGGCAGCCAGCGCTGAGCCCCTGAAACCCGCACACCCAAGCGGTTTGCCGTTCAACGCGCGTTTCACCCGCCGTTGACATCGCTCTCTTCCCGCACATGCAGATCCTGCTGACCGACGAACAGACACTACATCCGGTGGACGGTGAGTTGCTGACCGAACGCCTGCGGACCGTGCTCGACGCTCTGCAAACCGGCGACAAGGAACTCAGCATTCTGCTCACCGACGATGCGGCGATCCGCAAACTCAACCGGCAATACCGCGACCGCGACGCGGCCACCGACGTGCTCGCCTTTCCCCAGGAAGATGCGGACAATTTCAGTTCCCATTTGCTCGGGGACGTGGTAGTGTCTGTGGAAACAGCACAGCGGCAGGCGGCGGAACATCAACTGTCTTTGGAACAAGAGTTGATTCTGCTTTGCATCCACGGCCTGCTGCACCTTTTGGGTTTCGACCACGAGGTTTCGCCGGCGGAAGCGGAACGCATGCGGAAGCAAACCTGGGAGTTGTTCCAAATCATCTTTCCAGGCACCCAACCCTCCGAATCCTGCGATTACTGATTTTCCCGGCTGGTTCACAAACGGAGTGCGGCCTTCATCATGGAACAGATCTGGGCTCCCTGGCGAATGGAATACATCAATGCGGAAAAATCCGGCGAATGCATCTTCTGCACCCTGCCCGGCTCCGGCGACGACAACAAGCATTTCATCCTGCACCGGGGGCCGCATTGCTTTGTCATCATGAACATCTTCCCCTACAACACCGGCCACCTCATGGTGTCGCCGAACCGCCACCTGGACTGCATCACCAAGCTCAACGACGACGAAACCGAGGAGCTCAACCGGCTCACCAAAAAATGCGTGGAGATCCTGAGAGCCGATAAAAACCCGGAAGGCTTCAACATCGGCATCAATGTCGGCAAGGCGGGCGGCGCGGGGTTCGACGAGCACCTGCATGTCCACATCGTGCCGCGCTGGATCGGGGACACCAACTACATGCCGGTCCTCGCCGACACGAAAGTCCACCCCGAGCACCTGCGGGCCACCTACGAAAAACTGAAACCGCATTTTCAAAAAATCTCTCAATAGCCAGGTCGATGACTCGATGAAGTCCGGCACCGCATCCCGGAGCCATCCGGAAGAAGACACGCCCATGATGCAGCAGTTCCACCGCATCAAACGGGAATGCTCCGACGCCATCCTGTTTTTCCGCATGGGGGATTTCTACGAGATGTTCCATGAGGACGCGAAGGAAGCCTCGCCCATCCTGGAAATCGCGCTGACTTCGCGCGGCAAGAACAAATCCCAGTCCATCCCCATGTGCGGGGTGCCGCACCATTCGGCGACCGCCTACATCTCCAAGCTGATCAAGGCCGGGAAGAAAGTCGCGATCTGCGAGCAGACGGAAGACCCCAAGCAGACCAAGGGGCTGGTGAAGCGGGAAATCGTCCGGGTGGTGACGCCGGGAACGGTGATCGACGACGCGCTGCTCGATCCGAAGGAACACCATTTTCTCGTCTCGCTGTATTTCGGCAAGGACGGGCTGGGGCTGGCGGCGCTGGACGTCTCGACGGGGCTGTTCAAGGTCACCGAAATGCGCGGAGACGCCGCGGCCGCGCAGCTTGCGGACGAGCTGGAAAAGCTCGAACCGCGGGAGGTGCTGACTCCCGAGACGCTGCCCGGCGACGATTTCCTTCCCAAGCACTGGAACCACAACGGCGGACCGTACCGGCACACACTGGAAGACTGGAAGTTTTCGCACGGGGAGGCGCGCCGCAAATTGCTGGAACATTTCAAAACCCATTCTCTGGAAGGCTTCGGCTGCGAATCGCTCGACTACGCGGTGTGCGCGGCGGGGGCGCTGATCCAGTATCTGGCGGAAACGCAGAAATCGACGCTCGAGCACATCCGTTCGATCACCTGCTTTCACATCCACGACCACATGCTGCTGGATCCCACCACCATCCAGAGTCTGGAGCTGGTGCGCTCCAGCGAGGGCAGCCGCAGGCATTCGCTGCTCGATCTATTGGACTGCTCGAAGACGCCGCTGGGCGCGCGCCGCATCAAGGAATGGATCCTCAAACCGCTGGTGAACGCGGCGGCCATCGAGGAACGGCTGGAGAAGGTGCAGGCGCTCAAGGAAAACGTGCTGCTGCGCGGCGACCTGCGCGACCTGCTGTCCCGCGTGCACGACCTGGAGCGGCTGACCGGACGCATCTCGCTGGCGGTTGGCAACGCGCGCGATCTGGTGGCGCTGAAAAATTCGCTCGAAACGTTCCCCAGGCTGCGGGCGCTGCTGGAAAACGCGGACGCAGACGCGCTCAAGCAGATCACCGAACACTGGGACGACCTCACCGATGTGTTCGATCTGATCGAAAACAACATCAACGACGAGCCGCCGCTCAACCTCAAGGAGGGAAACATCCTGAAACCGGGCTGCGATGCGGAACTCGACCGGCTGCGCTCGATCCGCAAGGACGGCAAGCAATGGATCACGGCTCTGGAGACCAAGGAAAAGGAACGCACGGGAATCCCGGCGCTCAAGGTGGGCTACAACAAGATCTACGGCTACTACCTGGAGGTGACGAAGAAACACCAGGACAAGGTGCCCGCCGAGTACATCCGCAAGCAGTCGCTGGTGAACGCGGAGCGCTTCGTGTCGCCCGAGTTGAAGGAATACGAAAGCGAGATCACGCAGGCGGAGGAAAAAATGGCGGCGCTGGAGCTGCGCCTGTTTCAGGAAATCCGCACGCGCGTCGCCGATGAAGGCGCGCGCATCCAGCACATGGCGCGCATCGTCGGCGAGACCGACGCGGTGCTTGCGTTTGCGGAGACGGCGCACCGCAACAACTACTGCCGCCCCGCGATCGGCGAGGACACGGAACTCGTTCTGGAAAACGGCCGCCATCCGCAGGTGGAGCAGATGGTGCCCGCCGACCAGTTCATCGCCAACGACGCGCACCTGGACACGAAGGACCGGCAGATCCTGATCCTCACCGGCCCGAACATGGCGGGCAAATCGACCTATCTCCGGCAGGTGGCGCTCATCACCCTGATGGCGCAGATCGGCAGCTTCGTGCCGGCGGATTCGGCGCACATCGGCCTGGTGGACCGCATCTTCTCGCGCGTCGGCGCGCAGGATCACCTGCTCAAGGGCGAGTCCACGTTCATGGTCGAGATGAACGAGACCGCCAACATCCTGAACAACGCCACCTTGAGAAGCCTGATCATCCTGGATGAAATCGGCCGCGGCACCAGCACCTTCGACGGCATCAGTATCGCCTGGTCGATCGTGGAATACCTGCACCGGGAAAACCGCGCGCAGGGCGGCCCCAAGACGCTGTTCGCCACGCACTACCACGAACTGACCGAACTGGCGCTGGTGCTGGAGGGCGTGAGAAACGTGAACGTGCAGGTCAAGGAATGGAACGAGGAGATCATTTTTCTGCGCAAGATCGCTCCGGGCGGCGCGGACAAAAGCTACGGCATTCAGGTGGCGCGGCTGGCGGGTCTGCCGGACTGGGTGCTCAAGCGGGCGGTCGAGGTGCTGGACAATCTGGAAAAAAACGAATTCGACGCAGTGGGCCTGCCCAAAATCTCGCACACCGACACCCTCGCCGCAAAACCCGAGACGGGGCAATTGACCCTGTTCAGCCCGGAGATCCATCCGCTGGTCCACAAATTCAAAAAAATCGACCCCGACGAACTCACTCCCCGGCAGGCGCTGGACTTGCTGTACGCGCTGAAAGAGCTGGAAAAAGAAAACCGCGCCCCGTGATTCTGATTACCGATTCTTTCACTGTTAAAAAAGCGCCTCGAGTTTGGAATGGCGATATTTCGTTCGCCGCAGCGAATCTGTTTGCCTTAACTTTTTCAATCACTTTTCATGCGGATCGTGAAGGTTTGCCGGCTTTTTCCCCAGTTTCGAACCGCTGCGCGCCACGGGAGCCGCAAGCCTAAGCCCCGTTTTTTAGAGGCTTTACATCCTCCACGAAATAAGGTATCTTAAAGGCACCCGGAAAAAGGCTTTTCCGCCTCCCGGGGGTCGGCTCATTTTCAGTACGATGTTTGAATTTGTGTGGAGGAGGTTGAACACCACGTATACCGAATTTGAGTTGAGGGTCCAAATGGACTTTAGTATTGAATAGTTAGGTTTTCAACCTGTTTACCGGAGGAGCGGCTTGGACCTTTCGACTATTCGCAATCGTGACATTGCGCCATTCAAAATAAGCGGTTTTGCCGCTGTGCTTTTCTATTGGGTCGTGTGCACCACGCCCGCTTTTGCAGACGCCCCCGCCATGGTCAATCTGGGGGTGGACACGAAGGGCCGTTATGTGACGATGAGCGCCCGGCTGGTGGACGGATTCACCGGGAAAATCCTCGAAGCCATTGAAAGTGGGGTCCCCATGACCTTCACGTTTCAGATCGAGCTGAGGAAGCAGACGCCCCTGTGGGCCGACGAGCTGGTGCGGTCCAACACCATCCACCACACGGTTCAGTACGATTCGCTGAAGAAAGCCTACCGGTTTTCAGAGGTCGGCAAGAATGTGAAGCGCAACATCATCACCCGCAAGAAAAGCCAGTACCGGCAGCTGATGACGACGTTGAAAAACATTCCCATCGCGCCGCTGTACCGGCTGGACCCCAACGAGGAGTATTATGTGCGGGTGAAAGCCGACCTGGAGATGGACCGGTTCTGGTTTCCCTTCAACTATTTATTTTTCTTTGTCCCCTTCAACGACTTTCAAACCCCGTGGACCGAAACGGCTTCCGTCACCGTGGTTTCGGATCCGGACGCTGCGGACGAGGCATTCAGCGAAAAATCCAGGGACGGCAAACCGTCCAAGGGGTTGAACCATGTCATCCGGTCTTTTAACAAATAAGCCTCCGTACTCGCCCCCTTCCGAAGAACTCATACGCAGGAAAAAAAAGCGAACACAGAAAACCATCGCCACGATCCTCATCTCGCTGGTGGGGCTCACCTGGATCGAGAATCATTTTCTGCAACAGGGGACCAGCGCCCCGATCGCCAACAACATCGCCGTCTTGGCGTTGTTCAACATCATCCTCATCCTGCTGTTTCTGCTGATCGTTCTCATCGCCCGCAATCTGGTCCAGCTTTACAACGAACGTAAAAGCAAAATCATCGGCTCGAAGTTCCAGACCAAGCTGATCATCGCGTTTCTGATCCTCGCGCTGGTGCCCTCGATCCTGCTGTTCACCACGGCGAGCAAGCTGTTCACCTACAGCATCGGCAACTGGTTCAGCCTGCAGGTCGAACAGACGCTGCAGCGCTCGATGGACGTGGCGCGCGATTATTATTCCTATCTGGAAAAGGGCGCGCTCTCCCGCGCCATCCGCATCGAGCGGTTCATCATCGACAACGAACTGTTTTTGCAGAAAAACCGGGAAAAACTCCAGAAACTGGCCGAGGACAAGGTGAGCGAGTACGAACTGGGCGGGCTGGTGGTGTACGACAACAAGAAAGAAGTGGTGGTCTCCGTCTACAACCCGCAGTTCATCAACCAGAGCAAGAACCTGAAATTCCAGGATCTGATCCAGAAAAGCGTCGGCGGCGAGCGGGTCTCCGAGATCCGCACGTCCAACCGCGAGATCTTCCTGGTGGTGGTGGAACCGCTTACCGAATCGCATAAAACCGACCTGTCCGTGTGGGGTTACATTGTCACGCTGACGCACGTGCCGAAAAATTCGCTCGGCCGCATCGAGGCGATCCGCAGCACCTACGAGGATTACAAGCAGCAGAGCTTTCTCAAACTGCCGGTCAGCGCCAGCTACTACATCACCTTTCTGCTCATCACCCTGCTCATCCTGTTTTCGGCGATCTGGCTGGGGTTTTACATGGCGCGCGGCATCACCATCCCCATTCAGCAACTGGCGGAGGGGACGCGGCGGATCGCCGAGGGGGACCTGAATTTCAAGATCGGCGTGCGGGCGCGCGATGAGATCGGCATCCTGGTCAATTCGTTCAACCAGATGACCGCGGAGCTCAACGAGAGCCGCCACAGCATCCAGCAGGCGCACGAAAACCTGAAAAACACCAACGTGGAGCTGGAACAGCGGCGCAAATACATCGAGACCATCCTGGAAAACATCGGCGCCGGCGTGGTGTCGGTGGACAAGCGCGGCCACATCACGACGTTCAACAAGGCCGCCGAGAAGATCCTCGGGCTCAAGGCCGCCGATGTGTTCGGCGCCAGCTACCGCGACGCGTTCACCCCGTCGCTGCACCGGCCGATCCGCGACATGATCCGCAAGATGAACGAAAAGGGCACCGGCGCGCTGGAGGAGCAGATCGAACTGCGGGTGGGGGAAACCCATCTCACGCTGCTCGCCAGCATTCAGGAGCTCAAGGACCAGAGCGGCAAATACCTGGGGCTGGTGATCGTGTTCGACGATCTGACGCAGATGATCAAGACCCAGAAAGTCGCCGCCTGGAAGGAAGTGGCGCAGGGGATCGCGCACGAAATCAAAAATCCGCTCACGCCGATTCAGCTCAACACGCAGCGGCTGCGCAAGAAATTTTACGAGGACAAAAAGGATTTCGACCGGGTGTTCGAGGAGAGCATTTCCATCATTTCCCAGGAAGTGGAAGGCATGAAGGAGCTTCTGAACGAGTTTCTGCGGTTCTCGCGCATGCCGACGGCGAACCCGCGGCCCAGCTCGCTGCACAAGATCATCGACGACGTTTCGATCCTGTATTCCGACCGCGCCAAAAACGTCACGCTGAAAAAGGTCTTCGATCCCAACATCCACCTGATCGAAATCGACCCGGAGCAGTTTCGCCGCGTGTTCATCAACCTGTTCGAAAACGCCCTCGACGCGGTGGACGGAGATGGAAATATCCGGATCCAGACGCGTCTGAACCCGGTGGAGATGAAGGTGCGGATCGAATTTTCAGACAACGGAATCGGGATCGCCGCCGAGGACCGGAACAAGCTGTTTCGGCCCTATTTCACCACCAAGAAACGCGGCACCGGGCTGGGTCTGGCCATCGTGCACCGGATCATCGCCGACCACAACGGCACGATCCAGGTGCGGGAAAACAAGCCCAAGGGGACGCTTTTTCTCATCGACCTGCCCTATTCCCCCACCTCGATGCAATCGAACACCCTGGATACCGGAAAACTCTCGAAAATCTCTTCTTTCTGACCGTACCCGCGGTCTTTGCTGCGGGGCCATTTTGGTTTAAAATAGAGACCGTTCCCAATCGGAAACCCCGATCGTGAAATCGCACCGCCCGCACTCCGGGGCGGTGGATTCGTTTTAACACTCAGCCACTGGACACCCATGAACTCGCAGCCACCCCTGTCGATTCCCCTGGCTCCGGAACTTTACCAGCGTCTCAAGGCCCATTGCGGTGACGATGCCGCGGCCATCCAGGCCTTTGTCGCCCAGGCGGTGGAAAACGAGCTTGCGCGGCGCGCTTCCGAAAAGGAAACAAACGCGACGCAGCCCGATTCGAAAGCGCAGGAAGCGGATCTCAAGGATTACCTCAACAAAGGCCAATCCGGCAGCCGTTCCTACGGCATCAAGGGACAGGGATGGTGAGCGACAACTTCAACCTCCGGGTCAAACCATGACACGCATACACGATTTTCTCATCGGCAAGCAATGGCGCCGTAGTGTGGAAACGGCGCCGGTGATCAACCCCTACACGCAGGAAGCCTTTGCGAAGGTCTCGCTGGCGGACGCCGGCGAGATCGAGCAGGCGATCGGGCTCGCGGAACAGGCGTTCACCACCACCCGCGCCCTGCCCGCCTACGTGCGCAGCCGCATCTGCGCCGGGATCGCCGAAGGCATCCGCAAGCGCTTCGACGAATTCGCCCGCACGCTGGCGATGGAGTCCGGCAAGCCTCTGGTGTTCGCCAAAGGGGAAATCAACCGTTCCATCTCGACGTTCACCATCGCATCGGAAGAAGCGCTGAGGCTCAACGGCGAGGCGCTGACGCTCGATATCACCGAAGCGGCGGCGGGAAAAACCGGCCTCACGCGCCGCTTTCCCATCGGCCCGGTGGCGGGCATCAGCCCGTTCAATTTCCCGCTCAATCTGGTGGCGCACAAGGTGGCGCCGGCTTTGGCCTGCGGCAACCCCATCGTGATCAAACCCTCGACGACGACGCCGCTGACGGCGCTGCTGCTGGGTGAGGTGGTGCTGGAAACCGAAGCGCCGGAAGGCATGTTCAGCGTGCTGCCCTGCCGCGGCAAGCAGGCTTCGCCGCTGGTCGAGGACGACCGCTTCAAGATGATCACCTTCACGGGCAGCGTGGGCGTGGGCTGGGACATCAAACGGCGCGCGGGCAAAAAGAAAGTGGTGCTGGAGCTGGGCGGCAACGCCGGGGTCCTCATCGAGCCGGACGCGGACCTGGATAAGGCGGCGCAGAAAGTGTGCTTCGGGGCGTTCGCCTTTTCCGGGCAGGTGTGCATCTCGGTGCAGCGCTGCTACGTGCACGAATCGGTTTTTTCCGATTTCAAGGACCGGCTGCTGAAGGAAGTGGCGTCGCTCAAATCGGGCGACCCGCTGGACGCTGCGGTGAACTTCGGGCCCATGATCGACCTGGACAACGCCGAGCGCATCGAAGCCTGGACGCAGCAGGCGAAGGACGGGGGCGCGACGGTTCTTACCGGCGGCACGCGCGAGGGGACGTATTTCGCGCCGACGGTGCTCACCGGCGTGGACCGCAAGGCGGAGGTGTCCTGCAACGAGGCGTTCGGGCCGATCCTGGTGCTGGAGCCCTATTCCGATTTCGATGAGGCGGTGGACTGGATCAACGATTCGGATTACGGCCTGCAGGCGGGGATCTTCACGAACCGGTTCGACAAATCCCAGCAGGCGTTCCACCGGCTGGACGTGGGCGGGGTGGTCGTGAACGACGTGCCCACGTTCCGCGTGGACAACATGCCCTACGGCGGCGTCAAGGATTCCGGTTTCGGCCGCGAGGGCCTGCGCTACAGCATGCAGGAGATGACGGAGATCAAACTGCTGGTGTACGATCAATACCTATAAACGGAGTTTTGAGGAATGTCTGAAAGCGAGCGATTCACCGACAACGGCGACGGGACCGTCACGGATCATAAAATGAACCTGATGTGGAAAAAAAACGATTCCTTTCAGGACACGCAGAAGTGGCTCAACTGGTTCAAGGGGCAGGACTACGTGGAGATCGCCAACCTGGAGCGGTTCGCGGGGCACGAGGACTGGCGCTACCCGAACGAGGACGAGGCGTGGAGCCTCTTCGAGCTCAACAAGCGCAACACGGACAAATACGGCGACGAGATCTACCTCGACCCGGTGTTCGCGCCCGGAAGCGCCGGGACCACCTGGACGCTCGCCGAGAAGGATTCCTCGGCCCTGGTGATTCAATTCGAGGACGGGCAGAAGGTCTGGCCCTCCAAGTACGCCAACCTCAACATGGCCTACCGCATGGTGCGGCCGCTCTCCTGACGGTCAATTGCGATTCAGCGCCGACAGGCTCGGCGGATAGACCACCGTCACCTCGGGCGCGTCGGGCCCCACATATTCGAACCAGGGCGCGACCTTGAAACGGATGCTGGCGACCTGGGATTCGAAATTCTCGAACCGCTTGGGATGCATGCGCTGCACGCCCAGCTCCAGTTTCAGAATCCTGCCTGAAGGCAGAACCAGATCGGTGCCGGAGGATTGTTTGAGATCGATCGCCACAGAACCGTTGCCCCCCCGGGTCACCATGTGGTTCCCTTCGGCCAGCGGGCGCGGCATCCCCTCCATCGACAAACGCCAGATGTAGCGGCTGTTGTAGCCGCGCGCGTGCGCCACCGGCAGCGCGGGATCGAGAAACTGCAGCTTGTCCCTGCCGTCCTCGCGCAGGAAATACACACTGGCGGGCGTCCACTTGACGAGGTTTTTCTGGAAATTGTCCTTGCTCATGCGCAGGCAGCGTTCGTTTTTCTTCAGTTCCGCAACGGTCAGCCGCTTCTCGCGGAACAGGTCTTTGCGCAGCTCCAGCGCTTCCGGGGTGTGAAGAAAGCAGCTGCCCAGGCCGAGAACGGAGTCCCACTCACGGGACGGATTGTTTTTGAGGACCCCCTTGAGCCCCGCAACCAGTTTCTTCTCCAGTTTCGGATAGTAGCCCCGGCTCACCTCTTTCAGAACGCGCACCGCCTGATCCCAGTTTTTACGGTTCAGCGCGTCGTCAAAATCCGCCAGCACGATTTCCGCAAACCCCTTGCCCGGCGCTTTGTCTTTGAAGTATTCCTTGCCGTCAAACACGTGCTTTTTCAGATACTGGTAGCGGGCCGGGTGGCTGTAGCGGAAATAAGGATAGTGGATGTAGGCGGCGATCGAATTGGCGAAGTCCTCCTGCAGGTTCTGGCGCGAGTAGGTCGGCAGGTGGCGGCGGGAGACCGGCGCGTAGTTGTCGATCTCGGGCCGGTTCAAAAACGTGTAGAGAAAATCGTCCCCCTGCTTGCCGTCCAGGGCGGGCATGTGCAGCGTTTTGAAGCCGGAAAGCGCCAGCCACTCGCCGGAAAACGAGAGAAAGCCATTCGCCATGTCGAAGGCGTGCCCCATCTCGTGCTGCACGATGTTGTTGAAATCCTCCGTGTCCTCATAGAACAGCGGTGTGTAAAATTCGATGCGCAGGTCCTGATCCTCGACGAACACCTTGTAGGATTTCAGCTTGCTCTCGTGAATGGTCACGTAGGTGGGCAGGGTCGCCGCGGGGATCTCATCGGGCGCGAAGTTTCCCGGCTGGGCGATGAACTCCCGCATGCGGTAAAACGCCTTGAGGCCGGGCAGACGGTAGAACGAGGGCGGCAGCTCGGCAAACGCGGCGTGTATTTTTTTGATCTCATCCGGGGTCCAGGCCTCTCCCAGACCTTCCAGCTCGTAGCCGTAGGCGGCCTTGAACTTGTCCTTGAGGCCCTGCACCTCTTCCTGGTAGTTGCCCTTGTACTCATAAAATTTCCGTTTCGGCGCCGGGGCCGCCGGATCGTCGGCCACAACCGGGATCGGCACCATAAGCCAAATCAAAACAACAACTAAAGTGCATACTGGCAGCGGGTTCCATCGTGTTTTCATAAAAGCCTCATCGGGCAAAAAGGGGAACGGAATAGGATCAGCTTATCAGATGCGCGGGGCAAATGCGACCGAATGCTCGGGAAGCGCTGCCGGGGTTTTTGTGGGCTGCGGCGGCCATTTTTTTCAGGTAGGATGCACCTTTTTGCGGGTTGGTTCATCTAAACACAATCATCATCGTCACTTTAAAAAAAGGAGGTTGTTTCTATGGCGAAGCTGCCTGGGATTGAGGAAAAACTGATCAAGCTGAATCCGGACTGGACGGTGGAAAACGCCGCATCCACGCCGCTGGAAAAAGAGGTTTCCATAAACGATTTCAAAGGGAAACGGCTCATCGTGACGCTGCCAGGCGCAGGAGGCTTCTGCAACAAGGAACTGGATCTGGTGAAAGAGAACATGGCGCAGTTCAAGCAAGCCGGCGCCGATGAGGTCGTGGTCGTGGTCGGAACCGATATCCTGACCAACGCGGGCCGCGGACTGCCCAACCTGCTGCAGGACCCGGACCAGGCCTTCGCCAAGGCCAACAAGCTCAATCTGGAGGGGGTCCGCAGCCGTTACCTGCAGCGCTCCACCATCGCCGTGGACGCGGACGGCAACCAGCTGGCGCGCGAAGACGCGGAGCTTCTGGGATGCCGCCCCTTGAACGCGCTCGTGGACGTGGCGAAAAAAGCCTTCGGTTGATCCCCACAAAAAAACCTCCCTGGAAGGATTCCGGGGAGGTTTTTTTCTTGCCCGCCGCATCCTGCCATCCAGCGAAACCCGCGCGCCCCTGTGTGAACGGTTCCTTTCGGCTATAAACAGCAACAATTTAACTCAAAACATGCTAAAACTTTAAGGTCGAACTTCCAGTCACGGAGTCTGAAAGGGTGCCGACCCAGAACCGTTTTCCATTCCTCGAAATTCTCTGCAAAATCCTGGCGGTATTGTCCTTCGCCTTCGCGCTCAGCCTGCTGGGCGATCTGACCGGATGGTTTAAAAACGGTCTCCTCCTGTTCATCCTGGAAACCCTGTCGCCGGAAGGGCACCTCAAAAAAACCGAACCGGCTCACTATCAGGCGCTGTTTTTCAGTCTCTGGATATTTGGCTACAGCCTCATCACCCTCAAGCTGTATCTGCGCGCCGCCAACCCGCCCGCCGTCCGGTTTGGAATCACCTCCATCCTGGCGCTCGGCATTTGCACCTCTTTTTTCTTTGTCCGCCCTGCCCTGCAGTTCATCAACTTCAAGCCGCTGACGCAATACTCGCCGATTTTTTATGCGGAGGACGGGGTTTTCGAAACCCTGACGGCGATCCTGCTTTTTTTCGCCGCCATCCTGTTTTTCCGTTCCGCATGGATGGCCGGGCGCAAGGGGCAGGCCATCCCAATCCGCCTGCTGCTCGGGTCTCTGGGGCTGTTCTGCCTGTTTTTCTGCATGGAGGAGATCAGCTGGGGACAGCGGATCCTCGGCTGGGAAACGCCGGAGTGGGCGAAAAACATCAACTCGCAGCAGGAAACCAATCTCCACAACCTGGTGAACAAGGTGGGAGAGGAAGATTTTCAGTTGCGCTACCTGCAGGTGATCTTCGACCTGACGTTCTCTTTGATGCTATTGGCGCTGGCCGGGCTGAAACACCGGATTCCCTACCCGCAGCTTCGGGGGCTTTTGCATCTGGAGAAATTCTATTTTCTCGCGATCTTCATCGCGATCGGCAGCCTGCTGCCGCACGAACTCAACGAAGAACTGCTGTCGCTGTTTTTTTTCATTTACAGCTACGATGTGCTCAAGCACATCCGCTCCCTGCCGGATTCGGAAACCGCAGCCCAACTCCCCGATGCTGAAATGGCCGCCGCCGAAACCGCGGAGGATTCATGAGCGGGTCTTTGCGATCAGACGATGCGGCTCGAGCACGCCTTCTCCGGTTTCGAGCCGCACCTCGAGCCCGGGATACCGCTTGAGTAATTCCTCACTCTGTGCCTTCGGCACCAGCAAAAAGACATCGGGTTTTTCCAGCACCGGCCGCAGCGCCTCTTGGCTGGACAGCCCTTGCACCGGTTTCGCGACATAAAACAGCAGGTCCTCATCGGCTGTTCCGTAATGGTAAACGGGTTTCTCCCCGGCGAGTTCTGCGGCTTGCTGCCCGAAGGGCTTGAGGGAAAGATAGGCGTTCAGGGCGCGGCCTCCCGGCCCGTGTGCGAGGATGAGGACCAGCAGCGTCGTCGCGGCCATCGCTCCCCAGGCGTTAAGAAACCGGCCGCGCTGCAACGCGCGGCCCAGAAACCCGGCGATGGCAAACGCCACCAGTGCCAGCAGGATGAACACCCAGGCCGGAGGATAGTGATCCCGTATCAGAAACTTCGCCACCCAGCGGTCGTTGCGGTGCACAAACCCGGTCTGCTGAATCTGGGCACTCAATGTCTCGGGCGGCAGCCACAGCAAAAAAAGAAACACCACACCCCCCAAACCGACCAAGCCCGTGAACAGCCACAGCGTGCGCGCGACTCCCTGCGACACACCGCCTGCGCGGCCCGGCGCCACCAGGGCGTGCGCGATGATCAACATCGCAAACGGATACGCCGGCAGCAGATAGGCTTCGCGCTTTCCCGGAAACAGCGAGAGAAACAGGATGAGCGTCGCGCAGCAGAGCGACGGGTAAAGCCAGCGGACGTCGAGGTTCTTCACGCCCCAGACCAGCGCCACCGGCAGAAACAGGCTCCAGGGCGCGAGCCCCTTGAAGATGATGAGAAAATAGTAGTAAAACGGTTCGTGGTGGATGGCCACCGTTTCGGTGCCGGTGGTGCGGTCCACGGTCTCGCGCAGGATCATGGCCTTGAAGGCGTCGCCCCCTTCCACAAACCCCGCCGCCAGCCACAGCGCCGCCATCGCCAGCGGCACGAGGAGGAGCCGCGCCCACGGCGCCCAGGCCTTGTTCACCCGCGAATAGACGAACAAGGCCAGAAGCGGAAACAGCAGGCCCAGCGGGCCTTTGGTCAAAAGAGCCAGCCCCAGCGCAACCGCCGCAATCCAGGCGGCCTTGTTCCGCACCTCAGGGTCGGCGTCCTGTGTCATTCTCCAGAACGCCGCCAGCGCCAGCGTGATGAAAAACGTGAACAACAGATCGATGCGCGCGTTGGTGCTGAGATAGGAAAACTGCAACGCGGTGGCGGTCATCGCGCCCGCGAGAAAGCCGGTGACAGGCGTGAACAGCCAGAACCCCATGAGCGTGGTGAGAAACACCGTCGCCGTGCCGGCGAGCACCGAGGGCAGCCGGAGCGTGATCTCGTTCACGCCGCCGAGCAGCTTCGAGCAGGCCAGCCCCGCCCAGTAGAACAGCGGCGGCTTGGTGCGGATGCGTTCGTCATTGATCTTGGGCAGCCAGACGCTCTCGCCTTGCGCCATGAGGGCCACCGGCACGCCTTCGCGCGCCTCGCGGCGCGACAAATCCGACTGGAACGTGCACCAGAGAAAAAACACGAACGCGATCGCCGCAGGGCTCCACAATAGAAGGGAGTGCAGCCGGGCCGGGTCGCGGGGTTCGGATGGATGCGGGTCGGGTGGGTTCAACGCAATCGGCGGTGGAAGTGAGAGAAACCAGGAGACAGTTGCAATTACCGCTTTTTTGTCACGCTGAGGCCTTCGGCATGTTCTGGTCAGGCTCTGTCGAAGCATGCCCCGCCCCCCTTCGACAAGCTCAGGGTGACAATCATCGGTATACAGACCTCAGGGGCGGATTGTAGCAGAATTTTTCCGTTGTGTTAGGATGGGAATCGAACCAAATTGCTACAGAGAGGCAAAGCGAATGACGAAAGCCATCGAAACCCGGGACACGTTCAAACAGAAGCGCTCGTTTTTCCATCCCTACAGCGGCATGCTGATCATCGGGCTGGACTGGCTGTTCTTCGGCGTCTCATCCTTGAGCCTGGGGCTCAGCACGCCGGTGACCTGCGTGCTCGCCTTCTTCGCCACCTTCTTCGGGGTGGCTTCCATCCAGAAAAACCTGGCGGGCGATTCCGTCCCCGCCGCCTTCGGCAAGGGATTCATCGGCGGCATCTTCGCCGGCATCCCCACCGCCATCTCCGGCACCGCGCTGGGCGCGCTGATCCTCGCGATGTCCGGCCTCGGCACGAAAAAAAGCACTTCGCGTTGAGGCGGTGCTTCTTATCTTCCCTTTAATTTCCGGTAGCGAAAACAATCCATGGTGTGGTCGTTGACCATGCCGACGGCCTGCATGAAGGCGTAGCAGATGGTGGGGCCGACGAAGCGGAAGCCGCGTTTCTTGAGGTCCTTGCTCATGGCCTTGGCTTCGGCGGTCTCGGCGGGGATATGCGAGAGGGATTTGAATTTGTTCACGATCGGTGTGCCGCCGACGAACTGCCAGATGTAGCTATCGAACGATCCGAATTCTTTCACCACGTCGAGAAAGCTCTGCGCGTTTGTGATCGACGCGTCCACCTTCAGGCGGTTGCGGATGATGCCCGCATCGGCCAATAAGCGTTTCTTGTCTTTTGCCGTGTATCCGGAGATCTTTTTCGCGTCGAAACGGTGGTAGACCTTGCGGTAGTGCTCCCGCTTCTTGAGCACGGTGGACCAGCTCAGCCCGGCATGCGCGCCTTCCAGAATCAGAAATTCGAACAGCAGCCGGTCGTCGTGCACCGGCACGCCCCATTCCTCGTCGTGGTAGGCGACCATTAGGGGGTCTTCGCCCGCCCATTTGCAGCGCGTTTTCTTTCTGGCGTTCATGGGATCGTCGTTTCGTGAGTTTGTATTTTGATCCTGCGTCGAGAAATACAGCCCCCCTCACCTCAAGCCACCACAAGTATTTTTGATGAGCGGGTGTCGAGTTTGACTCGACGCCTCATTAAACGGACTAAGAGGAAGTATTGTTTCCGCATCTCCGGTTTCCTTTGCGATCTTTGCGTCTTTGCGGTTGAAAATAATCTTTTGTTTTTTTTGACTCAATGAAATAACCCTTATTCGTTGCAATATTTTTGAAATGCGGTTTGAACCGCAAAGGCGCAAAGAACGCAAAGTGTCGAAATCCCATACTGTGCTTTCTGTGCCATTGTAAAAGGCAACTATGCAACTCGCACCGACTGAGAAAAAGCCTGGGCTGAGCTTGTCGAAGGGTGCCGGGTCATGCTTCGACAAGCTCAGCATGACAGAGGATGCAATCCGCTTCACCCTCTCTCGAACGGCCGCCAGGTGAGCGCCAGGCCGCCAAACACGTTGAAGGGAGCCGCGGGTTCGAAGAAGCGGCCGCCCGCCGCGTTGATGCGGGTGTTGGCATTGTAGCTTTCATCCAGCAGGTTGTTCAATCCGACGAAGGCGCGCCAGGTGAACGCGCCCATCTCCCCTTCCCGGCCCGCGGTCAGGCTAGTGGCGGTGTAGGCGTCGTTCCCGGCGCTGTTGGCGTTGTTCACGAAAAAATCGTCCACGTGCTGAAACTCGAAGCGGCCGAACCAGCCGGTCTCCGATTTCGCCTGCAGGCGGCCGGCGACGCGGTGCTCGGGAATGCCGGGGATGGCCCTGCCGGAAAAATCGCTGCCGTCTGCGAGAAACTCGGTGAACTGGAAATCGCTGTAGGTGTAGGACACAAACAGGTCGAGTACGGAATTGGGCCGGTAGCGGGCGCTCGCCTCGACGCCTTTGCGCTCGGAAGCGCCAGCGTTGCGGAAAAAATTGCGCCCCGGCGAGCCGGGCAGCTCGAAGGGGATGATCTCATCGTCGGAGCGGATGAAAAACAGCGCCAGATCGTAATCGAGTTTTTTCCCGAGGCCCTTGCCTTTCAGCCCCACTTCGTAGCTCACCGATTGCTGGGCGTCGAGATCGGGGTTGAACCCCGGCCCGCCGGAGGGGTTGACGATCAGCTCGGTGGTGGTCGGCACTTCGAACACGGTGCCGATGTTGGCGTACACGTCCAGGTTCTCGCGCCAGTGGGCCACCGCGCCGACGCTGCCACTCCATTCGGAAAGCGTGCGCGAGCCGGACTGGTCGCCGTCGCTCAGAAACGCATCGTCGAGCTCGAAGCGCACACGGTCGTAGCGCAGCCCGAAAGCCACATCCAGCCAGGATGTCAGGCGCATCTCCTGACGGGCGTAGGGGCCGACGCTGGTGACGGTTTCGATCTGATCGAGCGTGAGCGCGCCCTGCACGCTCTGGTTGTTGTCAAAACGCTGGCGGTTGTCGCGCTGGTGCGAGACGTCCACGCCGAACACGAAGCGGGTGCGGCGATCGAACCACTCGGTGTCGAACACCGAGCGGATTTCCAGCCCCGGCGCAATGCGCTCGAATTCGACGATGCCGCCGCTGACGAACGGCAGCTTGTTGGAAAACACCCGGTGCCGGAGGTGCGTGGTGACGAACAACTGCAATCGCGCGGTGAGGTCCTTGCGGAAGCGCAGCGCCGCCTGGTTTTCGGTGACCTGCTCGCCGGCGGAAAACAACAGATTGGCCGCGCGCGCCTGCTCCGGGTCGGCGTCCGCCTGCTCTTTCGTCAACGCGCCGGGATCTTCCGCCAGCGGCGAGTTGAAATGCGACAGCGTGAGTTGCCAATCGGCCCCGGAGGGAGTTTCAAAGCGGAACTTGCCGTTCACCAGGGTGTTCTCGGTGGCGCTGTGCTCGCGGTGGCCGGAATAATCCAGATGCGAGGTGAACACCCGGTAGTTGAACGCCTCATTGAGCGTGTCCCGCGTGCCGCCCAGACTGGCCTGATATTTTCTCAGCCCGAAGGAGCCGGCGACGAACCGCGGGGCGATTTCCAGCGGCGTGTCGGGGCCGTCGCGCGTCGAAAGGTCGAGCACCCCGCCGGACGCGTTGCCGTACAGCGAGGAAGACGGGCCGCGCAGCACTTCCATCGATTCGAGCAGCGCCGGATCGATGGCATCGAGCTGGGTCAGGCCGTCGGGCAGGGTCTGGGACACGCCGTCCACGCGCACCTTCACGCCGCGCACACCGAACGGCGAACGGGCGCCGAATCCGCGGATGGAAATCCTCAGGTCCTGGGCGAAATTTTCCGGGTTCTGCAAAAAAAGCCCCGGCAGAGGCGTCAGGGCTTCATCGAGGGTCAGGCTGGGCCGGGCGTTGCGGATTTCCCCGGCATCCAGTTTATGAATGGAGGCGGGCACATCGCGGGCCGGTTTGCGGGATCGCACCGAGGTGACGGTCACCGCAGGCAGGGTCAGGACTTCGGGGGCTTCCTCATTGCCGGGGGTCTCGGCGGCGCGCACGCTGCCGGGATCGAACATAGCCAAGAGCAGGCACAGCACGGCCAAAGGGAACGTCCGCGGCCTGCGGACACCAGCAGAAGGGGCGACGGAAACGATGGATGACGGGGATTGCGGCACAAGCGGCCCCTACAATGAATCGGCCTCGTTCGCTTCCGAGGCTTCATAGACCATACCGGGACGGCTCAGGCGCTGCCTTTATCCAGAATATGCAGGATCGACTCCAGATCCTGCTGGATCTTCTGTTTGAGATGCAACCGCTTTTCCCGCTCCTCGGGGGAAGTCTGCCCGTTTTTGCGCGCCTCGCGCAGTTTCTGCTTGGCGCCGGCGATGGTGAATTTTTCTTCGTACAAGAGCCGCTTGATCTCAAGGATCATCTCCACGTCTTTGCGCTTGTAGAGTCTCTGGCCGGCCCGGTTTTTTTCCGGCTTGAGGGTGTCGAATTCCTCCTCCCAGTAGCGCAGAACGTGCTGCTCCACCTGGGCGACCTGAGCCACTTCACCGATCTTGAAAAACAGCTTGTCGGGTATGACGGGATTCATTCGGTCGATTGATCCGTTGACATCAATAGTTGCTTGCTCGGCTTGAAGGACAGCACCCGCCGGGATCGGATGAGTATGGGCTCGCCGGTTTTGGGGTTGCGAGCGTTGCGGGCTTTCTTTTCCTTCAGGTAGAAGCTGGCGAAGCCGGCGATGCGCACGTTTTCGCCGCGGGCCAGTTCCGATTTGATTTCGCCGAACAGAATCTCCACCGCTTCGATGGCCTCCTGGCGGGTGAATCCCACTTTCTGGTAGACCCGCTCCACCAGATCGGCCTTGACGACGGTGGTCCTTTCATCATCCAGTAGTTTTTTCACATTCAATCCCTTGAACGTCGTTTTTGGAAACGGAGGCCCTTCGTCCAATCCGTTGGACGAAAACCCAGTGCCTCCGCGTTTTTGTCTAAAAATCGGTCATTCTTTTTCCTTTTCGTACTCTTTGTTCGCTTCCTCAATTATTTTTTTCGAAAGATGCTCGGGAACGTCGTCGTAATGGTCGAATTCCATCACGAACATGCCCCGGCCGCTGGTCATGGAGCGCAGATCCGCCACGTAATTCAGCACTTCCGACATGGGAATGTGGACGCGGATGGTCTGGGTGTCGCCCTCGGCGTCGATGCCCTGGATTTTTCCACGCTTGGAGTTGAGGTCGCCCATCACATCCCCCACGTATTCGCCGGGAATGATGACCTCCATATTCATTATCGGCTCGAGCAGGATCGGTCTGCAATCCAGAACGCCTTTTTTGAACCCCAGTGAACCCGCGATCTTGAACGCCATTTCCGAGGAATCCACGTCGTGGTAGGACCCGTCGTACAGCGACACCTTCACATCCACCATAGGATAATGGGCGATGACGCCCTGGGCCATGGCCTCCTGAATGCCCTTGGCCACAGCGGGGATGTAGGTTTTGGGGATGGCGCCGCCGACGATCTTGTCCTCGAATTCGAAGCCCTTGCCTTTGGGCAGCGGCGAAATCTCCAGCCAGGTGTCGCCGAACTGGCCGCGCCCGCCGGTCTGTTTCTTGTATTTGCCCTGCACCTTGGTGCGGCCGCGGATCGTCTCCCGGTAGGGGACTTTCGGCGGCTTCACATCGACCTCCACGCTGAAGCGCTTTTTCATGCGGTCGATCAGCACTTCCAGGTGCACGGGCCCCATGCCGGAAATCAACAGTTCGTGGGTCTGGGCGTTGCGTTCCACCTTCAGGGTGGGGTCCTCTTCGGTCAGCCGGCTTAAGGCGTTGCTGATTTTCTCCTCATCGGCGCGGGTCTTGGGCACGATGGCCTGGGACAGCACGGGCACCGGGAACTGGATGGGATCGAACACGATGGGCTTGCCGGAATCGGAGAAGGTGTCGCCGGTTTCCGTGACTTTCAGTTTCGCCACGGCTCCCAGATCGCCGGCCGAGACCTCGGGCACCGGAACCTGCTTTTTGCCCTGCAGGAAAAAGATCTGGCCGACCCGCTCGTTGGTCTCTTTGGACGCATTGTAGACACTGCCGTCGCCCTTGATGGTGCCCGAAAAGACGCGAAACAGCGTCAGCTTGCCCGCATACGGGTCCGACAGGGTCTTGAACACCAGACTGGACATGGGCGCCGACGCGTCGTTCTCGCGGCTGGTCTCGGAGCCGTCTTTGGGGTTTTTTCCCGCAACGGCCTTGCGTTTGTCGGGTCCGGAGAGGTAATGGGTGATGGCGTTGAGCAACAGATCGATCCCCATGTTCTCGGTCGCCGAACCGCACAGCACGGGGATCAGCTCGCCGCTTTCGATGCCGTTGCGCAAACCGGCGTTGAATTCCTCATCGGTGAGCTCGCCTTTTTCCAGATAGACCTCGATCAGCGTGTCGTCCACCTCGGCCACCGCTTCGGTGAGCTCGGCGCGGCTCATTTCCACATCGTCCTTCAGCTCGTCCGGAATCGGCCCGGCCTTGCCTTTGCCCTTGCCGCCCTTCTCGTAGGCGTAATACTTGTTCTCGACCAGATCGACGATGCCGGAGAAGGACTCCGCTGAACCCACGGGCATCTGCAGAAAAACCGGATTCTTTTTGAATTTCTTCTTGATGGCTTCCAGGATGTTCGCCACGTTGGCGCGCTCGTGGTCCATCTTGTTCAAAAACACCAGGCGGGAGAGGTTCTGCTCGTCGGCCCATTGCCAGACTTTTTCGGTGTAAAACTGCATGCCTTCGTCGGCGCCGATCACCACGACGGCTTCATCGATCACCCGGATGCAGGCGGGGGTGTCGGCGATGAAATTGTTGTCGCCGGGCGTGTCCAGCAGGTTGACCTTGTGCTTGTCCCAGTCACAGAACGCGAGGGAGGCGTTGATCGTGTGGCCGCGCTTCATTTCATCGGCGTCGTAATCCATGACGGAAGAGTTGTCGCCGACCACCCCCAGCCGGTCGGAAACCCCGGCGGTGTAGAGGATGGCTTCCGCGACGGACGTTTTTCCCGAAGCTCCGTGCCCAACGAGTCCCACATTTCTGATGTCCTGTAGATTGTATTGTTTCATCTCGAACCTCTGGGAAAATTAAAATCCTGCGATGCCGATCGACTCCCGAGCCGTGCGTGACGACGCTGGTTTTGCGCTGCGGATCAGGACATGTGATCCGCCAGTTTTTTCATTTTCTGATAGACCGTGCCCTCAAAAGAAGGAAACATCTTGAACACCCGCTTCATGCCCGCCGAATTCATGCGGATGGTGTACACATCGTCGGTGGCGGCCAGCGCGGTGACCGGGTGTTCCATATCGAGAAGGCTGCCCGCTTCGCCGACCACATCTCCCTGAGACAGGACCGCCTCTCTGGACTTCTGGTTTGTTATTTCGACCTGGCCGGAAAGAATGATGTGCGTTTCTTTCGCTCCGGCGTCTTCGGTCAAAATCCGATCGTCCTTGCTCCAATGCATGATCGTGCCGAATGCGAGGGAGGCGATGAGACTCGGAGGCATCACGTCGCAGAAGTAATTTCTTATTTTGTAAAAGTTGTCCTGAATTTGCGGAAGATTATACACCTTATACAACCGACTGGGGATTTGAAGCAAGGTCAAAGGTGATTTTGCCCGGATGGTGGCGCGGCGTTTCGAATCGTCGGTGCTGACGGCGAGCTCGCCGAAAAACTCGCCTTTTTCGTAAAAGGCGTAGGGCTTGCCGTCGATGATGATCTCGGCGAACCCGTCCAGGATGACAAAAAAATCGTCGCCCTCCTCGCCCTGGGAAAACACGATTTCGTCCGCCTGGTAGTTGACCACTTCGGATTCATTGAGGATATTCAGCACGTCCTCATCTTTAAGCCCTTTAAATAGATGAACTTGCTGCACAGCCTCCGTTTTTTCGGCAGGCAGTGCGGGCGGCTGCGGAATCAGGGTCAGGGTCTGTCCCTCGTGGGCATAGCGGTAGCGCGGGTGCGCTTCCGGGTCGTAATGCTGGTGCACCAGGATCAGGTTTTTCACCACGGAATCGTCCAGGTGATCCAGGGACTTGAGCTTGGTGTGGATGGTGCCGCCGCCGATGTCGTGGATGATGCAGTCCGCATCCCAGACAAAGCCTAAAATGGCGTCTCTGCGTTTTTCGGTGAAAAACCCCTGCTGGTACCATTCGTTCACTTTCTCCACATCGTACTTGGTGTCGCCGGAATGGCTGATGCGGGTCTCCCTGCCGGATGCGTCCTCATGGGTCAGCTGGAACCGGCCGGCCGGGATGGAATGCAGGGAGTAGTCGAAGGTGAACCAGGTGTTCTCGAATCCGGGGAGCCGGGTCTTTTTCTGTGGCTCGACCTCATAAAAATCGACGAGCCGCTCCAACAGCTCGATGGGAAAACAGGTGACCGCCACCATCTTGCGCAGAAAACTCTCGAAGATGATGCGGGTCGAAACGATTTTCATCCGCTGGCCGGAAAGCAGGATTTCGGCGATGCCGGTGTCGTGGTCGGAATGGACGTGGCTCAGGAAAATGTAGTGGATGTCGCCTTCGGAAATGCCGTACTGCAGGGCGAGCCGGAGGCTGTCGTGCAGGGAGTCCACCATGATGCCCTTGCCTTCCGACCAGGCGATGAGGCAACTGTTGCGCCTTTTGGGCGTGAAACCGGACCCCACCCCCAGAAAGGTCACGCCCATCTGCGGTTTTTCTATCAACTGGAACTCGGGCAGCGGCTCGGGCGGGTCCAGGTGGCTGATGTCCACCCGGGCCACGGTTTCGTTTTTATACTCAATGTCGAACGCCGAAGGCCGGGCCTGCACGATTTTCATCTTCTGCCGCTTGTCTTGCCCTGCAACGAGCACGCTGTGCTTGCGGTCGAATTCGACGAAATCGATCAGCTTGTCGAGAAACTTTTCCCGGTCCTTGTACTCCGCCAGCGAGAACAGCTCCATCTCCATTTTCAGCTGCGCGCAGAGCAGGTAGTTTGCGGTCAACTCCTTTTCGAAGCGCGGCAGTTTCCGGTTTTTGAGCCAGCGGTGTTTTTTCAGGACCTCCGCAAGGTGGTCGCCGACGGCGCGCTCCACCTGTTTGTAGCCGGTCTGGTTTTTGAGATTTTTTTTGTACAGGTTGAACAGCTTGCGGTCGGAGGCGACGGCCTTTAAAAACGCGTCGAACCGTTCCTCGTCTTTGGCATTGAACTTCCGGCGCTGCCGGTATTTGTGAAACTGGGCACTCAACAGTTCGACGAAGCGGGGGCCGAACAGGGTTTCATAGAGAATGGACTGGAAGCGTTTTTTCTGATCGCGCGTGCAATAGACGGAAATTTTTTCTTTCTGCGCTTTTTCGAACAGAAAGCTGTAGATGATGAACTCGAAATCGAAGTTGTTCCTGCCGCGGATGAAGGTGCGTATGGGAATCACGTAGTGCTTCGGCAGCGGCTCGCCGCGCGCGGCGAAATCCTTCACCATGCCGGGCGGACAGCCGAACACGATGCTTTCGAAGCCCTCCGCTTTCAGAACCCGGTAGTTGTGTCCCTTGAAAACTGTGAACGTTTTTTTTGCTGGGTTCTTCATCTCAATCCCCCTCGTCTCGGGCTGTGAACAGAAGCCGGAGGGGGGTCCCGGAAAAACCAAAATCCTTTCTCAAACTGTTGGCGAGATACCTGCGGTAGGAAAAATGCACTCCCTTGGGGTAGTTGACGAAACAGCGGAACGTGGGCGGCCGGCTCTTGACCTGCGTGGTGTAGAACAGTTTCAAAAACTTTCCCCGGTAGCTGCTCATGGGATTTTTGCGGATGGCGCGCTCGAAACAGTCGTTCAAACGTCCGGTGGATATGCTGCGTGAATACTCCTTGTAGGCTTTTTCGACGGCCGGAAGCAGCTTTTCCAGGCCGCGGCCTGTTTTGGCGGAAACCGAAACCACCGGAGCGAATTCGAGAAACTTCAGTTTGTCCCGCACCCGCTCGACGAATTCCGGGTAGGCTTTTCTGGGTTCCTGCATCAGATCCCACTTGTTCGCGGCGAGCACGCAGCCCCGCCCCTTGTCGTATGCGTAGCCGGCGATGGTCGCGTCCTGCTCGGTCACGCCTTCGCTGGCGTCCAGAACGAGCACGGCGATGTCGCACCGGTCCAGCGCCTTGAGCGCCATGATCACGCTGAACTTCTCCAGCAGATCGCGGGTCTTGCCTTTTCGGCGGATCCCGGCGGTGTCGATCAGCACGTATTCCCGGCCGTTGAACGTCAAGCGCGAGTCCACCGCGTCCCGCGTGGTGCCGGGCTTAGGGGACACGATGCAGCGCTCCGAATTCAACAGTTTGTTGACGATGGATGATTTTCCGGCGTTGGGCTTGCCGACGATCGCCACGCGGATCGCATCCTGCGATTCGGGCTCGTCTTCCTGCTCCGGCATCCCCGCCACGAGGGCTTCCATCAATTCGAGGATGCCGTGCCCGTGTTCCGCCGAAATGGGAAACACGTTGTCCGATCCCATCTGATAAAACTCGTACAGATCGGTTTCCCTGCCGGGATGATCCACTTTGTTCACAGCCACGTAAAGCGGTTTCCCGGATTTTCGCACCAGCTGGATCACCTCCCGGTCCTGGGGGGTGCAGCCGATCTTTGAATCCACCACGAATACGATGCAGTCCGCTTCTTCCTGGGCGATGCGGGCCTGCTCTTTGACCTGATCGTCCAGATCCCCCGTCTGGTCGAAATCGATGCCGCCGGTGTCCACCAGAATGACCGGACGCCCGCTCCATTCGGTGCGTTCGTACAGGCGGTCGCGTGTCACGCCGGGCGTGTCGTTGACGATGGCGGAGCGATTCTGCGTCAGTTTGTTGAAAAGCGTGGATTTACCGACGTTGGCTCTGCCAATGATGACGACGACCGGAACCGGCATGTTGTGTGCACCTCATTAAATCGTCGGCCCTCTGTCCTTCATGTACTGATGAATTCCCTGGGCTATGGACGAAGCCAGCCGGTTGAGATAATCCGTTGATTTCAGTCTTTTCTCTTCGCGCGGATTGGTGACGAACCCGACTTCCACCAGAATGCTGGGCATATTGGTGTCGTGCAGAACGAAAAACGGTCCTTCCTTGACGCCCAGATCCCGCACACCGCGGTATTTCTTTTTCATGGCCGAGTGCATGCGCTCCTGCACCCGCCCGGCAAGCTGCGCCGAATCGTTGATCTTGGTGGTGCTGATGAGGCTCGCCAGGATCTGCTGCACCTGATCGTCCTGCACCGAGCGCACCAGTTCGCCGTTTTCACGCGCAGCGGTTTCCTGGGCCTGGGCGCTGTTGGCGACCCCCAGATAATAGGTCTCGATGCCGTGGGCGGAACGGCGCTCCGCGGCGTTGGCGTGGATGGAGACGAACAGCTTGGCGTGGTTCTCGTTGGCGATCTCCCCTCTTCTCTCAAGCGAGATGAACGTGTCATCGGTGCGCGTCAGAAGCACCTTGTAGCCGTAGCGTTTTTCCAGAATCCGCTGGAGCCGCTTGCTGATCTTGAGGTTCACGTCTTTTTCATGCAGTCCGCTTTTTCCCTGCGCTCCCAGGTCTTTGCCGCCGTGTCCCGGGTCGAGAACGATCAGCGCCGGTCCCTTTTTCACCGGCCGCTTGGCAACCGGAGGCACCGCTGCCGGCACCGCTTTGACGATGCGGGTCCGCGCCAGCTTGGGTTTGGGGCTGGGCTTGATTTTTTTGGCGTACTGGATGGTTTTCGGCCGGGGCTTTTTCAGGCTGATGACCACCTGGGAGACGCCGCTCTGGGCGGTCACCTCAACGCCTTTGGCCGAAGGCAGATCCATCACCAGGCGGCTGGTGTTCTTGTCGAACTGGCTCAAGCGCAGCTTCGAGAGGATGTCCCCAGGCACGGCGATTTCCTGATCCAGGCGCTCGTCCAGCCGGGAATTCTTGAAATTAAAATAGATGCGGTCCGGGTTGTGCAGCCGGTTCTGCGCGATTTGCAGCGGACCGTCGGTATCAATCACCACGCGCACGGTGTCGTCCAGCGTCACGTAGTGGATATTCTTCAACGTCCTGAGCGCCGCCGTTTTCGCGGTCTGCTTGCGGATTTCGATGCGGGAGGCAACCTTGGGCGGCGCGAGCCGGGCGGTGCGCTGCAACTCCTCCTTCGCCTTGCGGGCCTGATCCCCTTCGGGGAAATATTTCAATATCTTTTCAAACGAAGCGCGCGCTTCCGCGATCTGTTTTTTGCTTTTGAGGATCTGCCCCTGATGGAACAGGGCGTCGTCGGTCAGGCGGCCGTCCTTGAATTCGGAGATGACCTTGTAATAGAAATGCAGGGCCTGATCGCGGTCGGAGGTTCGTTTGGCGACCTGATACAGTTCGTGATACAGCCGGGCAGTGGTGAACAGCGCGTTGTAGGCGGAAACACTCGCGGGCTCGGCTTTGTAAACCTTTAAAAACCGGTCGATGCACTGGATCCAGTGATCCCGGTACGCCTGTTTGGCGGAGGAGCCCTTCAGCTCGTAGTAACACTTCTGCGCCTTGGCGTACAACGGCGAGTCGGTCTTGCCGGCGTGGGCCTTTGCAAGCGGGAATAACGCAACGATAAATAAGAAGGCGAGGACCGAAACGAAGTTTTTTGTTTCGCGAAAGAACATTCAGATCGACCGGACGACGGTTAAAAGTGGTGCGGGGATAATGCGTAGCTTTAATTAGATTAAAATTTCCATAAAAATTGACAGGTTATACCATAACCAATTAATTTTATTATGGTTTTAAATAGTATCATTTTTTAAAAATAGCGTCAAGACGGTGAAGGGCAACGAATCAAGGAAGTTACCAGCCTTCCTGCAGGCGGTCGGCGAGCGCGGAAGGCAGGCCGTTGTCGAGGATCTTTTTGCCGGCGGATTCGATGTCGTAGCTGTAACGGTGATAGTGCAGCGTTTTGACATTCCGGTCGAGCACGACGAAGCAGGGATCGGGGTTGTGGTCTCGCGGCTGGCCCAGGCTCCCCACGTTGACGATGTAGCGGTGCCCGTCCTCCAGATCCCAAACGTCGGAAACATAGTCCTCTATGGAACCATCGGGGGCCTCATCGAGGATCACCGGCTGGTGCGAATGGCCGAGAAAACACAGGGGAGCGGTGAAATGGTCGAAATGCATCCGGCCGTCCGAGCGGGAGGTGACGTAGTGCCAGGATTCGGGCTCGAACGGGGAGGAATGCACCCAGTGGATGCCGTCTTCCTGCAGCTCACAGGGCAGAGACTTTAAAAAACGGATGTTTTTGTCGGAAAGCTGCTCGCGGGTCCACAGGCAGGACTGATACGCCCAGGAATTGAAATAGGCGGTGTCGGTTCGTTGCACGGCGGCGTAATCGTGGTTGCCGCCCAGCACGATGTCGGCGCGTTGCCGCACCCAGTCGAGGCAGGCATTGGGGTCGGCGCCGTAGCCGACGGTGTCGCCGAGGCAGACGATTTTGTCGTGCGGGATGGCGGCGATCTGTTGTTCGAAAGCGCGCAGGGATTCGAGGTTGCTGTGCAGGTCGGAAAAAATGATGTAGCGCATTCAGGCACCCGAGCGCAGGGGGGGTAAAACCGGATGGACCGCCCTCACCCCACCGAGGGCTGAGGCAGGTCCAGCTCCTTGTACACCTTGTCGAGAATCCCGTTGATGAAATCCGGCGATTCCTCGCTGCCGTATTTCTTGGCGATTTCCACGGCCTCGTTGATGGCCACCTTGGGCGGGATGGACCGGTCGTGGATAAGCTCGCAGACCCCGAGACGCAGGATGTTGCGGTCGATCACGGTCATGCGGTCGAGCGTCCAGTGCTCGCTGTACTTTTGCAGCAGCGTGTCGATCTCCTCCTTGTGGCTGAGGACCTTTTCCACCAGCTCCTGCATGAAGCCTTTGACCTCCTCGCCGCCGGTGAGGCGCTCGCCGAACTGCTGCATCTGCTCCTCGAATTCCCCGCCGTTGAACTCAAACTGGTAGAGGAACTTCAGCGCCTGTTCTCGCGAGGATCGTCGTTTTCCCATCGGGATCCGCCTAAATCTTTTTGTACAGGTTGACCATCTCGATCGCGGCGAGGGCGGTTTCCCAGCCCTTGTTGCCGCCCTTGGAGCCGGCGCGCTCGATGGCCTGTTCCAGGTTGTCGGTGGTGAGGATGCCGAACAGGACCGGGATCGAAGCCTGCATCGCCAGCGCGCCCACGCCTTTGCTGGCCTCGGCGGCGACGTAGTTGAAATGCGGCGTCGCGCCGCGGATCACCGCGCCCAGGCAAAGCAGCGCATCGTATTTGTTCTGCGCGATCAGTTTTTTCGCGGTCATGGGAATTTCAAACGCGCCGGGAACGTGCACAACATCGATGTCCTTCGCATCCGCGCCGTGACGCACCAGGGCGTCCACCGCCCCGTCGGTGAGCCGGCCGGTGATGAAGTCGTTGAACCGGCTGACGACGATGCCGAATTTGCATCCCTTAGCGTCGAGTTCCCCCTGTATCGTGTTGACCATGCTGTGTGCCCAGAATATCTCAGGAAATGTTCTTGATCATGTGGCCCATCTTTTTCTGTTTGGTGCGCAGGTATTTGACGTTGTCCTTGCGCGGGTGCACCTCGATGGGCACGCGCTCGACGATGTGCAGCCCGTAGCCTTCCAGCCCGACGATCTTGCGCGGGTTGTTGGTCAAAAGGCGGATCTGCCCCAGACCGAGCTTGCACAGGATCTGCGCGCCGATGCCGTACTCGCGCAGGTCGGCCTTGAAACCCAGGGCCTCGTTGGCCTGCACGGTGTCCTTGCCTTCATCCTGCAGCGCGTAGGCTTTCAATTTGTTGATGATGCCGATGCCGCGGCCTTCCTGCGGCAGATACACCAGCACCCCGTTGCCCTCTTCGTTGATTTTCTCCAGCGCGCTGTTGAGCTGATCGCCGCAGTCGCAGCGGAACGAACCGAACACGTCGCCGGTGAGGCACTGGGAATGCACCCGCACCAGGGTCGGCACATCGGGCTGGATCTCGCCTTTGACGAGCGCGATGTGGATCTGGTCAATGAGCACGTTGCGGAACGTGACGGCGGTGAATTCGCCGTGCGCCGTCGGCAACACCGTGCGCACCACTTCCTCGACCAGCGCCTCGCGCTGCAGCCGGTATTCGGCGAGGTCCTTGGTGGTGATCATTTTCAGGCCGTGTTTTTCCGCGAATTTCGCAAGCTGCGGCACGCGCGCCATGCTGCCGTCCTCGTCCATGATCTCGCAGATGACGCCGGCGGGCTGAAGTCCCGCGAGCCGGGAGATATCGACGGACGCCTCGGTCTGGCCCATTCGGACTAACACGCCGCCGTCCTTGGCGCGCAGCGGAAAGATGTGGCCGGGTTTGACGAGATCGTTTTTGCCGGTCTTGGGGTCGATGGTAACGCGTATGGTCTGGGCGCGGTCCGCGGCGGAGATCCCGGTGGTCACGCCTTCGCGCGCATCGATGGACACGGTGAACGGCGTTTCGAAATGCGACTGGTTTTCCTGCACCATCATGGTGAGGCCCAGCTCACGCGTGCGCTCTTCGGTGAGAGCCAGGCAGACCAGACCGCGGCCGTACTTGGCCATGAAATTGATCGCCTCGGGCGTCACCTTGTCGGCGGCGATCATCAGATCGCCCTCGTTTTCGCGATCCTCATCGTCCACGATGATGATCATCTCACCGTTTTTGACATCCTCGATCGCTTCGTCTATAGAGCTGAATGGTTTGTTCATCGCTTGCCGTCACTATGGATGTGCCTGCACCGGGTCATAAAAATCCCTTCTGCCTGAGCAGGTCCAGGGATATCTTCTCTCCTTTGGCGGGGTGCACCAGCAGCGTCTCGCAGGCCTTAAAGACATATTTGCCAATCATATCACATTCGATGTTCACCCGATCTCCGATTTTCCGCTCCTTCAGGTTGGTGTGGGACAGGGTGAAGGGAATGATGGACACGGAAAATTTGTTGTCCGAACAGGAAAACACGGTGAGGCTGATGCCGTCCACGGCGATGGAGCCTTTTTCGATGATGAACGGGCTGAGTTCGGGCGGGTGCTCGAAGCGGAACACCACTTCACCGGGTTTCGTTTCGTGATCCACCACGGTGCCGGTCTGGTCGATGTGGCCGGAAACGAAATGCCCGCTGATCTTCTGATCGGGCGTAAGGGAGCGCTCGAGATTGACGGCCGTGCGGACTTTGGCTTCGCTGAAGCCGGTGCGGTTCAGAGTCTCGGTGCTCAAATCGACGGTGAACCCGTCTTTGGAAAATTCGCGCACGGTGAGGCAGACGCCGTTGACGGCGATGCTTTCCCCGAGTTCGAATTCCCCGAATTCCGGATCGGTGTGGATCACCATCTCCGCGTGTTCCTCCATCCGGTTGATTTTCTCGATCTGTCCCACACTCTGAATGATTCCGCTGAACATGCGTTTCCTTCCCTATCGTTTTTCCGGTGTGGCTTCGACCATCCAGTCCTCGCCCACCGGGGTGATTTTCATGTTTTCCAGTTTGAGCACCTTTCGCATCGTCTCGATGCCCGCGCCACCGACCGGGCCGGGTGCGCCGCTGCCGCCGATGATCGCGGGCGCGATGAAAAAGATCACTTTGTCCACGATGCCCGCTTTAAGCGCGCTGGCGTTGATCTCTCCGCCCGCTTCGATCAGCACGGAGGTGATCTCCCGTTCGCCCAGCTTGCGCATGAGATGGGACAGATCGACCCCGCTCCGGGTTTCCTTGACGGAAAGGATCTCGATGCCTTTGGCTGTTAAGGCTTGCTTTCGGGATGCGCTCGGGTTTTTCCCGCAGGCGAGGATCACTCTCTGGGTCTTCGTGTTCTGAAACACCTTCGCGTTCAGAGGAACCCGCTGCCGCCGGTCCACCACCACGCGGATGGGGTGCCTGGGGTTCCGCTTTCCCGTTCGGACGGTCAGCATGGGATTATCCTTCAATACGGTGCCCGCGCCAACAAGAATCGCATCGACCTGCTCTCTCAATGCGTGCACAGTGCGGCGCGCCTTCGCCCCGGTGATCCATTTCGACGCGCCCGTGCGGGTGGCGATCTTGCCGTCGAGGGACAGGGCGGATTTTAAAATCACATAGGGTTCGCCGGTCTGAATGTATTTGATGAAAACCGCGTTCAGCTCCGCGCATTCTTTTCTGAGGATGCCGGTGGTGACGCCGATGCCACCTTTTTTCAAAGCGCGGATGCCTTTTCCGCATACCAATGGGTTGGGGTCGCGCATGCCGATATACACGTGCCGGATTCCGGCCTTGAGCAGGGCTTCGGTGCAGGGAGGGGTTTTTCCGGTGTGACAGCAGGGCTCCAGATTGACATACAGGTCCGCGCCCTGGGCCTGGCTTCCGGCCTGCCTGAGGGCGGCGATTTCGGCATGCGGACCGCCGGCTTTTTTGTGGTAACCCGCGCCCACGACCGCGCCGTTTTTGACCAGAACCGCGCCCACCAGGGGATTGGGGCTGGTTTTGCCCCGCCCTTTTTGCGCGAGCGCCAGCGCCTGCTGCATGTGTTTTTTATGGGATGCTTCCGTCACGGTGTGGTTCCGCCCGATTCGAGTTGTGAACGCGCCCGGCCGCGTGGGACCGATCGCTGCGCCGGACCGCCAGCACCACTTTAGCCGATCAGTTCTTGCGGCGCAAAATATCCACCATCTGCTTGCGGATGCTGCCGCGCTGGTAGACGATTTCGATGCGACGGTTGGCGGCCCGGTTCTCTTTGCTGGTATTCGCCACTTTGGGCCGAAACTGCGCCAGGCCTTCGATGGAAAGGTTTTCCGCCGGGAAACCCGCTTCGGTGAACATGCGCGCCACATCGGCGGCGCGGGAGGCGGAAAGCTCCCAGTTGGACGGAAACTGTTTGCTGCGGATGGGGGTGTCGTCGGTGTGGCCTTCGATCTTGACCTGATAGTTGAACTGGTTGAGCAGCTCGAACACCTGCTTGATGACTTTCTTGCCCTCGGGCGTCATTTTGGCCTGTCCGGGCGGAAACAGCACCATGTCGGAAATGGTGATCACCGCGCCGCGCTCGTCGGAGGACACCTCCACCGCTCCGGAAAGTTTGTTCTTGTAGACGAATTCCTCGACCTCGGAGGCGATCTCCTCGATCTCCTTGGCGACCATGGCGCCGACTTCGTCGATGGCGTGGACGCTGTCCTCCTGCATCTGCATCTGCATCTTGATGACGTCGAGGCCCTGGCGCGTGCCGGATTCCGGAATGGCTTCGGTTCCCAGCGCGTCCTTGAGGGATTCCTTGATCAGACGCCATTTCTCGTCTTCGATCGAGCCCATGGCGAACAGCAGGATGAAAAAAACCATGAGCAGGGTCACCAGATCGGCAAAGGTCATGACCCAGGCCGGGGCACCCCCGGATCCCTCGTCCTGCTCCTCTTCATCATCCCCTTCGTCAGCGGGATCGGGATTTTTTTCTTTTGCGTCTTTTTCAGCCATGCTCAGTCACGGTTTATTTTTTCGCGGGTTTCTTGCCGCCGCCCTCTTCTTCCTTTTTGGACTTCTTGCCGTGGTACGAATCGAGGAAGTTTTCCAGAACGTCTTTCATGAACCGGGGGTTCACGCCTTTGCGGATGTAGGCGATGCCTTCCAGCACCAGGTTCATTTCCAGGGTTTCGCTGGCGCTTCTGCGTTTCAGCTTGACGGTCATGGGAATGAACAGCAGGTTGGCGATGCAGGCGCCATAGAATGTGGTGATGAGCGCGATGGCCATTTTCGGTCCGACGGAGTTGACGTCCGCAAGGTCCGCGAGCATCTGGATCAGACCGATCAGGGTGCCGATCATGCCGAAGGCCGGGGCGAAGGCCCCCATCTGGTTGAAAATCTCCCAGCCGTCCTTGTGCGATTTCTGGATCTGTTTGATCTCGCGCTTGAGCAGGGCGTTCACCGTGGCCTCGTCCTTGCCGTCCACGGTCATCTCCAGTCCCTTTTTCAGAAATTCGTTGTCGATGTCCTTGAGCTTGGACTCGATGGCCAGAACGCCGCCTTTGCGCGCCACGTTGCACACGCCGACCATGTCTTCGATGAGTTCGTAATGGTCGCTTTTGCGGACGAAGAACACGCGCAGAAACAGGCCCATCACCTTCATGACCTCATTGAAGGGAAATGCCACCAGGGTGGCCGCCAGGGTGCCGCCGATGACGATCATGGCCGATGGGGCGTTGATGAACAGACCCAGTCCGCTGTTCATCAATATGGATGAAAGGACCAGCCCGATGCCTGCGATGATTCCTGCTAAAGTTGCGATGTCCATGGTTTTTTACGGTTGTTTGATTTTGACTTTCCCCGAAATCGGGTCCATAGCGTGAAACCGGATGATCTTGTTCAGCGTGTCGCGGTTGAGCACCGTGCCCTTGCGCAACAGATTGATGCCCGATTCGGAATAGATGTCCGAAGCCAGCTCCATGCCCTCCACCAGTGCGAAAACCGAACAGTCCAGCGCTTTCGGCTCTTCGGTGTCCATCTGGGTGTCCACGTACTCACACAGGTAATTCATGACCTGCTCGTCGAACACCGTCCCCACCCGCTGATCCATCGCATCCAGGAGGCTTTTGGGCGTGCTCTCGGGCTGGGCGATGCGCGCGTGATCGAAAAAACTGGCGGCGGTGATGATCCGCGATCCCACCGGAATGCGGTCGCCGTACAGTCCGTCCGGAGAACCGGACCCGTCCACGTTTTCGTGCAGATGCCGGATGATCGCCGCGATCAGCTCGAAACCGGGAAATCCTTTCAAAAGCATCTCTCCGACCAGCGGATGGTGGGTCTGATGCCGGTTGTTGTCCTCGTCCAGCGCTTCCAGCCGCCGTTCCGGGGTCGGCAGGGCGACGATGCCCAGCTCGTGCAGCCGGGCCGCGGAGCGGATGTTGCGAATCTGGTAATCGGTGAGCTTCATCTTCTCGGCGATGTACACCGACATGGCCGCCACCCGTTCGGCGTGGCCCCGGTGATCGGACTGGTGCAGCTCGATGATCGCGGCGAGAAGCCCTTCCGTCGAATCGAAGCGGCGCGCCAGTTCGTCCACCATGCTGGAGATCTCGGCGTTCTTCTCCTCCAGCTGCTTGTTGAGGTCCGTCATCTCATGCAGGCTCATTCCCAGCCGGCGCTTGTCGGTGTGCAGTTCGTCGTTGAGGGCCGCGAGTTTTTTGTGAAACTGTTTGAGTTGTCCTAAGGATTCCTCCAATTGCTGGTTCTTTTCGTGCACGGTTTCGTTGAGCCGCACGAGCCTGAGCGCGGAATGCACCAGAAAGACCAGCTCGCCGCTTTTGAGCGGTTTGGACAGATACGCGTCGGCCCCGTTCTCACGGGCGCGGGCGGCGTGGTCTTCGCCGGGATGGTAGTCGGACATCAGGATGAACGCGCATTTCGGGTTCTCCTGGCGCACGGTGCGGCACACCTTGTGTCCGTCCATGCCGGGCAGATGAAGGCTGCTCAGGATGAAATCGGGCTTCGCCCGGCGCATCGTTTCCAGCCCCTCTTCGCCGGAGGGCGTCTGCAGCACTTCAACCGTTGTGGAACCGAGCGATGGAATCAAAATGTTCTTCACCGTTTCCGAAAGAGTCGGGTCTGGATCGATACAGAGAATCGTTATGGTTTTGCGGGTGATGTTCAAGGCCCCGTCCCGTATCCGGTCTGACCGAGTTCGATTATTAAAATATGGGAATGCTGAAATTGTTCTTTGAAGTAAATCTGTGGCGAAAGGCGTTCAGAAATCAGCGGAAGTTTCCCATCCCCCCTGCTTTCCGGGAAACCCCAAACACCCCAAAATGCCTTTAAGCCATTGATTTTATGATAAAAAGGACTCGCCCCTGAGTCAAGGAAAACTTTTTTCTATCTATGGAGGACCTAATTGGGGGCGTTTTTTCAGGGATTTTGGCGGATTTTCCGGGAAAACCGGATTTTCGGCAGTCTGAAGGGAAAGCGGCGGGAATTCAGTCCTCGTCCTCGTCGTCGATTTCGGTGATGCGGGGCCCGGAAACGCAGCGCAGGCCGACGGTGAGGTGGCGCTCGGCGGGATCGAAGGAGTTTCTGAACTTGCACTTGGCGTGCACCAGGTAGTTGAGCCAGGATCCGCCGCGCACGATGCGCTGGGTGGTGTGGCGGGAGGCGTGCAGCTGCACGCACCATTCCCAGACGTTTCCGGCCATGTCGAAGCAGCCGTAGGGGGAGATGCCGGGTTCAAATTCCGTCACCGGGTTGGTGCGGCCGACCATGAAATCGCAGGTGTTCGCATATCCGCTCTGGTAGCCCATCGCCTCGCCCCAGGGGTAGTCGCGCCCGTCGGTGCCGCGGGCGGCTTTCTCCCACTCCTTCTCCACGGGCAGCCGCCGGCCCAGCCAGATGGCGAAAACCAGGGCCTCGTAATAATTGATGCCGATCACCGGCTGGTCCGGGTCCTGGGAATAGCGGGCGTGATGCAGAGCGCGATTGGGATCGAACTGCCGGAACAGGGCGTTGGTGACCGGGTATTTCATGATGGCGTATTCCCGCAGATGAATGTGGTCCTCGACGTCGGTTTCTTCCTGGTAGATGAATTTGCCTTCGGGAACGGTGACCATCTCCCCCCACTCGCGCAGCACGCCCATCTGGACCTGCTTGGGGTCCTCAGACTCGCTGAGAAACCCCTTAAGCGCTTCGATGCCCTTGAGCGGCTCGAAATCCTGGGTGTCCACCAGGGCGCCGAGATCCACTTTGTGCAGGGCCAGGAGCAGCTCGATGACGGCATAGAGGATGCGGCTGTCGCGGTTTTCGCGTTTGAGCAGGTTTCCCAGCAGGGAGTTCAGATAATCGCGATCGATCGTGTCCGCCACTTCCTTGGTGGGGATGAGGCGGCAGCGGGCAAACTCGGGATGCGCTTCGCGGCACTGGTATTTGAGCAGGTGCCCGGTCAGAAGCTGCTTGGGGCGGGACAGGTCCTCCGCCTCTCCGAGGCAGCTGCCGGCGAGAAACACCGCCCCCTCCTGCAACAGCACCTCGATCAGTTCGTCGCTCGGCACCCGGCCCACCAGAAACGGGATGACCGCCTGCCATTTTGCGTCGCGGCAGTGCTTCTGCACCAGAGCCTGCCACTCGGTCTGCGCTGCCAGGTGCCGGGCCGCGAAAAACTCCTGAAAGCTGGGGTGGCGGTACTCCCAGCGCTCCGGGGTCTGCTGCAGCAGATCGTCCAGGCCCTCGGGAAGCGCACTGTTTTCCGGCTTCGGGTCGCCCCAGTGCTCGTAAAAGGTCTCTTTGGCGAAATCGGTCTCGACGCTTTTGAAGCGCTGGGCCTGGCCGTTTTCCATCAGCGCGAACGCCAGCCGCCCCAAACGGTTGAGGCGCTCCTCGACCCACTGCGGGTCGTCCTCGGGAGCCTGGGCGTCGAGCAGGCCGCGGAAATGGGTCTCGTACAGCTCGCCGCGGGTGTTGCAGCTCTCCAGCTGTTCCGCTTCGTCAGAGCGCCTGATCATGCGCAGCAGGATGGGGGCGTGCACGAATTCGGGCGCGAACGGCGCGGCTTTTTTGAGCAGGGCATCCTTGACCGCATCGCCCAGATAGGCTTTGCGCTGCTTGTCGTCGATGGCCTGAAACTGGATCTGAAACGCCGCGTCCTCGCCGCGTTTCACGACGGCGTCGGTGGCCATGGGGCCGAACTCGAACGGCCGCGAAGCGCAGAGCACGAAATTGCTGCGCAGTACGTTGTCGTCCACGAACAGGTCGTAAAACACCTGAAACCGGTCCTCGGCCTCCAGGGTTTCGAGCCCGTCCAACAGGTAGATCATGCGGCTGGTGGTGCCGATGATTTCGATCGTGCGTTCGAGCACGTCCTCATCCAGTTCCAGCTCCGGGGATTCCTCTTTTTCCAGCAGCACCACGTCGAGGATTTCCTTGCGGCTGCGCGCGAAAAACTCGCCGAAACCGGTGCCGCGCGGCAACTCGCCCAGATGGTAATAGATCGGCAGCGCGTAGATCGGGTGCGGCGGCTTCGCAAGCAGGGTTTCCTGATAGAACTTGAGGAAGGTGGTCTTGCCCATGCCGGAGTCGGCCTGCAGGTGGATCTTCAGCCGGCTCTCCTGCAGCAGGTCCTCGTGGATGGCGCGCGGGGACGGGAACACCTGCTCCATGAGGCTTTGCCGGTGCAGGATGGGGTTGGTGTCGAGCAGCACGGGCTCGATGAAGTTCTTCGGCCCCCTGCCCTCTCCCAGCGCCTGATCGAGCCAGGCGGTGACCCGCTTGAGCTGGTGCTTGCGGTAGGTCTCGATCACCCAGTCGGGCGATTCCTCGGGCTTGGGCTGCGCGACGGGAGCGCGCTCCTCCTCGGGCTGCGGGACCGGCAAATCATTTGTTTCGCTCATGGAACGGGTTCTCTATAATTGTAGTGGGTGCCCTTTGACAGACGATTCCGCAGAACCATCCGGATGGGACCGCTTTCCCCTGCGCCGCGCTCACGCCCGGCCGCCGGCAGGGGCTCAACGTCAATGATTTTCAAGTTTTTCATTCTATCACACGGGCCCCGCCCGCAGGAAATGCGCCCCGCAGGAAGGGAAATGAGTCCTGCGGGAAGGCGACTGACTCCCCACGGATGAGAGCTGGTCTGGCTTGCGTCATGCGGAATGCCGAAAATATCAATTTTAGCCTGAACAGGCTATCAGTGCTCTAACGTCAAAGCCCGAACCGGAAAGTGACGAGAACCGATGTTCCCCCTGAGCGATGAGAACCCGACCCGCGGCCCGACACCCCTCACCTGGGGGTTGATGGGCGCGAACGTCTTCGTGTTCTTCTACATGTTCACCTCGTCGAT
The DNA here is from genome assembly GCA_965223345.1 of Nitrospinales bacterium. Taxonomy (GTDB): domain Bacteria; phylum Nitrospinota; class Nitrospinia; order Nitrospinales; family VA-1; genus CBDCWG01. The sequence goes on from CBDCWG010000007.1 coordinate 188,711, forward strand.
GGGGCCGGATTACATGTTCCTCAACTACGGGCTGGTGCCCTACCATCTCACGCATTTTCCGCAGACCGCCTACCCGACGGTGTTTTCCTCGATGTTCATCCACGGCGGTTTCTGGCACCTGGCCGGCAACATGCTCTACCTCTACATCTTCGGCAACAACATCGAGGACCGGCTGGGCACGTTCCGCTTCGCGCTGTTCTATCTGGTGTGCGGGGCCATCGCGGCGTTCGGGCACATCGCCACCGACATGAATTCCGAGATCCCGATGGTGGGCGCGAGCGGCGCGATCTCGGGAATCCTCGGCGCCTACCTGATCCTGTTCCCGCACGCCAGGGTCAAGACGCTCATCTTTCTCGGATTTTTCATCACCGTGGCCCGCATCCCGGCGGTCATCCTGCTGGGGCTGTGGATGCTGTTTCAGGTGGCCAACGGCTTGTCGGTTTCCGCCGAAGGGCCCGGCGTCGCCTGGTTCGCGCACATCGGCGGCTTCATCGCCGGTATGGCGCTCATCCGCCCGTTTCTGGCGATGCGGTGACATTATGACTGAGACAGGATGACAGGATAAAAGCGAAGGATGAAAAACGGGTCTCGCGCAAAGGCGCGAAGACGCAAAGAAAAAAGAATGAACAAAAAACGCCACCACTACGTTCCGAAAGCCTACCTCAAGCATTTTTGCAGTGAAGAAGGCAAAATCCATATCTACCTGAAAGATGACCCTGGAAAAGTAATCTACCAATCTCCAGATAACACAGGGTTTCACAAGTACTACTATTCCCAACCTCTTCCTGAAGGTGGGAGGGATAATAATAAACTCGAAAATCACTTTTCTGAACTTGAAGCCAAGTGGCCTCCCATCATTGAGAAAATTCAAAAACGAGAGAATGTAAACGACTACCTTGAAAATATTTTTCAATTCATAACACTACAACGTATTCGTGTACCAGCATGTAGAGATATGATTGAAAAGAGCTTGGCTGAAACTATGAAAACCCATGTAAGGATGTTGGATGAATCAGGAAAACTACCCCCTAAGCCCCAAGGATTCGAAGATATTCTCGACCATGTAGAAGTCTCGATTGACCCTCATCAATCAATACTTGCTATGGTAAAAATGATTGAAGGAATTGGGGAAAAGGTTTTGAATCACATTGGAATAAGAGCCGTTTTTAATATGACGGAAATCCCTTTTCTAACAAGTGATAATCCTGTGATTTGGTTCGATCCAGCTGTTCCGGAAGATGAAATGAAGCCTTACGTTCTCAAAATTGACGGACCTATCGTTTTATATTTCCCAATATCTCCGAACATTTTGATTTATGGCGATTCATTTATACGTGAACGATTTGGATACCATGGACTTGAATACAGTGAAGTTTGTGATCCAACCTGGGTGGAAATGGTTAACCAACAAATCTGTCGTTTCGCCTATAAGGCAGTTTATTCTCAAAAGACAGGCCAGGAAGACCTGATTAATAAATACAACGATGAATCTCCAGTCTTGAGAACAGAAACCACACCTATCGAAAATGGAAACTTTTTATTTTCCCAAATGGTTTTTGGAAAACGTGGGAAAAAGCCAAAGTGGACGAACGTAACTTAGCACTCGCAAAGAATGCAACTCAAATTCCCCTTCCTCTTCAACCATCCCCCGTACCCGGTCAAAAATTCCCGCGCTACAGGGAATGATTTTTCAATGGAATTGCCTCCCCCCATCGAAACACCCCCAATCTTCCCCTTTTAATTCAACAAGTTAAGCCTTAACCTGAAAGAAAAACCCGGATTGAAACGTGAACCTAAGAAACGCATTTTCAGGTTTAGGAACCCGCATGAGTCCCCTGAGCTGGTGGCTGGATGGACGGAAATGGCGCGAGGACAACCTCTCGTCCTGGGAGGGCATGGGCATTCCCGGCGAGAACGGTTTGAATCCTTTTCAGGAGGAGTGCCTGGACCGGCTCCGCAGCGTTGTGGATGTCGCGGAATCCCGCGTTGAAGGCATCGAGGAAAAATACGTCACAGGACCGCTGGGAAAAGGCGACGTGCAGTTCTTCATCTATGAAGATGGTGCCGGCATCCACGGTGGCAAAACGGACATTCGTCTCGAACGCTGGGATTACCGCACCCTGAACGACCTCATCGAAGCCTTTGTCTCCAAAGCCAAAAAGTACTGAAACCCGATGGAAGTGACAGCCAACATCACGAAATGGGATTTGATCAAATCAGCATCCTATCTACAACCTCGCAGAAGAGAATACTTGTTACTTCCGTTTGCTTTTCTTGCTTTCATCTCAATATTAGAGTCTCCTAACTTCCAACAGGAATGGATACTACTCCTCACATTATGTATCGTTGGTACTATTATTTTTAATATATTAGTTTTGGGTCTATGGGCTCTGCGTATAAATATTCGTTGGCTTGGAAATTATAAATTTAATATCCACGAAAAGGGTTTCAGAGAAACATCCAAAAGTCAGGAGAGCATTTACCATTGGCCCTGGATTCATAATATGTATAAAACAGGGAGTCATATTATTGTTTGTATAACTGATTCTAAAATTTGCACGATTCCCCGCCGCGCCTTTCAAACAGATGCCGAGTTTGAAGAATTCTTCAACAAGGCGAATGACTATTGGAAGGAAGCACTCAATCAATGATTGAGTGCCTATTTTTTCCTGCCCCCTCACCCAAGCCACTTCCAGAAATTATATGAGCGGGTGCCGAGCTTTGCTCGGCCCACCCTTTCGCTACAGAGGAAAAGGATATTAAGTTTTGCCTCTCCGGTTTTCTTTGCGCCTTCGCGGCGGCACCCTATGGGTGTTGCGCGGGGCCCGCTTTTATCTTTGGACTTTATCCTGCTATCCTGTCCGCATCAAAATCCTGACAGGCAGGTGAAACGGGCATGTGTGCGCATTTGGGAGAATGGCTGGGCAAGGGGCTGTTGCTGACGGCGGGGCTGTATTTCGCGGCGTTTCTCTACCTGCACTATGTTCTTAAAATCGAGCACAAGGATACGTCTGTGTCACTGGGCGGCGATGCGTTCTTCGGCTTCCTCTCTCCTTCCTACCTGTCCCGGCTGTTCCGTTTTATCATCAACAAGCGGTATTTCGATCTGGACAGCGAGCGGTTGCACAAGCTGTGCGAGGGCATCCGTCATATTGCGCTGATTTTCTTTTTCGGCCTGATCGCCGGCTTCATCTTTCTGCAAACCTGCGCAACGTTTTTATAGCTTTCCCCTACCGGTTCACTTCATCGCCCTGAAAGTTTTTCTCCAGCCCGCCCCAGACGCGGAAGATGTGCCCGGTCTGGCTGCCTTCGATGCTTTCCACATACGCGGCGGCGGTCTGCTGTGCGGTCACCAGCCCCTGGCCGAGTTCGGATTCGGGGACCACGGGTGCGGGGCTGACCACGTTGACGCGCAGGCCGCGCGGCAGTAGCGGTGCGGCGCTGCGCGCGAACGCATCCACCGCGGCGTTGAAGGTGCCGGTGGCGACGCTGGCCGGGTTGGGGAAGTGGCTCAGAAAACCGCTCGACAGGGTGAACGACGCGCCGTCGTTCGCCTTCGCGGTGCCGAGGCGCACCAGATTGATCTGCGCCATGAACTTTCTCTGGAATCCGTATTCGAAATCGGCGTCGGTCAATTGCTCGTAGGGTTTGAACAGGGTGTCCCGGCCCACGGCAACCGCCAGCGCGTCGAAGGGGCCGACCTCATCGAACAGGGCGCGCACCGATCCTGCGTCGGTGTAGTCCACCCGCACATCGCCGCTTCTCGCCCCGGCGCGCACGATTTCGTGCTTCGGCTCCAGCGCCTTCACGATTTCACCGCCGATGATTCCACTCGCTCCCAACACGATGACCTTCACGATTCGATCTCCTTTGTAACCACGATGAAATTTTTATAAAACCCGCTCGCTCACTCGGCGGTGAACATGGAAACGAGCAGCGCGACGATGAGGGTGACGAACAGGATCATCATCACCATGAACCAGGGGCCGGAGCTGCCGAAGGTGGGGTATTTGGGGATGTTGGGGTTGACGGGGGTCTCGCAGTGCGGGCAGACGCTGGCTTTGGCTTCGATTTCTTTGCCGCAGCTGCGGCAGGGATGGGTGCTCATATTCTACCTTAGGTTTTGGTTTGCAAAAGCCGCATTCGCAACAGATTGAGCGCCGCCTGGGCGGCGCGTTCCTTGTTGCGGCCGCGGTCCTGGTGGAAGCGGAATTTGCGGAATTCGGCTCCCTGTGCGTCGGCCACGGCGATGTAGGTCAGGCCGACGGGTTTGGTCTCGCTGCCGCCGTCGGGCCCGGCGATGCCGGTGACGGACAACCCGCAATCGGCGCCCGCGGCGGCGCGCACGCCCTGCGCCATGGCGAGGGCGGTCTCGGGACTCACCGCGCCTTTTTCGCGCAGGGTCGCTTCCTCCACACCCAGCCGTTTCATTTTAGCATCGTTGCTGTAGGTGACGGCGCCTTCGAGAAAATAACTCGAGCTTCCGGGGATCTGGGTCAGACGGTGGCCGATCAGCCCGCCGGTGCAGGACTCGGCCACGGCGAGGGTCAGGTGCTTTTCGGTCAGCAGTTCGCCCACCCTGCCCTCCAGGGTCTCGGCATCGACGCCGAAGATGTGCTCGCCGATTTTTTCGCGTATGAGCTTCTCGGCCTGATCCAGCCGGTCGCAGGCGGCTTTGGGCGTGCTGTCGGCGGCGGACAGGCGGATGCGCACACCGAGATGCGATGGCAGCGACGCGACGGTGGCGAAGGTCTCGATGGGCGCGAGCGGCCCGATCCGGTTCCAAAGATCCGATTCGGTGAGCCCGGTGGTGTTGAGGATGCGGTGGCCGATGGCGTGCCCGCTCACCTTGCAAAGATCGGGCGCGACATAGGTTTCGAACAGGTGCTGCATCTCCAGCGGAATCCCCGGCAGGGCGTAGACCGCCCGCCCTTCCCGCTCGAATTTGAACCCCGGCGCGGTGCCTTTTGCGTTGTACAGAATGCCGGCCTTTTCGGGCACCTGCGCCTGGCTTTTCACGTTTTCGGGAACCGCCTTGCCCCGGCCCTGAAAGATGCGCACCAGATTTTCAGACACTTTTTCATCCTCGCGCAAGCCGGACTCGAACAGCCCGGCCAGGACTTTTTTGGTGATGTCGTCGTGCGTCGAGCCCAGCCCGCCGGTGGTGATGACGATCGGCGCACGGTCCAGGGCGTCCTGCACGGCCCCGGTGATGACGGCGGGATCGTCGCCCACGGCGGTGACGCGCGCCACGACCACGCCTGCCTGCTGCAGGCGGCCGCACAGAAAGCGGGCATTGCCGTCGGCGATCAGGCCGCTGACGATCTCGTTGCCGATGGTGACGATTTCCGCCCTGGGGATGTCGGTCTGCTCTTCAAACACGCTGCCTCCCGGCCTTGCTGGGCGCGCGCCTCCGCTTATCTCTTTGGCAAACGCGCGCTTTTACTTTACTATAAGGAAACTGCGGCCCCAGGTCCAGATCCCCCAGCATGAAACCAACACGACGCCGGTCTTTCGTCATGGATGAAACGCAAAAATTACTGGATGCGCTCAAGGACTCAGATCCCGAGGTCCGCTCGCAGGCCACGCAGGCGCTGTGGCGGATGTGGTTCGGACAAGCGGGGGCGGAAGCGGAAAGCACCCTGTTTCAGGGCACGCAGATGATGAACTCCCACCGGCTGGAAGAAGCGGAAGCGGTTTTCATGAACCTGATCCAGCGGCACCCCGATTTTCCGGAGGCCCACAACAAGCTTGCCACCGTTTTGTTTTTAAAAGGCGACTATACAGGATCGGTGGTGGAATGCCAACGGACGCTGAAAATGAACCCGCACCACTTCGGCGCCTGGAACGGCATGGGACTGTGTCTGTACCAGCTCGCCCGCTACAACGAGGCGCTGAAAAGCTTCGAACGGGCCCTCACGATTCAACCCCACGCCCACATCAACCGCAAATACATCGCCCGCTGCCGCGGTCACCTCAACTAGCGGCGACGCCAACGCAAATTCCCCGTTTCCGCCTCGGCCCGAAACCGGGCCGTTGCCATGGATGACACTTATGGATTCGATGCGCACATCGGAACAGAACGACATCGCACGCAAGACCTTTCGCCGGGATCTCTGGCGCGGCGGGTTCGAGGGCGTGCTGTCGGCGGGCTCGCAGACGTTCTGCCTGTTCATCGCCATCCGTTATTTCGACGCGGGCGAAACGGTGAAGGCGCTGATCGCCGCCGCGCCGTTCATGGGCATGTTTCTCTCGCTGCTGCTGGTGCACTACGCCAGCGGCACGCATTCGAAAAAAGCCCTGTGGGGGGCGGCGCCGTCGCTGGTGACGGGGGTCTGCCTGATCGCCGCGGCCTGGGCCCCCTCGCTGAGCGGGTACGCGCTGCTGGTGACGCTGGGCTACATCGGCCGCAGCGCGCTGCTGCCGTTTCTGACCGACATCTACAACGACAACTACCCGCCGGACCGGCGCGGGCGGTTTTTCTCGCACTCGATGGTGCTCACGGTAGGCGTCTCGGTGCTGTTCGGCTACGTCGGTTCCTCGGTGCTGGAAATCGACATCCGGCACTACCGCTGGCTGTTCACGTTTCTCGGCCTGTGCGCCCTGGCGAAGGCGTTCGCCATCTACGGCATGCCCTCCAAGGACGTGGATGGCAGCACGCACAGCAACCCGTTCGGCAATTTGAAGTATATGTTCCAGGACCGTTCGTTCGGCTATGTGCTGCTCACCTGGTTCATCATGGGCTTCGCCAACCTGTGGACGCTGCCTCTGCGCGTCGATTACGTGGCCTCGGCGGAATACGGCATCGAGGGCTCGGCGCTGCTGGTGGCGCTGATCATCACGATCATCCCCGATACGATGCGCATGCTGTTCATCCCCTTCTGGGGGCGGCTGTTCGACCGCATGAACTTCGTGGCGCTCAGGATGTGGCTGAACGTGCTGTTCGGCGCAGGGGTGGGCCTGTTTTTCATCAGCAAGAACCCGTGGATCATCGGACTCGGTTCGGCGCTCATCGGCCTGACGTTCGCCGGGGGCAGCATCGCCTGGGCGCTGTGGGTGACGAAATACGCGCCGCCGGGAAAGACCGCAGCCTACATGTCGGTGCACGTCTGCCTGACCGGCGTGCGGGGGACCATCGGCCCGCTGGTCGGCTACTGGGCGGCGGGGCTGATCGGCACGAAACAGGTGGGCCTGCTTTCGGCGGGCATGATGGTGCTCGCCAGCGTGATGCTGATCCCGGAGCTCAAGCACGGGCGTAAACCGACCCAGACGCCCTCGCCGATATCGGGGAAAATGCCTTGATTCAAGTTTGCGGCACTCCCTCCTTGATCCCGGGATAGTATCTTGATATAAAATGATTTTTCGAATTCATGTTCAATTTCTTTCTGATGGAGCGCACCTTGGGAAATCCGCTTGTGGGTATAGTGATGGGAAGCGATTCGGACTATCCGGTGATGGAAGAAGCCAGTAAAATTCTCAAGCAGTTCGGGGTGGAGCACGAGGTGGAAGTGACCTCCGCGCACCGCTCTCCGGCGCGCACCCGCAACTGGGTGCGCAAGGCCGAGAAGGGGGACGTCAAGGTGCTGATAGCGGGCGCCGGTGCGGCCGCGCATCTGGCCGGCGTGCTGGCGGCGGAATCGACTTTACCCGTTATCGGCGTGCCCATCGATTCGAGCCCGCTGCAGGGGCTGGATGCGCTGCTGTCCACGGCGCAGATGCCGGGCGGCGTGCCGGTGGCGTCGATGGCCATCGGCAAAGCGGGTGCGCGAAACGCCGGTTTGCTGGCGGTGCAGATCCTCTCTCTCGGGGACAGCAAGCTCAAGTCCCGGCTGCAGCAATACAAGAAATACCAGGCTAAAGAGGTCGAACTCAAAAGCCGCAAACTGAAGACCGCGCATGCCCGAAATACTAAAGATTGACGTCAATGACGATGCGGCGGCGCTGCGCGGGCATTGGGTGCGGATCAAACGGATTCTCAACCTGGGCGGCGTGATCGCCTACCCGACGGACACGTTTTACGGTCTGGGGGTCAACCCCTTCAACGAACAGGCGGTGTCCCGGATCTTTGAGATCAAGAACCGGCCCGTGGACAAACCGCTGCTGCTTCTGGTGTCCTCGATCCATCAGGTGCCGCGCCTGGTGGGCGAAATCTCTCCGACGGCGGCGACGCTGATCGAAAAACTGTGGCCCGGCCCGACGACGCTGCTGCTCAAAGCCGCCCCGCACCTTCCGGGCAACCTGACGGCGCACACGGGAAAGATCGGCATCCGGCTGCCGGGAAGCGAATTGACGCGCAAACTCATCGAGGGGGTCGGTTTTCCGATCACCGGCACCAGCGCCAACATCAGCGGAGACGGCAACAGCAAAAGCGCGCAGGAGGTGCTCGACGCCTTCGGCTCCCGCATCGACCTGATTCTGGACGGCGGCGAAGCCCCGGCGGGCGAGCGGGAATCCACGATTCTGGACACCACCCTGTCCCCGCCGCTCATCATCCGCGAGGGCGTGGTCGCCCGGACCGAGATCGAATCCATTCTCGAGATGCCCTGCATCCAGGTGCCATGATCTACGGCACCGGGGTGGACCTGATCGCAGTCGCCCGAATAGGCAACTCTCTGGCAAAATACCCGGACCGCTTCGAGACCCGCATTTTCACGCAACAAGAAATCGGCTACTGCCGTTCGCAGGCGGATCCGGTGAAGCATTTCGCGGCGCGCTTCGCGGTGAAGGAGGCGGTGATGAAGTGCCTGGGAACGGGGATGGAACAGGGCATCGGCTTCAAGGAGATCGAAGTGGTCAATGAAACCTCGGGAAAACCCAACGCGCAGCTGAGCGGCAAGGCAAAGGAACGCTTCGAACAATTGGGGCTCGCCGCGCTGCACGTTTCCATCTCCCACGACGACCATTACGCCATCGCGCAGGCCATCGCCGAAAAATAACTCCTCCCCGGAGGGGGAACGAATTTGCATTCTGCACGCTCGGTCTTTATGAATACGGTTTGGGAGGATTGCAAATCGTAACAGCAACGCAGAAAAAAATACCGCCCCGGCGAGTCCGCCCCATTCACAGTCTTTGCCCATGCGCCCCACTCCCCTGTTCAGAAACCGATGTCCCGATCGCACGGATTGCTAAAACAAGCGCGATTTCTTCTGGAGCATGCGGGCGTTTCCCTGCTCTCGCTCAGCGTGCGCTGGCTTTCCGCCGGGAACATCGTGCGGCTGGGACGGTTTGTGGGCGATGTCGCCTACCGGCTTTCCGGCCGCCGCGTCCGCACCGCGCTCACCAACCTGGACATCGCCTTCGCGGACAGCAAAACTCCCGCCGAGAAAAAGCGCATCGTGAAGCAGTCGTTCCGGCATTTCTGCGTCGCCGCGTTGCAGTGCCTGTGGTTGCAGCACGACACAAAGCGGCGCGCAGCGGCGCTCATCGAGGGTCCTCCGAAAGGGCTGGAGCTGCTGCAGGCGAGCCTGAAGCGGGGAAACGGCGTCTTCTTCCTCATCGCCCATTACGGCAACTGGGAAGTGCCGGGAATCCACAACGGTTTCCTGGGAATCTGCCCGCTCCATTTCATCGTGCGCCGGCTGGACAACCCCTATCTGGAAGAGCGGGTGCGGCGGTTCCGCTCGGTGTCGGGCAACGGGATTTTTTACCGCGACGAATCGCCGTTTAAAATCGTGCGCGCTCTGAAAAACAACGCCTGTGTGGCGGTGATGATGGATCAGAACACCGCCCGCGACGGCCTGTTCGTGAATTTTTTCGGCAAAAAAGCCGCCACGCCGCGTTCGCTTGCGGTGCTGAGCCTGAAACTGGACACGCCGATCCTGCCGATGTTTTCCCACCCCACGGAAAAAGGAACCTACTGCGTCGAACTGGGCCCGCTCATCGAGGCCGAAACCACCGGCGATAAGGAAAAAGACGTTCTGAGCTGGACGCAGGCCTGCGAGTCGTTCCTCGAATCGGTGATCCGCGCGCGGCCGGAGCCCTGGATGTGGTTTCACCGGCGCTGGAAAACCCGGCCCGCCGAAGAGCGCAACGATCCGGTGTACCGCAACTGAATTTTCCGCGTTTCCCCGGCCAAACGGGGAATTTTCAGGCTTTTTGCCCCGTCCCCGCCCACGGAAAGCGCCCAGGCGAAAATCAAATAAAATATTTACTTACAATGACTTATAAACTAATTTACAATAGATTATTCTGTAAATAACAGATGGAAACCGGGGGGATCGCGAAAATCATGGCCAAAAAGTTGCTTCTAGCGGAGGACACCAGCCAGTCCTTTGAGAAGTTCAAAAAGGTGCTGCAGAAAAACCAGTGGCAGGTGAGTTCCACCACAGACGGCGAAGAGGCGCTGGAGCTCCTGCAACAGTCGTCTTACGACGTCATGGTCACCGATCTGAACCTGCGCACTTTAAACGGCATGTCCCTCATCAGCCGCGTGCAGCTGGACCTGCCGTACAAACCGATCATCATCGCCATCACCGATCACGATTTTCCCGAGGTCCGCAAACGGGCGTTCGAGCACAAGGTGTTCGCCTATCTGCCAAAGCCGCTCGATAAAAAGAAATTCGTCGAGTGCCTGTACCGGGCGCTCAACTCGGAGCATCTGGTCGATCCGGAGCTGATGCAGATGCAGCCGGCGCAGGAAGAATACAAACCGCCGTTCGTCGGTGTGTTCCTGGCAGTGGGCACCGGCGGTCCACAGACTCTGAAAAAACTGTTCATGGACTGGACGCCGCCGGAACACTGCGCCGTTTTCATCGTGCAGCACGGCCCGGAATGGGCGCTGGAGTCGCTGCCGGAGCGCTTCGTCAACAGCTTCAACGTCCCGGCCACTCTGGCCCGCGACGGCATGCAGCCCAAGCCGGGCAAGGTGTACATCGCTCCGGGAAAACATCATCTGAAATTCGATTTCCCGCAGTTCAAATTCAAATTGAGCGACGGCCTGCCGGAAAACTTCATGCGCCCGGCGGCGGACCCGTTTTTCCGCTCGGCGGCGGAGTGCTTCGGGCCGTTCGGCGTCGGCGTCGTGCTGTCCGGTTCGGGCAAGGACGGCAGCGAAGGCGCCAGAGTGCTGGAGGAATACGGCGGCACGGTTCTCATCCAGGACCCCAAAACCGCCATCGCCCCGTTGATGCCGCAAGCGGCGGTGGAAACGCTGCGCAAACCCAAAAAGGTCGCCATCGAGGAGATGGGCCAGCGCATCGTGGAGAGCGTCCAGCCGCTGGCCGGAAAATTACAGTGAGACGGTTCAAACATTCATCGGCACACACGACCAGACCCTCATGTCCCTGAAACTGACAGACATTCTGAAAGACCCGAAAGACATCCCGTCTCTGCCCGCGGTTTTCAACAAGATCATGAGCTGCGCTCAGGATCCGGAAAGCACGCTCAAGGAACTGGAAGAGACGATCCAGCACGACCCGGGCCTGACCACCCAGATCCTGAAGGTCACCAACAGTTCGTTCTACGGTTTTTCACAGCAGGTCGAGACGCTGTCGCACGCGCTGGGGATCATCGGGATGGAACAGTTGACGAACCTGGTGGTGGGGATGATGGTGGTCGAGCAGTTCGACGGCATCCCGGAAAAATACGTGACGATGGAATCCTTCTGGGCGCACAGCGTCGCCAGCGGCATCGCCGCCAAGGAAATCGCCGCCCTGATCCTGCCGCAAAAACAGGAGCAGATGTACCTGGCCGGCATGCTGCACGACATCGGCTCTCTCGTGATGTACAAGCATTTTTCGCAGAAATCGGAGGTCGCCCTGGAATACTGCAACGAGTGGGGGATGAAACTCTCGGATGCGGAACGGGTCGTTTTCGAGTTCGACCACGCCGAGCTGGGCGCTCAGCTGTTCGAGAACTGGGAGCTGCCCGAAATCTTCTCCAGCACGATCCGCTTTCACCACTCGCCCAACCTGGAGAAAAAATACTTCGTCGAAACCGCCATCGTGCATCTCGCCGACTACATCACCATGAACAACTGCCTGGGCAGCAGCGGCGAGTACCAGAACCCCTACCTCAACCCGCACATCCTCAACAAGCTGAACCTGACGCAACACGACATGGCGGCGGTGTCGGAAAAAACCATCGATTCGTTCGAAGAGATCTTCAACATCTTCTTCCAGAAAGAATCGGTGAGTTGACCCTTTCCAACCGCCTTGACTCTCAATCCGTCACACTCCCTGCCGACCCAGCGCCTGCATTTTATCCAGCCATTTTTCGTGGTTGCAGCCCTTGGCGGAATCCACCATCCCGATGAGGCTTTCTGCAACCGGTCCGATGCCGGAGAGTTTGAGGACGTTGCGTTCCAGGCTTTTCAGGCTGTGCGCGCCGAAATACCAGCGGTAAACGAACGCCGGCATCCCCATCGTGACCACCAGCCGGGCGGTCCGCCCTTTGAGCAGCCCCTGCGGCATTTTGGCGTCGGCGCCGCCGCCGAGCGCAAAGCCGTAGCGGAAAACCTGCTCGATGAAGGCTTTGAGCAGGGCCGGCATGGTGCCGAGCCACAGGGGATACAGGATCAGCAGATGCTCGGCCCAGCGGATGCCGTTCTGGCTCTCCTGAATGGCGGGCGGCAGTGCGCCGTTTTCGAACTCTTCCTTGCTGCGCAGGATGGGAAAGTCGAGTTCGGTCACGCAAATGGAGCGGACTTCATGCCCCGCTTCCTTCGCCCCTTGCGCGTAACGATCGGCCAGGGCGTGGCAGAATCGGTCCTCGGCCGGGTCGGGATGTCCCTGAATGATGAGGATGCGTTTGCCCATCGTTGCCCCCACAGACGCAGAACGCCCGTTGCGGGAACCGCTCTCGAAACACGATTCACGCTTTTCTTCCTCCCCATAATAATGAGGATGAAATCGGGCTGATTATTCCAAAAGGAATTCGATCAACTCACGAAAAGCCCGAACCGTGGGCCGTTACGCACGATCGCCTGCTGTGCCGTGGGAAAGCCGGGTCGGCCGGCGTCCGGGCCTCATTCAGTCAGTGGTGCTTTTTTCAAAGTTCATGATGCCCCAGGCCAGATATTCGTTTTTTCCCGCTTCAACCCAATGCTTGAGGCCCTTGATCATCTTGTCGATGTAATCCTTGCCGCACAGGGAAACCATTTTGTCATAGCGTTTTTCGGTTTCTTCCAGGACACGGTCGTAGTGGGTGGTCAAATGTTCGGACAACTCGGTGATCTCCGCCCGTTTCAAGCCCAGTTTGCGGGTGGTTTCCAGATAAAACCCGAAGGAGCCCAGGGAATCGAGATGGATACGGTCCAATACCGGCTTCAAAACCCCGTCGGGGCAATCGCGGGTCTGCATGAGGTCGGTGAAAATGAAGTTGCCGTTTTCGCGCAGCACGCGCCAGACTTCCTTCAATACCTGCTCGCGATCCGCGCTGTGAACGATGGCGTCCTGGGACCAGACCACATCGAAGGAGGCGTCGGGAAAACAGATGTCCTCAAAATTACCTTCGACGACGGTGATGAGATGGTCGAGCCCCTGCTGCTTGTTGAACAGGTCGTTTCTGGCGTTCTGGGTGGAGCTGAGGTTGAGGCAGGTGACTTTGCAGCCATAGTTTCTTGCGAGGTACCGGGCGGCGCCTCCATAACCCGATCCGAGGTCGAGGACTTCCGTTTCAGGGGTGAATTCCAGTTGCGAAGCCATTTTATTCACAATGCGTGGGCTGGCATCCTTGATGGGTTCTTCCTTGTCATAATAAATGCCCACATGAATATGCTCGCCGCCCCAGATATTGAAATAAAACTCATCTGCCGGTGAGCTGTTGTAATAATCCTGTGCTTTTTCTACTGCATCCCCTGTCGTGACGGTCATAATGCCTCCTTGATTGTAAACATTTCAGGATGGCATCCAGTCCCCCCTCAAAAAAAGGTTTTTTATTGAGTTCCTATTAAGAAACTATTTAAAAAAGGAAAACTGAACACAAATTTGAGCTCATTGTGCGGATATTTTTAATCAACACATAAAGCATTTGACTTGCAGAAGTGCTATGGTAACAAAAATAAGAGTTTTTGCAAGTTCGGGCGGTTCTGTCTTTTCCTTTCTCGTTTGTGAGTGCATTGCACAAAAAAATAATCATCAAACCCCTGGGTGTCTTCAAACGCACTTCCCCACCCGTTTTTCTCACATCCGCATCGATCATCGTCCTGCTGATCCTGTTCGGCACGCTGTTCACCGGAACGGCGGAAACGTTTTTCAATGCTCTGCAGAAAGAAATCACCGCTTCATTCAGCTGGCTGTTCACGATCGCCACGCTTTTTTTTCTGTTGTTCGCGCTTTTTCTGATTTTCAGTCCTTATGGGAAAATCCGTCTGGGGCAGGCGGATGACAGGCCGGAGTTTTCCACTTTCACCTGGTTTGCGATGTTATTCAGCGCCGGGATGGGCATCGGGCTGGTGTTCTGGAGCATTGCGGAACCCATCAGCCATTTTATCGCCCGTCCATCGGGGCAGGAAAACATTTCCGCCGCCGCGCTGGAGGCGATGAAGATCACGTATTTTCACTGGGGACTGCACGCCTGGGCGGTCTTCATGGTCGTGGGTGTGTCTCTGGCTTTTTTTTCCTTCCGGCGCAACCTGCCGTTTTCACTGCGTTCGGCTTTCTATCCCCTCTTTGGAGAAAAAATTTTCGGCCCCATCGGGCATGCCATCGATATATTCGCGGTGGTGGGAACGCTGTTCGGTGTTGCCACGTCTCTGGGACTGGGGGCCATGCAGGTCAATTCCGGCTTGAACTTCATCGCGGGCGTGCCTCAGTCCGTCACGGTGCAGCTGTTGTTGATCGCCGGCATCACGGCCATCGCCACCGTATCGGTGGTTCTGGGGCTGCACAAGGGAATCAGCCGCCTGAGCCTGTTCAACCTGTGGCTGGCCGGGGGGCTGATGCTGTTCGTGCTGACCGCGGGACCCACTTCGTATATTCTCGGTAATTTTTTTGAAAGCTCCGCAGCTTACCTGGGAAACCTGGCGCAACTGAGCTACTGGAGCGAGTGGGAAACCGACCTGAAATGGAAATCGAGCTGGACGATCTTCTACTGGGCCTGGTGGGTGGCCTGGGCGCCGTTCGTGGGCACGTTCATCGCACGCATATCGCGTGGACGAACGATCCGCGAACTGCTGGTGGCCGGTCTGTTCGCCCCCGCGCTGACCACGTTTGTGTGGCTGAGCGTTTTCGGAGGCACGGCGCTGCACCTGGAGATCTTCGCGGGCGCGTCGATCGCCGAGGCGGTTTCCTTCGATGTCAGCAGCGCGCTCTTCAAGACTCTCAACCAGCTGCCGTATTCCCTGATTTCCTCATCTTTAGCCACGCTGGCGATTGTCACCTTTTTCGTGACTTCCTCGGATTCAGGCAGCCTGGTGATCGACATGATCACCGCCGGCGGCGACGCCAACCCACCGGTCAATCAGCGGGTGTTCTGGGCGATCACGGAGGGGGCGGCCGCCGCGGTGCTGCTCATCGCGGGAGGTCTGCAATCCCTGCAGACAGCGGCGATCGCATCGGGTTTCCCCCTCGCCCTGCTGCTCGTCGGGATGTGCTTCTGCCTGCTCAAAGCGCTGCGCCAGGACAGCGCGCAAGGATGAACCCGGCTATTTTTTCTCGGGCAGTACCGCGCCGATCGCCTTGAGCCCGGCACTGGCGCAGGCTTCGTCGAGATGTCCGCCGGGCGCGCCGCCCACACCGATGCCGCCGACCACGTCGCTACCGAACTTCACGGGAAACCCGCCCGCCAAAAGCAGGATGTCCTCGTTCATCTTGCCGAGCGCCTGAATGTTCGGCATCTTCACCACCAGCTCGGCGAAATGACCGGTGGCCCTTCTGAGGCTGTTGGCGGTGTAGGCTTTTTTGAAGCTGCTGTCCGGCGTATGCGGGCCGGCGCCGTCGCTGCGCACCAGGGCTTTGACCACCCCGCCGGAATCCACCACGGCGACGCTGACCTTGTAACCGTCGGCCTCGCATTTGACTCGCGCCGCGTCGGCGGCTTTCTGCGCGAGACCGATCGGCAGCATTTTCCGGGACGGCAGGTCTGCGGCGAAGGCCGTTGCCGGCACGAAAATATAAAGAACAACGATCAAAAGCTTCCTGAATAGTGATAACGCGGTCATGGGTCTCCCTTTCCCTGTCAAAACAGAACGTCGTATTTATGAATACGGTCAGACTAGCATACCAGCAGGGAGAGGATGAAAACAATCGAGGTCAAAGACTGCGGAGGGGGCGGCTCACAATTCTTCGGCGATGATGGCCTTGAGCCGGGTGCGGAGGCGAAACACGGCTTTGGAGTGGATCTGGGAAACGCGGGATTCGGTGATGCTCAACACTTCACCGATTTCTTTCATGGTCAACTCTTCGTAGTAGTACAGGGAAATCATGAGCCGTTCTTTTTCGGGCAGCTGGTCGATGGCTTTGGCGATGATCTCCTTGAGCTCGTTCAACCGCAACTGAGTCTGCGGATCCGCGTCCCCTTTGCCAGCAAGGCAGTCGAGCAGGCTTTGCTGTTCTCCGGTGTCTTTGGCGATTCCCAGATCTTCCAGGCTCAATACGGGCATGCTTCGCGTCTCGTTGATGGTGTCAAAAAGTTCGTTGAGGTTCAGCCCCATGGCTTCGGCGACTTCCTCGTCCTCCGGCGGCCGTCCCAGCTGGCTTTGCAGCTTCTGCACCACCGAATCGAGGGAGGCGGCTTTCTGGCGCACCGAGCGCGGCACCCAGTCCATGGAACGCAACTCGTCGAGGATCGCGCCGCGCACGCGGAACTCCGCGTAGGTCTTGAATTTCGCGCCGCGTGAGGGATCGTATTTCTGGATGGCGTCGATCAATCCCAAGACCCCCACGCTGATCAAATCGTCCACTTCGATGTGGGGCGGCAGCCGCATGGCGATGCGGTTGGCGACGTACTTGATCATGGGGCCGTATTCCTTGATCACCGCGTCGCGGTTCTCCTGGGAGATTTCGATTTCCTGCGCGACCTGCGCTTTTTCTACCATTCAATCGTTCTCGAATTAAGCCGTTTCGTCAAGGTGGGCGCCTTTTTGCTCGCCCTCGATTTCTTCAGGGGGTGCGTCGGTTTTCTCTTCCAGGATGTAATTGCCGAGAAACCACGCCACAAGGCCGAACAGCAGGGCTCCCTCGGTTCCCCGGATCAGGGCGGTCAGAATCCTCGATCCGCTCAGCACGCTCCCGAAAGTGAGGATGGCAAAGGAAAACAGAGCGAAGATCAGCGCCATCTTTTTGATGCCGGTCTGGCTCATTGAACTTGAAACGCGCTCCTCCAAAAGAAGGGACGGTCCGCACCGTCCGCTTCCATCGGTTTTTCATTCACAATTTTTTCCGCCAGGTTGTCGAGGCACTGGCTCATCTTGGAATACGGGTACAGCTCCAGCATGGCCTTTTGCTGTCGCACCGCCTTGGGAACGTTGGCGTCGGAAAGGATGAACCCCAGGTATTCGACCGAAATCTGCTTGAGGAATTTGTCGGTCACGGCTGAAAGGTTTCTGAAAACCACTTGCGCTTCCCTTTCCGATTCGACGGAGTTGATGATGAGGCGAAAATGCTTTTGTGCGTGCTTCAGATGCAGAACCTTGATCAGGGCGTAGACATCGGTCAGGGAGGTGGGCTCCGTGGTCGCGATCAGGACGATTTCGTGGGCGGCGCTGCAAAAATAGGTGACGTTGGTCGAGATTCCCGCGCCGGTGTCGAACAGGAGAAAATCGTACCCCTGGCTGACCCGGTCGAGCTCGTCCATCAGACGCATTTTGGTGCCGCTTTCAAGCTGGGTCAACTCCTGCAACCCGTCTCCCGCGGGCAGCACGCCCATGCCCGCCGGCCCCTGGACGATGATGTCCTCTACGTTCTTCTCCCCGGACAACACATGCCCGATATGGAATTGGGGGGTCAGCCCCAGAAGAATGTCGATGTTGTTGAGCCCGAGGTCGGCATCGACCACGAGGACCCGTTTTCCCCTTTTGCAAAGGGCGTAAGCCAGATTGGCGACCACGTTGGTTTTTCCGACGCCGCCTTTTCCGCTGCTGACAGCCAGCACCCTGAGTGGGGAATTTTTCATTTGATTGGTGATAAGACTCCTCAATGTGGCTGCCTGATCGTAACGATCCAATTTCGCGCTCCTTAATCTACTTGGATTTCAATTAAAAATCAAACGAATTACCTTTTCTTTTTCGGCCACTTCCAAATCCTCGGGCACGCGTTGCCCGGTCGTGAAATAGGAAAAAGGAATCCGCGTGCGCATGAAAAAATTCACCAGCGGACCGAACGTGATTCCTTCATCGAGTTTGGTGAACAGCACGCGATCGATGCCCAGCGGCAAAAACTGTTTGCACGCCGCCTGCATCTGGCTCTCCTGGGCGGTGACTTCCAGCACCAGTTGCGTTTCGACGCTGCCGAGTTCGTTGAACAGCACCTTGAGTTGACCGGAGTACGAACGGTCCTTGTGACAGCGGCCCATCGTGTCGATCAGGATGAGGTCGCAGTCGGCGTGCGTGCGCAGAGTCTGTTTCAAATCCTTGCGGTTGTGCGCCAGCGCCACGGGAATGTTCAAGATGTCGCCGTAGATGCGCAGCTGGTCGAAGGCCCCCATCCGGTAGGTGTCGAGGGACACGAGCGCGACTTTCTTTTTCTGCCTGAGACTGAAATCGGCGGCGAGCTTGGCGATGGTCGTGGTCTTCCCTGCCCCCGTGGGCCCCACAAAAACAACCTTTTTCGCGCGTTTCGGGTCGAGCTCGATACCGCCCTTGAAGATCAGCACTTTCTCCATCAACGCCTGCACCTGCGCCTGTTCCGTATCGAGGCCATTCGCGTGCGGCGCGGTTTGCTCGCAGGCTTTTTCGATGAACCGGGAGGCCAGCTGTTCCTGCAGGCCGCATTGCAGAAGACGCGAGTAGATGCCGAGTTGATGCGGCTTGAGACCGAGCGCCTGCGCCTGCTGGCTTTCGCTCAGCAACGCGCGGAACAGGGATTTCATATCGAAATCCTCATCGCCGGAATATTCGAGGGTCTCTTCGGCCTGCCAGGGGGAAATCCCGTTCGGCTGTTTTCGCGACACGTATTCCACAGCGGCGGTGATCTCCACCACCGGCCTCTCGCCGTTGGCGGCGACTTCGCTGCCCTCCTCCAGCGAACGCGTGCTCAGGATGAGCGCGTTTTCCCCAAGTTCTTTTTTCACCTGGTCCAGTGCACCGCTGTAACTGGACGCGACGAATCGTCTAATTCGCATTTAAATTCACAACCTCCAGAGTTTTGATCTGCACGGACGGCATCACTTCGCTGTGCGACAACACCACCAGATCCGGCAGAAACCGTTCGGTGAAACGGCGCAGGTGCAGGCGGATGGTCGGCGAAGCAAGCAGGATCGGCGAGGATTCCAGCCGCGGCGCGATGGCCTCCATGGTTTCCTTCAACCGGGTCAGCAGTTTCTCGGCGACGTTCGGCTCCAGCGCCAGGTACGAGACGGTCTCGGTTTTCTGGATCGAACCTTCGATCACATCTTCCACGGCGCGGTCCAGCGTCAGCACCGAGAGCGTCCCGTCGGTGGACTGGTACTGCTTGGTGATCGGCCGGGCCAGCGACTGGCGCACGAATTCGGTGAGCAGGTCGGTGTCCTGGGTGCTGATGGCGCTGTCTGCGAGCTGCTCCAAAATAGTGCGCAGGTCGCGGATGGAGATCTGCTCCTTGAGCAGGTTTTGCAGCACCTTCTGCACTTTCCCGAGGCTCAGCACGTTGGGGATCAGCTCTTCCACCACCTTGGGGTTGGACTCCTTGAACTTGTCGATCAGCGCCTGCGTTTCCTGGCGGCCCACCAGTTCGTGGGCGTGCCGCTTGATGGTCTCCTTGATGTGGGTGGTGATGACCGTCGCGGGATCGACGACGGTGTAGCCCGCCATCTGCGCTTCCTGCTTGGCGCTGGAGGGAATCCACACGGCGGGCAGGCCGAACGTCGGTTCCTGGGTGGGGATGCCTTCCAGCTGCTTTTCGGTGTTGCCGGGATTCATCGCCATCAGCCGGCCCATCATGATCGCGCCGCGCGCCACCTCGACGCCTTTGATGACGATGGCGTAGTCGCTGGACTTGAGCTGCAGGTTGTCGCGGATGTGCAGCGGCGGCACGATGAAACCCATTTCCAGCGCGAACTGGCGGCGGATGGATTTGATGCGGTCCAGAAGCTCGCCGTTGCGGTCCGCGTCCACCAGGGGAATCAGCTCGTAGCCCACTTCCAGCTCCATGACGTCCAGCGGCAGGATGGACTCGACCCGCTCGGCGACGGGCGCTTTGGCCTCTTCCTCGCGCTTGCGGATGTCCTGCACTTCCTTGCGCTTGAGGTCGTCGAAGCGGTAGTAGGCGATCGCGCCCGCGGCCGTTCCCAGCAGAAAGAACGGCAGATGCGGCAGGCCCGGAATGAGCCCGAAAAAGAACAGCGAGACCGAAGCGATGACGAACGCGAAGGGCTGGTTGAGCAGCTGGCCCAACAGCTCGAACGGCAGGTTCTTGTCGGACACGGCGCGCGTCACCACGAGACCGGCGGCGGTGGAGACGGTGAGCGCCGGCAGCTGCGACACCAGGCCGTCGCCGATGGTCAACAGGGTGTAGACCTGGGCCGCCTGCGAGACTTCCATGGACTGCTGGAACACGCCGATGCTGAACCCGCCGATGATGTTGATCAGCGTGATCAGGATGCCGGCGATGGCGTCGCCGCGCACGAAACGGATGGCGCCGTCCATCGCGCCGTAGAAATCCGCTTCCCGCTCCAGGGTCTGGCGGCGCGTGCGAGCCTCCTGTTCGGTGATGATGCCGGCGTTGAGGTCGGCGTCGATGCTCATCTGTTTTCCGGGAATCGCATCCAGGGTGAAGCGGGCCGCCACTTCCGAGGTGCGCACCGAACCTTTGGTGATGACGATGAAGTTGATCATCACCAGGATGATGAAGATGACCGTACCGACGACGTAGTTGCCGCCCACGACGAACGAGCCGAAGGACTGGATCACCTGTCCGGCGGCGGCGGGGCCCTCGCCGCCGTGCAGCAGGATGATGCGGGTGGACGCCACGTTGAGCGAAAGCCGGATCAGCGTCACGATCAACAGCAGCGACGGAAACACCGAAAACTCCAGAGGCGCTTTCATGAACACCGCGACCAGCAGGATGATGATGGAAAAGGTCAGGCTGAACGATAGAAAGATGTCGAGGAAAAACGGCGGGATCGGCATGACCATGACGGTCAGGATGATGATCACGCCGAAGGCGACGCCGATTTCC
This sequence comes from Nitrospinales bacterium, assembly GCA_965223345.1. Classification (GTDB taxonomy): domain Bacteria; phylum Nitrospinota; class Nitrospinia; order Nitrospinales; family VA-1; genus CBDCWG01. The sequence goes on from CBDCWG010000007.1 coordinate 209,962, forward strand.
TGCGGCCGCTCTGTCAGCACTCGCAATGGGTTCATACTCTAAATACCAGAGGGTTGAAAATACGTGTTGCCAACTCGAATCCGCATCAAATGGGATGTTTTCCCTTCAAACGGTAGACGTACGCGAGGATCTCCGCGACCGCCTTGTAGAGGCTGGCGGGAATCAACTGCCCCACCTCCACGGTCTTGTGCAGCACCCGCGCCAGGGGTTTGTTCTCGACGATGGGCACGTCGTTGTCCTGGGCGATGAGGCGGATCTTCTTGGCGATCGGCCCCGCGCCTTTCGCCACCACGATGGGGGCGTCGTAATTATCCAGATCGTATTTGATCGCCACGGCGAGCTCCGTGGGGTTGGTGACCACCACGTCGGCTTCGGGCACGGCGGACATCATGCGCCGGCGCATCATCTCGGTCTGCACGGCGCGGATCCGCTGCTTGATCTGCGGGTTGCCTTCCGTCTCCTTGCGCTCGTCCTTGACCTCCTGCTTGGTCATGCGCAGGTTTTCCAGATAGGTGAAACGCTGGAACGCGTAATCGAAAGCGGCCAGCAGGATCATGGCCAGAAGGACCTTGAACATGATCTCGAGCGCCACCTCGCCCATGAACACCATGCTCTGCCCCACGCCGAACCCCATGAGCGGCGGAATCTGGTCCCAGTGGCCCTTGATGGTCTGGTAGGCGATGACGGAAACCAGCGTGATCTTGAACAAGGATTTGAACAGCTCCATCGCCGAGTTTTTCGAGAAGATGCGGCCGAATCCCTTGAGCGGGTTGAGCTTGTTGAACTTGGGCAGCAGAGGGTGGAACGAAACCTTGAAGCCGCGCGTCTGGATCAGGTTGGAGACGATGCCCGCGAACATGATGGTGAACAGAATGGGCGCCAGAATGAAAAACGTGCTCTTCAGCACCACGAGAAAAACCCGGTACAGCTCCTCGCTGCTCAGGGTCAGGGCGTGGGACTGCGTGAGGATCGCCCGCCAGGTGTCCATCATCTTGATGGGGCCCTGCTGGCCGATGGCGAAAAACGCCAGGATCGCCGCCATGAGGATGAACGAGGAGGTCATCTCCCGGCTGTGGGTGAAGTTCCCCTTCTCCTCGGCTTCCTGGATGCGCTTGGCCGAGGCCTCTTCTGTTTTCTGGTCTTTGTTCTCTTCGGCCATCGGGAACCGGAGTCGTTATCGCTTTAAAGAAGGGAACCGCCGCACGGGTCCGCCGCCTGCGCTTTGGTTCGCGTCATAGAGTACGCATCAATCCCAGGAGCTGGGAAGGCAACTCCTGAATGTGGTTTGAGAGCACGATACTGAAAAACGGCATGGCCAGCGCGATCATCAGCAGGCCCACACCGATCTGCAAAGGGAATCCGACGATGAAGACGTTCATCTGCGGAACGGTCCGCGCCACCAGCCCCAGGCCGACACTGAGGAAAAACAGGATGGCCATGACGGGTGCGGCGATTTTCACCGCGATCAGGAACATGGCCGAAAACAACTGCAGAATGTATTCGGCGGTCACGCCGCCGAGGCTCATGCTGGCCGGGTGGATCACACTGAAACTCTCGACCACCGCGCCGATCACGATGTGGTGCGCGTCGGTGACGAGAAAAATCAGCACCGCCAGGATGTTCTGAAACTGCGCGGTGATGGAAACCTGGGCCTGGGTCTGCGGGTCGATGACGTTGACCACCCCGAAACCCATCTGAAAGTCCACGATGGTCCCCGCCACCTGCACGGAGGTGAACACCAGCCGGGTTGCGAACGCGATGGCCAGCCCGACCCCCGCTTCCGCGGTCAGATACACCGCAAGCTCCACCAGCCCCTTGGGATCGGGCATGGGTTTGTCGCTCACCATCGGGTAGATCAGCAGGCTGAACATCAGGATGAACCCGGCCTTCAGGCGCACGGGTATCTGGGCGCTGCCCAAGATGGGAGAAAACAGGATCAGGGCCCCGACCCGGAAAAACACGAACAGGAAGCTTTCGAACTCTTCCGGATTGAAATTTAAAAGATCCATGGAATTTTCGCATCACCGGTCATCACGCGATCACTGAATGTATTCCGGAAAATTCATCAGGATTTTCGATGTGAAGTTGAGCATGATCTGCAACAGCCAGGGGAAAAACAGCACCATCGCCAGAAACACCGCCAGGATCTTGGGGATGAAGGTCAGCGTCAGTTCCTGGATGGAGGTGACGGCCTGGAATATGGAGACCGCAAGTCCCGTGACCAGCCCGAAACCCAGCATGGGCGCGGAAACCAGCAGCGCCGTTTTCATGCTCTCCATTGCGAAATCGATGATGAAGGTCTGGGTCATGGTCGTTTCCTTCAGCTGAAGCTTTTCATCAGGGAGCCCACCGTCAGATACCAGCCGTCCACCATCACGAACAGCATGAGCTTGAACGGCAGCGAGATCAACACGGGCGGCAGCATCATCATGCCCATCGAAAGCAGGATGCTCGCGACCACCATATCGAGGATGAGGAACGGAATGTAGATCAGAAAACCGATCTGGAACGCGGTCTTGAGTTCGCTGATGATGAACGCCGGGATCAGGGTGCGCATGTCGATCTGTTCCGGGGCCTCGGGTCTGACCCCGTCCGTCAGATTGACGAACAGGGACAGGTCCTTCTCGCGCGTCTGCCGCATCATGAAGCGCTTGAGGGGGATCTCGGCCTGCTTGAGGGCGTCGATCTGCGTCAATTCCTCGGCGAGATACGGCTGCAGGGCTTTGTCATTGACTTCCGACCAGATCGGCCCCATGACAAACAGCGTCAGAAACAGGCCCAGGCCGATCAGCACCTGGGTGGGCGGCGTCTGCTGGGTGCCCATGGCCTGACGCAGAAAGGACAGCACGATGATGATCCGGGAAAACGAGGTGGTCATGATGAGAATCGAAGGGGCCAGCGCCAGCACGGTGAGCAGCATGAGAATCTGCAGGGCGCTGGAAACCTTCTCCGGCTCGTCCACATCGTCGATGCCCACCTGAAAGGTCGGGAACGGAATGGCGGCGCTTTCGGAGGCGCAGAAAAACAGCGCGCAGAACAGAACGGCCGCGAATCCGATACACTTCCATTTCTTTCCGTTTTTCATAGGGACCGGAGTTTTCCCAGGTTCTTCCGGATCTTTTCGGTGACCTCGTCCACAGATCGTTCCTTGCTGGAACGGCCGTCGGAATACTGTTCCAGGTACTGCGCGAACCCACTGGCCGGCGTGGCGTCGGGCAGCGCCCGGTTCGGCCTGGCCGCTTTTTCCGGCCGGCCCTTTTCTTTCACCGCGGCAGGTTTGTTTCTTTTCTCGCTGAACGCGCGGATTTTCTCGATCCGTTCCTCATCGCGGATGTTCGACAGCAGCGAGATGTTGTCGTTGGAGATGCCCAGAACCAGCACTTCGTCGGCGACCTCGACCAGGGCGATGCTTTTTTTCGGGCCGAGAAACCCGGTTCCCAGCACGCGCACCAGTTTGTCGTTGCCGCCGAACAGGGTGTTTTTGAGCACGAATTTCTTGAACACGTAAAACAGCACGAACATGATGCCGAGAACCAGAGAGAGCATGGTGAGCATGCGCACGGCGGCGGGAAGCGGATCGAGCACGCCCTCGCCGTCGCTCTCAACCGCCTGCTGCACGGGAATCGCCTGCTGGATCGGCCGGGCGGTCTCTTTTTCCGGCGGCAGCGGCACCGGATTGTTCAGACTGGCGACGCGCACCGGCTTCGCGGGGGTGCTGCGGGGTGTTTTTCGGGCCACCGGCTTTTTGGTGGCCACAGGCTTCGATTCACCGGGGGCCTCCCATTTTTCCGCTGCCTGCGCCAGCAGGCGGTCGAGCACTTCCGCATCGTCGTCGGCCACGCGCACGGTGAGCGTCTTGCCGCGTTTGGCGATGTTGAAGTTCTCGCTGAGTCCGGGAAGCTTTTCCCCCAGCACGAACTGCACGCGCAGGGTCTTGCTGTTGATCTGGGTCACGGCGATCTGCGGGATGCGGCTGTCTTTGGTGTAAAAATAGCGCTTGGGAAGCCGGATGCGCGCATCGGGCAGGTCCATCTGCACGGATTTGTTGAGAAACACCGGCGCGTCGAACCGGGTCACCGGGCGTTTGAACTGGAAACGGATGTTCAAAATCCCGTCTTCCCGCTCGGCCACCACCTCCTGCAAAAAGTTTCGCGGCACGGACTGGGCGAAAGCTCCTTCCGTGCTTATAAAAACGGCGGCGCACAATCCTGAAAGTATGTAGAGTTTCCACTTCATGGCAAGAACGGCTCGTCGATGGGGATGGACAGGGTGTCAAAAAATACGGCAATGCTCACTGAAATTGTTTAAATGCAAGGCCTATACCGATAAGCGGCCCGGGCGGGGGAAAGATCGGATCGAAGCGGGTGGGGTATTTTTCCCGCTTAGTTTTCAGTGGGTTCAATTGGAGCCGGCTGGAAAAAAATATTTTTGCGCGGGGATATTTCGGTTTTTTTGACGGGGAACGTCAGCGGGAAGACGACAAATTTCCTGCACTCCCGGGCGGAATGCAAGCGGGTGCCTGCAGGCCCTGTTTGCGAGCGCAGGTGGCGATGAGGCCAAAACGGGGAATGGGAGAAAGCCTGCGATTCTAAAGGAGAATCAGCCTAAGGACTGCACGCGTTCCATGGGCGAGACGATGTCCGTCAGGCGGACGCCGAATTTTTCGTTGACCACCACCACTTCGCCGCGGGCCACCAGTTTCTGGTTCACCAGCACTTCCAGGGGTTCTCCCACCAGTTTGGTCAACTCCACGACGGAACCCTGGCCCAGCTGCAACAAATCGTTGATCAGCATTTTCGTGCGGCCGAGCTCCACGGTGACCGTGAGGGGGATGTCGAGGATGAGATCCAGACTCCGGTTGTCAGCGGGAGCCTGTTCGCCTTCGGATTCCTCTTCGGCCGCCGCCTCCTGCTCGGTAGCGGTGTCTTCGGCGTTCTCCGCTGCGCCCGCTTCTTCTGTGCCTGCCTCTTCCGCCATGAGATCACCTCTCCCTTGGAATGATTTGATCGATTTGGATGGCCTTGGATCCTTTGGAAACGCCGGGGAATCCTCTGAACTTGGGAATGCCCTCGATCTTGAGCGTCATCGGCTGGGACACGTCGTTGCCCAGCATGAGCGTGTCCCCGGTCTTGAACTTGAGCAGCTCCGCCGGCGTGATTTCCGTCCTGCCCAGCTCCACCACCCCTTGCACTTCGGTCTGCATCAATTCGGAGCGCAGCCTGCGCAGCCAGCCCTGATCGACCTCCATCTCCTCGCTCTGAAACTGCGCCTTGAGCTTGGGCATGATGGGCTCGATGGCGGCGAACGGCAGGCAGATCGTCAGGGTGCCGGAAATGGTTTCCAGTTCGATGTCGAACAGCAGCACCAGCACGACGTCGGTCGGCGGCACGATGGCGGCGAACTGCGGGTTCACTTCCGAACGGACGTAATTGGTGGTGACCGCGTGCACCGGCTTCCAGGCTTTTTCCAAATCCTCCAGCGCATTCAGGACGACGTTTTTGATCATGCGGATTTCGATGGAACTGAAATCCCGGCCGGTGATTTTCGCTTCCATGGAGCCGGTGCCGCCGAAAAAAGTATCGACCACGGCGAACACGAGCTTGCTTTCGACCACCATCAACCCGTGCCCGCGAAACGGTTCCATCCGGAAGATGTGCAGGCTGGAGGGGACCGGCAAAGAACGCAGAAAATCGCCGAACTTGATGGTGTCTGTGGAAACGATGCTGACGTCCACGGACTTGTGCATCATCCCGGCGAAGGTGCCGCGAAACAGACGCGAGAACATCTGGTTGATGATGTCGAGTGTGGGAAGCCGCCCGCGGATGATCTTTTCCTGGCTGGTCAGGTCGTAGGGCACGACGCCGGAAACCTCTTCCGGCTGATCGGTTTCGGTTTCAACGTCCCCTTCGCCGACGCCTCTCAGTAGGGCGTCAACTTCACCTTGTGAGAGTACCTCGCTCATACTCGGCTCGATCCCCGCTCAAACTTCGTTTGCAATGCAATGCCGCTTCGCGTTCGCGCGTTGCAGTACGACCTGAGGATGCTCATTGTATCACTGAATGATGAATTCGGTGAAATAAGCGTCCTTGATGTGGCCCCGCACCAGAAACCGGTTGACCCGGGTTGCGATTTCATCCTTCAGCTTGAATTTTCCCTGGACGGAGTATACATCCTCAAAGGTTTTGCTGCTCAACAAAACGAGGATGGAGTCGGTGATTTTCTGCAGGTTTTCCTTGATCTCGGCGTGCACCTCCGGAGCGCTGAGCTCCAGCGAAACGGTCACTTTGAGAAAACGTTTTCCTTTGCTGTCCGCAAGGTTGACGATGAACGGATCGAGCGGGAACATGACTCCGAGATCCGGCGCGGTTTCCGGTTCCGCCACATTTTCCTCAGTCGTTTCCTCCGATTCGGCGTCCTTTTTAAAATACTTGGTGTAAGCGAAAAAACCGCCGCCGCCGAGTGCCAGAAGAACGATCAGAAGGATGAGAATGAACTTGAAGGACGATTTTTTTTCCGGAGCCGAAAGTTCCGCCTCACCTTCTTCCAGAGCATTATCCTGTTCTTCGGCCATTCATCTCTCCCTCGTTGCAAACAGTGGGACCCGGACTTTCTGTTTCGCAAGCCCCGTTCGGCAACGGTCGTTTGCTGCGGCGCATCCGAAACGGCGTCGCCGTTTCGGATTTTCTGCAAAAGATTAAAAAAGCAAGGAGTGTGCCAACGCTCGCCAGGCGGGAAAACACATACCAAGACAAGAAATATCAAGTGATTAGCTTTGTCCCGATGCGGGCGTCGTCTGTCCGGCACTGCCGGATTGGATGCAGGAAGTCATTATTTTGACGAGACGGCTCAAAAGCCCCCCTCCCCGCTTGCGCATTACCCGTCATTTTGTATTCGGACGACTGTGCCGATTCCTAAACCGGTTTGTTCAATTATGTCGCACTGTTTCGATGCGGCTGCCCGGTTTCAAAGCACAAATCCGGATTGCGCCCTTTTGCGGATTTTCACCCGCCCGGCGCCACTTCCGCCCTATCCAATTCTAATATTTGGAGTTATTCGCACACCGCTGGTTGCGCCGCCGGAACGGTCGGACTGGTACAAGAATTGAAATCTCCTTTCTCGATGATGAGGCGGGGTGTATCCGATTTGCGGCTGCCCTTCCGGGAGGTGCGTGCGGTGAAACCACTCCTCAAGGTCCCTGGAATCGTAATCTGTTCAGTAAGGAGGCTGTGTTCGATGAAAATTGCCAAACGGGTGCTGTGGATGGCGTTTTGTTTTTCGTTTTTCCTGATTCTGTTTCCTCTCTCTCAGGCCGGTGCGGAAGAAGCGGCCACAATCAGTTACGCAGACACAGCCTGGATCCTTATCTCCGCGGCCCTGGTCATGCTCATGCTTCCCGGCCTGGCGCTTTTTTACGGCGGCATGGTGCGGCGCAAGAACGTCCTGGGCACGCTGATGCACAGCTTCGTTCCACTGGGCGTCATCACGGTGCAGTGGATCGTCATCGGCTACACGCTGTCCTTCGGGGAGGACATCGGCAAGTTTGTGGGCGGACTCGACAAAGCCTTCCTCGCCGGCATCTCGTTCAAGGATCTCAACGGCACCATCCCGGAATATCTGTTCTGCATGTTCCAGTTGATGTTCGCGATCATCACCGCCGCGCTGATCAGCGGCGGCATGGCGGAGCGGGTCAAGTTCAAGGCCTACCTGGTCTTCATCCTGATCTGGTCCACCCTGGTTTACGATCCGATCTGCCACTGGGTCTGGGGCGGCGGCTGGCTCGCCGAACTGGGAGCCCTGGATTTTGCCGGCGGCACGGTGGTCCACATTTCCTCCGGCGTCGCGGCGCTGGCGGCGGCGCTGATCCTGAAAAAACGGCGCGGGTTTCCGGGCACGCTCATGATTCCCCACAGCCTGCCGCTAACGCTTCTGGGGGCCGGGTTGTTGTGGTTCGGCTGGTTCGGGTTCAACGCGGGTAGCGCCCTGGCCGCAGATGAGATGGCGGTCCTCGCCTTCACCAACACGCAGGTGGCGACGGGAGCCGGCCTTCTGGGCTGGGTGTGCATGGAGATCGTCAAAATGGGCAAAGCCAGCGCACTGGGCGCCGCGTCTGGAATCGTGGCGGGTCTGGTGGCGATCACGCCGGCGGCGGGTTTTGTGGAACCGCTGTGGGCGCTGGTGATCGGTTTTGCTGCCGGGATGATCTGCTACGCGGCGGTGGTGATGAAGATCCGCGTGGGCTACGACGATTCGCTGGATGTGTTCGGGATTCACGCGGTCGGCGGCGCCTGGGGCGCCCTGGCGACCGGCCTGTTCGTCACGGTGGGCGGCACGGGTCTGCTGGCGGGCAACCTGAAACAGGTGGGGATCCAGCTCGTCGGCATCGGCGCGGCAGCGGCGTATTCGTTTGCGGTGACGTATGGAATCGTCGTGGCGATCGACAAGACCATCGGATTTAGGGTCGATGACGAAGACGAGGAAATGGGTCTGGACACCACGCAGCACGGAGAAACGGGTTACAACCTGGTCTGAGCGGACGGGTCCGGCTTCATCGACTGGAGCCCCCGTTCACATCGCTCAACGGATGCACCGAAATAATTTTTTCGGTGTAGCGATTTTTTGATTGACTTTTCGATGCTTAAAAAATATGGTTCCCCTACGGTGGCCGGGTTCCGATAAGCATGAAAAAGTTTTTTTAAACGGATCCGGCCGGTGGTTGCTACGCGAAGGGCCGGAGACTCTTGGAGGGGAGGTATCGTACCATGCGTAATCGTAGAATCGTTGTGCTCGCGCTGACATTTTTTCTCGCCGGCGGCGGGCTGGCCCGGGCGGATGGGGTCCTGAAAGTTCTAGAGGATATCGAAATCCACGGTTTCGTGTCCTCCTCCTACACGTTCAACTTCAACGAACCCACACGGCAGGCGCCCAATTCGGCGACCAACATCAACCGGATCTTCGACAAGGACCACAACAGCTTCAAGTTCGACGTGGCGGAGCTGGTGCTCCTGAAAGAAACGCCCAATCGGGGCGACGTCGGATTCCGCACCGACCTCAACTACGGCTTCAGCATCCCGGAAGTCACGCAATCCACCCCCGGCCCCGGCGACACGCAAAACAGCGAGTTCGACCTGCAGCAGGGCTACGTGTCCTGGAACGCCCCGGTGGGCAAGGGGCTGCAGCTGGATTTCGGTAAGTTCATCACGCATGTCGGCGCCGAGGTGATCGAAGGCTACGACGGCTGGAACTACAACTTCTCCCGGTCTTTTCTGTTCGGCCTCGCCATTCCGTTCACCCACACGGGTCTCCGGGCGGGATACGAGATCAACGACAAGGTCAGCGTGATGGGCATGATCGCCAACGGCTGGGACAACACCACCGACAACAACAGCGGCAAGACCTTCGGGACGCAGATCGCCTACACGCCCAACAGCAACATCGGCCTGCTGCTCAACTGGGTGGTCGGCCCGGAATCGGCCAACTCCAACGACCTGCAGCAGGTGTTCGACGTGGTGCTGGATATCGGCATCACCGACGACACGCTTTTGCAGCTCAACTTCGATTACGGCATCACCGACAATGCAGATGCGGACGGCAGCAACGCGGAATGGTGGGGCGTCGCGGGCATCGTTCGGCACGATTACAACAAATGGTTTTCCATCAATCTGCGCGGCGAGTATTTTGACGATGTGGACGGCACCCGCGCCGGATCCGGCGGTGGAGCCCCGGCGGGACAGCAGTTGTGGGAGATCACCGTCACGCCTGAATTCCGCATCAACCAGAACCTGATCGTGCGGCTGGAGTACCGGCACGACCAATCGACCGCAGACGTCTTTTTCGATGAGAACCCTGGCACGTTTACGGACAGCCAGGACACGGTTGCTGTGAACGGGATTTTTTATTTCTGATTCCCTCCCTCCTCCAATGCACACGCCCGCCGGATTCCCAGCCGGTCGGCTTTGAGGAGCACATCATCGTTGTGTGTTTCGGGCCGGGCGTGGATGCGCCCGGCCACTTCCTTTTTGGGCCCCTTTTCGCCCCCAACCGCGGCGGCGCGGCCCGGAAACCGGTTTCTTTCCCCCTCTGGAAGCGGTAAAATCATCCCTTTCTATCGACTCTCGATCCCAGACGGTGCTCACTCAAGATCAAAACACCATCGTTTACCTGATGTTCTTAAACGGCATCCTGTTTCTCGGGCTGAACTTCATCGCCCATTCGCTGGTGTTTCCGGGGCCGAAAGGTTCGAAACGCATCGGCTACGTCCTCATCGTGGCGGCGGTTCTGGCGTTTGCGGTGCAGCAGGAATACCGCACGCTGCTGTCGCTCGATTTCCAGCCGGAGGACGGCCGGCAGATCCTGCTGTTCGGTTTTGCGCTGCCGGTATTTCTGGTCTCGATGGTGTATTATCGTGTAAAGCGAAACCACATGGAAAAAAAGGCCCTTAAAGACGCCCCCCCTCCCCGTTCCGATGAAACCGATTGATCTGAGAAGCGACACGCTGACCCAACCCACAGATGCCATGCGCCAGGCGATGGCGAAAGCCCGTGTGGGCGACGACGTGTACCGGGAAGACCCCACGGTCATCGAACTGGAACGGGCGGCGGCGGAGAAGCTGGGAAAAGAGGCGGCGCTGTTCGTGCCCAGCGGCACGATGGGCAATCTGATCTCCCTCCTCACGCACTGCGGGCGCGGTGAGGAGGTGCTTCTGGGCGACCGCAGCCACATCTTCCTGAATGAAGTGGGAGGCCTCTCCGCGCTGGGAGGGATGGTCGTGCACCTCATCGCCAACGAAGAGGACGGCACCCTGCCTTTACCGGTTGTGGAAAAATCCATCCGTCACAAGGAGATCCACTACCCGCCCACGGGCCTGATCTGCCTGGAAAACACCCACAACTACTGCCACGGCTCTCCCCTTTCCCCGCAATACATGGATCGGGCGGGTAACCTGGCAAAACGGCATGCGCTCAGGATTCACCTGGACGGCGCGCGGATTTTCAACGCTGCGGTGGCGTTACAGTGCGATGTGAAGGCGCTCACCCGACAGGCGGATTCGGTGATGTTCTGCCTGTCGAAGGGGCTTTCTGCGCCGGTGGGGTCGCTGGTAGCCGGCTCGGGCGAATTCATCGAGCGGGCGCGGAAAATGCGGAAAATGGTGGGCGGCGGGATGCGCCAGGCCGGTCATCTGGCCGCGGCCGGACTGGAGGCGCTGGAATGCGGGATCGACCGGCTGAAAGAGGACCACATTAACGCCGCCCGGCTGGCCCAAGGGCTCGCCGCTCTCAAAGGCGTCGCGATCGAGGTGAAAAATGTGCGGACCAACATCGTTTTTTTCGGTCTCGATCATCCCGAATGCAGCCCGGAGAAATTACAGAGCAAACTGGACGCCGCCGGCGTCCGCATCCTGATGACCGATCCCGGGGTGTTCCGGGCGGTTCTGCACCGGGACATTTCCGCAGAGCAGGTGGAACAGGCGCTCACGGTCTTTCAATCGATCCTGGGCTGAGGCAAGCTGTTGGACTTAGGGTTTGACACGGATTTGCGGAAACATTAAAATGCAGGGTTCTGAAGGGACTGTAAACCTTTTGCCGTGAAGGGAACTCCATGATCGTACAGGACAATATGGAACTGGCCAAAGAGGCCTTGGACGTCGTCAAAAGCCGCTACCTTTTGTGCATCCTCGTGGCTCAGAGGATCCACCAGCTGGAAAAAGGCGCCCAGCCCACCATCGAAGTCGATCCCGAAGAGTTGGCCTCTCCGCGAGCGTTTTACGCCATCGCGCTCAGGGAAATCATCGAGGGCAACATGGATCTGGAACAGATCAGCGAAGAAGAATGACCGCCCGCCCTTCCCCCCTCGTTTGACCCACTTATTCTTTTAAGCTTTTTCAGGCACACGCCCGCACAGGGTGGTATTTTTTCCTGTGCGGTTTTGCTTTTTTCCGGTCCGGAATCCAATAAAAAAAGCCCGCCTCGATGAGGCGGGCTTTTCTGTTCAGCCTTTTAGCGAATCACAAACTCACTTAAGGAATGATGTCTCGTTTGACTTTGCCCTCGTCATACATCTTCCGCGTGCGTTTGGTCATCCACACCAGCCAACCCTGCAGTCCGACGAAAACGACCGCCATGATCGGAGGCATGTAGTACAGGGACTTGGGCAGTGCCGGTTTCAAAATGGTGTAGTACCAGGTTGAAATCGCCATGTGCTCGTCTTTTTCTTTGTCCCTGCCGGTCCATTGCATGAAAGACACCGGAATGAACTGCTCGGACGGGATCTGAACGTCCGTTTCCAGGTTTTCATTGGTCAGGGACCGTTTGACCAGGATTTTCACCCGTCCCTGATGGAAAATCGAATCGAGGACTTCCACCGTCGGAGCGTGCTCTTTCGGCGTCAAGGCGTCGTAGCCATTGCCATTGAACTCGTTGACCTTGACATCCAGCTTATAGCCCGCTTCGTTGGGCGGATTGGTGGCGTTGTAGTCCTTGACGAGAAAATCCACCTTCCAGATGTCCACAGGCTTTTTGGAATCCCCAAAGATGAAATAGGGTTTTTCCGCACCGAACAGATCCTGCAGCTTGGCGGGCCACTGCATGGCCACCGCGTCGGGATATTCGGAATCCGTGGACAGGAACCGCTGGTGGTACTCAATCAGATAGTAAACCGCCCCTTCTTCGGAACTCCAGCGTGAGGAAATCCAGAGGTTGTCCACTTTAGGATCGAAATTGCGTTTCCCGCGGGTGATCTGCCCCGCCAACGCAATGTAGTTTTTCCGCGGATTGCCTTCCATCTCTTCAGGCCAGGCCTTGATCTCAGGATCGTCATCCGGGTTGACCCACATGGGATCGTTGATCGTGGTGGCCACTTTGCCCTCGGTGAACTCGGAACTGATGAGGAAGTCCGGCACCGGTTTGTTGGTCAGCTTGTCCATCTTTTTCCGCGGGCACAGGGAATTGACGAACGCCGCCAGTTTCCACCGGTCCTCGAGGGTGATCTGATCCTTGAAGTTGGGCATCGGCGTTCCGTTCAAGCCGGTGGTGACCGTTCGAACCACGTTGAACGGGTCGAAATGCTGCCGCCGGCTGCCGCGGAAGTTCCAGCACTGCTGCCAGTCGGCCGCAACGATCGGGAAACCCCAGTCGTCTTTCATGGTGGGGTTGCCGTCTCCGCGTCCTTCGCCGCCGTGGCACTCAAAACACTTGTTCTTGATGAAGATCTCTTTACCCGCATCGATGTCTTCCTGCGGGATGCCCAGGTGATACGGCCCCTCGGAGTTCCAGGGGTTCTGTCCGAAATCCTGGTAGTTGATTTCTTCATCTTCGGAGTCGTTGAAGTCGCGATCCTGAACCAGGGTCTTGACGAAGTTCACCACCGCAACGATTTCAGCGTCGCTGAGGATCCCTTGCCAGGGAGGCATCGCCGACCCGGGCAATCCGTTTTTGACCGTCCGGATGAGATCGTCTTCCAGAGGAAGCTCACCGGAGTCGGTCCAGCGGATTTTAAAGGTCCCCTGGATGAAGTTACGCGGACGCGTGAACAGGCGATCCGCTGCCGGACCGTCACCGCCGCCTTCCACACCGTGACACCAGACGCAACGCTTGAAATACACCAGTTTTCCCTGCTCCAGCAGCTCCGTCTTGACCGGATCCGGCGCCTGCTGGGCAAATAGGCTTCCCGGCGCACCGATCACGGCGATCACGGCCAAACTCATAAGCCATTTCAATGTTTTATTCTTATTCATGACATCCTTTTCCATATTAGATAAAGGTTAATGAAAGTTTTACGAGATCACCCGATCAATGAGCCCCTGCAGGTCGGCCTTCTTTTTCAAACTGACCCACATAGGATTCTTCGGTGTCGAATGTTCTCGGATGCCATCCGGTGTACCAGTATTCGAACAGGATGACTTTCCAGATCTGCTCGGTCGTCAAATGCTCTTCCCACGGGGGCATTGCAGATGACCACGGAGTGGATTCGTTGGGAAGTCCCGGTCCGCCCTTGGCCACGCGCCAGAACAAGAATGATTCCCTGAGCATCGCGATCGTTCCCGGATCGACGAAGTTCGCAGGGGTCGGGTTGAACACATGGGAAAACATGCCGATGCCGTTGAGCTGGTCGCCGTGGCAGTAGTGGCAGTTCTCGAAGAAAACCGTACCGCCTTCGGTCACGTTTTTCATGTATTCGAACTTGTCCACATCGAGAAAAGGAAAACTGTTTTTGTAGTTGTCCTGCTCGTCGATCCGGAACGGATTCCTGGACGTTTCCAGTACATAGGTTTTGCCGTGCACTTTGGTGGAAGCCGGAGGCGCGGGATGAACCGTGCGCAACTCAACCGGCTCCTGGAACGTCGGGTAAATGGCCTTGTAGGTCGCGAAACCGACGAGAATCGGCAGCAGCGTGAAAACGAGGATGCGGGCGATCTTGTAATCGCCGACGATCGTCTTCACGATGGGCTTCCTGAACTCGCGGAACGTGACAGGATCCTGACTGATGTACAGGAAGGTGCCGATCGACCACAGCATCATGTAGGTGATGAAGAGGGTCCAGGGTATCGGCGGATACAAGATATACTTGTAGAAGTACCACCCCATCATCCACACCGCGAGGGCGTTCAAGGAGATGGGCGGTTTCAGCCTCAGTGCGAGATTTATAATAATGATCGTCGCACAAAGAAGCAGATAAAACGCGTATCTGTTGAAGATCCACGAAAACTCGTTCGGCGTAAAAATCGGGAACAAGAAATTGTGGAACACCAGAATGGTGCCAACAAATACGAGGAAACTGACAAACGTCTTATTCATCATCCTCTCCTATATTAACCCTCAGGTGGCGCTTCGGTTTCACTGATAAAATCCACCAGTTTGTCCAGTGCAGTCACGGAAAGCTGGTTGGCGAAAGTGGTCGGCATCAATCCGTCCGGATAAGACTCACCCGCTTCCTCGTTGAAAACAACGAAGGCGCCGGGTTCGAGGATGGATTCTCTGACGTATTCTTTCACATTGGTCGCTTTCCCTTTGTAGTTGGGATCTTTGATCCGTTCCATAGCATTGGTCTTCTCATGCAGCTTCGGACCGAGCTCGCCCACCGCTCCCTCGACTCCGGGAATGGTGTGGCACAACGGACAACCCAACGTGTTGATCATCTGATCGATCGGCTCGGTGCCATCGACGAAGACGCGATCGTCTCCACCGCCGCCGCCATCCGCCGGAGCTTCAGCCACTGCGGGCTGATCGGTGGGCAGGGGCACGGTGACCTTGGAGAAGTCACCGGGAGTTTCCCGCGACTGCAGCCAGGCGATGACCGCGTTGACCTCGATCGGGCTCAAACTGATCGGCGGCTTGGTGATGACGGGCATCGGGCTTTTGGTGTCGCCCGCGCCGCCGAAGCCTTCGACCACGTAACAGGAGGGGCACATCATGGATTCGCGGATGTAATCCTCACCGGTCATCTCTTCACCGGCACCCTCGCGGCGGTACTCCGCCTGAATCTCACCGGGCTTGCCTTTGACAACCCCGGTCGCTGGATCTTTTTCACCGATGCCGAAGGGGCTGGTTTTATAGCGGTCCTCCGCAACCCGCTCCGAGGACTTGTCGCCGATGCCGAACAGGTTCGGGCAGCGGCCGATGTGATCGGAAGACTCGAAGGTATGACACAGCGGGCACTGGCCCTTACCGATCGACTTCTGTCCTGCTACCTGCTCCGCGCCGAAGATGATGACCCGGCCCATTTCCGCGTACTCTTCCATCGTCAGGTTCGACGTGTCGATCGCGGTTTCCTTGGGCGGCGGATCACTCCTCTGCTGCGGCAACCAGTTGGTGTAACCGGCCAACAGAACCGACACCGTCGTCCAGAAGAAAAACGCACGGATGAGCGGCGGCGACTGATGCTCCACCTTCTGGTTCTTGAAGAACAGGCCCCAGGCCAACAGGATGACGAAAACGGTCAATACCTGGTATTTGAAGAAGAAGCCGATCTGCTCGGTCTGCACCAGATCGAACATCTTCACCGTTTCCCAAAAGCTCAAGAGGGCCAACACACCGAAGAGCGTGCCCCACACCTTGGCGTTCACTGCTTCGTTTTCGCGACAATGCTTGATGACGCTTCCGAAAACAAAGAACGCAAACCCTGTGTACGCTAAGGTGAGAAACGTCCACAGTATGTCTTGCTGTTCAGGTAGCATTCCTTTTTCCCCTCCTACATTATGATTCTAGGTTGATCTTAATAACCTGTTAAAACTACTGTTGCTGCTGAGCCGGTACCGGAACACCTTCTGTGACCTCGACCTCTTTCTTCTTGGCCGTCAGAGAAGCGATCCAGAACACGATGACAAACTGCACCCAGACGAACAGGGTGTTGAAGGTAAGGATCTTACCCGCTTCACCGATGGTCAGGGTGTAGGCATCCGGAGAGTTATCCCGCACAACTTCCGTCACGTGCCAGAACAGCCGCACGGCGGAGCGGATATAACCCATCAGGCCCATCAGCCAGGTAAACGAAATTGCCAGAAGGAAAATGGCGTAGGTGCCCACTTTGGACTGGGTACCCCATTGAATCTCACCATAGGACTCCGAATCCTTGAACATGGAGATGTTGATTGCCGTTCCGGCAAACAGTGTGGTCAGGGTTGAGGTGACCTGAGGAACGGAGAGTCCCACCCTCTGGTTGGCGGGGAGAAAGTAACCATAGACGCCGAGGAAAATGATGTTGATCGCTGCGCCGACGAAAATGGCCGCGATCCAGCAGTTGCCCACGGTCGCCCAGGGAACGTTGATCTTCTTATTGGACCTCTGGTACAGCAGAAAACACAGAACGGTACAGGTGATCATCAGGTTCACCGCTGTGTTTTTCGCCGACATAACTCCAAAGTGCCCCACAATGGGATGCTGTGCGCCGCCCATCGCCTTGAGTTCCGCAGGCGTCATCACGATGGTGTGCGGGGTCATCCACATGGTGAAACATACGATCAGGAGCAGCACCATATATTTGCAGTACTTCATATACCGGTGCGACCCCTTGACCCTCGACATGCCGTTGTGCAAATACGAGTTGGCTCCGAAGAACAGCAATCCGATCATCACGGCCTGAATGATGAAGAGCCATGCCATGATGCCGCCCATCAGGGTGATGCCCATCTGCTGGCGGAACGCGTACACTTCCTTCATCAGCCAGTAGCCTGCGAACGGCAGCGGGATCAAACCGAAAATCGCGATGAACATCGCGACGTAACAAACCCAGTCGTAATGCGCTTTCTCTTCTTCGGTCTTCGCGGTGAGGTAATGATACGCCGCGTACGCGCCGACGATGCCGCCGCCGAACACGATGTTGCCGAGGATCCTGTGAACCCCGACCGGGTTCCACAGGGTGGAGTGGATGACATGCCAGATGTTGCCGAGGAACCGTCCCTGCTCATCGATCCCGCCGGGAGCCTGCATGAAGGTGGCCCAGGAGTTGGCGAGGTACATGAGGACCGTTCCCACCAGGTTCAGCAGAACGGAGAGGGAACAGTGGATCCATTTCAGGAACATGTCGTCCTTCATTTTGTCCCAGCCGTAGTAGTAAACGTAGAGAATGCCGCTCTCGGCCAGGAACATCAGCGCATACACATGCATAACAGGGCGGAAGATGCCCGCCATGTATTTGAAGAATCCGGGGAACAGAGTGATGAAGGTGAAAAGCAGGATACCGCCGAGGATGGCGGTCCAGGAGTAGGCGGTCAGACTGACCTTCATGAGATCGTGAGAGAGTTTGTCGTACTTCTCGGACATGATCGGATCGCTCTCACGGGTACGGATGCCGATGAACTCGATGATCATACAAAAGATCGGCACTGCCAGCACGAAGCTGCCGAAGTACAGGTGCTGCTGGTTGGCGATCCAGAGGATCATCCGGCTGGGAGCGAACTCATAAGCGTTGTAATCCGTCTCCGTCAGCTCCGGCGCCGGGGGACCGCTCACCGGACCCTTCAGCGGGTTGCCTTCCCAGTCTTTATAGAATACGTCCTGACTCCATTCGATTTCGGGCTCGCCCGTTCCTTCCGCCGCTTCTTCCTGCGCGCCCACTTCCTTCGCGAAGGCTTCTTCAGCGAAAGCCTGTCCTGCGTAAGCTTCCTTGGCGTAGGCATCGCCGACCATACCCGGTAACAGATACACGGCAAAGGCCAGCATCAACCCAAACAGGAAAGCTCCATTACGTCTTGTCTGTTTCCCCAGCATCACTTTGACCTCCTTTTGAACCCCGTCGGGTTCTCCAAAAATTTGGGAAATCTCAATCATTTTTTAAAGTTTGCAGCAAACTTGACTTCTTGAAAATTGAATCTTAGTTCTAGTATAACCGGTTATTTTTACTACTGTTTTCACTCTTTATATCTTTAGCTTTAACCCGGCCGATCCGGGTGGTTTTTCGACAACTCAGAAACTGTTTTGTTCGCAACAACCACAAAAGGATTCACGCCAAGCGGCACGGCAGACAGCTGGAGTGCTGCCCCGAAACCCACTGGCCTGCTAACTATTTAATTTCTTTGGACTTTTTCGACTGCCCCTCGATTTGAAATTCGTGCGGACTCAGCCCACACTTTTGGAAATTTTTGCATTATTTATCATAGGCATTTGAGCATGTCAAGATTTTTCGATTTCGGCAAGAATTATTAAAAACAGGGTGCTTACGTCGCCTCCGGCGGATTTTTTTTCACCCTTTTTTTCACAGCCCGGGCATGCGCATCGAGGTCCTCCATGCCTGCGAGAATTTCCACCTGGCCGCTGATTTTTTGCAACGCTTCCTTCGTGTATCCGATAATGCTGGTGCGCTTGATGAAGTCGTACACGCCCAGCGGCGAGGAAAACCGCGCGGTGCCGCTGGTGGGAAGCACGTGGTTGGGGCCGGCCAGGTAATCCCCCAGCGCCTCGGGGGTGAAATGCCCGAGAAACACGGCTCCTGCGTGCCTGATCTTATCCGCCCAGTGCTCGGGATCTTCCACCGCAAGCTCCAGATGCTCGGGCGCCATGCGGTTGGCCAGATCGACCGCTTCCGCCAGAGAGGACACCACGAAAGCCCGGCACTGGTCTTTAAGCGAGGCTTCGACAATGCGTTTGCGCCCCAGCGTTTCTTTCTGCTTTTGCAACTGCTCGACAACCTGTCCGGCAAGCGCTGACGAAGGCGTCACCAGAATCGGGACCGCCTCTTCATCGTGCTCGGCCTGGGAAAGCAGGTCCGCGGCCACATACTCGGGGTTCGCGCTGTCGTCGGCGACGATGAGAATCTCGCTCGGCCCGGCGATCATGTCGATGTCCACCATCCCGAACACCATGCGCTTTGCCAGAGCCACATAAATGTTGCCCGGACCGACGATCTTGTCCACCCGGGGAAGCGTTTGGGTGCCGAAAGCCAGGGCGGCGACGGCCTGCGCGCCGCCCACTTTATAGATTTCATCCACACCGGCGAGATCCGCAGCCACAAAGGCGTGCGGGCTGGACTCGCCCCGCGGCGAGGGGCTCACCATGACCACCCGATCGACCCCGGCGACGCGCGCGGGGATGGCGTTCATCAGCACCGACGACGGATACGAGGCCTTGCCGCCGGGAACGTAGATCCCCACCGTTTCCAGCGCCCGCACCTGTTGGCCCAAAAGGACACCTTCCTCTTCGTAACGCCAGGATTCCTGCGTCTGCCGCTGGTGAAATTTGCGGATGTTCTCTGCCGCCAGGCGCAGGGCGTCGATCTCCTTTTGATCGACAGCGGCGTAGGCCTGTTTCATCTCCTCGGGCGACACGCGCAGGGTTTCCGGGGTCAGCTCGTTGTGGTCGAACTTGCGCGTGTACTCGAGCAGCGCCTTATCGCCGTCCTTGCGCACCGCCGCGAGAATCTGGCGCACCGTTTCGTCGTGCACGGTGAAATCCAGGTTCGAGCGGTCCACCACCGCGGCGACGCGGGCGTCAAAATCGCCGTCTTTATAGTTGTGGATTTTCATAAAAATCGTAATGAGCCTGAATGGGCGGGCTAGCGCCCGGCACGCTCCACGTTTAAAAGCTCGTTCAAAAATTCACCGGTGGAGCTGCTGGCAGGCAGACCGGATTGGGCGATGAGATCGAGATGGGTTTTCAAAAAAAGCAGGTCCTCTTTGCGGTCCACATCATACCAGATCGGCAAAAGCTCCAGGCTCACGCTCTGCTCCCGTACCTGCGCCAGAGTCTGCTCGAGCACCTTTTCGGTGCCCCAGTCCACGCCCCTGAGCACGTCCACGAATCGTTTCGTCATGCCGATGAGATAATAGCCGCCATCGGTGCTCGGTCCCAGGATGAGCTGCCTGTTGGAAGCGAACGCCTGCTCGATGTACGCCGCCGGCAGCGTGGGGCTGTCGGAACCGATGATCACGACTTTTTCATAGCCTTCGGCAAAGCGGGAGGTGAACGCGTGCTGCATTTTTTCTCCCAGATCTTTTCCAGACTGATCGAACACGCTGACCGCCGCGCCGTCGTCCAGGCGCGAAAAAAAACCCGACAGGTTGGAGGGCGCAACCCCGATGAAACGGTCCGCATCCTTTATCGAGCGGATCAGACGGATGCTGTCCTTTAAAAACAGGGTGTACAGCTTGAGCACCGTCTCGGGCGCGAGAAAATCCTGCAATCGGGTCTTGACCTGACCGATCACGGGATCGCGGGCGAACAATATGAGCGCATTTCTGTTTTTTCCCGGCATGCGGCGATCTTCCGACAAAGGAATTGACTCCCCCACGCAAACCCCCTAAAATTTAAATTCAATAGTTATAATGGTTTCTAGGAGATTCGCCATTACATTTCAATGGGACATCGAGGTATTCTACTGGATCAATTCGCATTTTCAATCCCCGATCGTCCGAAAGTTCATGGAGTTCATCTCCATCAAGCAGAATTTCGTGGTTCCGGGGATCATCCTGGCGATTCTCATCCTGATCGTCTGGAAAAAACGCGGGCTGGCGTTTCTGGTGTCCGGGGCGATCGTCATCGGCCTCAACGATTTCATCTCGCATCAGATCCTCAAGGAAATCTTCGCCCGGCCGCGGCCCTGCCACACGCTCGCCGGTCTGGACCACATCAGCAACTGCTCGAACAGCTTTTCCTTTCCCTCCAACCATGCCAGCAACCTGTTCACCTTCGCCACGCTGATGACCCTGTGCTTTCGCAACACGGTGTTTCTGGTGTACACGATGGCGCTGCTGGTCGGCTATTCGCGCGTGTATCTCGGGGTGCACTACCCCACCGATGTCCTGGGGGGCGCGGTTTGTGGTATCGTTATGGGGGTTTTGGGCTACCAGTACGTCTACAAGCGGTTGCTGGGCTACCTGAAAGCGGGACCGGCGGCGCTCAAGACCGGGCATCCCGAGCCCAAGGTTTCCACCGTCGAATGATCCTTTCCCTGCCGGCGTCACCGGTTGCCCGGCGAATTCGCTCATGAACGCAGCTGCGCAAAAATTTCTCATCATCCGCACCAGTTCCCTGGGAGACGTGGTGCACGCGCTGCCGGCGCTGCGCACGCTGCGCGCCAACCACCCCAAAGCCCACATCGCCTGGCTGATCGAAGAGCGCTACCGCGACCTGCTCAAAGACAATCCGGATCTGGATGCGGTCATCGCGGTGCGCACCAAAGCCTGGCGCAAGAAATTCAACCTCAAGACACTGCGGGAGATCCGCGCGGCGCTGCGGGAGATCCGCGGCGCACAGTTCGACGTGGTGTTCGACCTGCAGGGACTGATCAAAAGCGGGGTGATTTCTTGGCTCTCGGGGGCGAAGCGGCGCATCGGCTTTCACAAAAGCGACTGCAAGGAAGCCGCCAATACCTGGTTCAACAACGAACAGGCGGCCGCGATTTCCAAAGAAACCCATGTGGTCGAGCGCTACCAACAGCTGATCCTCATGGCGGGCGGTGACAAACCGGATGCGGCGCTGCCGGTGTTTGCGGTGCCGCCTGAAGACCAAAAACGAATCGAGGCGTTTTACGAGGCGAATACGGAGTTTTCCCGGCGTCCCATTGCGGCGATCAATCCGGGAGCGGGGTTTCCTTCCAAACTGTGGCAACCGGAACGCTTCGCGGTACTGGCGGACCGCATGGTGAACGAGCTGGGGGTTTCCATCCTGTTCACATGGGGCCCCGGAGAAAAAGACAAGGTCGAGCGCATCGCGGAAAAGATGCAGGCGCCGTGCAGGCTGGCCCCGGAAACCTCGATCCTCGAATCGATCGCCCTGTACCGGCAGCTTTCGCTGATGGTGAGCTGCGATTCGGGCCCGCTGCACCTGTGCGCGGCGCTCGGCATTCCGACAGTGGCGCTCTTCGGGCCGACGGACCCTGCGCGCAACGGGCCGTATGGCAACCCGCACGCCACTGTGGTGAAGCGCCTGTCCTGCAGTTTCTGCTGGAAGAAGACCTGCCCTCTGGAAACGCATGAGTGCATGGAGTCGATTTCCGTGGATGATGTGTTTCAGGCGGTGGAACGCATCACGACCCAATGCAACAAACCCATTCCCTCCTAGCGAGGCTTTTTGTGTCAAAGAGGTGAACCGATGTCCATCGACAAGGAACTTTTGGAAATTCTCGTGTGCCCCAAATGCAAGGGCGATCTGGAACTACCGCCGGAGGAGGACGGGCTCCTCTGCAAGGCCTGCAAGCTCAAATACCCGATCAAGGACGACATCCCCATCATGCTGATCGACGAAGCGCTGCCGCTGGAATGAACCTCCTGCTCCCCGAACCATGAGCGAGCCATTGCGACGAATCGAAAGGGGGATCAAGCAGGGGGTGTGGAGACTGCTGGCCCTGCTGTTTTCCGCCTCGGAGCGACAACCGCAGACGCCTCCCGATCGCGAATCGGTGCGGTCGGTGCTCGTCGTGCGCCCGGACCGGCTGGGGGATGTGATCCTGTCCACGCCGGTGTACGAGTCGCTCAAGAGCGCGTACCCCTCCGCCACGCTGACGGTGCTGGTGGACCGCGCCTACGAGGGCGTGCTCGCCGACAACCCGTTCATCGACCGGGTGTTCGCCTTCGACCGCCGCCGGCCTCTCGCCATCGCTGCGAAACTGTGGACGACCCCGTTCGATCTGGCGTTCACGCTCAATAAAATGTTCAGCGCCACCGCCTCGCTGCTCACGCTGTGCTCGCGCGCGACACTGCGGGTGGGCTACGATTTTCCGCAGAACGCCTGGGTGCACCACCTGCGCGTCCCGCCCACCCGGAAAATCCAGCATGAGATCGAGAACAACCTCGATCTGCTGCGCGAGCTGGGTCTGAGCCGCATCGCGCAAACGCCGCGGCTGTTTTTCAACCGCGACGAAGCGCTGAAGATCGAGGAGCTGTTCCAGAACAACCGGCGCTTTCCCGAGCGGCCGCTGGTGCTCATCAAGCCGGGAACCCGGATCGAGCAATGGGGCTGGCATCCGGACAAGTTCGCCGTACTGGCGGACACGCTGTTGCAGACGGAAAAGGCGGAGGTGTTTTTTATCACGGGTCCGGGTGAGGAACCCATGATAAACTCGATGCTGAAGCGCATGAAGACATCGCCATTTTGCCTGCCGCCGCTTGCGATCAAGGAGCTGGCCCTGGCCATTCAGCAGAGCGACCTGCTGGTGTGCAACCACACGGGCATCATGCACCTGGCTTCGGCGGTGAAGACGCCGGTGCTGGCGATCTTCAAGCACGGCGAGGTCGCCCGATGGGGTCCCACGAACACGCCGCATGTGATTCTGGAAGAAAGAAGCGGCTCCACTCTGGATCCGGACACGGTGCGGGAAGGCATCGTCAAGCTGCTGCGGGATACCACCCCCAGGACCGAACAGCACCCGGAAAGCGCGGGCACGGAACATCCCTGAACACGGCCCGGGCGCCGGCCACCCCCGAATTCGATCACCCTCTATAAGGAATCGTCTCTGATGAATGAAAACACCCGTCACGCCGCTCAAACCCAACCGCATCAGGTCGGCGCCCCCGGTCTGATCTTTCAGGAACCGCTGCTGTTCGAGATGGGCTCGCCCGGCCGCAAAGCCTATTCGCTGCCGGCGTGCGACGTGCCGGAAGTGGAGATCGAAACGCTGTTGCCGCCCGATGAAATCCGCGGACCGCTGGAAGATCTCCCCGAGCTTTCGGAGCTGGAAGTGGTGCGGCATTTCACCCGGCTTTCGCAGTGGAATTTCAGCATCGACACGAATTTCTACCCTCTGGGTTCGTGCACGATGAAATACAATCCGAAAATAAACGACGCGCTGGCGCAGTTGCCGGGTTTTTCCCAGCACCATCCGCTGACCCCCGAGCGGCTTTCGCAGGGCAGCCTGCAACTGATGTACGAGTTGCAGGAATGCCTGCAGGAAATCAGCGGCATGGACCACGTCTGCCTGCAGCCCGCCGCCGGCGCGCAGGGGGAATTCGCCGGGCTATTAATGATCCACGCCTACCACACGGCGAACGGCAACCCGCGCAAGAAGGTGCTGCTTCCCGACTCGGCGCACGGCACCAACCCGGCGAGCGCGGCGCTGTGCGGCTACTCGGCGATGCAGATCCCCTCGGGCAAGAACGGGCTGATCGATCTGGATCAACTGTCGAAGCTGATGGACGAGGACACGGCGGCGATCATGCTGACCAACCCGAACACGCTGGGCATGTTCGAGAAGGACATCCTCAAGATCACCGACATCGTGCACAAAAAAGGCGGGCTGGTGTACTGCGACGGGGCGAACCTCAACGCGGTGATGGGGAAAACCAAGATGGGCCAGATGGGGATCGACGTGCTGCACTTCAACCTGCACAAGACCTTTTCCACACCGCACGGCGGCGGCGGGCCCGGCGCGGGGCCGGTGGGCATCCACGACAAGCTGGAACCGTTCCTGCCGGCGCCGGTGGTCGAAAAAGACGGCGCGCGCTACAGGCTCAACCACGACCGGCCGCAGAGCATCGGCCGCCTGAAAGCGTTCTACGGCAACTTCGGCATCCTGCTGCGCGCCTATGCGTACATCCGCAGCCTGGGAGCGGAAGGGGTGCGCGAGGCGAGCCAGTCGGCGGTGCTCAATTCCAACTACATCAAGGCGCAGTTGAAAGACCTCTACCACCTGCCCTATCCCGGCCCCAGCCTGCACGAGTGCGTGTTCAACGACAAGAACCAGGCGCCGAAGGTGACGACGATGGACATCGCCAAGGCGCTCATCGACTACGGGTTCCACCCGCCGACCGTGTACTTCCCGCTGATCGTCAAGGCGGCGCTGATGGTGGAGCCGACCGAGACCGAATCGAAGGAAACCCTCGACCGCTTCATCGCGGCGATGCGCGACATCGCCCGCCGCGCCACCGAAGATCCCGACGGCCTGCACGCCACGCCGAAACTGCCGAAAGTCTCCCGCCCCGACGAAGCCAAAGCGGCACGCCACCCGACACTGCGGTGGAGGAAGAAGGGTTGAGTAATCAGGAAGCCAATAGTCCGCTCACGACCCAAAGCGGACATTCACAAGAAGAGTTAAAAAAGGATTTAATAAGGACTTCGAGAATTGACGGCCTCCTTTATCGTCCGCGACTCAAGGGCGTGGTTTGTCCAACCAACTTGAACTGTGTTAATTAAACCAGCTGCACTAGTTCTCCTCTTATTGATTTTAGGTTCCTGCACGGGTCATTATAATGCTGACGATTTCGATCTTGTGAAACTGAGCAACGCAGTTCCACAACTATTTGAATCTCAGACAAACGGAGGCCGTATAGAAAAGAAATGGTGGCCATCGGAAATTGCAGAACTGAATCCGGAATCCGTAAGAAAGAATGCACAAGGCATTTATATTGAGCTGAATTCCTTCTTTGTCGAACAAAGTGGTCTTTTTATACCAACACCAGGAACTAAAGTTGAGAGAGGTAAACATCAAGAACCTTTTTATAAATTACTGGGTAATGGTATCTATAGTTATCATATTACAGGGTAACCAATACAAGCGATCGATTTCAGTATATCGGGCGTAGACTGCAGGGACGCTACGCGCCTCTCGGCCGTTCACACGAAACGGTACCTGATCTATGGCTATGGATGAGAGAGCTAATAAAAACGAGTCAACCTACCTCAAGTGGCTCGCGGTTATTTCTCTATTGAGTAGTGTGGCAGGTTGGATTGTGCAAGGGGTTATTTCTGAAGGTTTCGTGTATTGGGCCCTCCCATTGATTTGGATTGGCACGGCAATATTTACGATGAATGGTGACACTATAGTTGAGTCTATTGTGCTTCTTGTCATACTCGGCGTTTTGTGCCTTGTTTTTGGTAATTCCGATGCAGTCGTTAGTAAAGTTGGTGTTGGAACAATCCCTGGGGTGTACCTTGCTTTGGCGCTGTCCAAGATCACATTTGCCTTGGCAAAAGAAGGGGACTTGGGTAATTGAGGATTCAGATAAATACTGATGCCGAGACATGAGATCTCGCTTATCTGGATAATAGATTGGGAAGGCAATGAAAAGGAATCGTTTTAAACACCACGCGGACATCCTGTGAAGAATATTTTGTGGGTGGCAGCTGCACCCCGATGTTAATGTGCTCGCAAAGTTGGGCAATGGCGAATTATCTATAAATATCCTAAAAGGTGAATGTGCATTTAATGGCATGTCTATAAAGCAGTTATCCATAGCCAGAGTATTGAATGAGCGGCTAAGAGATGACTTATCTCAAAACCATATATCAGAAAGCGAGCTGGATAAAGCTGAACTGAGAGTCTCAGTAGAAATTGAACTGCCTGAATATGGCAGTGGATTTACTAATTTTATATTCGATTGCTGTAGCAATATCGTGTCGAGGGGTGACTTATACACACGTAGTTTTACAGACAAACAAAGTTTTGAATGTAAATACTGATAAGGTCGAATGAGAATCCTTGAAGATGCCAGAAATCGTCCGGACTTGTTCGTGTGGTATGGCACAGCCCCCAATCTTGACCTCCAGTTGTGGCAACAGCTCCGAGGCCTTAAACTCCCGCGCGATCTACTCCTGTTGTGGGAGCGAACTGGCGGCGGTGACATCTTCGAGACCGAGACGCTAGTCGGGCCTGTGCCGGATCCGAAATGGGCCAATAGCTTTGACGAAGTCAACGAATGGCACAGACAATCGGGGCTGCCCCGCGGTTTCGTGATTTTCCACATCGGCCTCTGCTTATCAGCGATCCGGCTATCAGACGGAAAGTACACGATTCTTGAAGAGAACAGCTATCGATTGCTACGAGAGCATGAGACCTTTGATGAGTGGTACGAACACGAGTTACGCGATGAATATTCGGATGCATACGGTCTATCCGATGGAACCATATAGACTGATAACAGGATGTAAGGTCTCGCTTATCTAACTGTTATGTTTAAAAGAGAATGAATTATGTATGAGTATCACGGTTGGCTTTCCACATATAGCCAAGCAAATGCAATTGAGATCGAAAAAAGACTCGTTGAAATAAATGACCCCTATCCAGTCTTTGCGAAATATGTTAACGGTCAATTGCACATATCATTCAGCGGCAATCCAAATAGAGAGGGTGATTATATAAAATCGATCACGGAGTATTTGTTGGGGTTGAAATTGGATTTTTACGGGATTATATATTTAAAGGATACAAATAAAGATCGAATCGATAGGTTTAACGTGGTCAAAGTACTGAATGATAAAACATACATCTTTGAAGATAAGAACTTTAGTATTGATGAAACAAAGCAACTATTCAAATAAACACAAAACCATATTTTTTTCATGAACTCAGAAGAGATCAATAGACTCCGTCGATCACTGGATTCAGCCAAGGATTACCTCGATGCGCGGGGCGAGGCATCGTGGACGGATAGAATGACTTCGGCTCTCAACATGATCGACCGAAATGACCTCTCATTCGTTGACGATCTCTACTCAAGGGTCGCTCCCACTTGCGAAATTGAAAGCCTGTTTATCACGGAACCGAAGGGACAACAATCTCCTATGACCGAAGACCAAGTAAACATCGTTAATAATGAACTGGCTGATATCATCAACGAGTTGACAGCAGCACTTGAACCATTTTGGGAAAAAAATAACAAAACAAATTGAAGATATTGTAGCGTGGCCGCATCAAATCCCCATTTGCATCGTTCGGATGTCCGCTTTTTCGAATTCCTTAATATCTGAATATCCGCTTTTGGCTGAAAGCCACCAAGACATCAGCGAAAAATCTCCTTCCTGTAAATAATAGAAACACAAAACTCTTCACCTCTTCGGCAACGTCCTGGCGAATTTGAGGGCGCGTTCGAGCACAAATAAACGACGGACTTCTTGTTCACCTGATCAGATGTAATGTGTGAGGTGGGTTGATCATGTCTCAAAAGAAATATTCCTTACTTCTCATCATTATTTTCTTTCTTTGTGGTGGGATTCTGGGATTGGGCGGTTTCACTTTTATATATGGGCAGGGTTTTTCTTATCTGGTCGATGATCCCAAAGCCTGTGCAAACTGCCATATCATGCAGTCGGTTTATGATCGATGGAGCCACGGCAGTCATAAAGCGGTTGCGACCTGCAATGACTGCCACACGCCGGCCTTTTTCAGCGGCAAGTACATTGTGAAAGCCATCAACGGATGGAACCACAGTGTGGCCTTCACAACAGGAAATTTCTCGGAGCCTCTGCAAATCACGGGGTTCAATGAGAAGGTCACACAGATGCAATGCCTTAAATGCCATGCTGCATTGATGTCCTCGGTCATGCCGTACCACGGAAATGAAGAAATGAATTGCATGACCTGTCATTCAGGCGTTGGACACGCAAGATGATTTTTAAGGAGAGAGTATGAAGAATGTTTTAGGGGAAATCACATTCGGATATCTGGTTGGCCTTGGCGCGGCCTTTGTCCTGGGCATCGGACTCATGTGGGGAATCGGCACGCTGCTTGTCAACATTCAGGATCGCAAAGCGGAAGCAAAATATCCCTTTCAAAAAGTGATCGAAATTGAAAAAAACGAATTGGATCCGGCGGTGTGGGGTAAAAACTTTCCGCACCAATACGACACGTTCATCAAAACAAAAAATTCTTCGACGGTCACTCCTTTTGGAGGTTCCTCCCCCTACAGCAAACTGGAGAAAAACCCAAAACTGATTCGTCTTTGGGCGGGTTATGCTTTCAGCAAAGACCACAATGAAGATCGGGGCCATCACTATGCCTTGACGGATCAGATAAAAACCCAAAGGGTGAAGCTAGTCAGCCAACCCGGCGCCTGCGCCAACTGTCACGCAGCGGAAGCGCCGCAACTCATAGAATCGATGGGATGGGAGGCTTTCAATGCCACGCCCTTCAACGAGCTTAAAGGAAAACTTCATCGCGGCATCTCCTGCGCGGATTGCCACGATCCAAGCACCATGGCCTTGCGCATTTCCCGGCCGGCTTTCAAACTGGCCATGAAAAAAAGAGGCATCGATCTATCCAAGGCCAGCCGGCAGGACATGCGCAGCTATGTCTGCGGTCAATGTCACGTGGAATATTATTTCGCCGGGAAAGACAAGCTCTTGACGTTTCCCTGGGACCAGGGGCTCAGCGTTGAAAACATCGAGGCCTACTACGACGCGATCAATTTTAAAGACTGGGAACACAAGGAAACCAAAACACCCATGATCAAAATCCAGCACCCGGAGTTTGAGCTGTGGAGTTCGGGCCTGCATGCGAAATCAGGTGTGACCTGCTCGGATTGTCACATGCCCTATATCCGGAAAGGAGCGATCAAAATCTCGGACCATTGGCTGAGAAGCCCGCTCACGAATCTCAATAAAGCCTGTCAAACCTGCCACAAAGCGGACGAAGAGCATTTGCGGGACCGGGTCCTCCGCATTCAGGAACGCACTGCCGAATTGCTGGAGGTGGCGGAGGATGCCTTGCTGGATGCGATGGATGCCATCATCGCAGCTCAAAATAAAGGCGTCTCCGCGGAACAACTGGAGGAAGCCAGAAAACTGCACCGGAGAAGTGAAATACGCTGGGATTTTATTTCTTCAGAGAACAGCACGGGTTTTCACAGCCCGCAGGAATCGGCCCGGGTTTTGGCAAACGCGGTGAATTATGCGCGGCAGGCTCAAATCGCAGCCCTGAAAGCAAGTAACTGAAGACATTCGATCAAAACCCGTATCCGCTTTGCGCCGAAAACCAGCTAGGAATGGGGTTGCCGGTCTTCGCGGGAACGGGGTGCGCCGTTCATTTTGTTGACGGAGCGCAGGCCCTCGGTCGCCGCTTTCATGAGCTGCACGATCATGGAGGGTTTGAGATGATCCAGCGGGTTGTGCAGAAAATTCTGCACTTCGGTGCGCATCTGGGTGATTTCCGATTCGATGATCGAAACCTCTTTTTCCAGATCGTCAACCGCCATATCGCGGACGCTGCGTATTTCCTCGATCGAGGTTTCGTCTTCGGATTTTTGGGCATACCACATCATTCCGCCGGCGATGGCAAAATCTGCCGCGGCCACCGCGAACGCCGCGCCCGAAGAGCCCCAGAGCGGTTCCAGCAAAAAATAGAACGCCCCGTTCATCATGGCCAGCCCGAACACGGCGATCAGGCCCGCAAGGCTCATCAGGCCGGTCTTGCGGCTCATTTGCCGGAGTTGAGCCTGGGCCAGGAGTTTTTCGGAACGTCCCACCAGGCGCGCCAGGCTGAAAAGCCGTTTCATGGCATGTCTCCTAACGGCGCAGGATGAACCCGATCACCACACCGGCGGCAAAGGAACCCAAAAGCGCCATCGCGGGCCGCTCGCGCGTCACCTTTTCAACTTCACCGGCGAACTCCTTGGCCACCCGCCCGGTTTCCTGCACAGCAGGGTTTTCCAGAATCGCTTCCTTGAGGGACTCGCCGTCCAGGTTGTTCTTTAAAAAATCCTCCGCTTTTTTGGCGGCGGCCATCACTTTTTCCTGCTCCACTCGCAGCGCTTCCACTGCTTTTCTGAGTGCATCCACTTCACCTGCTGCGTTCTTTGTTTTAGGCATGATTTATTCCTCTATTTATATTAATTGTCGCTGTCCAGCGCTTTTTTGATTCGCAGATACCCTTCCTTGAGTTCGGAGCCCAACGACCCCGCTGCTTCCTTGATTCGATCCATCGAATCGTCCAGATCCGCCTTGGACGAAAAATCCTCCCACTTGTCTTCCAGTTCTTTCCACTCGTCCTGCAATTCTTTGGTGCCGAGGTGAATTTTCAGCGAGATCTCGTCCCGTTTCTGTTTCAGGTCATCCAGGATTTGGTCGAAATCGGACATGCTTGTCTCCATTGTTTATTTATTTTTGATAGTCATGGATTGTCAACTACCAGCGATTTCAACCAGCCTGCAGGAGTTCTCCAACACAGAAACACCTAAAGAACGATCCCGGTCGGGGAAAATCCGGGCCGGTAAACCACCCTAGCCCATCTCCCGCTCTTTTCTCTGATTGAAATCTTCCGCCAATTGATCTGCCTTTTTCTCATCGATCAATTTTTTTGCCAACGGAAAAATCTGGTTTTGCTCCTCCTCGATATGATGCTCTATCTCATCTTTGAGTTTTTTAAACTTTTGCAGCCAGCCGCTGCTGCCCATATCCACATCCGTCAGTTCTTCCATCAAGTCCGCAGCCTCTTTGTGTTCTGAGATGCTGTGCCGCGCTTTTTCCTGACCATCGGGCTTTTCGATCAATGCGCCGTAGAACGTCTGCTCTTCGGCTGCGGCATGCGCCTCAACTTCGGCTTTGAAGTTTTCAAACAGCTGCCTTCGGTCCGAACTATCGCCGGATGTATCGGCCAACTTGGAGGACAAATCCTTCTGAACCTCGTGGTCCTCCGTGAGTCGCTCGTAAATGTCCATGAAACCTGTCTCCCAATTATATTGAAAATGGAAGTCTTGTGAAAAAAATCCCTGTTTGTCCGGGTCATTTACTGAAAAGCAAGTCTTATGCCGATCGTATGCCGAATCCGCACCGCCGATATGGTGAACGAATGCCCCTGTTTTTGCTGGAAAAACAGGATGAATCGCTTTCCCACGCCGAAAAAATGGATCGTGCTGAGTGGAAACCCGCTCGATGGCCGGGTCATATCCACCGCCTCATCCGGGGTCCGGTGGATATGCCCCTCGGTGTTGTCGTGGGTTCAAGGTGGATCGGGAGTGGGGTCGTTGCAGGCGGGGGCCGTGGAGGTATTCCTGCCGGGGATCTGCGAGGAATACCATACTCCTATTGCGCGGTTTCGTGTTCGCCCCGGACGACCACAAGATCGAAGCAGTGTGTCTGCCTGAGAATTTGGGGAACGGTTGAGTAAAGCGCTCTACTCGGATTTCACTTCTTCGGCAACGTCCGGGCGAATTTGAGGGCGCGCTCGATCCAGGCTTTGAGCTGCGCGTCGCTCTTGTAGCCAGCCGCATCGACGTACACCATGCTCTTGAGCGGCTTGCCGGTAAAATCCATGTCGCGGGTGTGCGGCTCTTTCAGCGCTTCTGCCGTGCCCGCCTCGCCGAGACGCAGCACGAGATCGGTCTGGTTGACGCCGCAGACCATGTTGCCGTTCAGCATGAAGGCGAGCCCGCCGAACATTTTGCGTTCGGTGATGCCTTTGCGCCGTTTCAACACGGCGCGTATGCGCTCTGCGGCCGCTTCCTGGTAGGCCAACCTATTCCTCCCGGGAAAATCATGCGGGTTGCGGATCGCCACGGCCGTGAATCCAGCCGCAGGCGATCCGCACCAGCACGAGATGATCGATCAATCTTCCGAATCGAAACACAGACCGTCCGGCTTGCGCCCTTCGCACACGTCCTTGAGACGCGGAAACGCGAACTCCACCCAGCCTGCGCCGAACGCATCGGCGGAGGATTTTTTTACGATGTTGTAGTGGCGCAGTTTGAGCCGCGTCCCCTGCCCTTCGGCTTTGAGAACGATCTCGACGGTCGAGCTGCCGGGCTCGATGCCTTCGATACCGCCCCAGGTGAACACCACTTTTTCATGCGGCACCACCTCGACGTATTCGCCGCGGCAGTGCATGCCCCGGTGCGAACCGACATGGAACACCCCGCCGGGGCGCGGGTCGGCTTCGACGATTTCACCGAACCACTCTTTCATCCGCGCAGCTTCGGTGAGATAGGAAAAAACGGTTTCCGGTTTGGCTTCGATGACGATCTCGCGTGTGAGTTCGTAGGATTCGCTCATGATGCTCTCCTGTTTTTGCGGCTGCGGCTTGCGGCCGGAAATGACTTCGGCACGGCTCGCTTACGCGCTCTTGGCTTTCGCCTCTTTCCCGCTGCATTCGGAGCCGGACTGAAAGCAAAAGCCATCGACCTTTTTGCCCTCGGATGCGGCCTTGAGCAACGGCAGCGCGTGCTCCTCCCAACCCTGGCCAAAACCGTCGGCGGCGGGCTTTTGCGTGATGTTGTAGTGACGCAGCGTCAGCCGGGTTCCCTGCCCTTCCGGTTTCAGTTTGATCTCGACGGTGGTCGCCCCCGGTTCCAGTTCGTGCATGCCGCCCCAGGTGAACACCACTTTTTCGTGCGGCACCACCTCCACGTATTCGCCGCGGCAATGCAGGCCGTCGTGCGTGCCGACATGAAACACGCCGCCGGGCCGGGCGTCGGCTACGACGACCTCGCCGTACCATTCCTTCATTTTGGATTCTTCGGTCAGATACGAAAATACGGTTTCCGGACGGGCTTCGATGACGATCTCGCGCGTGAGTTCATAAGTCTCGCTCATGATTTTCTCCTGCTTTTTCTTTCGTTTTTTTCGACGGCGGCTTTCAGTTTTTCCAGACGCGGATCCCAGAAGCCCTCGAGAAAGGCCTTCAGTTCCGCAAACCCCTCGGGGCGCACGCTGTAGAGCCGGCGGGTCCCCTGCCGGCGTTCCTTGAGCAGGCCGGCCTTTTTCAGCACACCCAGGTGCTGGGAGACCGCCGGACGGGTGATATCGGTGAAATTGCGGGCAATGTCTCCCGCCGACATCTCCGAACGCCGCACCAGCCGCAGAATCGCAAACCGGGTGGGTTCCGCCATCGCCTGTATGGTTTCGAACATGGCAGTATGTTAGCTAAAACTTACGTTAGTATCAACTAAAATTTACCGGACGGCTCGTTTGATGGACAATGAGGTTCTCAGAAATCTGTTACCTGAAAGGATTTTCCATGATCGATCATGTGTGCGTGGGTGTGAAGGATTGTGAGGTGAGCCGGGATTTCTACCGCGACGTTCTGTCCACTTTAGGCTATGAACTGTTGATGGAAGTCGAGGGCAACGCCGGATTCGGCACTGCGAATTTCAAGCCGAGCTTCTGGATTTCCAAGAACCAGGAACCCTCGCCGCAGGTGCATTACTGCTTCCAGGCCAAGACCCGGGCCGCAGTGCGGGCCTTTCATCAGGCGGCCCTGGCGGCGGGAGCCGAGGAGGAATCCCTGCCGGGGATCTGCGAGGAATACCACCCCTCCTATTACGCCACGTTCGTGTTCGATCCGGACGGCTACAAGATCGAAGCGGTGACCTTCGCAGACGAAGCGTGAATCAGCAGGGCCTCATTTCTTGCCGTACCCCGTGACCTGGCATTCGTCGTTGTCCAGGCTTTCCTGCAACGGGTTTCTCACTTCCACACCGTCGATGAAGTGCCGGGTTTTGGTGACGGGCTTGCCATCCACAAACTTGGTATGGGATTTTATGCGGGCATTTTTGAAACGGGCGCTGTTCTTGTAATAGTCGGCGATGTCCGCGAGTTTTTCCGGCGGATAATTGCACTCCATCTTGCCGCCGGCGGGCATCGTCTCGACGTAGTGGCACTTCCCATCCTTCATGCCGGTGATGCGGCGCTCCAGCTTCTCTCCCATGAGCGGGTGATGGAACTCCTGCGCGAAGGCTTTGCACTCGGCCAGGTGTTGCAACAGCGCTTCCATGTCCCTGGCTTCGCATTGTTCGCTTTCGGTTTCGAGCGAATCGGGCGTCAGGGTTTCAGCCAGTTTCTTGCAGGCCGCGGCCCTGGGGTCCTGTTCGCTGCGCAAGCCCAGACAGTCGCAGACGGTGATGTTATCGTTTTCGGCGCCCGCTGCGATTTGCGGCGACAAAACGAAGCAAACGAGCGCGAGCCACAGAGTTTTTTTCATGTGCCGGATCCTTCCTTTCAAACAAGAAGGGTTTATGTGCGGGAAGGCGCTATCATGCACCGGCTGCGGAATTCCGGCAACTCTTTATGTTGAAAAGGTTTTTAATCAATAGGTTTTGGCGGCGGGATCAGCGGCTCGTTCGCTGATTCAGGTGGGTCATCATTCGGAGGTGTCTGCGCGCCTGCCTGCGCACTTTGAGGATGAGCTTGCGATCGGCCCGGTCCCTGGGGCTTTTCATTCCGTTCGTTTCCAGAAATCTCCGAATATGGAAATCCTTGAACAACGCGGCAGGAATCGGCTCACCAGGCTTTCCTGTCACCAGACTTTTGAGCTGGGATTGGGTCAAACCCGAATCGGGTAAAGCATGTGCTTTGGGTTTATAGTATTTTTTTGTGCGGTGCTTTTTTCTTTTGACTGCGGGCTTCGCTGTAACAGAAAGAATGGATTCCGGTTTTCCCGTGTCGTTTAAAAGATGAACCTGCTTCAGACGGAAGGGCTCCGCCCACACATACACCGTGTTGTGATCCTGTAAAATCTCAAGGACGATGTCCGTCCAGTTCAAGCCCTGGGTTTCAAGGCTGACAGTCTCTCCGCTCAAGGACTCGGGAATATCGAAACGGACGCCGCTTTTTTCGGCGATCGCATTCAAGACGCGGGACAGGGTCACCCCTTGCGCCTGCACGACCCATTTTCGGGAACCGTCCTGCGATTCCTGCTGGAAAACCTGCAACGATCCGGCTCCCTGAGCGGGACTGAAAAAAAGCAGCCCGATCAGGGAGCTCAGAGCCAAGATCCACAACTTCGCTATCTTGCCGTTCCGGAAGTTTGGAACCATTTCATTTTTCAATCGGGGATTTCAATAAAGCAATCACTGGAACAACCGTCTCCGTCCATATTGTTCGCATCGTCGCATTCTTCATCCGGGGGCTCAACCACTCCGTTTCCGCACATAGGCACGGTCATTTCATTCAGGCACGCACTGGAACAGCCATCTCCGTCCACCATATTTCCATCGTCACATTCCTCAGGAGCCTCCACAACTCCATCTCCACATGTGGGTCCCTCACAAGGAAGGGGGTTGCCTGTTATCTGTTCAAATTTGTCTGCAACCCGCATACAGGCATTTTCGGAAGCCTGCGGTGCAGGTGAATCGCAGTCCATCGCTTCGCAATACGCATTACAAAGACCAAATGCTGCGCCCGCCTGCCCGTCGCAAATGTCTTCCACGCTGGGCGGTTCTCCGTCCGGGGTCTGAGCGAACACGGCACTGCTGCTCCACAGCATGAACGCGCTCACTCCGCACGCCAAAAGAAATTTTAATGATCGTTTCATCTGCCGTTTTCTCCTCGATTAGTTTTACATTCACAACGATCCGGATAAACCGGCAGATCTTTATCGGCAGGTTCATCGGAAAAATGAGGCGATGCGGAATAAGAAGCGAGAGAAAGAAACGGAGATAAATACGAGCTGTGGGAATTTACAAAAATACTTTTTTGACGAGCAGCAGGACGCTCGTGGTGATCACCGCCGCTCCGGCGAAGTTGAGCGCCAGGCCGACGCGGGACATTTGCGGGATGGTCACCCAGCCGCTCGAATACACGATGGCGTTGGGCGGTGTGGCCACAGGCAGCATGAACGCACAGGAAGCGGAAACGGTGGCGGGGATCATCAGCAACAGGGGATGAAAATGCGCGGCGGCGGCCGCGGCGGCGATGATCGGCAGGATCATCGTGGTGGTCGCGGTGTTGGACGTGAGCTCGGTGAGAAAGGTCACCGTGAGGCAGATGCTGAGGATCACCAGCCAGATGGGCAGCGAGGCGACGCCGGTGAGCTGGGTTCCGATCCACTGGTCCAATCCGGTATTGGCGAACCCCGCGGCGAGGGCGAAACCGCCGCCGAACAAAAGCAGGATGCCCCAGGGCACTTTCTTTTGCACGGTGGCCCAGTCGAGGGCGAAGTATTCGGTTCTGCCGTTCAGCACCTGTCCGCGGCCACCGTTGACGGGAAGCAGCATGAGCAAAAGCCCCATGGCCATGGCGACGGTGGCGTCGTGCAGCAACTCGGGCCGGGCAAACAGCTGCGACCAGCCGGGGATGGTGAACGATCCCAGGGAAATGGGTTTGCGGAAGATCCACAAAAACGCCGTGAGAAAAAACACGGTGGCGATGGCCTTTTCCGCCGGATTGATTTTACCCAGTTCCCTGAGTTCCTCATGGATGATCTGCCCCGCCTGGTCGTCGAATTGAATTCGGTGCAGCGGCACCTGCGATACGAAACGGCACAGATACCACCAGACCAGCGGCACGAACACACACACCAGGGGAACCGCGAATTTCATCCAGTCAAAAAACGTCAGCTCGGGAAGATCGGGAAACAGCTTCTTGTAAAAGCCCGCCAGCACGATGTTGGGGGCGGTGCCGATCAGCGTGCCGGTCCCGCCGATGCTGGCCGCATACGCAAGCCCCAGCATGAGCACCAGACCCAGGCTCTCGCGGATCCTGCGCTCGGTTTCACCGTTGCGCTCACCGTCGATGCTGGCCTCTTCGGCGATCTGGCGCACCACCGCCATGCAGACCGGCAGCAGCATCATGGTGGTCGCGGTGTTGGAGATCCACATGGACAAAAACGCGGAGGCGGTCATGAACCCGAACACGATGCGCTTCAGGTTCGTGCCGATGGCGGCGACGATGAGCAGCGCCAGGCGTTTGTGGAAGTTCCACTTCTCCATGGCGATGGCGATCATGAAGCCGCCGAGAAACAAAAACACCAGGTGGTTGGTGTAGTTGGGCGCCACCTCCTTGCTCGACAGGATGCCGAGCAGCGGGAACAGCACCAGCGGCATGAGCGCGGTCACGGTCACGGAGGTGCCTTCGCCGATCCACCACACGGCCATCATCAGCACCACCGCGAGCAGCCGTTTGGCTTCGGGGGTCATGCCTTCGGGCAGCGGCATGAAAAATACCACCGCGAACGCGGTCAGTCCGGTGAGGAGAACGAGAATCTGTTTTTTGAATGCTTTTGCGGTGCCGGTGGCGTCGCTCGCAATCAAGTCGAAGCTCCGGTCACTTCTGGGAAACGGCCTGCAACGCGGCGGCGATTTCCTGGCTGAGGTCGGAAAGGGTCTGGTTCATCGCGCCCACCACGCCTTTGACGCCTTCTCCGGCGACGGGCTGGTGGAAACTGGAGTTTCTCAGGAAGACGGTCTCGGTTCCCTGGTTCCCGAGAATGGTCCAGCGCGCATCGAGAAATCCCTCCTTGCCCATCTCGCCCTCAAACTTGCGCACTTCGACGACCACCTGGTAGTCGGGGGAAACGGGATTGTTCGCCGGGATGACGGTGACGTTTTTCGTGGCCATGAGCAGCGAAAGGTTTTCGGCGAGCACGTTGGAGAAATTCTCTTTCAGAGGTTCGGCCCATTTGGGCGCGGGCGCGCCTTCTTTTTTCGGCTTGCCGGCGGCGACGATCTCCGGCTTGTCCAGATGTTCCGCAAGGCGCACCTGGGTCACCCCGACGGTGGCTTCCAACGGCGCGGACGTGTTGCTGCCTGCGGCTTCCAGCTTACCGATCGGCGTCAGCGTGTACTCGTTTTTGGAAAACGGGGAACCGGCACACCCCGCAAGCACCAGCAAAACGAAAAGGGCAACGGCCGTGATGAAGCGAAAGGTCATGGAATTCGTCCTCCTGGTTGGGGTTCCTGCCCACCGGGAACCCGTGTTCGCAACCTGATGGTCATCTAAAAACGGAATCGTGCCGCGGCGCACGGAAGGGTCGAGGTGTTGAGTGCACCGCGGTTTTCGGGGTCCCTTCCGATCCCGGTCGGGATATCGCAAGGGGGACCGCCGCAAGCGGCGATGAGCCCGGCCTCTAGTTTATATAAAAAAGATTTGAAAATCAGCTATTTCAACGCGCGCCGGCGAAACTTCAGCTTGCGGCCAGCATGCGGTCGATCTTCAACGTGGATACGATGTGCTTGTCCATGTCCAGCTCTTTGGGGGAGTAGCCCAGCGCCAGAGCGACGAGCTGGGGCAGATGCAGAATGGGGATGGCGTATTTTTTCTTGAGCAGAACCTCGATTTCGGGCTGATAGGAATCGAGGTTCAGGTGACAAAGTGGGCAGCCCGTCACCACGCAATCGGCGCCGCTTTCGACGGCGTCCACCAGCGCGTTGCCCGCCATGTCGAGCGAGGCTTTCTTGTTCATCATCACGATGGGAAACCCGCAGCATTTGATGCGGCTGGGATAATAAACGGGGGTGGCGCCGAGCACTTCGAAAATCTCTTCCAGGCCGGTCGGGTTGTCCGGGTTGTCAAAATCGGACAGGTGCGAGGGGCGCAGCACGTAACAGCCGTAAAAGGCCGCTACCTTGAGTCCGGTGAGCGGGCGCTTGATCCTCTCCTTGAGCCGCGCCATGCCCTCGTCGCTGGCGAGGATGTTGGCGAAATGCTTGATCCGGCTTTTGCTGCCGTCGTACTGGTGCCCGCCATCCTTGAGCAGGTGATTGATCCTCTCCTTGTAGGCGGGATCGGATTTGATGGTGCACTCGGATTTTTTCAGCACGCCCTGACAGGTGGAACAGATGGTAACCAGATCCAGGCCCTTCTTTTCCGCGATGGCGAAGGTGCGGGCGTTGAGCGTGTCGGCGAGGATCGGGCTTTTCTCGCCCACCACGCCGGCGCCGCAGCAGGCGGCGCTTTTCATCTCGACAAAATCGATGCCCAGCCCTTCGGCGGCTTTCTTGGTGGACACCATCAACTCGCGGGTCGCCCCCTGGGACACACACCCGGTGAAAAGAGCAAATTTCATTGATCCAGTTCCTTGAATATGCGTTTCACATCCTTGACGTCATCGATGGACTTATGAATGATCGGCGGGATCTTCCACTTGAGCAACATGCGCAGGCCGATCGGAATCAGATCCATCAGACCCTTGATGTTGAAAATCCCGATCGATTCAATGGGAATACGGTTCTCGTCGAGCCGCCCGCTGCGTTTCACGGAGTTGGCAAAAGAGAGGGCGTGACGCGCGCCGTTGTTGTTGGTCACGCCCTGTTCCATGGCGACGGTCATGATTTCCTTGATGCGGTAGAACGGTTCGGCGGGCTTGGGACAGCGCTCGACGCATTCGGCGCAGTGGGTGCAGTCCCAGATGCCGCCCGGCTCGCTGAGCTCGGTGACGCGCTCAAGCGTGTCGCCGTCGCGCGAATCGCACACGAAGCGCTGCGCCTTGGCGAGGGCGGCGGGGCCGAGAAATTTGTCGTCTACCTCGAGGACATTGCAGTCGGAATAACAGTTGCCGCACATGATGCAGGTGCTGGCGTCGTCGATCAGGCTGAACTGTTCCGGTGACTGCTTTCTTTCCTTTTCCGGGGGCTTGTCCGACGGCTTGAGATACGGCTTGACCTTGTCGAGCTTGTCCCAGAACGGTTTGAAATCGACGGCCAGATCCTTGATCGGCTGCATGTTGCCCAAAGGCTCGACGGTGATGGTGTCGTTTTGGTCGAGCTGGCTGGTCGCCTGCCGCTGACAGGCCAGGATGGCGTGGCCGTTGACCTTCATGCCGCAGGAGCCGCAGATGGCGCTGCGGCAGGACATGCGGTAGGTCAGAGAGCCGTCCATCGTCCACTTGATCAGGTTGATGCAGTCGAGCACTGTGGAGCCGGGCGGGATGTCGAGTTCGAAATCCTCGTAGTAGGGCTCGGGCTGCTTTTCGGGATTGAAGCGCTTGATCCGGAATGTCGCCATCAGTACTTTCTTTCCGTGGGTTGATGCTTGGTGATCACAACGGGTTTGTACCTGAGTTCCAGTCCGTCGTCGGAATCGAAGACAAACGTGTGCTTCAAAAACGATTCGTCGTCCCGCTTGGGATGATCGGTGCGGTGATGGCCGCCGCGGCTTTCGTTGCGCGCCAGCGCGGCGACGGCGATCATCTCCGCCACCTTGAGCATGTTGCCGAGCTCCAGGATTTCATAGATTTCGGTGTTGAACAATTTGCCCTTGTCCGTCACTTTACCTTTTTTAAAGCGGATTTGCAGTTGTTTGACGGTGTCGATGCACACTTTCAGTTTTTCGGCGTCGCGGAACACCCCGCAATGACTCATCATGATCTCTTTCATCTCATTGCGGATCGTGTTGTAGTTTTCGCTGCCATCCCGTTGATAAATATCCTCGAACATTTTCAACACTTTGGCCTTTTCCGGCCCTTCGTTGACGTGGGCGAAATCCACACTTTTCGCATATTCCAGCGCAGACTTTCCGGCGCGCTCGCCGAACACCGTGGCGTCGAGCAGCGAGTTGGTGCCCAGGCGGTTGGCGCCGTGCACCGAAACGCAGGCGCATTCGCCGGCGGCGAAAAATCCCTTGAGCGGCGTGCCCTTTTCATCGATCAGCACTTGGCCGAACTTGTTGGTCGGGATGCCGCCCATCGAATAATGCGCGGTGGGCTGAATGGGCAGCGGGTCCTTGACGCAATCGACGGAGATGAAATCGATGCCCAGCTGGCGGATCTGCGGCAGCCGCTCCATGATTCGGGCTTCACCGAGATGCCGCAGGTCGAGGTGGATGATGTCCTTGCCATCGACGCCGCGGCCGGCGTCGATCTCGCTCTGTTCGGCGCGCGCGACGATGTCCCTGGGGGCCAGCTCCATGCGCGAGGGCGCGTATTTTTCCATGAAGCGCTCGCCCTTGCCGTTGAGCAGGAAACCGCCCTCCCCGCGCGCGGCCTCGGAAAACAGAATCCCCTGGCGGTACAGCCCCGAAGGATGAAACTGCACAAACTCCGGGTCCTCCATCGGAATGCCCGCTTTGAACGCCGCCATCACGCCGTCTGCGGTGCTGGCGAACGCGTTGGTGGTGATGCGGAACACACGGCCGTAGCCGCCGGTGGCGAACACCACCGCCTTGGCCTGCATGACCTCCAGATTGCCGGTGCGGATGTCGCTCACGACCACGCCGTTACAGCGCCCGTCTTCGACGATGAGCGAGTGCATGTACCACTCGGAATAGATTTTTATGGATTTGCTTTGCTTGAGGAGCTGTTCGTGCAGGGCGTGCAGGATGGCGTGGCCGGTGCGGTCGGCGGAGAAGCAGGCCCGCGGCTTGGAGTGCCCGCCGAAACTGCGCTGGGCGATCTTGCCGTCGGGCGTGCGGCTGAACACGCAGCCCATGTGCTCCAATTCGTAGATGACGCGCGGCGCGGCCTTGACGTATTCCTCGACCGCGTCCTGATCGCTTAAAAAATCGCCGCCCTTGATGGTGTCGTACATGTGCTCTTCCCAGGAATCGTCCTGGGAATTGCCGAGCGCGGCGGCGATCCCACCCTGGGCAGCGCCGGAATGGGATCGGGAAGGATACACTTTGGTGAGCAGCGCCACGTCCAGATCCTTGGACACTTCCAGGGCTGCGCGCATGCCCGCGAGCCCGGCGCCGATGATGACGACATCGTGTTTGATCACAAAAAAAACCCCAAAAAACTCCAGAAGGCGCCGCTGTGTCGCCGGGACAAAACGCGCCCCGGGCTTTCGGCCCTTTGCAGCACAGATCCCCCAAACCCATGCAGCAAAAGAGCTTTTGGGGGTATACGGTGGTATCCGGTATGCGAGAAAAAGGGCGGAGGGGCCTCCTGGTGTCGTGATAACTGACTAAAATTGAAGGGCGTATTGAACCATTATCGGTCCGCTTCTGTCAAGAAAAATGAGAATGCGGTTGAAAATGCGGGGAAACCTAATATAATGGTAAATATATCAAAATGTTTCTAATAATTTAGCGAAATTTAATCCAGCCTTCCTGATGAATCATCCCCCGTCGGTGGCTTACAAAAACTAACCTTCCTCACTAGCAGTCGGAGTACCCATTGGAAAACATAGCATTCGAATCCCTGGACTTGACCGAAAAAGTCATGGATGGAATCCGCGATGCGGATTTCAAATACTGCACCCCCATTCAAGGCGCGGTTCTGCCTTTGACCCTGCAGGGAAAAGACGTGGCGGGTCAGGCGCAGACCGGAACCGGAAAAACGGCGGCGTTTCTGATCACCCTGTTTCACCGCCTGCTTGAGAACAAGCCATCCGGTCCGCCGCCGAAAGGAAAAGCCGGACCGCGTGCGCTGATCATCGCGCCGACACGCGAGCTGGCGCGGCAGATCGAGATGGACGCCCGGCTGCTGGGCGGACACACCAATTTCAAGATCGTCTGCGTGTACGGCGGACTGGATTATCAGAAACAGAAAGACATGATCAAAGCGGGCGTGGACGTTCTCATCGCCACGCCGGGGCGGCTGATCGATTATTACAAGCAGCGGTTTTTCAGCCTCAAGCTGGTGGAGGTGCTGGTCATCGACGAGGCGGACCGCATGTTCGACATGGGGTTCATCCAGGATCTGCGCTACATCATGCGCAACACCTCCCCCTACGACAAGCGGCTGACGATGCTGTTTTCCGCCACGCTCAATTTCCGCGTGATGGAGCTGTGCTACAAATTCATGAACAACCCGGAGCGGGTGACGATTGAACCGGAAAAAGCGGTGGTGGACGACATCGACCAGTCCCTCTACCACGTCGGGCACCATGAAAAGAACAACCTCCTGCTCGGTCTGCTGAAACAGGAGGAAGGCGAAAAGGTGCTGATCTTCTGCAACACCAAGGCGATGGCGGAACGGCTGGAACACAAACTCAAGCACAACGGCTACAACGCCGGACAGATCAGCGGCGACCTGCCGCAGAAAGCGCGCATCCGGGTACTGGAAAAATTCAAAGGCGGCGACATCGACATTCTGATCGCCACCGACGTGGCATCGCGCGGCATCCACGTGGACGACATCACGCATGTGATCAACTACGATCTGCCGCAGGACCCGGAGGACTACGTGCACCGCATCGGCCGCACGGCGCGGGCGGGGAAAAAAGGCACGGCGATCACCCTGTGCTGCGAAAACTACGCGGTGCACCTGGAACGGGTGGAAGACTTTCTCAAGCAGAAAATCCCGGTGGTGTGGGCGGAAGAAGAACTGTTCCTCAAGGAAAAACCGGGCGAACCCTCACGGCCACGCCGGTCATCCCGGCCGCGCGGTAAAACATCCGGCTCCAGCGCCAAAAAATCGGGAGACAGCCGGCCGAAACGCTCGCGGCCCCGACGCCGGCGTTCGTCATCCCGCCCTTCCGGTTCGGCGAC
Source organism: Nitrospinales bacterium (assembly GCA_965223345.1). GTDB lineage: Bacteria > Nitrospinota > Nitrospinia > Nitrospinales > VA-1 > CBDCWG01. The sequence goes on from CBDCWG010000007.1 coordinate 254,172, forward strand.
GGCGCCTTGATAGGCATCCCATCTCCCCTGCTCCGCTAGCCTCACGCGCAAACTAAAAAACCAGCCTCGCGCAAAGCCGCCAAGCCGCAAAGTAGACTGCTAGAAAATAGTATATCCAAAGCTAAAGATTTGGCCTCTTTGCCTAGAGTCCCACTTACTCATTCACGAATGAATTAATTTGTCACAAATGGAATCAATCAAAACCATTTCCGCATGGAATTCCTGTTTTCCTTTGTTTTCCACCGCATCATGAAGAAAAAACCTTGGATTAAAAAAAACCGATAGAGGCCCAACTAGGAAATAATTCGCACCGATTATTACGGCAGGAATCCATAACGAATTGTAAAGGAGCCAGGGCACCCAAATAAAAGTTGAAATTTGGACAAAAGACAATAGCGATGAAAATGATTTTGCAACATTGGGAAAATTAAAATAAAAGCTATACCTTTTTAAAACGATAACTTCGTCCAACGTAAAAAAATAAGGTTCAGTATTGGGCTGATATTCGGCCTTGGTAACATTCTGGGAAAAATAAAGATATCCCTCTAAAAAAACTAAAAAGCAAATCGCAGAATACGAGGCTAATTTAGGGTCGAAAAAAGCCCATATTAAAAACCCTAAATAAATTGGAAAAAATAAGAATCCCATTTTTCACCCCCTTTATTATTCCAATTTTCACAAATCTTGTGGTAGTGCGATGAAAAATGAAGAAAAAAAAGTCAAGTTTTGACTTATCATATTTTTTGTTGAGGTTTTTCGATATTTTAATAGGCTCCTCATTCCAAATACTTTTCTTACCCTTCGACAGGTTCAGGGTGACAGATTATTGAGTCCCCCTCACCCAGCCCTCTCCCTCCAGGGGAGAGGGCTAATTTGAGTTCCCCCCTCTTACTTTTCTTTGCGTACTTAGCGGCTTGGCACAAAACCGCTTTTTAGCTTTTATCCACGTCTTTATCCTGTAATCCTGTCTCAGGTTTTTCTTTGCGTCTTCGCGCCTTTGCGCGAGGCCTGTTTTTTTCTGTCTCAGGGTTTCAGCAGCGCCTTGAACTGCGCCTCATCCAGGATTTCCACTGAGGCGATTTTTTTGGCTTTTTCCAGCTTGGAGCCGGGGTCGGTTCCGGCGACGACGTAATCGGTCTTTTTCGAGACGCTGGTAGTCACCCGGCCTCCCTGTGATTCGATGGCGTCTTTGGCCTTGTCGCGGGAAAAATCCGCCAGCGTGCCGGTGAGCACGAACTGCTTGCCGGACAATCTGCCTCCTGCGGCCTCCCCTTCTTCCTGCATCACCAGTTTGTGTTTTCGCAAGCGCTCGATTTCCTTTTGATTCTCTTTCGTATCGAAAAAATCGCGCAGGCTTTTCGCGACGATGGGTCCGATGTCCCCCACCGCTTCGAGTTCTTCGAGCGTGGCCTTTTGTAACGCTTCCATCGTGTGAAAGGTTTGGGCGAGCACCTGCGCGGCGCGCTGGCCCACATGCCGGATGCCGAGCGCGTGCAGCAGGCGCGCGAGCCCGATGCTTTTGCTTTTTTCGATGGCGTCGAGCAGGTTCTGGGCGGATTTTTCCGCCAGCCGCTCCAGCGGCACCAGATCTTCGGCGGTGAGGGTGTACAGATCGGAAAAGGTCTTCACGCGGCTGCTTTCGGTGAGCTGCTCGATCACCGCCGGTCCGAGGTGATCGATATCCATCGCGTTGCGCGAGGCGAAATGCAGCAACCGCTCTTTGAGCTGCGCCGGGCAGGCGAAATTCTCGCAGCGCCAGGCCACCTCCCCTTCCGGCCGCACGAGCCTGGTTTTGCATTCCGGGCACTGCGTGGGCATTTTGAATTTCTTGCCGCGTTTGGCGTCCGGCGCGTTGGCGACGCGCACCACTTTGGGGATCACCTCGCCCGCCTTTTCGATGATCACGGTGTCGCCGACGCGGATGTCCTTGCGGTTGATTTCATCCTCGTTGTGCAGGGTGGCGCGGCTCACGGTGGAACCGGAGACGACCACGGGCTTCAGAATCGCCACCGGCGTGATGGACCCGGTGCGGCCGACCTGCACCTGAATGTCCTCCACACAGGTGGTGGCCTGCTCGGCTTCGTACTTGTAGGCCACGGCCCAGCGCGGGTGCTTGGCGGTGCTGCCCAGGATGCGCTGCTGCTCGAGCGAATCGACTTTGAGCACCAGCCCGTCCACCTCGTAGGGCAGCGTGTCGCGTCTGGCCTGCCATTTTTCCAGCACCTCGAGCGTCTGCTCGAAGTTTTCGCACAACTCGGTCTCGGGGTTGACGCGAAACCCCAGCTGTTTGAGTTTTTCCAGCACTTCATGGTGCGACTTAAACGGATCGACATCCATGTAGCCGACGCTGTAGATGAAGATGTTCAGCGGGCGCTGGGCGGTGATGTCCGGATCGAGCAGGCGCAGCGATCCAGCGGCGGCATTTCTGGGATTGGCGAACAGCGGCAGTCCTTCCTTTTCGCGGCCTGCGTTGATCTTGAGGAAGGCGCTGTGGTCGAGGTACACCTCGCCGCGCACCTCCATGAAACGGAAGGACTCCTTTTGTGTGGGAATCGTCAGGGGAATGGAGCGGATGGTCTTGAGGTTGGCGGTGATGTCCTCGCCGGATTTGCCGTCGCCGCGGGTGGCGCCCTGGATCAGCCTGCCGTCTTCATAAGTGAGCGTGACGCCCAGACCGTCGATCTTGAGTTCCAGGACGTAGCGCACCGCATCCTCGGGAACCTCGCGGTCCAGCTCGCGGCTCAGCGTGCGCAGCGTGCGGTTGTGGAACTCCCGCACTTCGTCGAGGTTGTAGGTGTTGTCGAGGCTCAGCATCGGCGTTTTGTGGCGCACCGAGCGAAATTTTTCGGCCACCTTGCCGCCGACCCGCTGCGTGGGTGAATCTTGGGTCACCCATTCGGGGTGCTTCGCCTCCAGCTCCTTGAGCTTTTGCATCAACCGGTCGTACTCGCGGTCGGAAATCTCCGGGGCATCCTCGACGTAATACAGGCGGTCGTGGCGGTGGATCTCACGCCGCAGCGCTTCCAGTTGCTTTTTTTCGGATGCGGGCATGGAATGCGGGGCCGGAGCGGTCAGGGTTGCAGGGTGACGTAGTAGCCGCTTTTGCCGCGCTGCACCAGAAGCAGGGCGCTGTCGCGGTATCCGCCGTCGATGATCGCCTTGTTGAAATCCTCGGAACGGTGGATTTTTTTCTGGTTCACCTGGCGGATGACGTCGCCCTCCTGTATGCCGATCTTGTCCGCGGGGCCGTCGGGCACCACCTGAATGACCACCACGCCCTTGCGGGTCTGCAGCCGGTATTTGCGCGTCGCGTTCTCGCTGATGCCCTGGACGCGGAATCCCAGCCAGCTGCGGGCGAACTCGGAGACCATGTGTTTGGGAATGGCCTTGATCTTGAGCCTGAAATCGCGTTCCCGGCCGTCGCGCCAGATGGAAAAGGTGACGTTGTTGCCGATGGAGTAGGAAGCCAGCCGCTGGTTGTATTCGAGCCGGTTTTTGATTTCGTGGTCGTCCAGTTTCAGGATCAGATCGCCGCGCCGGATGCCGGTGCGCATGGCGGGGCTTTCCTGGAACACTTTGCGCACGAGAACGCCGCGCGGCCGCTGGAGTTTGAAATAGCGCACCAGATCCGGGGACATGTCCTGCACGAACACGCCGAGCCAGCCGCGCCGCACTTTTCCGAAATGGATCAGGTCGTCGATGATGCGCTTGGCGTTGTCGATGGGGATGGCGAACCCGATGCCCTCGGCTTTCTGGAAAATGGCGGTGTTGATGCCGATCAGCGAGCCGTTGATGTTGAGCAGCGGCCCACCGGAGTTGCCGGGGTTGATGCTGGCATCGACCTGGATGAAATCGTGGTAGGTCAGGTTCTTGTCCGCCTGAATGGAGCGGTTGAGCGCGCTGATGATGCCGGTGGTCACGGTGTGCTGCAGCCCGTAGGGGTTGCCGATGGCGAGCACGGTTTCTCCGATCATCAGATCGTTGGAGGCCCCCATCTGCACATAAGGCAGGGCTTCGGTCGGCTTGATCTTGATGACCGCGAGGTCGGAATTGCGGTCCGCCCCCACCAGCTGGGCGTCGTATTCCCGCTTGTCGATGAGCGTCACCTTGATGCGCTCGGCCTTGCCGATGACGTGCTCGTTGGTCAGGATGTAGCCCTGGGGATTGATGATGACGCCGCTGCCCAGGCTGCGCCGCTGATCGTCGAGGCTGGGGAAAAAGTCACGGAAGAACTGGTCGAACACATTGTTGCCGAAATTGCGGAACGGGTTGCGCGGCGCCGGCGACACTTCTTCGGTGTAGATGTTGACCACGGCGGGTCCCACTTTCTGAACGGCGAGAACCAGGGGGGTCTTGCGGTTGAACTCCTGCGCGCCGTGCGCGAACGGAACGAGGCCGGCCAGAAGCATCCCCGTCAAAAAAATCGTCAGGAAATGAAAATTTTTTACCGGGAAAACACGCATGGAATTTAAGGAAACCGGGGAAAGGAATGGCGGATCCGAACAGATCCGCCATGTTTTTGCTACAAATCGGCAGGATTATTATCTCCAAAAACAGGGCGGGAGCAACCCTTTTTCCTCCCGGCCCTGTTTTTCAGATCGACTGCAATCTTTTTTGCGCACCGCCATCAACGCGGTGGAAAAAAGAACCCCATTCACATCTTGACCGCAACGTAAATGGTGGTGCCTCCGCGGCGCACGAGGAACAGAACGGTGCTGTTCTTTTTCACCCGGGACATCACCTTTTTGTAGTCGGACGCGGATTTCACCGGCGTGCGGTTGATCTCGGTGATCACGTCTCCACGCTTGACACCGGCTTCGGCAGCCGCGCCGCCTGCGGTGACGTCGGAAACGAGCACGCCTTCGGTGGTGTCGAGCTGCAGGCTCTGCATCAGCTCAGGCGTGATGTCCTGCACCTGGAGTCCCAGCTTGTCCTCTTTCGCGGCCACTTTCGGGGATTCGGCGTCCTTGAGCACATCGATGTGAACATCGAACACCTTCTTGGAGCCATCGCGCACCACTTCGACTTTCACGGTCGAGCCGGGCTCGGTCGCCGCGACGATTTTGGGCAGCGATTCCATCTCCTCGACGTCCTTGCCGTCGAACTTCAGGATCACGTCTCCACGTTTCAGGCCGGCCTTCGCGGCGGGGCCATCCGGGATCACATCCCCCACCAGGGCACCCTTGGCTTCATCGAGGCCGAAGGATTTGGCGAGGTCGGGGGTGATTTTCTGGATCATGACGCCGAGCCAGCCGCGCGTGACGCTGCCTTTCTCCTTCAGATCCGAGAGGATGTCTTTCGCAACGTTGATGGGAATCGCAAAGCCGATGCCCACGTTGCCGCCGGTGTTGCCGGAGATGATCGCGGTGTTGATGCCGATGACCTCTCCTTTGATGTTGATCAGGGGTCCGCCGGAGTTTCCCGGGTTGATCGAGGCGTCGGTCTGGATGAATTCGTCATAGGGTCCGGCGCCGATATTGCGGCTCAGGGCGCTGACCACGCCCACGGTGACAGTGTGGCTCAGTCCAAAGGGGTTGCCGATGGCCATGACCCACTCGCCCACTTCCAGTTTCTCGGAGCTTCCGAGTTTCAGGAAGGGAAAGGTTTTCTTTTCCTCGTTGTCCTTGATCTTGATCAGCGCGATGTCGGTTTTGGAATCGGAGCCGATGAGCTTGGCGGTGTATTCCTTATTGTCTTCCATGGTGACGATGATTTCATCCGCGCCTTCCACCACATGGTAATTGGTGAGGATGTGACCCTGCGCGTCGATGAAAAAACCCGATCCCATACCGCGCCGGGGCCGTTGCTCCGGGCGCTGCCCGAAAAACCGGTCGTAGAAATCCTTGAACGGATCCGGAACGTTGTCGGGAGGGGTGGGGAAATTCGGCGGACGCCGGGTGGCGGATTGCGTTTTGGCTTTCGTGCTCACGTTCACCACGGCCGGATTTTCTTTTTTGGCGATCTCCACAAAGATGTTGCTGGACATGGGGCCGTTTTCGGTGCTCAAGGCCAGCGCCCGGTCCAGCAGGGCATTCATGATTCCCGTGTTACCCGGAGAAAGTGGAAAAATAAATACAGCGAGGAGAAAAACAACGCAGGAAATCTTGGCAGTCTTAACAATCATGTGTCAACCTCTCAGCTTAACGGTCAAAATGAATTGGCGATTGATTAGAGGAAGGATTTCCAATTCCGCGGAATCATTGGATCTCCCATCCGGTATCGATGATCCTTCCAAATTATCAAAGGGATATTAAAGAAAAGTTAAAACCGGATTAATTTTTCTTAATTCCCTGGATCGAACAAGGGATTGAAATCGGTGTCCCCAGGGGGCCCGCCCGGGGCATTGCGGCAGGTTCCCGTTCCGTCAAAATCGCGCCCAACCTATTGAATAAATGATAGCATTTCCCGCCGGGGAAGCGCTTTCATCTGCCGCCCAGGGCTGATAAAGCCCGATTTGCAACGACTTCATGACTTTCAGGCGGAATCGCGGATTTCCACAGAATCCCCTCGCATTCAGAACTGCATACGTGCCGTGGAAAACCTGTTACCGGGTCGAACTGGCTTCGGGAGAATTGATACTAAATTTATTATAAATGGGCCTAAGTTTATTTACAACCGGATTTTAGAAGCACTTTACCGGCTCTCCGAATTAGCGGTTGACTCGGATGAAAAGATCAAAGATAATCGAAAACAACAATTTGGGCCGATTTTTCAAGGGTCCACGGGTTGCGAAACCCAAATGGCCGGTTTTTACACCCAAATTCACCGTGGCTCCCTGCAAGGACCGTGAAAACCGAAGGCTTCTCTTAAGCTTGCCGGATTTCTCATCCAATCCAAAGAGCGGATCTGAACGGCATGGGCCTGCTGTCCACGCCCCTTCCCTTTTTCACTGCCCCTGAACACACATCGCATGCGCCGATCCGAATCATGAGCCTCTTTCTTGCAGCCTTCGGACTGATGATGGTATTTGAAGGCATCCCCTATTTCTGCTTCCCGTCCCGCGTCAAAGCGTTCGCGCAGAAAATTCCGGAAATTCCAAACAACACGCTCAGGGCGATCGGCCTGTTTCTCATACTGTGTGGATTGCTCGTTGCCTATTTTGGGAGGTCTCTGGCCGAAAATGGATAAACGAAATGTTTCCCCGGGATTTCTTTTGATGGTATTCTTCTGCCTGTCCACGCTCACAGGGTGCAGCTCCACCCCGCCGCCGACGGAATATTCCGAGGGACAAGGCGAGGGTTTTTCGGAATACGCCTACCCTTTCACCGATGTGCCGGTGCCGTACGGATTCGACGCGGACCACGACAAATCCTTCGTTTACGAATCGGGAACCGGGACGTTCAAGGTGGGACGCCTGTATTACTCGGGCTGGAACAAACCCCGGGAGGTGGTGGACTATTATCAGAACGCGATGATCAACAAGGGCTGGGAGCTGATCAACACGCTGGTGCACGAAGGCACGATCATGAATTACCAGAAGGAAGGCTGGGCGTGCACCCTGATCGTGACCGAGGCGCTGCTCAAAACCAACGTGGAAATCCAGATCGGCCCCAAGTGATCCGCCCCGCCGCGGACCTAAAGCCCCATCCACCCGGCTCATTCCAGGATTCGAACATGTCTTTTGCGTCCTCCCGGCAGCGGGTGCTGGATTTTCCTTCCCGTCCGGAGTTCAGATTCTCCAATTTCGTCGTGTCTGAAGGTTCCCGGTTCGCGTTCGAGACTGCCCGCGAAATCTGCGCCGAACGACCCGCCGCGTTCCACACGCTGTATCTGTACGGCCCCGCCAACCTCGGCAAAACCCATCTACTGATGGCGATCGGCAACGCCGTCGCCGACCGCAAGAATGCAAACAGAGCGCTGTACCTCAACGCCGGCGATTTCGTGCGCAACGTGGAGAGCGCCGGCCCCGAGGCGGTCAACGATCTGGTGCTCCGGCTGATCGATGCGGATTTTTTTCTGCTGGACGACGTGCAGGCGGTTTCCGGGCACACGGCTGCGCAGGAAAAGCTCTATCATATTTTCAACGCCCGGCTGGAAGACAAAAAAAAGTCGGTGTTCACCGGTCTCACCCCGCCGGACCGATTGCAGGACACCGAGTCCTATCTCACGTCGCGCCTGCAATGGGGGATGACGGCGGAGATCCGCCCCATCGACGATCATACCACCGCCCAGATCATCCACAAACTGGGGCAGGACGTGGGGCTCACCATCCCGCAGAACATCGTCGAGTACCTCCTCACCCGCACTCCGCGGGATTTTTCATCCATCCGCAGCACGGTGAGCAAGATCAATCAGGAATCCCTCGTGCAAAAGAGAAAAGTGTCCCTTCCTCTGGCGAAGGCGGCTTTGAACCTTCCCTGAGGCCGGACCCGATGCAGGTGGATTCCGGCAACATCGCCGATCTTTTACAGCGCGCCGCACGCGACGCTGCGGACGCCGACGCGATCCGCGTGCCGCACACCGGTACGCGCATCCGCTTCGGCGAGCTCGACACCCAAAGCACACGGCTGGCGAGCGGGCTGAACCGTCTGGGGATCGCCGCCGGGATGCGGGTCGTGGTGCTGGTTCCCTTCAGCGCCGATTTCATCCGCCTCGCCTTCGCCCTGTTCAAGGCGGGCGCGGTGCCGGTTCTCATCGATCCCGGACTGGGACGCAAGAACACGCTGCTGTGCATTCAGCAGGCCGAACCGGAGGCGATGATCGGCATTTCTCTGGCGCATGGGGTGCGGAAACTGTTTCCCGGACCGTTTCGTACGGTGAAGATCGCGGTGACGGCGGGAAGGCGCTGGTTCTGGGGCGGGGCCACGCTCAGGCAGGCGGAGCGAGCGGGCTCGGCGAATTTTCAAACCGCGGCCAGCAGCCCTAACGATCCCGCCGCCATCCTGTTCACCAGCGGCAGCACGGGACCTTCCAAGGGCGTCCGCTACACGCACGGCATGTTCCTCAGGCAGGTCGCCGCTTTGCAATCGCTGTACGGCATCGAAGCGGGCGAGACCGATCTCGCGACCTTCCCGCTGTTTTCCCTGTTCAGCATCGGCATGGGCATGACGACGGTGCTGCCGAAGATGGATTTCACGCGGCCCGCGGACGTCGATCCGGAAATGCTGCTCGGTATCATCAAAACCTCTGCGGTGAGTAACTGCTTCGGCTCCCCGGCGCTCTGGCAGACCGTGAGCCGTTACGGTACGGACCGATCTGTGTCCCTGCCTTCTCTGCGCCGGGTTCTGATCGCGGGCGCGCCGGTGCCCGGTTCGCTGATCGAACGCGTGCGCTCGCTGCTCCCCGACGCCAGCCGGGTGTGCACGCCCTACGGCGCGACGGAAGCGCTGCCGGTGGCCTCGATCGAAGCCGATGAAATCCTGAACGAAACCTGGCCCCGCTCGCAGCAGGGGGAAGGCATCTGCGTGGGCCGCCCGGTGGCGGGGCTCGATCTGAAGATCATCCGCATCACGGATGCGCCCATCGAAAAATGGCAGGACGATCTTCAAGTCGCCCAGGGAGAAATCGGCGAAATCGCGGTGCGCGGGGACTGGGTGACGCGGAACTATTGCAACCGCCCCGATGCGGACAGGCTCGCGAAAATCCCCGACGGGAATCGTTTCTGGCACCGCATGGGCGATGTGGGCTGGCTGGATGAAACCGGGCGGCTGTGGTTTTGCGGCCGCAAAAACCAGCGCGTCGTGACGCAAGAGGACACGCTGTTCACGATCCCCTGCGAAGCGGTGTTCAACCGCCATCCCAAAGTGCGGCGCACAGCCTTGGTGGGCACCGGTGATCGAGGCTGTCAGCGGCCGGTGCTGATCGTCGAGCTGGAAAAAGATACGGGCACCACCGAGCCCGTCCTGATCGAAGAGCTGCGCGCGCTGGGACAGGCGCACGCGCACACGCAAACGATCGACCGCTTCCTGTTTCATCCCGGATTTCCGGTGGACATCCGCCACAACGCCAAGATCTTCCGCGAGAAGCTGTCCCTCTGGGCGGAAGAACAACTGAAAGATACCTGATGCCGACGCTGCTCGACAGACTGAAGACCGACCGTTTCCTGCAGGCGCTCGCCCTGGTTTTTCTCGCGGGGCTGGCGCTGCGCCTGTGGGGGGTGACGCAGCCGCTGCTGGATTTTCACAGCTGGCGGCAGACACTCACAGCCACGGTGGCGAAGAATTTCTTCACCGGAGACATGAACCTGTTCCAGCCCGCCACGAACTGGGCGGTGGAGTATTACGAGTTCGAGTTTCCCATCTACTCCTACCTGGTGGCGATTTTGTACAAGCTGTTCGGCTTTCACGACAGCCTGGGGCGGGTGGTGTCCATCGCGTTCGGTCTCGGCTCGATGGGGTTTTTGTATCTTCTGACGAAGCGGTTTTTCGACCGCAGCGCCGCCCTGTTCGCCGCGGGCCTGTTCGCGGTGCTGCCGATGGCGGTGTTCTACACGCGCACCTTCATGCCGGAATCGGCGATGCTGTTCTTCTCGATCGCCGGGTTGTATTTTTTCAGCCGCTGGCTGGATGCGGGCAAATGGAACGATTTTTTCCTGGCGGCGTGCGCGATCTCCCTGGCGTTTCTCATCAAGCTGCCGACCCTGTTTCTGGGCGGCCCGATTTTGTTTCTCGCCTGGCTCAAGCTCAAAGGGAGAATGGTGCTTTTGCCGCAGTTTTACCTGTTCCTTGTGATCCTGTTTCTTCCCGCCGCGCTGTGGTACGGGCACATGGGGGCGCTGCACGCGCAGGCGCACGGCGGCGAGAGCATCTGGCTGGGCAACGACAAACTCGCCAACAGTTCCGTGCTCACCGATTACAAGTTTTACAAGCTGATCTTCTGGACGCGGCTCGGGGAAAAGATGTTCGCTTTCACAGGATTCTTCTTCGTGATCCTGGGCCTGACCACCCGTATGGAGCGGCGTGAACAATACCTGTTCCACATCTGGTTCGCTTCGGTCTGCGTCTATTTTCTCATCGCCGCCGTGGGGAATAAAATCCACGAATACTACCAGCTTCCCATCCTGCCGGCGGGCTGCGCGCTGGCGGGAAAATTCCTGGCGGACTTTTTCGCCGCACGCCAGCCCAAACTCAACTGGAAGACCGACTGGAAGCTTGGGCTGGTGACGCTGATGCTCGTGTTCATCCCCCTCCACTCGGTGTACAAGCTGGAAAAACGCCTGCGCTTCAACACGGACTACATCGTGATCGGCGAGAAGATCAAAGCGCACACCGGCGAAGACGAATGGATTCTCCTGCAGGACATCAATCCCAACCGGCCGCACACGTTTTACTACAGCGACCGCAAGGGCTGGACGCTCGGCATGCTGCCGCCGTTGAGCGCCGCCGAGGTGGATGACTACGCGCGCCGCGGCGCGGTCTACTTCGGCTGGGTGCGCTACGATTTCGCCAAGACCAACCCCGCCCTGCTCGATCATCTGCGGCAGAATCACGAAACGGTGATTGCCGACCCGCTGGTGACGCTGTTCAAACTCGAGAACTGAGCAGGATTTTCCTGTTGATCCATGCGATTGTGGGATGAGAACCGGATGGGGTGAAAACAGGATCGGATTGCGCCGCTATTTGACTTCCTCAAGATGGGTGAGCACCCGATCGAGCAGTTCCTTGGAGAAGAGTTTTCCGGTGAGCTTTTTGCGCGCGAGGGCGCCTGCCTCATGAAAGGCGTCGTTTTCAGCCTGTGTCGGCGGATCGGTCTGGATCACGCCGTTTTTCTTCATGACCTCGATGGAACTCTCGTTGTCCTTCTGGATGATCTTCACCAGCTCCATCAGGTATTTTTTGCTGAGATCCTTGAGCACGGACTTGCAGTCCGTCGGCAACGCGTCGAATTTTTTCTTGGTGATCAGCACGCCGCCGGTCGCATAGCCCATGCGCACCCGCGACATGTACTTGACCTTGGTGAACCACTGCAGGGCCAGCGCCCCCTGCGGCGAGGCGTACACCGTGTCGATCAGATCGGTCTGCAGGGAGATCAGCACGTCGGTGATGGACAGCGGGAACGGCTTCACATCGAGCGCGTCGTAGGTGGCCTGCACGAGCGGATCGCCCTCCCACATCCAGGGCTTGGTCTTTTTGATGTCATCCAGGGTTTTGATCTTCTGGTTGGAAAAAAAATGCACCCAGCCGACGGGCACCCAGCCCAACAGCACGTAGCCCTTCTTCTCATATTGAGCGGCGAAATAATCGTTCATCTTCATGTAGACATGGCCGATCTGCTCGTCGGTGTCGAACAGAAACGGCAGATCGAGAACCCGCACTTCCGGCAGGATCTCGCCCATGCCGACGCCGGTGAACCCCGCGGCGTGGATCTGGCCGATGCGCATCTTGCGGATCACGTCTTTCTCGTCGCCGGAAACGCCACCGGAGTAAAACTTGAATTTCACCCGCCCCTCGGTTTTCTCCTCCACCTCGTCGGACAGGCGGTGCATGACCTTCATCCAGGCGGAGCCCTCCGGGGCCAGGGTGGCGAATTTGATGCGCTGCTTCTTGGCGGCGAACGTCTCTGCCGGAAAGCACGCCAGTGCGAGCAGGAGCAGAGCGAGCGTCCAGGTATGACGGGTAAAACGGATGTGGATTGGGGTTTGCGCGTTCACTGTGTGTTCACTCTAGAATAGGTTGACGCATTGCGTCGATCGACATGCAGTCAGAACAGATCCTCGGCCTGTTTCGCCAGCCGGTCGGATTTCACTTTCGCCACTTCGTTGGCGAGACGCCGCTCGGGCAGCACGTCGGCCGGCGTTTCGTACACGCGGCTCAACAGGTTTTCGAACAGTTTCACGTTCTGGTTCTGCACGGCGTAGGTTTTGGCGTACAGGTAATGCGCCATCAGGTACTTGTTGTCGGTCAGGGCGAGGTTGCGTTCGAAATGGAACTTCGCCTTTTCCGGGTCGCCGCCCAGCAGTTTGCTGCGGCTGCCGTAAAACACGCCGAGAAACAGATGCGGCCCGGCGGAATAATAGGTCTCGTCCAGCTTGAGGGCGGTCTTCATCAGCGCTTCGATCTTGGACACATCCGCGAACGCCTCGGGCCGGTCGAGGCTCAGCATCAGCCATCCCCCCCAGCATTGTCCCAGCCAGAACAGGGAAGGCACCTGGTCTTTTTCCACACCGGCGAGCGCCGTCTTGAGCGTGTCCATGCCCTGCTCTTCCAGTTTTTCGATGCCCGCCTCGGCCGCGAGCGCGCGCGAGGCGTATTGACGGCCCCTCAGATACATCGCCTGGGCGCGGTCCGGTTCGGTTTCCTCGAGAAAACTGAACGCGTAGCCGCAGAATCCCTCGGCCAGACGGTTGAGCAGCAGCGGATTGTCGCCGTCCTGCCGCAGCAGCCCTTCCAGCATTTTCAGGCTCGCCGGCATGGCCTCTTTGGCCAGATGCGGGTCCTTTTCCTCCTGAATCGAGGCGTATTGCCCCTCGATGAGCGGCAGCGCCGCACGCAGCGCCAGCCGTTCGGTGGAGCAGCCCTGCGCGACGATAAGTGCTAGAAAAATCAAACCAAAGTAACTTTTCATAGGTCGTTCATGTTACCAAAACCTTTCACCCCCAACAACCGTTACGGGCGGTTTGACATAAAATACCCCTTTTGCTACCATTCGCGGTGTGTCAATCGGTAACGGTGGACGGTTCGGATACACCCGCAGTCGAGCGGGTGCGCCGCACTTTCAGGAGACCGCTGATTGAGCCCTGATAAAGAACCTGAAGAAACCCAGATCCGGCGCATGAAACGCATTCTTTTCAGCGTCGGCGGCCTGTTCGTGCTGGCCGGTGTCATCCGCCAGTGGCCGGTTTTCGGTAAGACCTACCGGGAATTCATCGAAGGCGACGGCTATCTTGCGCTGATGCTGGGTTTGATCCTGGTCTTGTTCGGGTTTTCGGTCCGGCTGTTGACGGGCCGGGAAGAAGAATCTTAAAACCGGACACGGGGCGCGGCCCCCTTTTCCCTCAAGGTGAGATCAAATGGGTGAGGACATGGATACGGAAGGGGAAGGATTCGTCATCAAAGACAAGCGTTCCTCGCAGATTTCCGAGGACGAAGCGGCGTCGCAGAAGGAACCCGAGCGGCCGAAAGAGCCCGAAGCAGAGCCCGCCGCTGCCGCAGAGGGGCAGAATTTCCAGATCGATTTTTCCACCTTCGTGCTTTCCCTCACCTCATCGGCGTTTTACCACCTGGGCGACATGCCCGACCCCACCACCGGCAAGACGGAGACCAACCTCCCCGCGGTGCAGCAGACCATCGACATGCTGATGATGCTCAAGGAAAAAACCCAGGGCAACCTCACGGCGGACGAAGGCAAGCTGCTCGACCAGCTCATTTATGAATTGCAGATGAAATACATCGAAAAAACCAAAAAGTAATCCCCCCGCCCTTTCCAGGCCTTTCCTTTACAGACTCCCTCTTTTTTGGATCAGTAGATTAGCAGGAACGTGAGGTGGTACACGATCAACACCACCAGCAGCGAAGACAGGACGATGTGCGAGCCGAGCCACCAGCGCAATAGCCATTGCAGGCTGTGATGGATGTCGAGCTGGTGCTTTTCGATGCACAGGCTGCGGACGGTGTCGAGCACCCGGCGTTCTTCTTTTTTCAGGAACAGGGTGACGGTGTCGAATTTGTGGTTGAAGCCGGTGTTGCCGAGGTATCCGGAAAACAGCAGCGACCACTGGAAGCAGGTTCCCTTGAAATGCGGGAACACCTCCTGTTCGCAGAATCCCGACAGGGTGCGGGAAAGAAGGTTTCTCGATTTCAGATCGTCCAGCAGGGAACGGATGTCCTCTTTCAGCCGCTCGACGCGCTGGGGGATGTTTTCGTACACCGCTTCGCGGTCGAGGCTGGAGAGCTTGAGAGGAATCCACTTCTGCAACACTAGCCCGCCGATGGAGGTCAAAAGCAGGAACACCACGGTGTAGAACAGCACGTTGGAGAACAGTCCGACAGGCGGCTGGAAGTTGATGTGGGACAATAGAATGAGGGCGGTGGCGAAACCCGCATAGATGTGAAACTGGCGCCAGTTTTTCGAATAGCCCAGAGCCGGGAACATCGCCAGCTTCTTTCGGAGGCTGTACAATGCGCAGATGAGCACCAGCCCCACCATGAGCGAGCCGGTGATGAATTTTTCGGTTTCAAAGTCCAGCCGCCGGTCGATGGCGAAATAAGCGGAAAAGATCATCTGCAGGCAGGCCAGCGCAACGATGCCGTAAAAATGGCCCTGCGGCAGCAGGCCGCGGTTGAGCCGCGCAAACAGGAACAGATACGCGCCGAGAAAAAACTGCACGTGTGCGCCGCGCACGTCCACGCCCTCGAATTCATTCGCGATCAGCGCCACCGTCAGGCAGAGCAACAGCCACAATCCCCAGCGCTTGACCGTGCCATACAGGGAAAGCCGGGGCCGGGCGGAAGCGGCGTGCGCGCCCCAGGTTTCCTTGAAGGAAACGGGGCTCGGGTTGTGCGGTTTGAGGGTGGCTTTCATCGTCTTTCTAAAAATCGCATCGTCGGGTTCACGGAGCGCCGGCCTGGCCGCGGCGGAAGATATCTTCGAAGGACAGCCGGTGCAGCGCGTCGGTGGGACAGGCGCGCACGCAGGCGGGGCTGCCGGTCTCCACACACAGGTCGCATTTCATCGCCTTGACCGCCGGTTCGCCGCCGGCTCCCACGGTCTTGTACTCGACGGCTCCGTCTTTGGCTATGGTTTCGGCCACCGGCAGCGAGACGATGTTGTCGTACACGCAGTTTTCCTGGCACAGCGTGCAGCCGACGCAGGTGTCCAGATTGATCAGCACTTCGCCCTTTTCGTGGGCGCGGTACAGCGCGCCGCTCGGGCAGCCCACCATGCAGATCGGATCCTGGCAGTGCATGCAGGCGTGCGGGAACAACAGATTGCCGAATTTGCTGCCTTCGCGCACGAAGCGCGGGTAGCCCTCGTGCGAATCGGCGCAGGCCTGAACGCAGTCGTCGCAGCGGGTGCAGCGGTCGAGGTTGATGACCATGATGCTCTGGCCGTTGAGCAGCTGGTTCTCGATGCCGTAGTTGAGCAGCGAGCGTTGCCCCACCTGGGTGTCCAGCGATTCGATGACTTCGTTGCGGAACCGGGCGGCCCAGGTGATCTTCTCGCGCAGCGGTTCGACCGCCATCAGCTTTTCGAGCAATGCGGGTTCCAGCCGGATCACCTGCACGTTGTTGTCGGCGGTGGCGGAATACGGAATCGGAGCGCCTTCGGCGAGCGGCGTCGTGCCCAGCACGTCGCCCTTTTCCAGGTAGTCGAAATTCAATTCCTTTTCCTGCATCTGTTTCGACAGGCGCACGAATCCGGCCAGGATCACGTAAAAAGACGGGTCGCTTTCGGTTTCCTCCAGAATCCGGTCGCCGGGTTTGAAGGAAAGCAACCCCGCTCTCTGGATGATCTCGTTCAACAGCTCCGGCTCGCACTCGGCGAACAGCTCGGCGTTTTTCAGGTAGCGCGACAGGCTCTGCTGGCGGAAGTGGTTCTCGATAAACTTCTGCACGTTGCGGCTGATTTTCGAAAGCCCCCTCAGCGCCTGTATCTTGATCTCCAGCACGTGCACGGGCGCTTTCGCGGCCGGATCGCTGGTGACGGTGGCGGTGCGGTGCGAGCGGAACAGCACGGACAGCTCGCCGATCAGCTCTCCGGGTCCGAGCGTCGCCATCTTGTCGGGCGCCACCGGATCTCCCTTCTGGTTGCGCACGGTTTCCGGAAGAAAGAACGGGTGTTTCGAATAACCTTCGCGGTCGCAGCCGAACGGTTCCAACGAATCGGCCCTGGAAAATTTCACGTCTTTGGTGGTGATCAATTCGTGGCCTCGGCGGTTTCTCCCCATCCAAGCCTTTAGACGCTCAAAGACCGAACGCTTTTTCTGCGGCTTTCTGCCCAGCTGGCTCAGATCCAGCGGTTCGAGATACATGCGGGCGCGGCCGTCGAGGATGAAAAACGCCGAGTCGCCGTACTCCCCTTCCCGCACGATCACCTCTCCGGGGGCGTAGCGCCGGTGCACGATGTGCGGCAACAGCGCTTCCAGCTTGATGGCGCACAGATCCTTGAACAGATCGATCGCATGCACCTCTTCCAGGGTCGCGGCGTGCAGCGGTTTCGCTGCGACCGCAGGGAGAAACGCCTCCTTGTGGCAGCGGGACGCGGGAACGCCCTGCGCCTTGGCGCAGTCGAGCGCCCTGTCCATGAGCGATTCCGGACCGCAGGTATAAACGGCGACGTCTTCTTTCAGAACGGTCAGCGACTGCTCGATAGCTTTTTCGTGAATTCGGCCGGTTTCGCCTTTCCAGCCCGGCCGCGGGTCGCTGAGAAACAGGCGCAGGACGAAATTGGGGTTCTGTCTTTCCAGATCCTCCAGTTCCTTCAGGAAGATGATGTCTTCCTGGCTGCGGGCTCCGTAGAGCAGGATGATTTTCCCCGGCGATCCGGCGGCGGTGCGGGAACGGATCATGCTCATCAGCGGCGTGATGCCGACGCCGCCGCCAACCAGCAGCACGTCTTCCCGGGAATCCGCATCGAGCGTGAACCCGCCGCGGGGCCGCTTGAGGTGCACCGGGTCTCCTTCTTTTAAATTCAGAAAGAGATGGTTGCTGACCCGCCCCTGCGGTTTGCGTTTGACGGTGATCTCCAGATAGTCTTTCTCGAAACTCGACGAGGAAATGGAGTAGCAGCGGTGACTTTTGCGTTCATCGATGTGGGCAGCCAGGGTGACGAACTGGCCGGGCAGAAAATCGAACGCCGCCTCCTTCTCTTCCAGCACCAGGTGGTACGACTGCACATCGGGCGTCCGCGGGATCACGCGCACCACGCGCGCCGGCCATTCCTTTTCTTCATAGGTGGTGTGGCACACCAGATCCGACCGGGGATGGGACACGCAGGCCAGCACCGTTTCACTCTCATCCTTGCAGACGGTCTCGGACTTGCCTTCGACCTCTCCCTCGATGCGGCGGATCGTGCAGGTACCGCAATCGCCTTTGCGGCAGCTGTAGGGAATCTCGATCCCTGCCCTTTCCGAGGCTTCGAGGATGGTCATCCCCTTCGGAACCTGGATGGTCTTTTGAATGTCGTGAAACAGGATCTGATACGACACGGAAAACCCTTATTGAACTCGATGGCCCCTGTGCAACCCTTCAGCGGGTTGCGGGCGTTTCCTTTTTGCTGCCGGATGCGATCAGCGTCGAGAGCTTGGCCGGATCCGGTTTTTTATGAAACAGATGGCACTGGGTGCAATCGTTCCGCACGCTGCGCTTGTTGTGACAGTTGAAGCAGTGTTTTTTCTCCACTAGGACGTTTCTGTCCTCCAGGCTGCCGCTCTCTAAGATCGATTCGTGGCATTGTTCGCACCCCACCCGGGCGTGCTTTTTGTGCGGGAAGATTTTGTTCGATGCGGAATCGGCGTGCGGCAGCACCGGCGTCAGGGAAACCGCCGCCGTGACCGCAAGTTTCCGGTCCTTCGGGGGCTTGGCATCCAGATCGGCGACGGTGTGGCACTTCAGGCAGTTGAGCGTCGCGCCTTTGCGGCCCTGCGACAGGATATCCCGCACCTGATCGGCGGAGACCCCTTCCTTGGAAAACCAGAACTTCAGATAGGGGTCCTTGTGCACGGGCACGTACTTGAACGCGGCAGGCCGCCGCCGGCGCTTGCTGCCCTTGCGGTACTCGAAGCGGGACAAAAACGTGTCGAAGGATTCGACGCCGAAGTTTTCCACCACATCCTTGATGGAGTGCGACAGCTCTTCGGCTTTTTCGGCTGTGAAGACCTGTGTGAGCATCAATTCCTGATGCGGGTGGCATTCCCTGCAGTCGGTTGCGAAATCGATCGATTTGAAATCGAGAAACCCCTGACCGGAATCGAGCTGGTGGCACAGGACGCATTCCTTCTCGAACTGCCGGTTCATCTTCTCGGCGTAGCGCTCGTTTTTCTGGTGCGTCTTGTGGCTGAACTGCAATCCGATGCCCTGCATGTTCTGGGGCTCCATCTTCCTGGGGTTGAAACCGGGATGGTCGCGGTCCGCGTCATGAATGGCGTGACAGTCGCGGCAGGCCCGGTCGGCAACCCGGCTGAGCCGCACTTCCCGGCCCCGGTGCTCGATATGACAGTCCACGCAGTAACGCTGCTTTATCTTTCTCTCTTTGACGTCCGGTTTTCTGTGGCTGTCCACATGAAACTTGAGCGGCTTGTCGTCGATGTGGCAGCGAATGCACTGCGCTTCCATGTCCGCCTCGCTGCGGGTCCAGTTTTGCGTGTGACAGGTATTGCACTGGCTGCCCAGCGTGGCGTGGGATGAGGAGAGCGGCCCCTCTCCCGCGAAAAAATTGGTCCCGGCGAACAGATCGAGACCGAAGAAGATCAGGCTGATGAAGACGATGGATAAAATGGATTTCAGCAATCGCGGCGACTTGCGCGGCGGATTGTAGCGGTTGGGATAGCGTGCGTTGTTTTTTTTGTCGAAAGGCATGACCGGCCTGCGCTGATGCGATTGCTCTTATAGAAATACCGCCCTCCGTGCTGCCCGATTCCCCCGGACCTCTCAGCAAGGAAATCCACTTTCTATATTTATAAGATCATATATAAATTGGTTTTATTTCGATTGAATCTTTTCCGGACTTCAAATTCTACACAAAATTTCTGAAAAATAATATTTACATTTACATCTTTTTTTCGGCAAAAAAAATCACCGGTTCGGCATGCCGCAATCCCACGCCGACGCATCCCGCAGGCGATGCAAGCGCACGCGCCGCAAACGGGTCCAACTGCAAAAACCAGAGGGGTTTTGATCCCGAACCGCTTAAGGGTTCATTCTTTCTTGATGCGAACGTAGTCTTTTTCTTCGGGAAACGGAAACACAGCCAGCTGCGCCGCGGTGTACGGCTGCCTGTCGAAATCCTCGACATAGGCCTTGACCGCCTGCTTCACCGGCTCGCTCAGGGCACCGGCCTGCCCTGGGTCCGCAACGACCTTACCGACGAGTTCGATCAGGTTTTTCAGGTTCTCGGATGGCAGGGTATTCTGAATCGTCTGCAAAGCTTTGTAGCACTGCTGCAACATCGTCTGGTTCTTTTTGAAAAATTCGCTGCCGGGGGTGGCTTCGGCCAGCCTCAGGATCGCGAACTGAACATGGAACGCTTTGTCCACGACCCAGATCTTGCCGATCTTGTGGGTCATCTTGTTTTCCAGGTCCCCCTCTTCCTTATCCTTCTTGCTCCACACCCAGTGCTTAAAGTCGCCCTGGCTGTAGCGGATCAGATCGAATTTCTCGCCGATCTTGTGCCCGGCGGCGAAGTACTCCTCGCCCACTCCCCGGTGACAGTTGAAACAGTCTTTCGACCACTGGTACAGATCGCGGGTGGGACGCATGCCCTTGTCCACCGCCTCGGCGATCTTTCCCTTTTTGTCGTGGACTTCGAGCCAGTCTTCGGCGGGATTGTGGCAGGTCTCGCAGATCACCCCGAACAGGCCTTTCTCTTCCTCGGTCAGCTTGGGATAGTTGGAGGCGACTTCCGTGCCGTGGCAGCGGATGCATTTCTCGTCTTCAAAATGATCGGCGACGTTCATCTTGTCGGCGATCTTCTGGCCTTCCTCTTCATACTTTTCGTTGAAAAAGGTCTCGTGCGGGTGTTTGAGCAGTTGATCGAAGATGTTCGAATGGCAATTGGAATCCGAGCATTGCTTGGGGCCGACGATCTTGTTTTCGGCGAACGCCGGAGAAGCCAGCATCATCAGAAACAGGAAAACCACAACGCTCTGCAGCACAATCAGGATCCGTGTTGCCATCATCAATCGGTCCTCCTTTCCTTCACGAGTTGTTCATTAACAGAAAGAATCGACGGGAAAGCTTGATCGCTGCTTCGGCCTGGGCGGACACTCTTAGTAAGACCGCTGGCCGTATGAATTCTTCCCTAAAACTTGAACCGCATTTCGATAAAACTGCCCCAATCCTCACTCCTCACTTCATTGTGCACCCCCACGAACTTCGAGATCATCGACAGGTGATTGCTGATGATGTACTGAATTTCGGTGCCGAACGCGTACTGATCGTTGGACACGGCGGAGCGGTCGATCAGATAGGAAAACTCGGGATTGACGGTGAGGATCTCCCGCAGGAAAAACAGCTTCAGGCCGATCGTGGCGCCGATCGAATCGGTGCCTGTGTTTCTAAGCAGCGGGAAGTTGGTCAGCCCGTTGCCGCGGAAAAGGATGCCCGCCCGCCCGGTCCGGCCCTGGGCGATGTCGTTCCAGCCTTCGGTGCCGAAAAACGCCGTGGAGTAGATGTAGTTCTTGTCGTAGTAATCCGAGATCAAAAACGGATGGTTCACGTCGAGGACGTAGAGCTGGCCGTCGCCCTGTCCGTCGCCGGTGAGGCGGTCGTCGTTGGCGTTGAACATCGCCCGCGCCGCGTAGTTGAACAACCCGTAACTGGAAACGAAGGACGCCGCGAAAAACTGCTGCGACAGGTCGCTGTCGTTGTTGTTCTGCAGGTGAAAGAAGTTGAACTCCATGAACTTCTTGTACGCATCGACCTGCAGCGTCAGGCCGTACAGATCGGTGTCGTTTTTTTCCGGGGCGCCCGCGCGCTGCGCGTTGATCTCGTCGATGGCGGCAATGGCCTGCACATGCACGCGCGTGGTTCCGGGCAGCACGATGTTGGGCTTGGAGAGCACCAGCCCCAGCACGTTGTCGTCGAGCAGAAAACTGTTCTGGTAGACGAGCGGAATGAGGCCCACCGCGATGTGCACATCGTCGGGGAAGTGATCGCCCGGGGAAAGAAAGTCGAACATCTCGCCGATCTCACCCTCGAACCAGGCGAACACCGAGTCTTCGGTGAGTTCGAAACGGTGATCCGGCTCGCCCGAGTTGTTGTGGAAGCGGTAGAGA
The DNA here is from genome assembly GCA_965223345.1 of Nitrospinales bacterium. Lineage (GTDB taxonomy): Bacteria > Nitrospinota > Nitrospinia > Nitrospinales > VA-1 > CBDCWG01. Next base: position 276,043 of record CBDCWG010000007.1, read on the forward strand.
CCGGAAGCCTGCGGCTCGTCGATATCCACAAAAGGCTGGTAGCGCACATGAAAGCGTTCGGTGTTGGTGAGATCGAAGTTGAAATCGAGGTTGAGGTTGTAGCCCAGCTGCCCCTGGTTCTCGCCGTCGATGCGGCCGCCGTAGAGAATGGTGCTGATGAACCCGTACAACTGGGCGCGCGGGCGGATGGCGTTGCCCTCCTCGCCGAACCATTTGAGCCCGTAATCCTTGAGCGGTCCGGTGCCGAGATAGGGTTCTCCCAGAGTGAGGGCGCGGTTGTCGAAATCCAGGGCCCGCTTGCGCACGCCGTGCTTTTCGCGCTTGCCCTCTTCCGCCTGCATTTTATGCGGTTCTCTGGCAGCGTCCTCCTTTTCCTCAGCCGCATCCGGCCCGCCTGCGGCGTCGGCCTGAGCCACCGTCGCGTTGTCCGCCGTCTCGGGTGAAGAATCCTCTCCGAGCCGCTCCGAATCCCAATGCGGCACGATCTCCACCTCGCTGCTTTGCGCGAGCACTCTGTTTTCAAGGAACACGACGGATTGCGGATTCGCGAAAACGGTGCCGGATGACAACAACAGCCCGGCGACCGCCCAGGCCCCCCAGCGAACCCTCTTCACCGCCCGAGGCGTCCCAAATAGATTATTGAACAAGAACTCTGAACTCCTTCGAACTCAACTCGACGATTTCCAACTGAGGGATGAACTCATGCGCCTCAATCTGCTTGAGCAATATAGGGGCAAAATGACGAAAATTCAATTTTACTGACACATCATAATATTTCGAATTTCCATACGTGTCGCTGGAGTAGTCCTTAGACCGCGATTGCAAAGGCAGCAGGCTGTTTTTCTGCTGGCGGGACTGGGTCGGACCGTTGAAGGAAGCGGACAGAAACGGCGCCGGACGGCTGAACGCGAAATTGTCCACATCCCGCGCGACCGGGAAATGATCCGGGCGTTCGGTGCCGGCAACGGTTTGCAGTTGGAACTTGGTTTGCAGGTTGAACAGATCGTGATCGTAGGGGACCTTGCCCTGCAGCACGTCCATGCTCTTGTTGTCGCGCAGGTCGCCGTTGGAATCGAGATCGCCGCTCTGGTACACGATGCGGCCCTTATCGTCCCTGAACGTCACGGCGAGCCACACCTGCCGTTCGGCGCTGAAGCCTGCGGGAAACGCGTGGCCGCTCATCTTGTTCTTGACCGTCACGCTGATATCGAGATCGTCGCCTTTCTCGATGGATTTGGGGACCTTCACGCTCATCTCGGCGGCGTTTTTAAGCAGCTCCATGCGCTTTTCGCGCGCCGTTGCGAGCAGTTCGTCGCTTTTTTTCAGCAGCGCCTCAAAGCGTTTGTACTTTCTCTTGTCGAGGCGGTTGAGCTTCTTGCCGGATTTCATCTTCTCATGCACCCGCTCGAGCCACGGGTAAAAGTTGGGATCGTCCATCAGCACCGGCCACTCGTTCGGGCGGATGGGAAACTGGGACACCGGCAGCACCGAATAATCCGGCCCGGCGAAGGAGTGGTCGCTCAGGGTGCGCTCGGGGAACTTCTTGCCCTTGATCACCGCGATGGGGCCCTTGGCCCTCGGGCTTTTGACGCCCTGCTCCGTGCCCATGTGGCAGTCCTGGCAGGAGACGCCTTCGCGCGCGGCGGGGCTGTTGCGGTACTCGGTGAACAGGTCTTCGAGGCGGAAACCGTCGGGCCCGGTCACATCGTGGCATTGCCCGCAGAACTCGGCCCGGCGGATGAACGGCAGCGCCTCGGCCTTGTGGGTTTCTTTATTGTCGCGGCCGATGGGCACCGGCTTGATCTTGTCGAAGGGGCCGTACACGTCGTCCTCGACGACGCCGGTTCGATCACCAGTTCACCGCGGCTGCGGCCGTGGCTGTTTTTGACGCGGTGGCAGACCACGCAGGTCACGCCTTCGAGGGAGATCTTCTTGCGCATTTCGGGAGGCAGTCCGGCCTTTTCCCCGATGGCGACCGAGATGGGCGAATGACAGCGCTCGCAAAACGTCCCCATGGTGCCGCTGGTTTTTTCCTGGATCACTTTGGCGAAGTTCACAAAAAATGGGCTGATCTGACCGTAGGCGTGGTTGGAGATACGCCATTGATCGAAATGTTTCGGGTGGCAGGTCTTGCACACCTGTGCCGAGGGATAGCCTTCCACCTCCGAATTGTCGTAGCCAAGGTCTTTGAACTCTTCGATGGTTTTGAATGTTGCGGGTTTGATTTCATCCGCGAAACCTGGGGATACAAGCATCGCCGTACCGGCCGAAATCAGAAGAATGCGGGACACCCAGCGGATGAGGCTTCTGTGTTTCATGATCCGTTTCCTTTACCAGCTCTTGCGGATTGCAGGCAATCCGGGGGTTCATGAGCCGACAAAGAAACCGATGCCTTGCGGGCAACACACAGAATACGATTTACCCAATGGGTAATTATGGCTCCCGGTCGTCGTGAGGCTTTTGATTCGACCCGGGATGGGTAACTGGAAGGTTATCAAAAGCTAAACCGAGGGCGGAGTCCCTTGCCGGCCAACAAGTTCTCTCAGCCTCTCTAGGTATAACATTTCCAGTGAAAGATCAACGAAAACTTAATAACCTACGATATTTCAAACAAATAATTCGATGTGCATCTATTCAATCAACCACCCCAGCCTCCGAATTCCCACCAGGATTTCACCTCCCGGGACAGGGGCGGATTTCCCTGCACGGGGACGCGCAACTGCTTCGCATCCAGTTCGACGATTTCCAGTTGCGGGATGAAGTCGTGCGCTTCGATCTGTTTCAACAATATGGGAGCGAAGTGCCTGTAGTTCAGTTTCACGCTCACATCGTAGTAAGCCGCCTTCTCATGCGTTTCCGCTTCGTATTTTTTCGTCCGCGATTGCAGCGGCATCAGGCTGTTTTTCTGCTGGCGGGCCTGGGAGGGTCCGTTGAAGGAAGCGGACAGAAACGGCGCCGGCCGGCTGAAGTAAAAATTGTCCACGTCTCTGGGAACCGGGAAATGATCGGAGCGCTCGGTGCCGGCGACGGTCTGCAAGCGGAACTTGGTCTGCAGGTTGAACAGATCGTGGTCGTAGGGGACCTTGCCCTGCAGCACGTCCATGCTCTTGTTGTCGCGCAGGTCACCGTTGGAATCCAGATCGCCGCTCTGGTACACGATGAAACCGCGGTCGTCCTTCACGGTCACCTCCAGCCACACCTGCCGCTCGGCGCTGAAGCCTGCGGGAAGCGCGTGGCCGCTCATCTTGTTCTTGACCGTGACGCGAATGTCCAGGTCGTCGCCTCTCTCGATCGACTCCGGGACCTCCACGCTCACCTCGGCGGCGTTTCTGAGCAGTTCGTGGCGTTTTTGACGCGCGGTTTCCAGCAGCTCCTCGCTTTTTTTCAGCAAGCGCTCAAATTTCTTGTACTTGCGCTTGTCCAGGCGGTTGAGCTTCTTGCCCGCCTTCAGCTTCGCGTCCACCTTGGCGATCCACTGGTAAAAGTTGGGATCGTCCATCAGCACCGGCCACTCGTTCGGGCGGATGGGGAACTCGGAAACGGGCAGCATCGAATAATCCGGCCCGGAAAAGGTGTGGTCGCTCAGGGTGCGCTCGGGGAACTTCTTGCCCTTGATCACCGCGATGGGGCCCTTGGCCCTCGGGCTTTTGACGCCCTGCTTCGTCCCCATGTGGCAGTCCTGGCAAGAGACGCCTTCGCGGGCGGCGGGGCTGTTGCGGTACTCGGTGAACAGATCCTCGATGCGGAAACCGTCCGGCCCGGTGACATCGTGGCATTGCCCGCAGAACTCGGCCCGGCGGATGAACGGCAGCGCCTCGGCCTTGTGGGTTTCCTTGTCCTCCCGGCCGATGGGGACCGGCTTGATCTTGTCGAAGGGGCCGTACACGTCGTCTTCCAGCACGCCGGTTTCGATCACCAGCTCGCCGCGCGTGCGGCCGTGGCTGTTCTTGACGCGGTGGCAGACCACGCAGGTCACGCCTTCCAGGCCGACCTTCGTCTGCTCTTTGAGCGGCGTGTCGGATCGGGTCCCCAAAGCCACACCGACGGGAGTGTGGCAGCGTATGCAGAACGTGCCGGTTGTGCCGCTGGTCTTTTCCTGGATGATTTTGGTGAAATTGATGAACAGTGGGCTGATCTGAGCGTAGGCGTGGTTGGAAACGCGCCACTGGTCGAAATGTTTCGGATGGCAGGTCTTGCACACCTGGGCGGAGGGATAGCCTTCCACCTCCGCATTGTCAAAGCCCGGGTCCTTGAACTGTTCGATGCTCTTGATCGCCACGGGTTGGCCCTCATCCGCAAAACACGGGACAGCGAACGCCACCGCACACATCGGGATCAGGAGAAAACGGGACATCCTGCGAAGCCATTTCCAGCGGTTCATATGCCTTATCCTTAGCTGCAACGGTAAAGAGGGGTCGAAGTTTGTACTTTAGAATCAAATGTCCTTGATGCAGACCGCATTCAGAATCCCCACCGCACATCCAGGGGGGAGCGGACGCACCTGTGGAAAGGGAGCGCAAGACGCACGGGCCTTGCCTGTTCGCACACTGAGAATTTTGTTTTTTTGGTTTGACCTGCCGATCGCACCCGGGAAGGAGACGATCGCAAGACACAAGGTGAGAGGATTGTTTGCCGGCAAGAAATCTCACACGCGTCAATTTAAGTACCGCATTCCAAAGGAAAATTCAATGCTAATTTGATATGATTTCCTGGTGAATTATTAAAATTTTTTAAAATCAAATGGTTAAATTAAGAAGAAATTTTGGCGGCCCTTTTTGCGTTGCAGACACTTTCAAACCGGTTTGCGAATTGTGCTAATCTTTGAGTGGTTCAACGAGCCGGAACCGATTCAAACCCAAAACGAACGCCTCCCGTGTGCGGTCCGCTTCACAGCGCACGGGCTTAGCAAGACCCGATTCCCATCATGACGATTCAATCCGACCGCAACGGCATGTTCATTCAAGGCATGACCGGCGCGGACGACCTGATGCGCTTCATGCAGTCCCGTTTCGAGGAAACGGAAATCCAGGAGGCCTACGCCCACCTGGTGGACGCGGCGAAGGCGCTGGCCAAAGAAGAAAAAATCACGCCGCTACGAGCGTTCTGGAAAATCCTCGACCGGGCCTACGAGACGAAAACCGCGCCTTTGAAATGCCAGAGCGGCTGCGCGCACTGCTGCCACACCGGCGTCGCCCTCACCCAGCTCGAATGGGACGGCATCCTCAACCGGGTGCAGGAAAACGGCATCGACCTCAACGAGGTCATCGAACGCTCAAGCAAAACCATCGAGCGCGTGCGCGCAACGCTCAAATCGAAGAAGGATCTGGATCAGGTGGACTGGCACCGTCTGGTGATCAACCAGCCCTGCCCGTTTCTCGCCGAGGACCACAGCTGCACCATCTACGAGGACCGGCCGCTCGACTGCCGGCTGGTGGTGGCGTTCCGCGACGCCTGCACCTCGAAAAAGCTGGAGCACGCGCAGCGCGGCGGCGTGATCGAGGAAGCGGTCGGCTCGACGGTGATCGCGAAACTGCAGCACGACCAGACGCCGAAATTCAAACGCCGCAAATTCCACGGCCACCAGCCCCTCAGGCTGTTTCAGCACTGGCTGATTCTCTGGCAGGAGAAAAAATCCAAAAAACGTCGATAAGACGTTGTTGATGATACGGCGTTAACGCGCCGATGAGGTTCCCATGAAAGCCGCCTGCCTCACCGCTGTACGGACACTGGAAATTCAGGACCGCCCGCCGCTCTCCGCGTCGCCGGGCGAAACCGTGCTCACCGTCGAATGGGCGGGCGTGTGCGGGACCGACCTGGCGTTGTTCGCCGGGGATTATTCGGTGCCGCTGCCGCTCACCTGCGGGCACGAGTTCGTCGGACGGGTGAAAACCTCCGGCCGCGGCGTGCCGCCGCGCTGGCGCGGAAAGAGGGTCACCGCGGAAATCAACAACACCTGCACAGCCTACGCGCGCCCCGATCCCTGCCGCGCCTGCGCCAAAGGTCTCAGCAACCATTGCCTGACGCGCACGGTCACCGGCATCATCCGGCACGACGGCGCGTTCGCCGAAGAAGTGGTGGTACCGGCGGGCGTGCTGCACGAAGTGCCGGAATCGCTCGATCCCATGACCGCGGTGCTCACCGAACCGCTGGCGGCGGCGCTGCAGACCTTCGAGATGACCCCGGTCACCGGCAACGAAACCGTGGTGGTGCTGGGGGTGGGACGGCTGGGGGTCTTGATCGCGTTCGCGGCGGCGCAGCGCGGGCTCGAAACCGTAGCGGTCTCCCGCAGCGAGGCCAAGCGCCAGCGGGCGCTGGAGTACGGCGCGGCGCACGGTTTTTCTCCGGAGGAAGCACCCGAAGCGGTGCTGAACCTCACCGAGGGACTGGGCGCGGACCTGGTTGTGGAGGCGACGGGCAGCCCGGACGGGCTGGCGCTGGCGCAGAGACTGGTGCGGCCGCGCGGCACGGTGGCGATGAAGACCACCTGCGGCCTGCCGGGAAAAGGGCTGGACGTGACGAAGCTGGTGGTCGATGAAGTGCGCCTGCAGGGCTCGCGCTGCGGCCCGTTCGCACCGGCGCTGGCGATGCTCGATCAGAACCAGAAGATGCTGAAAAAACTCATCACCTCCGTGCGCCCGCTCGACGAAGCGCAGCAGGCTGTGGAGTCGGCCTACGAAGAGAGCAAGGTGGTGTTGCAGATGGGGTGAGCAGAGTCAATAGTTGGTTTGTTCTTATCTTTAATAGTAAGGAGAAAAAAAATGCTTAAATTTGTAACCGGGATTGCTTTTATTTGTCTATTCACGTTGTCGCAGGCACACGCTGGAGACAGCAAGGTTCAACTCCCGGCAGACTATAAATCCACATTCACAAACTACGTCAGCAACGATCGCATTCAGAACGAAGACCAAACCGTCCGTATATTTGCGAACGACATTGCGATGCAGGGTCCGGGCAAAGACGGCAAATTGCCTTACGGGTCCGTACTGGTCGCCGAAGTTTACAAAGCAAAGAAGGACAAAGACGGCAATATCGTCACCAGTATCCTGAACCGGAGAGTCCGAGGCAAGTTTGCCTTGATAGGCGTGATGGAGCGCAAAAAAGGCTACGGTGAGGGTCGCGCCGATGGGCTTAAGACCGGTGACTGGGACTTTGGGGCATTCAAACCGGACGGCTCTGTTGCGGATAAAGACTTGAATGATTGCCGGGCGTGTCACTCACCCCTGTCGAGCACGCATCATGTCTTTTCGTACGAACATCTGGTTAAATGACACGAACGAGGACTGGAATGCGGGATGAAGGCTTTGGGTCGAAAGCGGACACTCAGCTATGGATTACCAAAGTAAATCAATAATTTCTTCATATATATTCTTAGATTAATTGATTTCCACACTTATAGCAGTTTTTGGGTACTCCCGATGTCCCAATCCAAGTATTATCCTCCGGATTTATTATTCGTCTACTTACTGGATGTCCGCAATTGAGACATTTGACTTTTCCTTTAATAAACACAATAAATAAAAATATAGCTATTAAAGGAACTAAATAATACGAAGAAACATAGACAGCAGCCGCACCGAACACAAAACCATTTATAAAGTGAAAAAGCGTAAGTAATCTTACTTTTGCTCTGATAGAAAGTTGACTCATTATATTTTCTACTGCTTTCAATGGTATTTTCTGTATGTCGTCAAATGTCCGCTTTGGGTCGTTTACAGACATGTCCGCTTTCGGTCAGAAGCGGACAAAAATAGTGTCATTCCGCATATCGCATCAATGCCCAATTTGATTGATTTTTAGGAATACCGCCGAATTATGTCTTGGCAGGCTTCTATTATGCCTTCCCGGTACTTGGCGTTCACTTTATCGAGTTTTTTGTCCAGTTTTTTCAGCTTTTCCGGATCCCATTCCAATCGTTCAGATCCAGTTGGAAGAAGGCGCACCGCGTCCAGATATTCCTCAAAGATTGGATAACTTGGAGCGTCGCTGTACTTACGCAGCCAATTGAGTATATATCCTGCTCTCTCACAGCCATGCGGAATTCCAACTTGATTGGATATGATGGCACGAGCGTTAGAGACCAACTTTTGTATATTTTTATCCTTCTTTTGTTGCTCTTGCTCATTCAACTAAGAGTGCCTTACGTCGGATTAAGGGCAAAATTAGGTATTGGATATGAAATCAGATTTGTACCACAAAATACACACTCCGTGTATGTCCGCTTTGGGTCGAATGGAAATTTATGGCATAAGCGAAGGAACGACCGCTCGAGGGAGCGCAGCAGGTGGTCGAGTCGGCCTACGAAGAGAGCAAGGTGGTTTTACAGGTGGGGTGAGTTGAGTGAATAAAGTGCGGGTTTCTATATTCTGGGAATGTCAATTTAGGTTCGAGCACTCAACCATCAGCATCATCGATCAGCCAAAGCAGACATTTGCCTATTGTCTTCGATTGGTTGGAACCGGACAAAAGTGTACGCTCGTTAACATTGATTCAGGAATTTGTTTTCTACGAAGCTTCGTTAGGGCTGATTGTATGTTTTAACACATTGTTTTCATCATCTATTATTGGAATTTCTGATTTGCTAGAATAGAAAAATCGATCTGCCCCTTCGATCAATATTTTATTCATTATTCCAACCATTTTGTCATCGGCTGAAAGTGTGTCCTCCCTAAAAGGCTCATTTACCCCAATTAACATTATATTTCTATTTATTGGGATGCATATTTGGATACCCGGAGTATTTAGGCCATAAAAAAAGTTTCTATCGTTATCGCTTGGGTGGATCAGTTGAAATGGTCGGTCAGATGTAACAAAGTCGAATGCTGAGTTACTGGCATTAAGCAGCCTATAATGTTTATTTTTCAGAAGATCAAAGATTTTACGGATTTGACGAACTTCTATTTCGATCAAATCTGATTTGGTGTAATCAAAGTCATACATATTGGATATTGGTATATCAGAGGCTATACCGTCCGCTACTTCCCTTGCTTGCTTCATAAGATCTTCAATAGATGACCTTTGTGATGGCACCCTTAGGTAAAGTGTGGTGGCAAGCAGAAATAAGTGTCTCCAGTCATCTCCAGAAGGGAGTTTCTTGCTTTCATCGATTTGCCTCAAAGCTTTATTTATTCTTGGTTCGACTTCAGTTGCATAAAATTTCTCAACAACTAATGAATCCTTTCCCTCAACTGTGTAGTAATCTCTTTTAGAGCATGCATCTTTTGGTTTGGTTAGAAATGGTTTATCGTTATTTATCGGTACACACCAAAATTGAGATGTATCTTCTCCCCCTTCTGTAAATCCTTTTAGATATGAGCTGGGTATAAAATGATGATGTGCTTGCCGAGCCACTTTTCAATCGCTAGATCAGTTTATATTGTAGGGAAAAAATTGAAATAAGTATTAAGATACGGCCTGTCGACTTGTGAAAACCGCAACCCGGTTTTATCACAGTGCCAGCAGATGATCAATCTCAGAGAGAAACCTATTTCAGCAACCGGTCTAGCTTGGCAACCACTCTTTCGCGGTTTTTTCGTTGCAGAAATACGGAAGGGATATGACGCAGAAAAGATTGATAGGTGTATTTTTTTTCTTCGCGGCTGTCGGACTGTATGAAATCCCGGAGTTCTGTGAGTGATTGCCGGTTGAATCCCCAGAGCACATCCCCTCTGATCTCGCACTGGTAATAGGCATCCTTCGGCCAGTTCAATTTTGCTTTTTTCCGGGAACCGCAAGCGGTGCAGCAGACAGCGCCGATATCCAAATTATGCGAGCGCGTCCAGTACTGACTGTGCTGAAAGCACTCCATCGAATAGCCTTCGGGCAGGTCTTTTATGTTATTCGCGGAATGCAACCCATGATAGAAAATGGCTCCATGCCATCGGTGCCCGCAGCCATCCTGGAATAACCGATACTCGAAGAATTTGCTGGCCTTGAAATAATCGATGTCCTTTTTCAGGGAAATCTTGACCACTTCGGCAAACTCAAACACCGCATTCGCAGAACAATCCGGGCAAACAACGTCCACCTTGTGAGGCATCGGATTCCAATCATAAACCTCTGTCATCACACACTCTACCTATCACGCTGATCCCTTCGACGGGCTCAGGGTGACGCCGGTTGGGCTCACCGGCCTTCGCGGATCTCGATGTAGTAGAAGTTCGCCTCTTCGGTTTTGTTGGACACCACCCGATAGGTGCCGATGCTTTTCGGCGGCAGTTGCACGCGCTGCCAGCCGGTCATGTCCTCGGCGGGCGTCTTGGCCTGGTCGAAAAACTGCGCCCGGCCTTCGATCTGCAGCGGGAAGTTGGTGTGGTTGCGCAGGATGGTCTGCACTTCCATCGTGCCGGTGGGCGTGCGGCGCACGTCCGCCTGCTCGACGGTCACCTTGTAGCGCGCCACCACGTTGCCGCCTGCGGCCTGCGCTTCCTGGGTGGTCGGCGCCACGCGCCGGCCTTCGCAGTAGGTGGCGCTGATCAGCTCGTTGTAGAGGGAGGTGTCGATGATGTTGATGCTGTTCATCCGGACGCCCGGCTCGACGGGTTTTTCCTCCAGAATGTTCACGCAGGGATCGGTGCTGGCGCAGCCGCCCAGAACAAACCCTGCCAGTACGATCCAGCCCATGGTTTTTCTCATTCCATTCATAAAAAACCCTCCTCGGCGTTTCATTGGGTTTGAGGCCGGCTCACCGGGGTCAACCGGGACCGCACCCAGGCAAATCCATATTGGTCGTTGATGAACGTGATCGTTCCGTTTTTCTCCAGCTTGGGGAGCTTGTGGCCGTTTTCCTGCAGGAAGGAAACGCGCACGGCCTGCGTGTCTTTCTGGCGCGAATCGAAGGTGTAAAAATGCACGCGGTCGGGCAGGTTGTCCCAGTAGCGCGTGTCCGCGCGGGTGCGGGTGCGGTTGGCCACCGCCTGCTGTCCCAGACCCACCAGACCGACGATGCCGGCGACGATGGCGACGGCTCCGGCGTCGTCGCCGAACCGCGGCGCCATCGCCAGTGCGTTCAGCGAAACGTCGGTGAGCGCGCGGCCCATGGTCTCGTTGGTCTCCTTGAATTTGGCTTTGCCTTCTAAAATGCGGTCCACTTCGCGGCCGCCGCGCGTGCTGGCCTGCCAGTAGATGTCCTCCATCGGATAGCCGTTGAACACCGATCCGCCGATTTCAAACTGCGCTTTGTCGTCGGTGTGCAGGAACCCGCGCTGAAACACCAGCTCGGATCGGCTGCGGCCGACGGCGACCTTGCGCGGCGAGCTGCCGGTCTCGGCGATCAAGAGCACGTTGTGGTTGGGCTCCGGCGGGTTGAAATCCGGCCTGAGCTGTTTGACCTCGCGGAACGCTTCTTCGGCCAGGCCCTTGTCGCCCAACATTTTGGAGGCCCAGCCTTCCAGAAACACCAGCATGGCAAAATCGGCGCGGTAGATTTCCTCTTCCGCCATCGCGTCCTGCAACAGGCCGCCCTTGAATGAAGCGCGGGCGTTCTCGAAGTCGCCGCGGCGCATGTACAGCAGGCCGCGGTAGTAGTAGGCCATCGCCCGCTCGTAGGGCTCGCCCTTGAACACCTTGCGTCCTTCCTCGTGCCAGAGGCTGCGCGCCTTGGCCGCTTCGGCGTCGTTGGCGTACACCGCCTCGATGTTGAGCAGCGCGATGTCGAAGGAATCCTCGGCGAGCTTCCAGTGCCCCAGCTCCATGGCCGCAAGGCCGATGCGCATGTGGTTCAGCACCAGGTTGCGCCGCCCTTCCATGAGGACGCGGCGGTACATCGGATGCAGCTCTTCCGGCTTGTCGGCCAGGTAGGCCCGCATCTCGGGCTCGGGAACCTGGATGATCTTGTAGTCCGGCCCGGCGGCGCAGGCGGAAAACAGGATCCACAGCCCCAGCCACAGCAGTCTGGTGCGCATCGAACGGATCAAGGAGAACCTCGGCATTGTGATACGGCGTTCAAAAAATCAGTTCAACGGTAAATGATGTCGTCCTGGGCGGACTTTTTGAAATCGTAGATCCCGCTCCAGGAAATCCTGCCGGATTCCAGATCGATCATCTCGAAGATGATCTGGTGCGTCCGCGACGCAAATCCGGTGGGCGTGACCGCATCGATGGTGGTGATGCGGCCGCCGAGGCGGAAATCGCCACCCAGCGTGGACTCGCGGTGCGCGATGGTCCCCGCATCGACGACGGGCGCTCCCTTGTCGGTGCCGCTGCGCTTGAGGGCGCGTTCGCGCTCGACCATGTCGGAATAATGCCGCCCGACGAAGATCATGCGTCCCTGCGCGGCGCGGTTCAACTCGACGCGCAGCCGGTCGGTGATGATGTTCTTATTGATGCGCGTGGAGCCCTCGTTGCGGAAGTATTCCGAATCGATGATCACACGCGGCGGGGTGTTCCGGCCGGAAAGCACCGGCGTGCCGAGCATGTCGCCGACCATTTTGTCGGTCATGCTGGCGACGTCCTGGGATTCGATGCCGATGCCCTGCACGCGTCCCGGCGAGTCTACGTCTTCATAGACGGTGGGGCGTCCGGGGGCGCTTTCGGCGCCCGGGCCGGGAACGTAGGGAGGCGGCGTCGAGCATCCCGCCCAGATAAAGCCTTGAATCGCAATCAAAAACAGTCCTGCCGCTTTTTTCATATCCTCGTCTCCAGGCAATCCCACTCAGGTTATCGATCTTGCCATAATCCTTAATTTTCAATATCGGTCCGTTGTCCGAACCCCGCAATCCCCTCTATTATAATCAAAAATACATTCATATTTATATGAATTAATTAGCTGACCGCATTTTTTCCCGTTTGTCAATGTCCGCAGGCCGCCCTCAATGTGATGGATGCGGGAAAAGGGCGTAAAACAAATGCAATCAACGACTTTTTAAATTTGTGTCAGCCCTCCCCCACCCGCCTCCGCCGGGGGTGCTGATGCGGATGCGGTCCCCGGCCTGGACGCGGAAGGCGTTGCGGCTGCCGAGATCGGTGAAACCGCCCTGCCTTTTGAGCCACAGGTTGAGCCCCGGCATGCCGGAACCGCCGCCTTGCAGCCCCTGCGGTGCAAACAGCCGCCGCTCGGACAGGATCGCCACCTCCAGCGGCGCGAGGAATTCGATCTCGCGGATCAGCCCGTCGCCGCCCCGGTAGCGGCCACCGCCGCCGGAGCCCTCTCTAATGGAAAAGGCCCGCAGCAACACGGGATAGCGCCGTTCCAGGATCTCCGGATCGGTGATGCGCGTGTTGGTCATGTGCGTGTGCACGCCGGACTGGCCGTGCCAGTGCGGTCCCGCTCCCGCGCCGCCGCCGATGGTTTCGTAATACCCGAACGCATCGTTGCCGAAGGTCAGGTTGTTCATGCACCCCTGGGAGTCGGCGGCTGCGCCGAAAGCTTTCAAGATCACGTCGGTCACCCGCTGCGAGGTCAGCACGTTGCCGCCGGCCACCGCGGCGTCTTTTTCCGGAGCGAGCAGAGAACCCGGCGGGATTGCAATGTCGATTCTGTCCAGGCAGCCCTGATTCAAGGGAATGTCTTCGTTTATCAGGCAGCGCAGGCAATAGAGGATCGCCGAGCGGGTGACGGCGCGCGGCGCGTTGAGATTGCTCGCGACCTGCGGGCCGGTGCCGGAAAAATCGAACACCGCGCCACCCTTGCCACGATCGATGCTGAGATTCAAGCTAATCCGGCTGCCGTCGTCGAGCCGGTCCGCGGCGCGCAGGCTGTCCACTTCTGCGAGTCCCCTTGCGTGCGAGAGCTGCCGGAGCATGGCGGAAACCGATTCGGTGGCGTGCTGCATGAGCTGCACGCGCATCGCCTGCACGCGCTCCAGCGAATGGGTCGCGATCAACTCGCTCAACAGCTCGATGCCTTTCTGGTTGGCGGCGACCTGCGCCTTGAGATCGGACAGGTTGTCCTTGAGCGCCCGCGTGCCGGGCACCCGCTGCCCGTTGATGCGGCTTTCGGCAGTGAGCCTCTCTGCGATGCCGTCTTCCTGGAACGCGCCGCGGTCCACCAGCTTGAACGATTCGATGCACGCGCCTTCCTCGGTGAGGGTCTTTGAAAACGGCGGCATGGAACCGGGCGTGGCGCCGCCGATGTCGGCGTGGTGCCCGCGGCTGGCCGCGAAAAACTCGGCTTTGCCCTCAAGAATGAGCGGCGTGACGACGGTGATGTCCGGAAGGTGGCTGCCGCCGGCGGCAGGATGGTTGGTGACCCACACGTCGCCGGACTGCATGCTCGCGCCGTGAATGGCGATCTGCCGCTGCACCGCCTCGCCCATCGCGCCCAGGTGCACCGGCTGGTGCGGCGCGTTGGCGATCAGATCGCCCCCGGGGCCGAACAGGGCGCAGGAATAATCCTGCCGCTCCTTGATGTTGGTGGAGATCGCGGTGCGCTGCAGGGTGCGGCCCATCTGCTCGGCGATCGACATGAAACGGTTGCCGAACAGGGCGAGCTGCACCGGGTCCTCGTCCGCGGCTGCCGGGTTTTCTTCCAGCGGGGAGACCTCGATCTCCACATCGCCGTTTTCTGTGATGCGGGCTATGCAAGACGGCTCGACGAGGATGGTCGAAGTTTCGTGCAGCAGGATGGCGGGGCCGGTTATGGTTTCTCCGGCGCCCAGCGATTCGAGTTGGAAGACGGGCGTACCGGTCCACACCCCGTCAAAAAAGCAGGGGCTGTGGGTGAGCGGGCGCGCCGGTTCGGCATTTTTCGGCAAAGTGATCTTCTGCACGCCGGGCGCCTTGCCCACCGCGCGCACGCGCAGATCGTCCACGTCAATCGCGCGTCCCGCCAATGCAAAGCCAAACTCGCGCCGGTGCGTCGCCACAAACGCCGCCGCGAAATCGTTATCCTCAGGCTGCGGGATCATGAGAGCGGTGTCGGTCCCCTCGTAGCGCAGGTTCAGATAGCGCTGCACCTCGACCGGAAATTCTCCCTGCGTTTTGAGTTCGCAGACCGCGCGTTCGGCCAGCGCGTCGAGCCGCTTTAACAGAGGCGGCAGGGATTTTGGGTTCAGCGCGGCGTTGGCGGGTTCCTGTCGATCGACCACCACGTCCGCCAGCCCCAGCCCGAATGCCGAGAGCACCCCGGCGAAACGGTGGATGAAGATCCGGCCGATCCCCAGCGCGCGGGCGATGGCGCAGGCGTGCTGGCCGCCCGCACCGCCGAAACAGGCGAGGACGTGTTCCTTCACATCGTGGCCGCGCAGCACGGAAATCTCGCGGATCGGCCGCGCCATCGTCTCGTTGGCGACCGCCACGAATCCCAAGGCCACTTCTTCCAGGGTCATCCCGGGACGGCCTTTGTCACGCATCCAGTCGTTCACGGTTATTGTCAGCTTCTCGAATTCCCGCCGCGCCGCTTGTGCATCGAGGGGCTGGTCTTCATCGGGACCGAAGACCTTTGTGAAATACTCGGGAATCAAACGGCCAAGAACCAGGTTCGCGTCGGTGATCGAAAGCGGACCGCCGTTGCCGTAGCAGACCGGCCCCGGATGCGCGCCCGAGGATTCGGGGCCGACCGCGAACAGGCCGTGCCTGAAAAACAGCCGCGACCCGCCGCCTGCGGCGACGGTGCGGATGTCGAGCTGCGGCACGAGAAAATGCACGCCGGCGGTCTCGGATTCGTGCACCGATTCGTATTCGCCGTCGTAGCGGGACACGTCGGTGGAGGTGCCGCCCATGTCGAAGCCGATGACGGGACGGCCGGGGCGGTAGGCGGTGCACGCCATGCCCACCACGCCGGCAGCGGGTCCGGAAAGGATGGCCCGGCTGCCGGTGAACGACTGCGCGCGCACGAGTGCGCCGCCGGACTGCATGAAAAAAAGCGCCGGGCGTTCGCCCTTGAGGCCGGACTCGAAACCGTCGATGTAATTTTGCAATAGCGGCGTGAGGTACGCATCGACGCAGGCGGTGTGGCCGCGGTCCACCCATTTGATGCGCGGCATGGCTTGATGCGACAGGGTCACCTGCTCGAATCCCAGGGATTCGGCGAGCGCGCCGACGGCGATCTCGTGTTCGGGATAGGTGTAGGCGTGGATCAGCGCCACCGCCAGCCCCTTGATACCGGCATCGAGGAGCTTTTGCAGTTCAGGCTCCAAGGCGTCGAGGTCGGGGGCTTTGAGAATCTCGATCGTTTCCCCACTCACCCCTTTGGCGGTCGGCAGCAATCCTGAAGGAGGGACGCCGTCCGCCAGGCGCACCCGCTCGTCCACTTCGACGACGGCTTCGTACAACAGGTCGGGCTTTTTGATCTCGAGATCGAAGATGCGCGGCCGGTTCTGTTTGCCGATCTTCAGCAGGTCGGCGAACCCCTCGGTGATCGCCAGGGCGCAGCGCGCGCCTTTGCGTTCGAGCAGGGCATTGGTGGCGACGGTGGTGCCCATGCGCACCCACTCGATTTTGCTTGTGTCGAATCCGCTTGCGGGGTGCGGTTCACCGGTCACCGCTTCCAGGATGCGGCGGATGCCTTCGCGCGGCGCGTCGGGATAGCGGGCCGGGTTTTCCGACAACAGCTTGAGCACGCGGTAGCCGGGGCTGCCGGGAACCTCCGCGTAGATGTCGGTGAAGGTGCCGCCGCGGTCGATGGAAAATCGGAATGCGTTGGGATCCGCCATGCCTGAAATTATAAGACAATCCGGCGATCGGTATCCGAATTAAGAGCACAGGCCTGCGGCAAACAACACAATAAATGGAAAGAAAGGGTGAAAAGGTGTGGGGTCGGACTGTTAAGGACGGGAGCCGTTCAGCACATCGAGGGTCAATCCCTCCTGCGCGAGCAGCATTTCCAGCCGGGAATCGGGGGCGATGGGTTTGATGTATTTCTGCGATTGATGGAAGATATCCACCAGTTTGAAGTCGCTGTAGTTGGGTTCGTGGTGATAAAACGCGATCTGCTTGACGTTGGCGTCCACGGCCAGATCCACGCCGATGAAGGTGGAGCTGTGGCCCCAGTCGGCTTTTTCCAGGCCTTCGCCGAAGGTGTACATGGAATCGAATATCAAAAGGTCGGCGTCGCGGAAAAATTCGATGGTCGGTTGCAGCTCTTTAGCGTTCAGGTTTTTGTATTCCGCATCGGTGGCGTAGATGACCGATTTGTCCCGGTACTCCACCCGGTAGGAAAACGATTTGCCCGGATGGCACATTTCCTTCCAGCGCACGGTGACCTCCCCGAGTTTCAATTCCTGGACCTCGCTCAGATCCGGAAACTCCAGTGTGGCGGAATACGCGTCGAAGGGAACCGGGAAATACTCGTGAACCTGCTGGCCTTCCAGCCTTTCCTTGAGGTTGCCGAAGGGGCAGTTCAGGGTGAAGTGGTTGCCCTTGATGTAAAACGGGGTGAAAAACGGCAGCCCCTGGATGTGATCCCAGTGGGTGTGGGAAAAGAAAATGTGCGCCGATCCCAGCCCTTTACCGAACACGCCTTTCATCATTTCCAATCCCAGCAGGCGGATGCCGGTTCCCGCGTCGAAGACGAGCGTCTCGCCGCCCACTTCCACCTGCACGCAGGAGGAATTGCCGCCGAAACAGCCGCGGATTTCCACCGGCAGACTGGCGATGAAGCTTTGAATCGAAGCGGGATTGAGCAGGTCCTCGGGCGTCGCCTGTTCCAGGGCCCGGGTCAGCTTTTCCTCGATCTGCTCTGTGGAGGGCGGTGTGGGGATGGAACCGCGGACACCGCGAAACGTGACGTTGAATGAATTGTTGTCGGATGCCATTGCAGGAGTCTCGTTGCGGTCACGCTTTCATGGAGCTTTCGGTCTGGCGCAGGTTTTCCAGCGGACGGGCGACGATGGCGTCGAGCTCCTCGGGCGAAACCTGCAGCACCTCGTAAACGACGGGGTCCAGATCGACCTCGATGATCGGCACCAGCCCATGATCGATGCCGTTCACGTTGGCGATCTGGTTGGCGATGTTCACCACTTTCTGGATGGTCAGCCGCGATCCGTCGTTCTTGAGCGGCAAATGATGCTCTTTCACCGCGCGAACGACCACCGGGGAGACCGGCCATTGATGATGAATGAACCGCGCGCCCAGTTCGGCGTGTCCGATGCCGAAGGTTTCGATCTCCTGGATTTCCAGCAGAGACGAGTCTTTATCGAGGTCTTTGGCGAACTTGCTGTACTCCTCCGTGATGAGAAAATCGAAAACCAGGATTCCCAGATCGTGCATCAGTCCGCAGACATAGCTTTCCTCCAGTTCTTCCCCGGACAGGCCCGTGTTTTCGGCCAGGCATTGCGACAGGCACGCCACAGCCAGGGAATGCTTCCAGAAGCGGATCTGGTTGAAGGCTTTCGGCTTTTTGAACATGGAGGGCAACTGCAGGGTGTAGGCCAGATCCAGCACCATTTTGATGCCCAGCCGGAGGATCGTGGTCGAAAGGTCCTTGGCCTGCTCGCGCCCGCCCCCGAACAGCACGCTGTTGGCCATCTTGATGAGCCGGCCCGACAAAACGGGTTCCGTTTCGATCAATGCGGCGATGGCTTCGATGTCGCTTTCGGGATCGTTGATGAGTTTTTCGAGCCTGAGGAGGATGTCCGGCAGCGGAGGCAGGTCCCCCTTTTCCTTCACCAGACTCAGGATTTTGTCTCGCATGGGCGCCCTTTTCTTCGCACAGCTGGGGTGCGGTTTATAGCAAATTCACTGTAAAAGTATATTATAACTCTAACTCCTTTATAGTCAACTGGTTAAAAAAAGGGCGCTTGCGGCGTTTTGTCTAAAAGGAGGCGGGTTTGGAGTAAAAAACCGTGATTTTTATTGGATTTTCCCCCTATTTGGGCCTAAAATACACCCCCACAATCACTGCAAAGGAATTCACGAACCGCATTCTTCAGGATGCATCGGGGCCGGTGAATCGGACAGGGAGTTCTCATATGCTCCCACTCTCTTTGGCCCCTATCGGGGGTCGGTCATGCAATCGGCGGCAAACGTTTCCAATCCAGACGCAGTTCACCGTTTTATTCCTGTCATCCTTTTGGGCATCGCGGTTTTTGCGATTTCCACCGGCTGCGCTTCGCCCAAGGTTCACATCCACAAGCAATGGCCGCCGCTCAAAACCGAACAGCAAACCGCGCCCCTGACCGACCCGCAGAAAGCGCCGATCCGTCTGGCGGCGCTGGATCCGGCTTCCGCCCTGGCGCATGCGACCGACAAACCGTCTGCGGTGCAACCCGCGCCGCCGGTAACAAAGAAAACCTTCCTGGCTAAAAAAACGGCCGTCCGCAAAGCCCACAGCAAGGTCAAAAAAGCCAAAGCGCTCAAAAGGAAAACCGCCCTGAAGCGGAAAAAAGCCCCCCGGTCGCTGCCGCTGGGCAGTGCGCCCTACCGCGTTTTCGGCGTCAAGTATTACCCGATGCTGAGCGCCGAAGGGTTCGATGAGGAAGGCCTTGCGTCCTGGTACGGTCTCAAGTTTCACGGCCGGCGCACCTCCAACCGGGAGGTGTACGACATGAACGGCATGACGGCGGCGCACAAGACCCTGCCGTTCGGCACGCATGTCAAGGTGATCAACCTGGAAAACAACCTGAGCGTCGTCGTGCGCATCAACGACCGGGGGCCGTTCGTGGGCGATAGGCTCATCGATCTGAGCTACGCGGCGGCGCAGAAACTGAAGATGTCGAAAAAGGGACTCGCGCCGGTGCGCGTCATCGCCCTGGCCGATACCGACCTGCCAACGAAGCAGACCGCTCCCGCGAAACCGCGCTACGCGGTTCAGGTCGCCGTGTTCAAAGACCTGGAAAATGCCCACCAACTGAAACGGAAACTTGAAAACAAAAAGATCCAAGCCTATAGTGTTAAAGGGTCCCGCAATGTCCGCGTTCTGGCGGGGAAATATTCCGATTTCAACCCGGCCTATCAGCTGCAGAAAAAAATCCGGAAACTGGGTTACTCGGACGCTCTCATCGTGGTCAATCGCATACAGGGACTCAGCGCCCCCTGAGAACATCCAGGAACACTCAAGGAACCGTTTCCGATCGATCCTCAATTCCCGAACAAACCTTAAAACCGGACGTTGACCGGAGAAAATTGTATGAGATTACCGATTTTGGAAAAACTGGAACAGGAGTTGGAGAACACCAAAGTCGAACTGAAAGTCGATATCCCACATGCGCTGAAGGTGGCCCGCGAACACGGGGATCTGAGCGAAAACGCAGAGTACAAGGCCGCCAAGGAACGGCAGATGTTTCTGGAAAGCCGCCTGTCGCAATTGCAGAAACGCATCAGCGACATCACCGCCCTCAACATCGACCGTCTGCCGCGGGACCGGTCGGGGCTGGGAAGTTCCGTGCTGCTGAAAGATCTGGATTCGGGGGATGAAACCCAATATCATCTGGTGTTTCCGGAAGAGGTCAATCCGGAGGAAGGGAAGATTTCCACCGCCTCTCCGATCGGAAGAGCCCTCATGGGCAAACAGGAAGGGGACGAAGTCACCATCCCGCTGCCGGAAAACCGCAAAGAGTTTGAAGTCCTGCGCGTCGTCACCATCCATGAAAACACCCAGAACCTTGCCTGAAACGGCCGGGCGGTCCCCGTTGACCCGACGGCGCAGCGCCGGCGCTCACCGCTTCAGCCGCATGAAAAAAACGCAATCGGAAATCCAAGATGGCCAAACCGCTCATATCGTTTGAGGAAATCGCCGAGCAGAGTCCTTATTTTCTGGATGTGGACCACAAGCCGGACTGGCCCTCGCTGTTTGAAAACGACCACCCGTTGAAACTGGAAATCGGTTTCGGCAACGGCAAGTTCCTTCTGGAGATGGCGATCCGCGAGCCGCAGTTCAATTTCATCGGCATGGATTTCTACCACAAGGGCATCCGCAAGGTGATCACGCGCATCAACAAGCTGCAACTCGAAAACATCCGCATCGTCTACGGAGACGCGCGGGAAAAGGTGCCGCTGATGTTCGCGGAGCAGGAGCTGGAAACGATCTACATCAATTTCCCCGATCCGTGGCCGAAAAAGCGGCACTACAAGCGGCGTCTCATCAAGCCGCCCTTCGTGGACGCGCTGGCGAAGACACTGGCCGCAGGCGGCAATGTGCTGGTGGCGACGGACAGCGAGCCGTACGCGATGGAAATTCTGGAATTTTTCGAGGCGCATGCGGATCTCAAGAATAAGATCGGCCCCGGCGTCTTTCGCGGCAGCCGCGGCGACATCCCGCAATCGAAATACGAACGGAATTTTCTCAAAGCCGGAGAAAAAATCTATTACCTGGAGTTCCTGAAAACCGCGTGAAAGGTCCGTTCGGGCCAAATTTGCGTGATGCCATGCAACCCAACACTCGGAGGTCCCTTTGTCCGCGGAACGCATTCTGATCGTCGATGATGAAAAAAACATTGTCACCTCTCTCAAGGAAATTCTCACCGAAGAGGGGTTCGAGGTTTCGGTAGCGGGAGACGGGCTCGGTGCGCTGGAAATGATTCAGGCGGACCCGCCGGATCTGGTGCTGCTGGATATCTGGCTGCCCGGCATGGACGGCATCGAGGTGCTGAAAACCGTCAAAACCTATCACCCGGAGATCGAGGTTCTCATCATGTCCGGGCACGGCACCATCGACACCGCCGTCAAGGCGACCAAACTCGGCGCGCACGACTTCATCGAAAAACCGTTTTCGCTCGACCAGTTGACGCAATCGATTCACGGCGTGTTCCAGGACAAAAGCGCTCCGGCCGGAAACGGCGACCCCTACGACAAAAAAGACCTGCCCCTTTGTTTCGAAATGATGGTCGAGGTGAAAAAAGCCGCCCTGCAGGCAGCCACCAACAACAACCCGATCCTGGTTCTGGGTGAAAAGGGAACGGGAAAGGAATTCATCGCGCACGCGATCCACAGACGCAGCCCCAACAGCGACCGGCCCTTCGTTCAGCTCAACTGCGCCCTGCGCGGCGCCCAGGAAATCCAGGCGCATCTGTTCCCCCCCGCTCCCAAGAGCAAGGGGAAACGCAAACCGCTCGACGGCGAAACGGCGGAACGGGTGCTCTATCTCAGCAATATCGAAGCGCTGGATGTGAAAGTCCAGCAGCAGATCGCGGAAGCGCTTAAAAACGGCAAACCCGGAGAATTTCTTCCCGCGCGGCTGTTCGCTTCCTCTTCCAAGGACCTGAAGGCACTGGCGCGGGAGGGCAAATTCCACGCCCCGCTGCTCAAGATTTTCGCCGCCGCCACGGTGCGCATCCCTCCGCTCAGGGAGTACGCCGACATCATTCCGGCGATGGTGCGGGACTATTTTGAGGAATGCGCCCAGAAGGGCAAATTCAACGTTCCGGCCATCGATCCGGAGGCGCTGGAAGATCTGCGTCAATACAGCTGGCCGGAAAACGTCAAGGAGCTGCGTTCGGTTCTGGACAAGATCCTCGTGCTCGGCGCGACGCGGCAGCACATCCGGGCGCAGGATTTGCCGCCGGAAGTGCGGCGCGCACCGAAAGAGACGGAAACCGCCAACCCGGAAGGATTCGTGTCCTTTCAGGAAGCGGAGCAGATCTGGGAGAAAGGCTTCATCATCCATCATCTGCGCAAGAACAACTGGGATCTGGAAAAGACCTGCCTGAGCCTGAAAACCGACGTGAAGGATTTCAGGGAAAAAATGCAGCGGCACGCGATCCGCATTCCCGGCCAGCAGGCCCCGGGCTCTGCGCCCTCCCCCTCTCTGCAGCGGACCTTGAAGCGCAGCGTGGTCCTGTGCGGCAGCGGCCTGCATTCCGGCATCAAAACCGGCCTGATCCTGCAGCCTCTGCCTCCGGGAAGCGGCATCATCTTCGGGGACATCTCCACCGGGCAGACCATTCCCGCGCGGCTGGAAAACGTGCAGTCCACCGATTATTCCACCTGCCTCAAAAAAGGCCTGGTCTCGGTGGCCACGATCGAGCACATCATGGCGGTGCTGCACATGTACCGCATCACCAACCTGCTCATCAAAATCGGCGACGAGGTTCCGGTGATGGACGGCTCGGCGAAGGATTTCTGCGAGTTGATCGAGGACGGGGAA
Organism: Nitrospinales bacterium; assembly: GCA_965223345.1. Lineage (GTDB taxonomy): Bacteria > Nitrospinota > Nitrospinia > Nitrospinales > VA-1 > CBDCWG01. The sequence continues at coordinate 299,000 of CBDCWG010000007.1, forward strand.
TTCGAGGAACAGGACGGGCTGTACGAGGAGATCGTCATCGACAAGACCCACACCTTCGGACCGCAAAAAGACGGCGGGCCCTTCATCTCGATCGAGCCCTCGGACAAGTTCAAGGTGAGCTATCACATGGAGTATCCCGATCCGATCGGGACGCTCGACTACACCTACGAGTTCAACGGCGAGACGAGCTTCAAGAAGGAGATCGCCCCGGCGCGCACCTTCGGTTTCCTGCAGGATGTGGCGCAACTGACGAAAATGGGTTTCGCGACCGGCGGCAAGCTCGACAACTTCATCCTTCTGGGGGACGGCAAGGTCATCAACACGAAGCTCCGGTTCGATGACGAGTTCGTCCGCCACAAGATCCTCGATATACTGGGAGATTTTTATCTTCTGGGAAAACCCCTGCGCGGCCACATCAAAGCCCACAAATCCGGACACACCCAGAATGTGGGGCTGTTGAAGATCATCCAAGAACAGCTGGCGGCCTGACCGGCCGGCGGCCAATCCTGTAGATCCTTTTTTTTCGGGGAGATAGTAAGATCCGCCTGCCTGGGAGGATTACGTTTGGCAGGCGGACCCAAAGAGGTGGAAATCAATTTCCAAAGATTAAGATCGCTTCGGCTCCCTTTTATTCCGTTAGGAATGGGGATTTTTTTTAGGGGTGCGCATCTCCTGCGCACGCGAGCCGGGAGCGGGCGGCGCCGCATTGATTCGCCCGCTTGAATAATGTTAAGCTCGAAAAATAAACGGTTCTCTAAATTTATGAACGGTTGAATGGGATCGAATAAATTCAAGCTCGCAGTTCTGGTTTCCGGGCGCGGAACCAACCTTCAGGCGATCATCGATGCGATTGAAAACGAAGGGCTGCCCGCAAAAATCGCCCTCGTGTTGAGCAATGTGGAAGACGCGTACGCACTGGAGCGGGCGCAAAAGCACGGGATCGAGTCGCAGTTTCTGTCTCCGGCCCAGTTCGAGAGCCGCGAGGCGTATGATGAAGAAATGATCGGGCTTTTGCAGGCGCGTTCGGTCGATCTGGTCTGTCTGGCGGGCTTCATGCGGATCCTGGGCAAGCGTTTCATCCAGGCGTTTCCGGAGAGAATCGTCAACATCCATCCCTCGCTGCTGCCGGCGTTTCAGGGCCTGAACCCGCAGAAAAACGCCCTGGACTACGGGGTCAAGTTTTCCGGCTGCACAGTGCATTTCGTCGATGAGGGCGTGGACAGCGGGCCGATCATCCTGCAGGCGGTGGTGCCGGTTTACGATTCGGACGACACCGAAAGCCTTTCCGAGCGGATCCTGGAGCAGGAGCATCTGCTGTATCCCAAGGCCATCCGCCTGATCCTGGAACAGCGCGTGCGTGTGACGGGAAGAAAAGTGATCCAGAAAACCCCCTAATCCTCCGGACGGAGGGAGCGAGACCCGATGCCTAAAATTCTACCCATTGTTTTGACAGTCTGGCTTGTGCAGGCGGGCGCCGCCTGGGCCGCCAGCGACGAGCAGGTGGCGCTCGACGCCATCCAGAAGCGCTACGAGGAAGTGGAATCGTTCAAAGCCCGGTTCGTGCAGAAATCCTACGTGAAGATGATGAACCAGACGGTGGAAGCGCGCGGCGACGTGCAGATCAAAAAACCGGGCAAGATGAAATGGATCTACAACGCGCCGGATCCGCAGGTGCTGGTCAGCAATCACAAGATCCTCTGGCTGTACGTTCCCGAGGACAAGCAGGTCACCAAGGTGCCGGTCAAAAGCATCTATTCCTCCAACACTCCGGCGCTGTTCCTGGCCGGCAAGGGGAAACTGACCGAATCGTTCAACGTGTCGAAGGTGTCGCGCGGCGAGAACGTGACGCGGGTGCTGCTGATCCCCAAGCATCCGGACAACAGCGTGGAGCGGCTGGTGCTGTTTGCGGACAATAAAAACTACCAAATCGTCGGATCAAGCGTGTATGATAAATTAGGCAACAAGACGGAAATTCAGTTCAGTGACATCCACACCAACATGGCCATCTCCGACGACCAATTCCAGTTTGAAATTCCCAAAGGTGTGGAATTGTTGGATTATTCGGAAAATCCCTAGTATTTTTCAGACTCCTTCCCCATGATGGAATTATCTTTCTTTTCCCTGGATGCGCTCTCGACGTTCGGCTTCAAGATGCTCGCGTTCCTCGCGGGTCTTGCGGCGCTGATCTTCGTGCACGAGCTGGGGCATTTCCTCGTCGCCCGCAAATGCGGCGTGGTGGTGGAAAAGTTTTCCCTCGGTTTCGGCCCGAAGATCGTCGGGTTTCAATCCGGAGACACCGAATACCTGATCTGCGCCATCCCCCTGGGCGGCTACGTCAAGATGAAGGGGGAGGACTACGAGACCGAATCGCTCCATCAGGAAGGCTCGTTCGCGGCGGCGCCGGTGCTGCACCGGCTGGCCATCGCCTTTGCGGGCCCGCTGTTCAATTTCCTGTTCGCCATCGCCATCTACTGGGTGGTGTATCTGGTCGGCGTGCAGACGCTGGGGCTGGTGACCGGCAGCGTGGAACCGGAATCGCCCGCGCAGGTGGCGGGCATCCAGATGGGCGACAAGGTCGTCGCCATCGACGGCGAGCCGGTGCGTTTTTTCAGCGAGCTGCAGAAAATCGTCAACAACTCTCCGGGCAAATCCCTGGAATTCACGATCGAGCGCAACGGCTCCCAACTGAGCATGCCCATCACGCCGCTGGCGAAGGAGACGGTCAATATCTTCGGCGAGAAGGAAATGCTGGGGCTGGTCGGTATCTCGCCTCTGGTGCGCAACATCACGCATGTGGTGAAAGGCTCGGTGGCGGAGCAAGCCGGCATCCAGGAGGGGGACATCCTCCTGAAAGTGGACGACACCCCGATCACCGGCTGGAAGGATTTCAAGCCCGCGGTGGTGGACAAGCCGGAACAGGAGCTGAAGTTCCACATCCAGCGCAACGGCACCGAGATCGTCATCCCCGTGACGCCCAAGCGGGAATCGGTCAAGGACGAGACCGGCAAAGAGGTCGAAATCGGCCGGGTCGGCGTCGGCCTGAGCGGCGAGATGGTGGAGGAAAAATACGGCGTGTTCGGTGCCCTGTGGCGGGGTCTCCAGGAAACCGGCCAACTGATCTACCTGATCGCGGTGAGCATCAAAAAACTGATTTTCGGTTCGATCCCCGCCAACACGATCGGCGGCCCGATCCTCATTTTCCAGGTGTACGGCGATCAGGCGGAACAGGGCTTCAACCAGCTGATCCGGCTCACCGCGCTGTTGAGCATCAACCTGGGACTGCTGAACCTGCTGCCGATTCCGGTGCTCGACGGCGGGCACATTCTGTTTTTCCTCATCGAGCTCATCAAGGGGAAACCCGTCAGCGAGCGGAACCGCGAACGCGCGCAGCAGGTGGGCCTGTTCATGCTGCTGGGGCTGATGGTGTTCGCGTTCTACAACGACATCGTGCGCATCATAAGCTGACCTCCCCACGGGACACCCCACAGCAGCCCGGATTCGCGGGACACGGCGTCGCCCTATTCTCTCAGGCCAAATCGATGGATCCTTTTTCTCAACTTGAAGATCTGAAAACCGCGGCGGCAAAACTGTCCATAGACATCCACACCGGCGACCTCGCCGCATCGGGTGAGGAATTCAGCGTGCAAAGCGGGTATTGCAAGATCCGCGGAAAAGGCACCATCCTGCTCGACAAACGCCTCACGCCCGAAGAAAAGATAGAAGTCATCCTGAATGCGCTCAGTAAGCAGGACACCGAATCGGTCTACGTGGCCGCGTGGATCCGGGAAAAACTCGAATCGCAAACCAACATGAATCCGCTGTCATGACGCTCGCCAACAACATCCTGCCGGAGATCCGCCGCAGCAAACTCAAATCCCTGCTTAAAGAAGGAAAAACCGTGCGCGTGCTGGAAGCGCACAACGGGTTGAGCGGCATCGTCGCCAACAACACGTTCATCGAAGGGTTTTCCGGAGACACACCGGTGCGGCTGGAGTTCGACGCGATCTGGGAAAGCAGCCTCACCGATTCCGCCTCGAAGGGACACCCGGACATCGAGGTGGTGAGCTTCGATTCGCGCCTGCACACGATCCACGAAATCCTGGCGGTGACCGACAAGCCGATGATCGTGGACGGCGACACCGGCGGCGACGCGAACAATTTCGAGTACATGGTCACCAAGCTCGAACGCGCCGGCGTCTCAGCGACCATCATCGAGGACAAGGTGTTTCCCAAACGCAACAGCCTGGAGGCGGGAGCGCAGCAACTGCTGCAGGAGCCGAGCGTGTTCGCGCAGAAGATCCGCAGGGGCAAATCGGTGCAGGCGTCCGACGATTTCATGATCATCGCCCGGCTCGAAAGCCTGATCGCCGGCAAGGGCCTGGAAGACGCGCTGGAACGCGCCCGCGCCTATCTGGAAGCGGGGGTGGACGGGATCATGATCCATTCCAAATCGAAAGAGCCCGACGAGGTGCTGGAATTCGCCAAACGCTACCGGGTCCTGCTCGACGAGCTGAAGCTCGACAAGCCGCTGGTCTGCGTGCCCACCACCTACAACCGGATCACCGAAGAAGAACTGGGCCGCGCGGGCTTTCGCATTGTTATCCACGCCAACCACCTGCTGCGCAGCGCATACAAATCCATGCTGGAAACCTCGCGCAGCATCCTGTTGAACCAGCGGTCCTTCGAGGTGGACCCCGCCTGCGCCCCGGTGCGGGAGATCTTTCAGGCAGTGGGCTTTCTCGACGTCAAAGAGAAGGACCAGATGGACGAGCAGATCGGCAACATCCCGGTCATCATCCCGGCGGCGGGCGAGGACCCGGTGCTCAAACCGCTGCTCAACGGCAAGCCGAAGGCGATGATGGAAATCGCCGGCAAAACCCTGCTGGACCAGCAGATCCGCACCCTGAACGCAGCCAATCTCAACGACATCACCGTGGTCTCGGGCTACGCGCGCGACAAGATGCGCGCCGAGGGGGCGGCCTTTGTGGAAAACCCGGATTACAAGAACGGCTCCATGCTGCACAGCCTGGTGGTGGCGAGAGAAAAGATGCACAACGGCTTCATCATGCTATACTCGGACATCCTGATGGACCACCAGATCATCGCCAACCTGCTCGACAGCAAGGAAGACATCGTGCTGGTGGCGGACAACTCGATCCAGTACCACCGGTTCGAGGACAACAACGTGCTGGATTTCATCATCAGCAAGAACCGGCACAACAAGGCCGGCCGCCGGCACATCAGCTTCTGCTGGGACAACGTGGTCGCCAAGATCGGCACCAAGATCAATCCGGAAACGGCGACGCACGAATTCATCGGGCTGGCCAAGTTCACGAAAACCGGAGCGGAGCAGTTCGTGCAAACCTATCAGGACTGCGTGGAAAACTACAAGGGAAAATTTCAGGAAGCGGAGGACATCGCCCAGTTCACCTTCACCGACCTCATACAGGAAATGATCGACCGGGGATTCGCCGTGCATTTCCTCGAAATCCACAAGGGCTGGCTGGAGATTCACCGTGAGGCAGACATCGCCCTTGCCAACCAGTTTCTGTAATTTTTCAATTCCAGTTTCAGGCTCGATTTTTCCCCCGCGATCCGGACGGAAACGCGGAGGACATAGGGGACCATGTATTATTCGAAGCTGTTCATTCCAACGTTGAAAGAGAACCCCGCCGATGCGGAGGTGGTGAGCCACAAGCTCATGGTGCGGGCGGGACTGATCCGCCAGGTGGCGTCGGGGATCTATTCCGTCCTGCCGCTGGGCCTGCGGGTGCTGCGCAAGGTCGAGCAGATCATCCGCGAGGAGATGAACGGCATCGGCGGCCAGGAAGTGTTTCTTCCCAGCGTGCAGCCTGCGGAACTGTGGCAGGAAAGCGGGCGCTGGGAGCTCTACGGCAAGGAGCTGCTCCGGCTCAAGGACCGGCACGACCGTGAATTCTGCTACGGGCCGACGCACGAGGAGGTGATCACCGACATCGTGCGCAAGGAGATCAAATCCTACCGGCAGCTGCCGGTGACCCTGTACCAGATCCAGACCAAATTCCGCGACGAGGTGCGTCCGCGTTTCGGCGTCATGCGGGGCCGGGAATTCACCATGAAGGACGCCTACAGCTTTCACACCGACGAGAAGAGCACGCAGAAGACCTATTTCGACATGGCGCAGGCCTATTCGAACGTGTTTCGGCGCTGCGGGCTGGAATTCAAGATGGTGGAAGCGGACTCGGGCACCATCGGCGGTAATTTCTCGCACGAATTCGCGGTGCTCGCCGATTCGGGCGAAGATTCCATCGCCTATTGCGACCACTGCGAGTACGCCTCCAACCTGGAGCTGGCGCAGGCGAAGGCGGTGCCGGATCCCAAAAACCCGCTCTCGACCGAATCGCTTAAAGAAGTGGAAACCCCCGGCAAAACCACGGTGCAGGAAGTCGCGGATTTTTTGTCGGTGAAGCCGGAGCAGATCGTCAAAACCATGCTGCTCGAATCGGACCAGGGCCTGGTGGCGGGGCTGGTGCGCGGCGACCGGGAACTCAACCCCATCAAGCTGAAAAACCTCATCGGCGCCGAATGGCTGCATCCGGCTACGGAGAAAACCTTTGCGGAGCACCCGGGCCTGCCCTGCGGTTACGTCGGTCCCGTAGGGCTCGATTGCAAGGTCTACGCAGACTGGGACATCGCCGCCATGCAGCCGTTCGTCACCGGAGCCAACAAAACAAACCGGCATCTGACCGGGGTGACGCTCGGCCGCGATTTCAAGATCGAAAAAACCGGCGATATCCGCAGCGTGAAGGCGGGCGAGCCCTGCCCCCGCTGCGACGGCGGCAAGCTGCTCATCAAACGCGGCATCGAGGTGGGCCACATCTTCATCCTGGGCACCAAGTACAGCCGCGCCATGAACGCGGTTTTCCTGGACGACAAGGGCAAGGAAAATGTAATGGTCATGGGTTGTTACGGGATCGGCGTCGGGCGCACGGCGGCCGCCGCCATCGAGCAGAATCACGACGACAACGGCATCGTCTGGCCGCTGCCCCTCGCCCCCTTCGCGGTGCATATCATCCCGACGAACTTTTCCGTGGACGCGATCCGCGAAGCCTGCGAGACCGCATACAAGTCCCTATGGAACAACAATATAGAAACGCTTCTGGACGACCGCTCCGACAGGTTGGGTGTGAAGCTCAAGGACGCGGACCTGCTCGGCGTCCCGATCCAGATCATCATCGGCCCGAAAAATCTCGAAGCCGGCAAGGTGGAAATAAAATCAAGAAAAACAAACACTTCCGAGCTGCATCCCTTCCCCCAGGTGCTCGATCAGATCCCTTCCCTGCTGTCGAAATGGGCCTCTTGAGGCAGTTCCACATAGGGAAATTTTTGCTTGCAACCCCCCTGGCCTTTTAGTAGAATCCAATTAACAAAATCTAGCTCGTAAAGCGAATGCGGGTTGAAAACCCGCATTTTTTTTTGAGAAATCGGAAAACCGAACAAACCTTGAAGCCGGAGCCGGGAAACCTGAACAACACGATTCACTCTTTCCTTTCCCGCGGCTCAGTCGAAGATGAACGCTTCCTCGATATCTCAATCCGTTCTGGAGATGATCGAACCCATTGTCCAGGAAGCCGGGCTGGAACTGGTCGATGTCGAATACAAGAAATCGGGGCGGGACTGGGTTCTTAGAATCTACATCGACAAAGAAACCGGCATCACTCACGAAGATTGCCAGAATGTCAGCCGTCAGGTCGAGGACAGGATCGAGGTGGAGGGTCTGATATCCGGTCACTATGTTTTGGAGGTCTCCTCTCCAGGGCTGGACCGGCCCTTGAAAAAGGAAAAGGACTTTTTGCGCTATCAGAACAAGCGCGTCCGCGTCAAAACCTTCGCCCCGATCGACAATCAACGCAACTTTTCAGGTTCCATCGAAACGTTTCAAAACGGAGTCCTGTTTTTGCGGGAGGACACGCGAACGGTCGAGATCGATCTCGATAACATCGCCCAGGCGAGATTGATCATCGAGCTGTGAGGTCCGTTCCCTCCCGCCGGGTGAAACCCACGTCTTTCATAAAAAGGCCATGAGCATCGAAACCATCAGCATCATCGAGCAGATCGCACGCGAAAAAGGGATCGAAAAGGACATCCTGATCGACGCCCTCAAAAGCGCCGTCGAGGCGGCCGCCCGCAAGAAGCTGCCGGACTTGAAGGAAATCCACAGCGAATTCAATGAAGCCACGGGCGAGGTCGATATCTACGCGGAAAAGACGGTGGTCGAGACCGTTGAAGATCCCAACGATGAAATCAGCCTCACTGAAGCGCTGGAGCTTTCTCCCGACGTGGAGCTCGGTGAACGCGTTCTGGTGCAGCAGATCCTGGAAAACTACGGCCGCATCGCGGCGCAGCTCGCCAAACAGGTGATTCTGCAGAAAGTACGCGAGGCGGAGGTCGATCTGATCTACAACGATTTTATCGATAAAAAGGGCGAACTGATCAACGGCATCGTGCAGCGCTTCGAACACGGGGATCTCATCGTCGAGCTGGGCAAGGCGGAAGGCATCCTGCCGCGGCGGGAACAGGTGTTCCGCGAGACGTTCAACCGCGGCGAGCGGATCCGCGCCTACGTGCTGGACATCCGCAAGACCTCGAAAAACGCCATGGTCATCCTGTCCCGCACCCACACGGGCCTGATCAAGCGGCTTTTCGAGATGGAGGTTCCGGAAATCAGCGAAGGCATGGTGGAGATCATGGGCATCGTGCGCGAACCGAACGGCCGCACCAAGATCGCGGTGCGCACCAACGACCGCGACATCGACGCGGTGGGCGCCTGTGTCGGCATGCGGGGCATGCGGGTGCAGTCGATCGTGCAGGAGCTGCGCGGTGAAAAGATCGACATCGTGGAGTATTCGGAAGATCCGGAAGTGTTCATCAAGCACGCGCTGTCCCCGGCCAAGATCTCGCGCATCATCGTCAACGAGCCGGAAAAGCACATGACCATCATCGTGGCGGACGACCAGATGTCTCTGGCGATCGGCAAAAAGGGCCAGAACGTGCGCCTCGCGGCCAAGCTGGTGAAATGGAAGATCGACATCAAAGGCGAGTCCGAAGCGCTGGAGCTTGGCGAGCAGCCTTCGTTCCTGGGCACGGCCAAAGCGGCGCCCAGCGTCAACATTCTCGAAGAGGTGAAAAACACCAAGGGGCTGGGCGAAAAGATCATGGGCATCCTGTTCAGCGGCAACGTGGTGACCCTGGAGGAAGTGCTCAAGCGGGGCGTGGAAGGTCTGACGGAACTGCCGGGAATCGGCCCCAAGAAAGCCGAGGCGATCCTGGAACTGGCCGTTGCGCACAAAGAGTCGCTCGAATCGGCTGCGGAAGCGGAGGAAGCCACTGAAGAAGAGGTGGAAGCCGCAGAGGCCGAAGTTGCGGAAGAGGAAGTAACCGAACTGGAAACCGGAGACGAGGAAGCGGCTGTGAGCGAAGAGGCCGAAGCCGAAGAGACCGCTGTTGAGGAAATGGAGGAAGAAGACGCCGAAGGCGCCGAAGCGGCGGCCGAGGAAGAAGAGGAAGAACAGGAAATCCTGGTGGAGGAGCTCACGGACGTCGATCCGGACATCATCGAGCTTTTACGGCAAAACGAGTTTCAGACATTCGCGGAACTTTCAATCACCCCTCTGGAGGAACTGGCCGCCATCGAGGGGATCGATGAAGCGGTGGCCCAGTCCATTCTCGAACAGGCCAAGCAGAGAATGAACAATCTCGAAAACGTCTGAGGATTTTTCGTATTTAACAGGCAGTTTTTTTTCGGTATGCGGGCCCGGAAAAACAACGAAGGAGAGTTTACTTGGCAAAGATTCGCATCAACAAACTGGCGCTTGAGCTGAACGTTCAAAACGATCAGATCATCGAGGCCCTGCATCAGAAGGACATCCCCGTCAAGAACTACATGAGTTCGATCGACGAGGCCACTTCCGATTACATCCGGGAACTGTTTGCGCCCAAACCGGCGGCGACGAAAAAAGTCAAAGCCAAGGCGAAGACCAAAGCCAAAGGGAAAACCGCATCCGGCAAACCCAAAGCGACGGTCACGACGGTTTCCAAAAAAACGGCAGCGGCGAAGACCATCGCCATCAAGAAAGTGATGGCGGCCAAAAAAGCCGAAGAAGCCAAGGCCGCGGAAGAAGCCGCGAAGAAAAAAGCCGAAGTCGAAGAAAGAACCAAAAGACTGGTCGCCGAAGCGGCCGCCAAAGAGAAGGCAAAGGCCAAGGCTGCAGAAAAACCCAAAATCGTCAAAGCCAAGCCCAAAACGACGGCAGACAAAACCAAAGCGAAAAAAGAGGCGGATGCCCAGGAAACCAAGGGACACAAAAAACTCGGGCTGAAAATCGTCAAGAAGGAAGAAAAACCGAAAGAAGCCGAGAAAAAAGCCAAACCCGCCGCCAAGGCGGAACCGGAAAAGGCCAAACCGAAAAAAGGCAAAGCCGCGGCCAAGGCCCCCGCCCCCGCTGCGAAGGAAGCGCCGGCGCCGGCAGCCGCGGGCGTTGCGGTCGAGGAAGAAACGTTCGAAACCGTTCAGCTTCCGCTCAGCATCCATGTGCGCGAGTTGAGCGAAAAACTGAAATGCTCGCCCAATGAAATCATCATGGACCTGATGTCGCTCGGAATCATGGCGACGATCAACCAGAGCCTCGATTTCGACGTGGCGAGCAAGGTCGCCGACAAGCGCGGCTTCGAGGTCGAAGCCCTCACTCCGGAAACGGAGCTGGATTTTGAGGAGGAAGAACAGGATGATCCTGCCGACCGGACGCACCGCTCCCCCATCGTCACCATCATGGGGCATGTCGATCACGGCAAAACCTCGCTTCTGGACGCCATCCGCGAAACCAATCTGACCAAACACGAAGAAGGCGGCATCACCCAGCACATCGGCGCTTACCAGGCCAAGGTCAAAGGCTCCGCCATCACGTTTCTCGACACGCCGGGACACGAAGCGTTCACGGCCATGCGCGCCCGCGGCGCCCAGGTCACCGACATCGTGGTGCTGGTGGTGGCGGCGGACGACGGCATCAAGCCGCAGACCAAGGAAGCCATCGACCACGCCAATGCGGCGGGCGTGCCGATCGTGGTCGCCATCAACAAGATCGACAAGCCCGACGCCAAGCCGGAAGAAGTGAAAAAGCAGCTCGCCGACCTGGAACTTCTGCCCGAGGAATGGGGCGGACAGACGATTTTCACCGAAGTGTCCGCGCTGGCGAAAACCGGTATCGACAATCTTCTGGAAATGATCCTGCTGCAGGCGGAGATCATGGATCTCAAGGCCAACGCCAAGCTGCGCGCCAAAGGCGTCATCATCGAATCAAAGCTCGACAAGGGCCGCGGACCGGTGGCCACGCTGGTGGTGCAGACGGGAACGCTCCGGGTCAGCGATCCTTTCATCGTGGGCTGCTATTTCGGCAAAGTGCGAGCGCTGATCAACGATCACGGCAACAAGATTCAGAAAGCGCCGCCCTCGACGCCGGTGGAGGTGGTGGGTCTGCCGGAGGTACCGCAGCCCGGCGACAAATTCATCGTCGTCAACGACGAGAAAAAAGCCCGGCAGCTTTCGGCGCTCAGGCTGCAACAGCAGCGCGAATCGATCCTCGCGCAGACCTCGCGCGTCACCATGGACGATTTGCATCAGCAGATCGTCGAGGGCAAGATCCAGGAACTCAACCTGATCGTCAAAGCCGACGTGCAGGGCTCGATCCACGCGGTGGCGGAGGCGTTTTCCAAGCTGGAAACCAAGGAAGTCCGCATCAAGCTCATCCACGAAGCGGTGGGCGGGATCACCGAATCGGACGTGCTGCTCTCCAGCGCATCCAATGCGATCATCATCGGTTTCAACGTCCGGCCCACGGAAAAAGCCTCGCAACTGGCGATGCGGGAACAGGTGGACATCCGTCTGTACAGCATCATCTACGATGCGATCGAGGACATGAAAAAGGCGCTGGACGGCATGCTCGCGCCCAAGTTCAAGGAAACCGTGCTGGGACGCGCGGAAGTGCGGCAGGTCTTCACCATCCCCAAAGTCGGTTCCATCGCGGGCTGCCAGGTCACCTCCGGAAAGATCGAGCGCAACAGCGAAGCGCGGCTGATCCGCGACAATGTCGTGATCTACCAGGGGAAAATCAATTCCCTCCGGCGCTTCAAAGAGGATGTGAAGGAAGTGCCCTCGGGATACGAATGCGGTCTGTCGCTGGAGAAATACCAGGATCTGAAATCGGGAGACATCGTCGAACCTTTCGTCCTTGAAGAGGTCGCGCCGTAACATGGCTGGAACGGATTTTCCCATGAAAGTGGGTTGTTGCTCGCTGAAATTTTTTCTGCACGGCAACGATTCCTTGAAGGAAAAGCGGCGCATCACCAAATCGATCAAGGACCGGGTGAAAAACAAGTTCAATATTTCCATCGCCGAGATCGGCGATCAGGACGTCTGGCAGAACCTGCATCTGGGAATCGTCGCGGTGGGCTCGGACCTCAAGTATCTGGACGGGCTGATGAGCCAGGTGGTGAACGCCATCGACCGGATGCACCTTGCGGAAATGACCGACTGCCAGATCAAAACCCTGCATCTGGGTCCGATGGACTCCTGATACCGGGACGAGGCTGCGTGTGCGATGCGTTTCAAACGATCTCAACGGATTCAGGAACTGCTGCTGGAGGAGATTTCCAAGCTGATCCAGCACGGCCTGAAAGATCCCCGCATCGGCTTCGCCACCATCACCCACGTGGATGTGAGCGACAATCTCAAACACGCCAACGTGTACGTGAGCGTCATGGGTGAGGAAAAAGAAAAGGAAGACACCCTGGCCGCTTTGAAAAGCGCGCGGGGATTCATCAGAAACTCTCTGGGGAAAAACCTGTATTTGAAAGCCATTCCCGAGCTGGATTTCAAACGCGACGACACCCAGAACAATGTGGATAGAATCACCAAGATCCTCAAGGATTTGCACCTTGAATGACACGCAATCGGTTGCAGAGAACGTAAACAACGCAGCCGGGGACAACCCAGGTCGGGAAAACAACGGCACCCTGAACCGGATCGTCAACCTGTACAAACCGCAAGGTCCCACCTCCTTCGACATGGTGCAGGCGGTCAAAAACACCGTGGGGGCGAAAAAGGCCGGGCATATCGGAACCCTGGATCCGCTGGCCGAAGGCGTGCTGCCCATCTGCCTCAACCGCTCCACCCGCATCATTCAGTTTCTTTCCTCGCTGCCGAAAGCGTACCGGGCCCGGCTGGTGCTGGGAACCTCCACGGACACGCAGGACGCCTCCGGCACGGTCGTCGGCACGGGGCCGACGGACGGCATCACCGAAGAGGCGGTGCGGCGGGTGCTGGCCGGGTTCACGGGTCCGCAGAAACAGGTGCCGCCCATGTTTTCGGCCAAAAAGCGCAAAGGAATTCCTCTTTACAAATTGGCCAGAAATGGTATTACTATCGAAAGAAAACCAGCAAATATAACGATATTTGCTATTGAATTCATCAAGAAGGAAGGCGACCGGGTCGAATTCGAAGTTCATTGTTCGGCAGGAACCTACGTCAGAACGCTTTGCCACGATATCGGGACGAAGCTGGGCACCCACGCCCACATGGAACACCTGATCCGCACCCGGGTCGGGGATTTCGATCTGACCGGCTCGGTCACCCTTGAAGCCTTGAAAGCCGCGGTTTCGAACGGAAGCCTGTCTGAAACGCTGGTCCCTCAGGAAAAAGCTCTCCATTTTCTTCCGGAAATCCGCATCAAAAAAGATTTTGCCGGTTCCATCGCCCACGGCGTTGCACCCTGCAAATCTTCCCTGGAAAGCGATACCATTCCAGGGGTGTTTCGTCCGGGAATGAATCTCAGGCTTTCCAACGGCAACCATCGCCTGCTGGCGATTGTGGAACCGGTTGTGGATCAGGACGCGTATTCGACCCTGGGGCCCAACGACATCGCGTTCAAACTGAAACGGGTGCTGGATTGAATTTTTTTTTATTTGATCGATACCGATCCGCATTTCGCCGTAAAATGATCGGGCGTCTGCATGCGGATCTTATAATAGTGACCCACTTTATGAACCACATCGCTGAAAGAAGACGGTTGGAATGTTTTCGCAGGGAAGCTCTTGCTCTCACGCCCGCGCATTCACCAGGCCGGGTCCGCCCGAGCTGGTCTGCGAAAACATTCGCCAATCCTCTCTCAGCACCGGACTCCATCTTGGGAGGATGAGACGATGGCTTTAAAAAAGGAAGAGAAATCTTCAATCATTTCGGATTACAAACTGCACGAAAAGGACACGGGTTCCGCCGAAGTCCAGATTGCCCTTCTTACCAAACGCATCAACGACCTTACCGAACATTTCAAAACCCACGCCAAGGACCATCACTCGCGGCGCGGGTTGCTCAAACTCGTCAGCCAGAGGCGCAAACTCCTCGATCACCTCAAAGAAGAGGACGCGAGACGCTACCAGGAAATCATCGCGCAACTGGGTATCCGACGATAACTAAGGAACTGGAGAAGAATTAATGGAAAAAGTAGAAATCGATATAGACGGGAAAGTAATATCTATTGAAGCTGGAGACCTCGCCCGGCAAGCCGGGGGCGCGGTGGTGATCCGCCAGGGAGACTCGATGGTTCTGGTGACCGCCACGATGGCCAAGCAGGCCAAGGAGAATCAGGATTTTTTCCCTCTCACGGTGGACTACCGCGAGCGCACCTACGCCGCGGGGAAAATCCCGGGCAGCTTTTTCAAACGGGAAGCCCGTCCCGGAGAAATCGAAACGCTGACCTGCAGACTGATCGACCGGCCGATCCGGCCGTTGTTTCCCAAGGCGTTCTTGAATGAGACCCAGGTCATCTGCCTGGTCATCTCGCACGATCAGGTCAACCCGACCGACGTGGTCGCCATCACCGGGGCCTCAGCGGCGCTGATGATCTCGGACATCCCCTTCACCACGCCCATCGCCGGCGCGCGCGTCGGCCGCATCAACGGCAACTTCGTGTTCAACCCGACCTACGAAGAATCCGCCGACAGCGATCTCAACCTCGTGATGGCGGGCACGGCCGACGGCATCGTCATGGTGGAAGCGGGCGCCAAGGAGATGAGCGAGGAAACGATGATGAACGCGCTGGAGTTCGGACACGAGCGCATCAAAAAGATCATCGAAATTCAGGAAAAATTGCACAGCCTGCTGAACAAGGAAAAAGTGGCGGTGGAAAGCGTGGAGCCGGACGAAGCGCTGAAATCCAAGACGGACAGCCTGGTGCGGGATAAGCTGGAAGCGGCGATGACCATTCCCGGCAAGCAGGAACGCACCGACACCATCAAAGCCATCAAGGAATCGCTGATGGCGGAGGCCAACCCCGAAGAGGACGAAGACATCAAACGCGATCTGGGCAGCATCTACAACAGCCTGGAAAAAGAGGTGGTGCGCAACCTCATCCTGGACAAGGGATACCGTGTGGACGGCCGCGGCCTCAAGGACATCCGGCCCATCAGCATCCAGGTGGGATACGTGCCGCGGACGCACGGCTCGGCGATTTTCACGCGCGGCGAGACGCAGGCGCTGGTGACCACCACGCTGGGCACCTCGATCGACGAGCAGAGGATGGACAGCCTGGAGTTCAAGGGCAACAAGTCGTTTCTGTTGCATTACAATTTTCCCGCGTTCTGCACCGGCGAAGTCAAGTTCATCGCCGGGCCGGGCCGCCGGGAGATCGGACACGGCATGCTCGCGGAACGCTCCCTGATTCCGGTCCTGCCCTCCAAAGACGACTTCCCCTACACCATCCGCATCGTTTCCGAAATTTTAGAATCCAACGGTTCCTCTTCCATGGCCTCGGTGTGCGGCGGCGCGCTGGCGCTGATGGATGCGGGCGTGCCGATCAAGGAATCGGTCGCGGGCATCGCCATGGGCCTGATCAAAGAAGGCGACCGCATTGCCATCCTGTCGGACATCCTGGGCAGCGAGGACCATCTGGGAGACATGGATTTCAAGGTGGCCGGCACGAAAAACGGCATCACCGCGCTGCAGATGGACATCAAGATAGGCGGCCTGGACAAGCAGCTCATGTCCACGGCGCTGGAGCAGGCGCGCGAAGGCCGCATGCACATTCTCGGCGAGATGGCCAAGGTGCTGGAGACGCCGCGCACGGAGATGTCGGCGTACGCACCGCGCATCATCACCATGACGGTGCCGAAGGACAAGATCCGCGACATCATCGGACCGGGCGGCAAGGTCATCCGCGAGATCATCGACAAAACCGGCGTCACCATCGACATCAACGACGACGGGGTCGTTTCGATCGCGTCTGCGGACGAGATGGCGGCGAACGACGCCATCAACTTTGTCGAAAGCCTCATCCAGGAAGTGGAAGTCGGCAAGATCTATCTCGGCAAGGTCAAGAAGATCGTCGATTTCGGCGCCTTCGTGGAGATCCTGCCGGGCACCGACGGGCTGGTTCACATCTCGCAGATCTGCGACCGGCGCATCAAGAGCGTGTCCGACGAGATTCAGGAAGGCGACGAGATCAAGGTCAAGGTGATCGACGTCGATTCCCAGGGCAAGGTGAAGCTCAGCCGCAAGGAGGCCCTGCGTCACGAAGCGGGCGTCGCGACCTGATGGCTCTAAACCGGTAAAACCACACTTGCACAGCCGGCAACGGCGGACTTTTCATACGGGTCCCGCTGTTGCCGGTTTTTTTTTGCGCTGAGCTGTCATGCTGAGCCTGTCGAAGCATGGACCTGTCGCCCTTCGACAGAGCTTGCCTGAGCTTGTAGAAGGACTCGGGGTGACAGGATATTAAAGCTGAATGTCCCATTCCTTCAGACCCTCGATGGTCTTGAAATGGGTGAGGTCGTAGTGGATGGGGGTGATGGCGATGTGGTTTTTGGAGACCATTTCGCAGTCGGTCTCATCGTCCACCTCGTCGAAGCGCATCTCGCCGGCCAGCCAGTAGTAGGTGTTGTTGCGCGGATCGACGCGCTTGTCGAAGGTCTCGATCACCCGGGATTTCCCCTGGCGCGTGATCGCCACGCCCGCAAGCTGCTCTTTGGGTACCGCCGGGACGTTGATGTTGAGCGACACGCCCTCGGGCAGCCCTTTCTTCAAAACCGTGGGCACCAGCTTGCGGATGAACTCGGCGGCGGGGGTGAAGTCGGGATCCACGAAGGTGTCCAGAGACACGGCGATGGCGGTGACCCCCATGATCGAGGCCTCGGTGGCGGCGGAGACCGTGCCGGAGTATATGACGCAGGTTCCCAGGTTGCCGCCCAGGTTGATGCCGGAGATCACCAGCTCCGGCGGTTCGTCGAGCAGCACGGTGATGGCGATTTTCATGCAGTCGGCGGGGGTGCCGTTGACCGCATAGCCGATGAACTCGCCGTTTTCCACCACCTTGCGGGTCTTGAGCGGACTGGACAGGGTGATGGCGTGCCCGACGGCGCTCTGCTCGGTTTCCGGCGCCACCACCATCACGTCGGCGATCTTGGCGATCTCGCGGCGCAGCGTGCGCAGGCCGGGGGCGTTGATGCCGTCGTCATTGGATAGAATGATCATATGAATACCGGGTCCCGCCCGGTGGCAAGAAGTTGCAGCGTATGAGAACGCTCCCGTCATCCGGCATGCCTGAAACATCCGGAATCCCCAGCGTCCGCGCAAAAAAACGGGCGGACCGGGATGGACCCGGTTCCGCCCTGAATTCCTCAGTTTATCGAGGAAATCGAGGCTGAGTGGAAGGCGGATTGCGCCCCCGCACTCAGTTGTGCTTGGAAAAATACTCCTTGGAGCCTTTCGGGTCCGCTTTCATGCCGTCGGAGCCATCCTGCCAGTTCGCGGGGCAGACTTCGCCGTTTTTCTCATGGAACTGCAGCGCATCGACCATGCGCAGCGCTTCGTCGATGTTGCGGCCCAGGGGCAGGTTGTTGATCAACTGGTGCTGGACGATGCCGTCCTTGTCGATCAGGAACAAGGCGCGGAACGCCACGCCGATGTCGGCGAGCACGTCGTAATCCTGGCTGATCTGCTTGGTCACATCCCCCACCAGCGGGTACTGGATCTCTCCCAGGCCGCCTTCCTTGCGGTCGGTGTTCCTCCAGGCCAGATGCGAGAATTTGCTGTCGATGGAAACGCCGATGATCTCGGTGTTGCGCTTTTTGAAGTCCTGCGCTTTGGTGCTGAACGCGATGATCTCGGTGGGGCACACAAAGGTGAAATCCAGAGGATAGAAGAACAGGATGACATACTTGCCCCGATAGTCGGAAAGCTTGATCTGCTTGAACGATCCGTCGGGCATCACTGCATCCGCAGTGAAATCGGGCGCAGGTTTGGATACTAAATTGGGCATATTCAACACTCCTAGTGAATAACAGTTGGTTTGGAAAGGCCTTAATCTACCATAAAAAACACCGGATATTCAATCGACTCCTCAACCGAAGGCCCTGGTTGCCAGCAAAGCTCGGCGTGTTTCAGGGTAAAAAAGAGCCCAGGGATTTTTTGCTCACCCTGGGCTCTTCTTCCAGCCCCCCTCTGCCTGGCTTTGAGCACCGGGAATGTTCAGCAGCCACGGATTTCAAGGGGTTCTGGAGTGCATGCGCCGGGATTCGCAGGGAACCCGGCCCTATATCAGATTGTTCGCTACTTCACGTCCACCGTCATGATGATGAACGGCTTGTTGAGCTTGCTTCCCTGATGCGGCTCCACATAGGTGCCATCGTAGTAATACCATTGCAGCGGTTCCATTTTTCCCAATTCCCTGGGATGGCGCGGCAGCTTCGACGGATCGAGGCCACTTTCGATCAATTTTGCCGGATTGATGTAGTAAACCACATCCTCGTGCGTGCTTTCGGGGTTTTGGGAGAAGTGGATCATGTTGTGCTTGGTCACGGTTTCCAGCATGCACATCTCCCCGCTCGCCCGGGTCGCATCGATGGGCTTCATTTTTGAGTCCGGGGTCAGGATATTGGCGATCACGTTGATTTCTTTTTTTGCATTGCCCTGCAGCTTCAAAACCGGACCGAACTCCTGCTTAATTCTTTCAAGCTCTTTTTCCGCGTCTGCACCTGCCCACGCACTGTTTCCCAGGAAGAAAAACAACAGGACAAACGCCGCAAACCCTCTTTTCACTCTTTTTTCACTGCTCATGGTTCACCTCTGAATCCGAAATGGGCTGTCCCCATTGGGGTGGCTGATTTCCCCGGCCACCGAGGACCGGGTTTTATCTATTGGGAAGATTTTAAGGAAGGCTGCGGAGAAAAAGTATCCCGGATCCTGTGATTTGCGGGTCAATTTTTATTGATTTCCTTATCGATATTATTCGATAAGGGGACATCCAATGCCTGACCTTAAAGGGCAAGCAATGTCTTCGACAACCCTTTCATCGGCAACGAGGCCCCAACTACGAACCGTAAAATCAATCCGTTTGCTGGCAGTCACCTGAGAGCTCGATTGCGAGCAACCCCGCCTGTGGATTTTTTCAATCGAGTGCCTCTGTCCAATGTGCGTGTGGCGTGGGGTTTCTTGACAGGTATCGAGCCGCCTTTTAGAATGAAAGGGTTCTCTTGATTTTGAACGTTTCCTGGGAACTCCTTGTTCCGTCATCAGTCCGGCCTTCACGAGACCCTATGGATTCACATATTGTGCAAAAACGGCTGAAAATCGCCATCTTCCTGACATTCCTGATTTTCTGCTTTGAGGCGGCGGGCGGCTGGATCGCCGGCAGTCTGGCGCTCCTCAGCGACGCGGGCCATATGTTCAGCGACGTGTTCGCCCTGTGCCTGAGCTGGGCGGCGCTCAGGATATCCACCCTGCCCTCGACATCGACCAAAACCTACGGCTACCATCGGCTGGAGATCTTCGCCGCGCTGATCAACGGGCTTTTGCTGCTCGGTATGGCGGGCACGATTCTGTTCGAGGCGTTCGAGCGCTTTCAGAATCCGCAGGAGGTGCAAACCGGTCTCGTCCTTTTGGTGGGCGGCATCGGGCTCATCACCAATCTGGCGGTGATCTATTTTCTCCGGGAACCGGGGCTGCATTCGGGGGACCTCAATGTGAAGAGCGCGCTCTACCATGTGCTGGGCGACACGCTGGCCTCGGTCGGGGTGATCATCGGTGCCGGGGTGATGTGGGCGACGGGCTGGTACTGGGTGGATGCGCTGGTGGGCGCCGCGATTGCGCTGCTGCTGATCTGGGGCGCCAAGAACATCCTGTCCGATTCGGTGCACATTCTGCTCGAAGGCGTCCCCAAGGGCATCTCGGTGTCGGAAGTCAAACGCGAACTGACGTCGATCCCGGCGGTCCAGAACATTCACGAACTGCACATCTGGTGCATCTGCTCCAACATCTACGCGCTCAGCACGCACGCGCTGGTGGGGGACGCCAAAGCCAACCCGTCGGAAGGGCTGCTGCGCGAGATGCAGGATCTTCTGCGCACCAAGTTCAACATCACCCACACCACCATTCAGTTCGAATCCATTCCCTGCCGCCAGGGCGAAGTCCTGTGCGACATGAACCACTGACCGGGCCATGGAGATCCTTTTTCTGGGAACGGGAACATCGACCGGGGTCCCCTCCATGTGCTGCAACTGCGCGGTCTGCCGGTCCGACGATCCGAAGAACAAACGCCTGCGCGCCTCGGTCCTGTTCCGCAGCGGCGACTACCACCTGCTCATCGACACCTCGACGGACCTGCGCCTGCAAAGCCTGACGCACGGAATCCAGCACGTGAACAGCGTGCTCTTCACGCACCACCATGCGGATCACGTGCACGGCATCGACGAGCTGCGCAGCTTCAACTATTTCAACAAAACCTCGATCCCCTGTTACGGCAACGCGGAAACGCTGGAGGAGCTGAAAAACAAGTTCAGCTACATCTTCAACGGCACCGCGAAGCAGGTGGGCGGCGGCCTGCCGCAGCTGAGCCTGCACGCGGTGGACGGCACGCCGTTTTCACTGGGAGACCTTGCAGTCACGCGGCTGGACATCATTCACGGCAAGCTCCGGATCTCCGGCTACCGGATCGACGACTGCGCCTACATCACCGACTGCAGCGCCATTCCCGACGCAACGATGCAGCAGCTGCGCGGGCTGGATGTCCTCATCATCAACGCGCTGGGTTTCGACCCGCACCCGACGCACATGTGCTTGAGCGAGGCGCTCAATGCGATCGAACAGATCCAACCCAGGCGGGCCTACCTCACGCACATCAACCACAAGTTCGACCACGACACGGTTTCCGCCGATCTTCCCGACAACGTGCAGCTCGCCTACGACGGGCTGACCGTGAAGGTTTGATACCTTTTCAGAAGTATTGGTGAATCTTTTAAACAGCAGCCTCGCGCAAAGTCGCAAAGACGCAAAGCCCCCCTCACCTGTATCCTCTCCCCCCGAGTGGGGAGAGGAATTAAGAAAAGCCTACATATCCAATTATTTTATTATCATCTTCTCTGTGATCTCAATTTTCCTTTAATACGTTAGCGTTCCAATTCGTCTAAAAGATTCTCAGCTTCTTCTTCAGACGCTTCACACATTTCGTGATCGAGCGCGATTTCAAGATAGGTCTTTACCTTTTCCAATTCCTTATCGCTGACCAGATAGAGTTTAGCCAATTGTAACGCGGCTTCCCCCCGACCAGCCTGCAGTGATTTTTCAAAACAGGACTTTGCTTTTCTGAGATCCCCCTTCATGCGATAGGTGATTCCAAGGTTATATAATGCTGTCTCGCTGCCTTTTTTTATTGCAACTACATCCCAATAGATGGATTTATCAAAATCCAATGACACCCCTTGCCCGTGCGCATACATATACGCAACACGCACCATTGCATCCACATCCCCAGCTTCGGCAGCATGCAGAAATTGCTTAAAAGCAGCTTTAAACTCCCCATTATCTATTAGAGCATCCAATTCTTTGAATTTCTCAATATCCATACAAACCTCTTTTCCCCTGACATCAATAAAACCTGAGCGGCACGAAAATCCGGCGCACGAACCAGACCACGAAGAACAACTGCACGAACAGGATTCCATACAACAGGGAGGGATCGGCTGCCAGTTTCAGCAGGATGGGAACTAAAATCACAAACGCCGCGATTCTGGAGACGACTTCATAGCCCGTATGCAAATACAGCTTTGTATTGCAATCTGGGCAGGTGATGGGTTTGCGGCGGGAGACGAAAAGCTTTTTGGCAATGCGGATGGTGTTGCGGCCGCATTTCGGACAGTTGAGCGGCTTCATGTTCCCCTCTCCATCTTCGGCTCAAACGTGACTGAGGGGGAAATGTCCGGTCAATCCAGGTCGAAATCGCGGAGGGGTTTTTCGACGTTGCGATCGACCTTCTTGGCGGATTCCTTGAACTTCTCGGCCAGCAGGCGGTCGCGTTCTTTTTGCGTCTGACTGTGCTTTTTGAACAGGCTTTGCTGTTCCTTTTTCTGGGCGTCCAGGGTTTTGACCATGTCCGACAGGGACACCTCGGGCTTGGGTTTGTCTTCCTGCCAGATGACCTCCCCGGTCTTGATATCGACCTTCAGCTTGCTCTCGCAGCAGGGGCATTTGACATCGATGGTGCTCATGATCGACCCTCGGATTGGTGGAAAACCGCAACCTGTCGGTTCAATTATAGCAAATTTCCGCCGACGGGCCACGCCCGGTGTTCTCCGGTTGCCGCAGGGCGGTCCGCCAAGAGCCCTTTCCCTGCAAAATACCGCCCTCCCCGCCCTGCCCTGCCGAAATCGCCTTTTTGGGGTGACTCTTTGGAAATCATCCTGTTATGCTTGGGCCGCACTCATCTCAAGCGCCCAGGAGCCTCAAAATGCCGGGATTTTTCATCACAGGAACCGACACCGGTGTCGGAAAAAAACGGTGGTCACAGCGGCCCTCGCCTCGCTGTATCTGAAACAGGGCCGGGACGTGGGGGTCCTGAAACCCATCGAAACCGGGGTGGACCCGCAATGCAGCTCGGCGGCCAATTCTGACGCCCGCTTCCTCATGGAGATCACCGGCTGTGCGGACGCGCTGCCGGAGGTCTGCCCGATCCAGCTCAAAACCCCCGCCTCGCCTCTCAGGGCGGCGCAGCTTGAGAACCGGGTTCTGGATCTGGAGCCGGTTTTCGCGAGCTTTCGGGCTCTGCGCGAGAAACACGAGATCCTTCTGATCGAGGGTGTGGGCGGGCTTTTGGTGCCGATCCGCCACGATTATCTGGTGAGCGACCTGGCGCGCGAGCTCGACCTGCCGCTCATCGTGGTGGCGCGCACCTCGGTGGGCACGCTGAACCACACGCTGCTGACGGTCAAGGCGGCGGTGCTGGGAGGCCTGAAGGTGCACGGGGTGATCCTCAACCGCACGGCGCCGGGCGCAGGCGATGCGGTGGAAAACGCCAACGCGGAGATTCTTTCCAAAATCTCGGGTGTGCCGGTGCTGGGGGAGTTTCCCCACATCGGGGAGGTTTCGAAGGAGGCGTTCAGCGCGGAGCTGCTGAACGGAATTGCGGGCTGGGTCGATGTGTGAATTCGCGGTTGTCAGGATTTCCGCAGGTTCACGCGTTCAAACTATTTGGCTTCCTCTTCGAAAAAACTGAAACCCTTGCCGGGAACCAGCCGGTCGCCGAAAGAATCCACTTCTGTGAGTTCATCCACATACATCATGGGCGAATTGGACCGTTCATTCAAGACAGCGTCCTTCAGCTCTTCACGGATGAGATCCATGGCGGCGTCTTCCGCCTGCGACGGACTTTCGGCCTCAACACAACGGGTGGTCGAAAAACCGAAGTTGCGGATTTTATCCCCTTCATCCGTTTCTTCCTTCATCATGAAATTTTCACCGTTGATGATCAGTACAAATTTTCTCATGCCCACTCTGGAAGCGTGTTGCCAGGGATAAAGTCTTCTCACCGGAGAGCGCCCCGCCCTTTTCTACACAGATCTATTTTTCGTCGGGCTCGGCGTTGAACTGGTAGCCTTTTTCGCGCACGGTCAGGATGTGCCGGGGTTTCTGCGGTTTCTTCTCGAAGTGTTTCCGCAAGCGGGCCACGAAGTTATCGACGGTGCGGGTTTCGGTTTCGGGGGTGTAGCCCCAGACGGTTTCCAGAAGTTCCTCACGCGTCACCACGTCGCCCTTTTTGGCCACCAGCAGTTTCATGATCTGGGCCTCCTTGGCGGTCAGGTAGAATTCCCCGTTGCAGCCTTTGGCTTTTCCGGTCTGAAAGTCGATCCACATCTCGCCGAAATGCACCACACCCTGGTCGCTCACCGGTTGCTTGTACCATTCCCACCGTCTCAGGATCCCCTTGACGCGCAGCAGCAGCTCCGGCAGGTGGAAGGGCTTGCCCAGATAATCGTCGGCGCCCATCTCCAACCCGGCGGCGCGGTCGTCGTCGGTGGATTTGGCGGACAGCATGAGGATGGGAAAGCGGGTGTCGGTTTCGCGGATGTGCTTGGCGACCTCCATGCCGCCCATTTTCGGCAGCATGAGATCGAGGATCACCAGGTCGAATTCCTGGCTCTTGAGCAGCTCCAGGGCGCTGAGGCCGTCCTCGGCCACCGTGACGCTGTACCCCTCGCGCTCCAGGTTGAATTTGAGACCTTTGGCGAGGTGGCCCTCGTCTTCCACGACCAGAATCTTTTTCTTGGTTTCCATAGGGTCAATTCACCGAAACGGCGGCAGGCGCCGATTGCCGGCTGGGCTTTTTCACGGGCAGGGACACGGTGAACACCGCCCCCTTGTTCGTGCCTTCGCTGGCGACGCGGATCGTGCCTTTGTGGCTTTTGACGATCTCTTTGGAAATGAACAATCCCAGGCCGGCGCCTTCGATATTCTGGGTGTTGGGGTTGGAAACCCGGTAGAACTTTTTAAAGATCTTTTTCACGTCTTTTTTATTCAGGCCGATGCCCTGGTCGATGAAGTCGATCTCGCAGTTCTTCTTGCCGTTGCGCACGCGGATGGTCAGGCTGGACCCGACCGGGGAATAGCGCAGGGCGTTGCCGATGAGGTTGTTGAACACCATGCGCATGGCGCGCTGATCCAGCATGACGGTGACCGGATCGCCGGTTTCCAGGTTCACCGTGCAGCTTCGATCCTCAAACTGGCGCTTCAGGCCCTGGACCACTTCGGCCAGAAACCCGCCCACTTCCACCGGCTTGAACTCCAGCTGCATGTTCCTGGGTTCGTATTTGCTGGAGGCCAGGATGTTGTCGATCAGGGACGAGAGCCGTTCCGTGTCGGTGAGCATCGTCTCGACGAAGTCCCTGGATTCCTCCTTGGACACTTTCTGGTACTTCAAGGTTTCCAGGTAAAGCTGAATGGATGCGAGGGGCGATTTCAACTCGTGGGACACGCTGGATACGAAGTTGCTCTGCAGGCGGTTCAGCTTCGCCTGCTTGTTCCAGTAAACGAATATCATGTAGACCCCGGCCAGGATCACCAGCATTAAAAAACATCCTTCCAGCAAAATCAACCAATTGACATCGGCGCTGAAGAGGTCCGGGCGCAGTTTCTGCGCGAAATCCTGCAGGTCCCGGCTGTTTTTCAGGTACCAGTTGATCCAGACCGCCATCAGGATGATCCAGGCGACCTGCACCCCGATGAAGATCATGATCGGATGAAATAAGGCACGCAATCGGTTCATGCGTCGATTCTCCCTTGTTCTGCCGCCCGATACCCTGAAAAAGCGGGGTTCCGGCCGGCCGCCGCCCCGGGCGGATATTACATAAGTTTTACATTAGGGGCGTTTATTCAAGGTTAAGATGAAACTGTTCAGAAATACCTGCAATCCGAACCAGAAACCGGTTTGTTTACCAAGGAAAGGGACGATTCATGGCAGCCACGGAAACCCAGACCCAACCCCTCTATATCTTCAACAAATCCACAGCGGGTTTCTTCATATTTCTGCATCTGGGGGCTCTGCTGGCTCTGGCGCCGTTCGCCTTTTCCTGGAGCGCGGTGATCCTGTTCGCCGTCCTGCACTGGATGACGGCTTCGCTGGGCATCTGCCTGGGTTACCACCGTTACCTGACCCACCGGGGACTGAAACTGCCCAAATGGCTGGCCTATTTTCTGGTCTTCTGCGGCACCCTGGCCTGCGAAAACGGCCCCATCAAATGGGTGGCCCAGCACCGCATGCACCATGCCGGCTCGGACACGGAGCGGGACCCGCACAGCGCTAAAAAGGGCTTCTGGTGGGCCCATTTCCGCTGGATGCTCTACTCCCACCGGGAATTCGACGACAACAAGGTCCTGAACACGTATGCAAAGGACATCGCGGACGATAAATTCTATCAGTTTTTGGACGATCATTTCATCAAAATCCAGGTGGCTTTCGGATTGATTTTATTCGCCATCGGCGGGCTCCCCTGGGTGGTTTGGGGCATTTTCCTGCGCATCGTCATGGTGTACCACAGCACCTGGTTCGTCAATAGCGCCGCGCATTATTTCGGCTACAAAACCTTCAAGCTGGAAAACGACCTGTCCACCAACTGCTGGTGGGTGGGACTCATCGCTTACGGCGAAGGCTGGCACAACAACCACCACGCTTATCCCAAATCCGCCCGCCACGGGCTCAGGTTCTGGGAGATCGACCTGACCTGGATGGCCATCTGTGTCTTCCGCGCCCTGGGCTGGGCCAAAGACATCCAGTACGCCAAGCTGGTGCGTAAGCCGGATAAAAACACCACCGACAACATCCTGGTCGGGCAGATGGTCAAGCAGGCGGCCTGATCCCGTTTTTCACCGGGTGCGGCGCGGCACTCACCAGTGCACGCGCTTCACGCCGGGCACCTGCGCGATTTCCAGGATCACCGCTTCTTCATCCAGTCCTTTTTTCAGCTGGACCGCGTATCTGATTTCCACCTCTTCCTTGGAATGATCGACGGTCATCTTCTTTTTCCCGATCTTGAGGCGGAACTTCTCGAAGATTTCCCGGATTCCCTCTTTTGACGTCTTCCATTCGGGCGATTCCAGATTGATCGCCAGATCCTTCTGATCCGGAAATGGAATCCATTTTTCCAGGTAGCCGAATAACACCAGGACCACCAGCGCGCCGAGGGTGGCGCCCACCGCAAGGGCGTAAAACTGTTTGCCGATGATGATGCCGAGCCCCGCCACCAGCCAGATGCTGCCGGCTGTGGTCAGACCGCGCACCAGATTGCCTTCCTTGATGATGGCGCCGGCGCCGAGAAACCCGATTCCGGTGATGATGCCTGCGGCCAACCGGTCCGGAGCGAACATCGCGGCTCCCGGGGCGAGCGTCCGCTGCGAAAACTCAGACCCAATGATCAGAATGGTGGCTCCCAGGCAGACCATCATGTGGGTCCGAAGCCCTGCGGGCCGCCAGCGCATTTCCCGCTCCAGACCGACCAGGCCGCCCAGAATCATCGCCAGCGCAATGCGGAACAGGACGGAAAAATCGAAAAACCAGTGTAATGAATCCATCGTTCACCTGCCGTTTTGAGAATTTCCTTCAAAGCGTGAGGCCGGAAAGTCCGCGGCCCCGCTCTAAAACTCGAATTCCAGGTGGTACCCCGCATACTTGCGCAGGTTGATGACCCTGGCCGGGAAAATGAGGTACTGCCCTTTGATCCCCTGCAGCGTGCCCGCAAGCTCCGGGTCCTTGTCCAGGTTGTGGCTGGTGATCTTCTGCGGAACCTGCTCGACCGGATAGGAAAACCGCTGCACGCTCTCTCCTTCCAGAGCGTAGGACTTGAGTTCCTCGGGCATCCATGCGATCGCCTGCTTGCGGATTTCCTTCAGGTCCACCGGGTCGGTTTCGCCTTTGAGCATCTTGCGCCAGTTGGTTTTATCCGACATGTGCTTGGCGATCGCCACTTCGATCCGGCCGGCAAGCACGCGTTTGGGAACTTTGGCGATGATGACCGCCTCCACCGCTCCCTGGTCGATCCAGCGCGATGGGATGTTGAAGTGCCGGGTCACGCCGACCTTGACGCTGGAGGTGAGGGACAGATACACGAAATGGTCCACACCGCAGTAGTTGCGGTAAAACTCCCGGTCCGCCTCGTTGCCGGTTTCGTGCTGGCAGGTTTCCGGGCGCACGGCGCACATCGCGTTTTCGGGAAGATCGCGGGCGCAGGGGAAACAGTATCCCTGGTTGTAGGTCTTTTTGATGGAGCGGCCGCATTCGATGCAGGTGATGGTCCCGAGAAATTTCAGGCGCAATTCCTTGCCGACCTGTGCGGTGAGCGGCACCGGTTTTTCATCCAGGCTCAACGCATACTGAATCGGGTCGGCATTTTCGTGCGTCATTTTTCGCAACTGTCCGGAAACTTTCATCGCATGGCTCTGTCGAAATCCTCAGATTCAGGGGAAGGTTGGCAGATTGAAACGGCTCGGCTGAAGTTTTAAAACCCGCGATACCCCGCTGGTCTGGAAACGCGATCTCTCAATAGCGGCTGTTGCGCACTCCGCGGGCGGTAAAATGAAACAGCGCCGCGAGGGCGACCATGACGGCGAGCACGATCACAGAAGAATCAAAAACCAGAAACGCAACGAAAAACAAAACACCGTAACCCAGGATTTTCATCAATGTCGATCGATGCGTCGTCACCGTGCCCCCGCTCCATTTTTTCGGGTGGTGTTGCGTTCATGAAGATTATAAATCATTTCGCCCAGCGCCGCTTGCTGGCTTGCCGCGCGGGAAAACTTGCGCGCGAAAGTATATCGTGAACCTGGCGCGTCCACGGCGAGCCGCCGGTTTTCCTGCGCTGTCTGTCGAGATGTTCTTTTTGGGCATCGCCTTTCTGCTATCGGCGTGATAATGTTTTAGGAATTAAAAATATCGTCTAAACTAAATTTAAAAACCAATCGATAAGATTTTACTGAAAGGTTCGGCTCCATGAAAATGCAAAGCCTTCAAGTGGGTCTCGGTTGGATGGAGTTGTTTTCGGCGGGCAAATAAAACACGAGCTCGTGGCGGCCCCCGCCTGATTTTGAAGCCACTTCAATGCGTGTGAAATGGGGTGATTCCAGCCGCGCCGGCGTGAATTTTACGCCTTTATTTTCAGGAAGGTTGCATGGAAATACGAGAAAAAGTCGTCCTTTTGGCCGTGTTGCTCATGGTGTTCACCTATATGGTTCTCGTGAAATGGGTCCCCCCGCAAAACCACGATCCGGGGATACCTTCCAAGTTCATATCCGAACCGCTTACAGACAAACCCCCTGTCAAAGAGGATGTGTTTTTCCCGCCTCTCCCGAAAAATACCGAGAAAGAATCGATCGTTGAAGAAACGGTGACGGAATGATCATGAAAATTTTTTAATCGTTTCTTTCTTGAGTTCCGATAATTTATACCGTGTTACAGGTACGTGACACTGCGTTACGATTCTGAAAACATTTCATTTTTTGCTGGTCAGCTTGACAGGCATCTATTAAAATATTATTAAGTAATAAGGGAGGAATGACCCGTGCCTGCGCCGGGATTATTTTTTGGCCTGTTACGGGGCTTTCAAGGAGAAAGGGAAAAGTAATGAAAAATCTCAACATCTCCAAGGGCTGGTTTGACGAAGAAAAATCGGTTCAAAAGAAAAAGTTCTGTGATCACGAGCAGGCGATCACCATCGACTACGATCACGGAATCGAACATTGCCCTTACTGCGGCGCGTTGGGACACTACAGCGTGGACAGCGACTCTGTCGAGTGGACCCTGCCTGAGTACCTGAGCAAGCAGAACTACAACTGACCTTCCCGGAGTTTTATCTGGGAAGGGCTGTGCCGGGTTCGCGGTGCTGCTGGCGTTGCCGTTCTCTATAGCGTCACCTCTTTATTCAATCCTGCACTCCGTTCGTTCTCTATCTCCATTTCGAGACAGGTTTTGGCCTGAATGGGTCCGTCGTACGTTATTGTCCGGACCGTTCGGGCTGTTTTTCTTTGTGTCAGCCCCCCATGACCTGCACCCAGTCTTCCAGACGCCGTATCTGTAAATAGGAATTCGTTTCGCGCACTTCACCGAGCGGCGCGTTGGCCTTGCCGCCATAATTGTGGCCGGGATAGAGCACGATCTCATCTTTGATACTCGCCAGACGGCGCGTGAGGGTGTGGTACATCTCCCTGCTGTCTCCGCCGGGCAGGTCCACACGGCCGCAGCCCTGAAGAAACAGCGTGTCCCCGGCGATCAGGCTGTCCTCCACGCGGAAACACTGGGACCCCGGCGTGTGCCCCGGCGTGTGCAGGCAGGTGATTTCGACCGCCCCCACCTTCACGCTGTCCTCGCTGTCCACTTTTTTCAGATCGGAATCGGAAAGGCCGGTCACCTGCACCACGCCCTCCGCCTCGTGCTTGTTGACGTAAACCGGGACCGGATGCCTGGCCATCAATTGCGGCAGGCCGGTGATGTCCATGCCGAAAATGTGCCCGCCCACGTGGTCGGGATGATAATGGGTGACGAGAGCGCCGGTGAGCTTCATGCCGTCCCGTTCGAGGATGTCGAGCAGGCCGTCCACGTCCCACGCCGGATCGACGACCAGGCATTCTTTGGTTTCGCGGTCGCCGATCAGGTAGATGAAATTGGCCATCTGCGCCGCAGAGGGGTCCGAGGCGGCGACGTCGGAGCCGCAGAGCAGCTGCTTGAAATATACCTGATGATTTGCGTTCAAATTCGTGTCCTCCCAACCCTCATTCCAGCAGGGTGTTCAATAGTTTGGCCAGCCGGACGCCGGCCTGGCTGAGCCTCAATGCGATGATCTCCTGGCTTTTGTGGACGTAGCTCTGGCTCAACGCCGTTCCCGGCCCGAAGCGGTAGACGTGATAGAGCACCAGAGCGCGCGATTCCAGCGCCCATTCGGTCACGGAAGCGCCGGCCCAACGGGCGCGGACCGCAGGGGCAATCCGCTCGTTCAGATTGCGGCTGTATTGTACCAGATCGCCGGCCGGGATCAGCCCTTCATCCCACAGCGCGTGCAGGTTGGTCTCCTGCCCTGCCAACTCCAGCGGCACCTCGTTGCCGCCGCGGTCTTCGGCGTAACCCAGATGCAGGGGCTGGTGGATGTCGGCGACGAAATGCACCAGATACATGAGGGCCTCTTTGCGCGCTGTCCGGCTTTGCGCCGGGTCTTTCAGGATGCGGGAAAACTCGTGGATCTTTTCCAGCACGCAGTGCCCATCCGGGCAATCCCGTTCGCGCCGGTAATTCCGCGCGCCCTGGGGCAGGTTGAGATAGTGCCAGGTCTGCTGGGAGCGCTGCCGTTTCACCTGGTCCGCCCAATTTGCGATTTCGGCGAGATCGCGTATGTTAAAATCCCTCTGGTATTTTTTTCGCAGCTCCGGTTGCAGCTGGGCGTCCGCCAGCAGGGCGACGATGCGATGCCCGTCCGGCCCCCAGGCCCAGGCCGAAAGCGGAGCGATCCACAAGGGCAACAACAACGCTGCGAGAAAAAAGACGCACCCGGTCAGCACGCGGGCTCTTGTTCTGCGGACTGGCGGATGGAGCGCAGTCATGCTGACCGATCCATATTCAGGGGAAAAACCGCATTGAAAACCCTTCGCCTTCTCATTGACACGGTCCGTTTCTGGGTTCTGATCGTGCTGCTCTCGTTTCTGCTCGGCATCATCAGCGTGGTGGTGGGCCTGTTCGACTCGACCGGGAATTTTTCCCACCGGGTGGCGAGTCTGTGGGCGCGCCTGCTGTGCCGCTGGAGCGGCGTGCGCATCGAGGTGACAGGGCTCGAACACGTGCTGCTGGACCGGGCGCAGATCTTCGTGGCCAACCACCAGAGCTATTTCGATATCTTCGCGCTGGCGGGCTACCTGCCGGTGCAGATCCGCTGGGTGGCCAAGGCCAGCCTGTTTCGCATTCCGTTTCTCGGCTGGTCGATGCGCGCGGCGGGCTACATCCCGGTGGAGCGGGACAACCGCAAAAAAGCCTATCAGTCGTTTCTGACCACGGTGGAAAAGATCAAGTCGGGGTGCTCGGTGGTGGTGTTTCCGGAAGGCACGCGGTCTGCGGACGGCTCGCTGGGGCCGTTCAAAAAAGGCAGTCATCTGCTGGCCGTGCGGTCGAAAGCGCCGATGCTGCCGGTGACCATCGTCGGCAGCGGCAGGATCATCAAAAAGAAAAGCATGTGGATCCGGCCGGGAACGGTCCGCATCGTCATCTCCAAACCGGTGATGCTGGATGAGAACGATGCCGGCGATGGCGAGGCCACCCTCAATGCGATCCGCGAAACCATCCTGCACAACTACAAAGCCATCGAAGCCGCCACCTGATGAAATGGCAACTCAGGTTTTCTCTTTCTGGATGAAATCCCAGACTTCGCGCGGATGGTCGCGCAGGTCCTCGATATTGCGCCAGACGGCGCGGATCATGCCGGTCTTGTCGATGACGAAGGTGGTGCGGTCGATCACCTTCACCATCGTGCCCAGATCGTCCACTTCCTTGATGACGCCGTAGGCGTCGGTGACCTTTTTGTATTCGTCGGCGATCAGCGTGAAACCGAGCTGGTACACCTCGATGAACTGCTGGTGGGAATTGACGCCGTTCCAGCTGCATCCCAGCACTTCCACTTCGCGGGTCTTGAACTTGCGGTTCCATTCGTTGAAACCGATCATCAAGCGGGTGTCTTCCGGAGAGCTGTCCTGGGCGTAAAACGCCAGGACCACCCATTTCTTATCCTGGAAGTCCTTCAGTTTGACGATCACCTTCTCCTCCGCGGAGGGGCTGGTCGCTCCGGCTTTGTAGCCGTACACCGCGGGCAGCTCAAACGCAGGGGCCCTGTCTCCTACTTCCAATTCGTTCGCCATGAAAACCTCGGGTATTTGGGAAAGGATGCGCGCTTAGACCATCAGTCGCCGAACGCGGCTTTCAGCAACGGCTCCACTTCCCCCTTGGCTTCCATTTCATCCAGGATGTCGGTGTCGCCGTAGAATTTTCCGTCGATGAACACCTTCGGCAGGGTCGGCCAGTTGGTCATTTTGTTCAGGGCTTCGCGCTTGGGCATGTTTTCCAGTACGTTGATCACCTCGAAGGGATACCCGTATTTAGCGAAGAACTGGATCGTCTCCACGGTGAAGCCGCACTGCGGCGCGGTTTTCGTGCCTTTGCCGTAAATCAGAATCTTGTTCTGCGCGACTTCTTCCTTGATTTCACTTTCTAAATCAGACATTTTTTGCTCTCCTGAAGGGTGTCTTTTTTACAATTTATGGGATCGGGTGACGCGGGAATCGATCGGTTAACCCGGCAGGGCCGTTTTGATTTCGGCCGCATGGATCCGCCCGTCCTGCATGGCTTCGTTGAGGGATTCCTGCACGGTGCGGTGCCGTGTCATCAGGTCCATGCTTTCGAACGCCTTGGACGTGACATGGATGATGAAGTGGTCCTTCATGCCCGTCTTGTCCATGACCTGGACTTCGGCATCCGGGATTTTGGCTTTGACCAAACCGATTAAATTCTCAATACTGATCATGTCGCCTCGTTTCTCCTTTGTGATGGTATGCGCTTCATTTTATTAGGTATTGGATTCAAAAAGCAGTAAAAAGATTTCAACTTTTCCAGCGGCTTGCGGTGCGGTTTCCGCCTCGACCGCAGCCACGCCCCTCAAAAGGCAAGCCATTGATTTTATTGCAACTATTTTATCGCCCTGCGGCCGGAAAGGGATGCGGCCGGGCCGCTTGGGATTGGCGAATCGGTCTGTTTTTCAGTATAATATATGAATCCGCCGCCCTTTAAAACCATCTTAGTTTGAGTGGCGGATTCAATCCATTTCAGCGGAGGCGTCAATGAGCGTAGCATCGGATTTCGTTAAAATCACTCCCAAAGCCTGTGACGAAGTGAAACGGCTCATCAAGGCGGAAGGCAAACCCGAGATCGGACTGCGTCTGGGTGTCAAAGGCGGCGGTTGTTCGGGCCTTTCCTATGACCTCAAATTCACCCCTCAGGAGGAAGGCGACACGGTTCTTCAGGGCGACGGGTTTCAGGTCTTCATGGACGCCAAGAGCATGATCTATCTCAAGGGCATGCAGCTGGATTTTCAGGACGGCCTGCAGGGAAAAGGGTTTGTGTTCGTCAATCCCAACGCCTCTTCCACCTGCGGCTGCGGGGAGTCCTTTTCCATCGCCTGAACCCGGCCGTGCCGGATTGCATCATCGAAACATCCTTGAGGTCTCGTTTGAGGGCTGCGGGTCGCTCGCGACCCCTTCCTGGCGACTGAGATCCTGTAGCTCAAAGCGCATTGCGGCCCGAATGCGCTTTTTTCATTTCTTGCCATGAACCCGCAATCACAGGAAGAACACCGGCAGATCCGTGAATCCTGGGGCTACCTCCCGCTTGAGGACTGGTGCTGCGTGCGCGCTGCGGGCGCCGACGTGTTCGAGTTCCTGCAGACCCAGACGACCAACGATGTGCACCGTCTCAAGGTCGGCGAGGGACAAAACAGCGCTATCACCGACCGCAAGGCCAGGCTGATCGCGCCATTCTCGCTGCACCGGGACGGGGAAGAATCGGTGGTGTTCTTCCTGGAATCCTGCCTCAAAGGCGCTCTGACCGCGCATCTGGAAAGCTACCTGTTCCGGGAAAAGGTGACGATCGAGCCGCTGGAGCACAAGCTCATCGCGGTGCAGGGGCCGAAAAGCGCCCTGGCGTTGCGTGCGGCCCTCGGCGGGGAGCCGGCGCTGCCGGACAAACCCAACAGCATCGCGTCGCTGACGTTTGAAGACGAAGCGATCCCTGTGATCCACAAGTCGCTGACCGGCGAAGAAGGCTTCATTCTGCTCGTCATGCCCGAACGGGCGGAGTCGCTGCTGAACGCGCTCCGCAACGCGGATGGCGCCCCTGCCGCTCCGCTCTCCCGGGAAACGCTGGAGGTGCTGCGCATCGAGGCGGGCATCCCGCTGTTCGGCAAGGACATGGACAACAGCAACGTGTTTCCGGAGACGGGTCTGGAACACAGCTCGGTGAGCTACAACAAGGGCTGCTACATCGGCCAGGAGGTGATCGCCCGCATCAAGACCTACGGCGCGCCCAATTTCGCGCTGATGGGTCTGCTGCTGCCGGAGGGTCCCCTGCCCCCGCCGGACACGCCGGTGAAACTCAAGGACAAAAAAATCGGCACGATCAAAAGCGCGATCTTTTCCCCGTCGCTCGGGAAAAACATCGCCCTGGCCTACATGCAGAAAGACCACCGCAGCCCGGACACTACGCTTTCGGTGACGCTGAGGGACACGGAGGCCGAGGTGACGACGCACCTGTTGCCCTTCTACCAGCCGCAGACGCGCACGGATCACTCCAAGCGGCTGTTGCAGCAGGCTCTGGCGATCTACAAGGAAGAAGAGGACCTGGAACGGCCGATCGCCCTGCTCCGGGAGGCCATCGCCATCGATCCCAAGCACGCACAGGCTTACGAAGCGCTGGGCGTGTTTCTGTCCAAGCAGGACAAGCTGGACGAGGCCATCGCGCTGATGAAGCGGCTGGTGGAGATCGACCCGAAGGAGATCATGGCGCATTCCAACCTTTCCATCTACTACATGAAGCAGGGACGCATCGAAGAAGCGGAGATGGAAAAGGGCGAGGCCACGGCCATCGAGTTCGAGCGGCTGGTCGAACAAAACATGGCGAAAAAGAAAAAGCAGCAGCAGGACGCCGAGGCGCAGAAAGAACGGGAGCGCAAGGTCGAGATGTTCAAGAAGGTGCTGGAAATCGACCCGGTGGACCCGGTGGCCAATTTCGGGCTGGGCTCGATCTACCTGGAGACCGGCCGCTCGGAGGAGGCGCTGGCGCCGCTTGAGACCGTGATCCGGGAAAACAAGGATTACTCCGCCGCCTACCTGCTGTTGGGAAAGAATCTGGAAAAGCTGGACCGGCTGGACGACGCCATCGAGATCTACCGCCAGGGCATCGCCGCCGCCTCCAAGAAAGGCGACCTCATGCCTTTAAAGGACATGCAGAACCGGCTCAACCGGCTTCTGCACCCGCAGGAACCCTGACCCCCCGCTCTCCCGCACTCAAAGCCCGTTCAGGCGAAACTCCCGCTCAGGGCCGGCACTGCTGGCCGGGATTCTTCAGGAACGCCCACAGATCGGCTCCGGGCATCAGCACGCCTTTTTTGATCACGCCCTGATTGACGGAAACGCCGTGGTCCATGAGGAACCAGAACTTGAGCAGGATTTTTTCCTCGGGCGTGGTGTGCGGGTCCTCCCAGTTGGGCACCGAGCGGTGCGCAGCGTGCGCGTCGTACAGCTCCTGGGGAATCTGCAGGCGTTTCTTTTTGATGAAGGTTTGGTAGCCCTCGGTGAGGATGGGCTTGAAGTCCTTGCGGCTGATCTTGATCAGCTCGGACACGCTGGGCACGCTTTCGGCGTGGAATTCAAAAAACTTCAGCTTGTAGTACTGATGGATGGTCTCGAGCCGGAAGTAGCAATGCAGGTTGACGACGTTCTCGCCGTACAGGCGGATCAGGTAGCTGCGTATGAGGGGTTTGCCCACTTTGAGCAGCAGCTTGTTCAGGCGGCCGCGCTCGAACAGGTGAATCCGCACGGTGCTCAGGTGCTTGAGGCACTGGGCCTCGATGTCTTTGCGGATGCGCTCGGACTGGGCGGGGATGCGGTACCAGTAGATCTCCTCGCGCGCCACTGTCAGGGCGGAATTAAACGCTTCGTAGACCTGCTGGTTGTTGGACCGCTTGGCCTGGCGGGCGATCTTGTAGGAGCTCTCCCTGGAGAACCCCAGCTCTATGAGTTGATCCTGGAACTCTTTGCGGCTTCCCATGAGGTAGCCGCCGCGCTCCTTTATGTGGTCCTTGGCTTTCTGCACGCCCCGGAGCGCGAGGCTGACATCGCGCGGGATCAGTTTCAAATCGAAGCTTTTGGCGAAGCGGTGGATCTCCTCGAGGGTCTTGTAATTGAGCTTGTCGATGTAGAGAAATTTCTGGATGCTCTGTTCGGAGAAGCCGCAGTCCTCAAATATCCTGATCTTCTTGTATTTGACTTCCTCCCAGTACTTGCGCGTCCCCTCTTTCTTCTTGAACTGGGCCTGGATTTCCGATTTGGCTTTGAAGAAGTAGCTGCGCAGCAGGTACCATTTGATTTTCAGGGTGGATTCGATGATCCAGCGGTACTTGGGGGTGAGGATGGTGAGCTTCGGGTCCTCGAGCAGCTCCATCTCTTCGGTCTGCAGGATGTATTCGAGCAGCTCCAGATGCCGTTCCAGCAGGATCGGGTTGATCTGCTCGATGAATTTGCGGTAGAGGGTTTTCCAGCGGAAAACGTCGAACTCGGTGTCGGCGCCGGTGTCCGAAGCGCGGATCCGGTTTTTGATCCTTTCAACGCCGACTTTCTCGATGCGCTCGAACAACTCGTCCCGGGCGACGATATCGCGGATTTTCAACTGTTTCAACCGGCTGATGACGTCGGGGATGCGTTCGGCCAGGGTCCGGTCGATTTCCTGGTAGGTGTGGATGGGAAGGAAATACAGCTCTTCCAGCAGCTGATTGACGTTTTCCAGAGACACGTCCGTCTTTTTCGCCAGCTTGCGGTATTCCTCGAAATCGAGGGTTTTGTCGCCGGTCTGGCAGGCGCGGATGTCCTTCAAAAAGCTGCGGGCTTTCTTGAGCTCCTCCCGTTGGGCGTAGGGGTCGTTGATGATCCTCAGAAACAGATATTCCGCCCTCTGCAGATCCCGCTGAGCAAGGAGTTCCAGTCCCTGCGTCATGGGGTCGAATACGAACATAATTTCCTCCCGCATCGAATCCGGGATGGTTCCGATCAGGTCTGGATCAAAGATTCATCTCCCGGCCGGCACACCGGCTGGCGCATGTAATTTACTGATATTCGAGCAGGAACTTGAAACCGAGGGATGCAGAGTTATCAATAAATTAACATTCGTGATGATTTAGATGCGGTTTTTTTGGGCCAGGATTTTATTTAAAGCGAGAAAAATCACAATTTTTTTGCGGGGTCCAGGGAGGGAGATATCGCTGCGGAAAACACAAAAAAAACGGGACGGCCTGACAAGCAGACCGCCCCGTCTTTTTTAAAACTCGATCGGTAGAAAGAGAGCTCAGTACTTCAGCTCATGCCACTGGGTGACGCCTTTCTGACCGTTTCTTTCTTTGTTCTGACCATTCCAAATTGCGAATGCGATCGGGGTTTTCCCGCTCGCAAACTGCGTGTCGTTCTGGTCATTGGTTTTGAGCGCGCGTTTGAAAACGACGGCCCAACGGTTGTTGCTCCAGTTGCCTTCGCCCATGACGTCCTGATTCGCCTGAGTGGTCAGCGTGCTGAACCCTTCTGCGTTCAGGTCTTCAACGGGAGACACCCGCATGGAAGCATCGGAGAGGATGTTACCGGTAGCACGACCGGAATTGAACACGCCCTCGTTTTTACCCATGCCGTAGTCGACGAAGGAATTCCGCTTGGAGATGTCGCCGGTGCCCGCAGTTTCGATGCCCGCTGCGTTCCGCTTGGATTTGCTGCCGGAAGCATGCTGGGTGTCGAGGCCTTTGAGCTTGCCGCCAGGCTCGTACATGTAGTAACTGCCAGAACCCATGGCCATGTACTTGTACTGATCTTCCATATCCAGCATCGCGTTGTTGCCGGCTTTTCCAGCGCCCTCTTTGTTCCAGGTCGCTTTCCACTGCCAGATGTTGACGCGCTCGCCGTCTCCACCCATGGTGAAGGGAGGCTCTTCGCCGGTCTGGTTCACAGGAAACATAACCGCACCCTGGTCCTTATACTGCTGGGACTGGACCATGATGTCGTTTCTTGTGGGATCGGTCCAGGAAACCCGGATTGCGATTTCCTTGCCGTTGTTGGCGGCTTTCACGTTGACCCATTTGGTCGAAGGGTTCGGCCACATCGGGTTGGTGATCATCTGAGGATCCAGATCGATAACCGTATGTTTTCCCTTGGTGGGACCGTAGTTGGACCAGAATGGATCGGTGGGGTCAATGGGAATCTCCCCCTGAACTTTCAATGCCTGGATCGTGGCCGCACCCGCAGAGGACGCAAACAGACCGAGCATGAAAGCTGAAATGAGAATGAGCAAATACGTCTTCCTATTCACAGTAATCTCTCCTCGTTAGCAAACAGATTAATATCCAAAACACTCGAGGAAAAGCCCGCTAGCGGGGTTCGCATTCCGCAGGAGCATTTGCGATCAGATCGTTTTCCATACTGTAGGACAGGGACCGAAATTCCGGCTCCTCCACCTTGACCGGCTGGATGTCCAGAAGCGTCGATTCGTTTCTGAGAAAAATCGACAGGATATCGACGATGTCCTTGTACAGTCCACGCTCCGCCTTGCGGGATGTGAAGATGCAAAACAAAGGAGCCCAGCGCCCCAAATGATTGCGCATGAATTTCTTCATGCTGCTGAGCAGAACTCCGATCTTTCGCTCATCATGACCGTTCTGGATTCCATATGCGGTCCTGAAGCACATGTAATACATAAAGGCCAGTTCTATCGAAATATGGTCCAGTCTCTCTTTAGACCGTTTCCTCGGCAATTCGAAACCGAATGTTTCAAAAAACCCGCCCAGCTGGATCAAAACGTCCGTCTGGGACTGGATACCGCCTTCTGTTCCGTACTGCATTTCGTATGGAGGACACTCCATCGAAACCGCATGCCCGAATACATGGATGTATTCCTTCTGCACCTGGTGAACGGTCATCTTTGGCAGGTATTTGCTGAATCCGTTCACGATGGATTCAACCTGCTTCCAGTCGTCCTCGTCCACAAGGGCGATGTCCATGGGTTCGAGCAAGGATTTAGGGCGGAAAAACTTCCGGTTCCAGGGATAACTCAAGGCACGCGAAAGGATGTCGTAAACCCTGCCTCGGGCGAGGTTCAACGAAATTCTCTGTCCTTTCAATTCTTCCAGTGTGCCTGTTTCCCCAAGTTTTGCCAACATGGGATCCGATGCTTGAGTCACATTCGCCATATTCAATAATCTCCAAAATCCCCCGAAGGTTACCAGCATCCCGGAACAGGGAGCGAACTCCCTGTTCCGGTATTGCCGGATGAGCTCTTGCTTCAAGCGACGCCCGATTTGGGCTTTCGCCTTCACTTCACTCCTTAGATGGCGCCTGGATGCTCCTCGGGCCGTACGTAGAAAGGCTCTTCAACCGTAACACGGATGACTTCTTTACCTTTCCGGTTGAACCCGATGATCGTATCGTTATACATCTCAAACTTCTTGCCGTGAATGTTGGTCTCGAAGATCTTCGGACCGGGCTCACGTTTCCATTTGAAGATGATGCGCTGTGTCGTCCTAAAGAGCTGAAGGACTCCCAACAGATCCCGGTCGGGCACCATGTACTGATCGATCGCGTGATCGACGCCCGGTCCGAACATCTGCTGTGAATAGGCTCTGGGTACGTGGCGCGACGGTACGTAGTAACCGTTCGGCTCGGTGCCCAGCTGCGGGTACAGCGGCAGAGCGACTTTGCGGTCCCGAATCAGGTAATACTGCGGATTCTCGGGATCGTGCGCCCATTCGCCGTTGCTGCCTATCTTCACAAGACCCTGAAGGCGAATCTTACCGACGCAGGCGGCCATACAACGGGTCTCCATCTGATCGCCTTCCGTCAGCGGATCCAGTCCTTCGATCCTCGGGTAGCAGGCGATACATTTTTCAGAGATCCGGGTGGTTCCGCGGAACATCGGCTTTTTGTAGGGACATTGCTCAACGCACTTTTTGTAACCGCGGCAGCGAGACTGGTCGATCAGAACGATGCCGTCCTCCTGGCGCTTGTAGATCGCCTTGCGAGGACACGCCGCCAGACAACCCGGATACGTGCAGTGGTTGCAAATGCGCTGTACATAGAAGAACCAGATTTTGTGCTCGGGCAGCACCGAACGCGTTCCGTTGTCGCCGCCGAAGGTTCCTTCGCGGGACTGCGTGAACTCGCGGCCGTGAGCGGTGTCTTCACCGAAGTTCGGGAAGCGCCACTCTTCGTCCGTCGGTACGTAACCGATCGCTTGCTGGTTCAGACCGATCTTGGCAGGCGCTTCGAAAATCGTCACGCCTTCGTATACGCCGTGGATCGCTTTGTTGGAAGTCTTACGAACGTTCCACACGTTCTGACCCGGATTGGACTGCTCAAGCATCTTGAGGATTTTCCAATCCCAGAACTGCGGGTAGCCGCCGTAAGGTTTCGTTTCAACGTTGTTCCACCACATATACTCCTGGCCCTTGGAGAAGGTCCAGGTGGATTTATGGGCCATCGTACACGTCTGACAAGCGATGCAGCGGTTCGTATTGAATACGAACGTAAACTGCTCTTTCGGATGCTTCTCTTCGTATACGTAAGTAGCCATCCGGCCCAGTTGCCAGTTATAGACTTCAGGCATTATCGTACCTCCTTAGCTTACTGTTTGTTCAGTTCCGTTAAATTACCGGATGCGGCGGGCCCCAAAAGAGGCCCGCACACACCAGATTTAAATCTTCACGCGGACGTACTGACCTGCAAGGTACATTTCCGCGAAACGGTCTTTCAACGGTGACTCCGGAGTGTAACCCGTACGTACGGGCTCCCAGAGTCCTTTACCATGGAGACCACCATCCTCGGCCTTGGCAAACTTAACCAGCGTCTCTTTCGGAACTGCGTTGATCGCGTGGTTGTCGGCTTCGTAACCGTGGAGGAACTTCATTTTGGTTTTTGCCTTATGGAACAGACTGTCCGTCTGATGCATGGGCATCAACCAGGAACGCGTGATGGACTGCTGACCGCCGTACCGGAAGTTGGACTGATACGGAGTGGTCATGGACATGGCGCGGCCGTCGGGGCGTTCTTCATGTGCCTTAACGGTACGCTCCGTGCCGATCCACGTTGCGTGCTTCATCATGGTGGTATGGTACGGATACGCCGGGTTGTACTTAGCCCGCAGCATGAGCCGTGCCACTTTGTACCTCGGATCGGACGGTTTCCAACCCATGTACGGTCGATCGGCGGGATTCGCGTCACAATATACATAGTCACCGTCGTTGATACCCAGGTCTTTACACAGGAACGGGTTCATATGAACCTGCCACTCACCAACACCCGGAGACCGTTTATCCATTCGATAAGGATCGCCGAAGTTGTTGTTCCAGATCATATTCCAGTCCGTGGTGGCCCAGGAAGAATGCGCGGTATGTCTGGATTTCGGAGTGACGCAGTAGAACCGATACCCCTTCTCCCACAAGAAGTTCTTGGTCGTACGCACTGCCGACCAGGGCTTCTTGATGTTGCGGACGTGGCGCAGATCCGGATCCTGCTCGTCTTCCGGAACACCGTAATCATCCGGGCGGATGTAGGGGTTCGTGGATACGATCACGTTCGGCAGATAAGGCGTGGCTTCAGGTCCTTC
Source organism: Nitrospinales bacterium (assembly GCA_965223345.1). Classification (GTDB taxonomy): domain Bacteria; phylum Nitrospinota; class Nitrospinia; order Nitrospinales; family VA-1; genus CBDCWG01. The sequence goes on from CBDCWG010000007.1 coordinate 341,275, forward strand.
ACGATGGACGATGAAGTTTTCGCCCCACTCGATCGCTTCCGGCTCGTCATTGTAGAACTGGATACGACCGTTCGGAGTGTAGAAAGGTTTCGACTCCGTGAACATCTCCCAGAACGGAGACCGCGGATAGGTTCTGTACAGCATCAGACAACATCCGGGCTCACCATACTTGCCGTTGATGATGTCGTCGATGTTGTAACCCATACCCGTGGTGGAGGTTGTGAACACACGCCTGATCATGGCTTTGGTGCGGTTGGGCGCTTCGCCTTCATAGACCTTCATATGATCGGCAAAACGTTTGTCACCGGTCACTTCCGCCAACCGCTTGGAGAACTCGCGGTGGATCAGGTTGTCGTCGATGGTGTCGAAAATCGGCTTGATGCCGGTTCCGCCCCAGATCTGATGGAACGGGTTCGAACACGCGGACGTGATCTCGTAAGACTCGAATTCCGCCCAGGAGTTCGGCGCCAAAACGATGTCCGAGTACTCGCAGGATCCGGTGAACTCGATGTCCTGAGCCACGATCATATCGACGTTGTTATTGGTGTTGAACACCAACTCATAGAACCACTTCGCGTTGTTGATGACGTTAACGTTAACGTACCAAACCAGCTTGGTGGGCGTCGGCATATGGGTACGGCCGGTGAACACTTTGCGTCCATACCGCGGGGTATTGACGACGAGTGCTTTATCACGGTGCGCCCAGTATCCGACTTCTTCACCCTTCAGGTAACCCTTCACGTTTTTCCAGTCGATGTTCTTGGCCGGATCGAGAACGGTGTTGAAGGGATCTTCCGCGACCATCGCGGCAAAACCAGGCCCTGACCAGTGCGAACCCTGGTAGTTGCCGGCTTTGTAGTTACCCGCCCAGGTGTGAGATCCAGAACCTTTCGGGCCTACGTTACCGGTCAGCATCAGGGGCACATAGGAAGCCCTGTTGTGCATCGTGGCGTGGAAGTAATGGTTGATGCCTTCCCCGTAGTGGATCTCAACCGGCTTGATGGTGCCGATGTCGCGAGATAGGCGAAGCACGAGATCTTTCGGGGCGTGACTGATCTGATAAACGGTATCCAGATCGTAGTCTTTCAGATGAACCTTATACATCTCATACAGAGGCATGACGGTGATGGTCTTGCCGCTGACGAGCTTGATGTCATAAACACCGTCCAGTGCCGGATCGATGTTTTTCTTTCTCATCTTCGCGCCGATGTCTTCGCGGTTGATCGCAACCGGTTTGTCCGAGTTGGTATCCCACACGACGAAATCGGGCATTTTGTCACGGTTGAAGTTAGCCATCCACTTCGTGGTCGATCCATCTTTCGGCAGGGCCTGAGCCTTGTAGCCGGGGATGAAATCGTCCGGATGCAGACGGATCAGCGTGTCCGTGCGCACCAGAAGCGGCATGTCGGTGTACTCTTTCACGTAGTCCACATCGACGAGGCCTTCTTCCATGATGATCTTCGCGCAGCCCAGGAAGATGGAAATATCCGACAGGCCTGCACGTACGGGAACCCAGTAGTCCGCCTTGGTGGCCGGCGGGTTGTACTCCGGAGCGATGGCAACGAGCGTACCGCCACGTTCCATGATCTCGGTGTACCAGTGGGCTTCCGGCATTTTGTTCTCGATCAGGTTCTTACCCCACTGAATGGTCATCTTCGCATAACGATGGTCCGCGAAGTCGATATCAGAGGTCTGCATTCCGTGTGTCCAGGAATGTCCAGGAGCCTGATCGCCGTGCCAGGTGTAGTTCGACCATGCGCGGCCGCCCAATACCTGTCCCGGTCCCCGGCCTCGAATGATCGAGTCCAGAAGCGCCACCTGGTTGCCCAGGCGGTAGATGCCGTATTTACCGATAACGCCGAGAAGTCCCATACCACCGCGATACTTGAAAGTACGCGGGCCGGAACCGCCCATCGCTTCGATCATTTCAGGCTGGTAACCTTCGTTCTTCAGGCGCTGAGCACCGCGGGCGCCGCTGTATGCCTTCGCAACGGCCACGTGGCCTTTCGCCAGATAGGTGAAGGTCTGATCCCAGGTCAAACGAACGAACTCGTCCGTGCCCCGGCTGGTGAACTTATATTTTTCGCGGTTTTCTTTATCCAGAAACGGAAAACCGTCGTCCGCCCACTGTTTCCAGCCAACGCGGATCATCGGATACTTGTTCCGATAAGGACCGTATGCGCGGCGGGGATACGTCATGCCACGCAGACACATGCGCGGGTTCCACGCTGCGTCGGCCTGGTTGCCGTAAAGGTCGCGAACTTTGTGATGGTCGTAGTTCTGCTCGATACGCATCAGGATGCCGTTACGCACGAATCCACGCACGCGACACTGATGGGTGTCGTTCGGAGAACAACAATAGGTGAAGGACCGCTCATATTTATACTGATCGCGGTAAACTTCTTCCCATCGACGATCCGGATAGGACTCCAGAGGGTTTCCTACCTTCACTACGGGCTTTAACTGAGCTCCTACTTTCTTGCTTGAAAGGGCCATAGCTGTCGCTACACCAGCACTCACCTGCAAGAATTTCCTTCTGTTTAACCTCATAAAACTTGCCCTCCCTTTTGGTTATTGGAAGCAATAACCAATGGAATTAATGTTTGAGCTCTGTTCACTACGGCATACCTCCTGTATGCCTTCCGAATAATCCTCCCTTCTATACAAGAAAATTTTCAAATTCAACTCACTATCGTGGGTCATGGTTTCATCTACTTTGACCGGCCGGATCAACCGACTCCGGCCCTCAACTCATAAACTTCGATGCAACGGTCACAGGCGCCGTCCTTGCTCTCCCAGTCCGGGAAATCGATCTGGATGGCTTCGATGACCATTTCATCGCAGATACTCTCGGGATCGTCCACCCAGTTATAGGTGGGAAACTTGCACAACGGGCAAGGGGATCCCTGCAAATGAATGTAATCTCTCTCCTCTTCCGCAAAATCCGCTTCATCCACATACTTGGCCATCAGTGTGTCCAGATCGGTGGCCATCGACAACAGCTCTTCATGGGTGAACACTTCGGTGCGCCACAATCCTTCGAAGATACCCTTCCGCTGACCTTCCGGTATTTTGCGGTAGAAGTTGTCGAATTCGCGGTAGCGGGATTCCCTGGACATGACGGACACCACGCCCATTCTGGCAAGCCGCGCGTCCACATACACATTCCACAACAGGCGAAAACGGGCGGTGATCATGTTCTTCACGGAGGGATTGCCGGGAATGAAGGAATCCTCGTAATCGAACTCGGGATCGACCATGTCCTTCGCATGCATGAACTCGTGGATGAGAAAGGCGTCCAGCTCCTGAACTTCTTCAGGGTTGCTGAACCGGCTCGCCAAAACCCGCATCTCGATGATCGGCTTGTTGGAGGTTCGCGACAACACGTTGGAACCCTCGTCCACCTTGTTGATCGCACGCTTGACCATGACTCCCTGAATGCGCTCCTCAAAGTCACGCGCCAAATCGTAGGCCACCTCGCCTTCATCGACTTCGCTGGGGTTTGGATCTGGATCTTCGGAAGCTTGTAAATCTTGCGTTTCGGTGGGTTCAGGCTGATTTTCTTCGGCGGGGGTGTTTTCTAGGGTTTCGCCTTGGGATGCTTCCGGGGAAGAAGCGCCTTCTTCTAGGGTTTCGCCGGGCGTTTCTTCCGCTGATGGTTCTTCTGAGGGGCGGGACTGAAGAGCTTTGTTGCGGCCGATGGAACGCTGGCTCTTGGGAATGAGACCGACGGCCTCCAAAGCTCTGAGCACGTGATCCCCGAGTTTCAGTTTCTCTATAAAGAATAGGCGGTTTACCTTCTCGAACGCCTCTTCGCGATCGTCCTCGGGGAGTTCGTATATGGGGTCCGCAAGGGAATGGTACTCATCGTAGTCGGCACGGAAACCGGAACGCTCGTGGTGGTTCAGGTGCCTGAATACGGCTTCTTCCATCAATTGCGGGCTGTAGGTGACTTTCATCTGCCCAATTCTATAAAGATATAGCGATCAGCGTGCAATAAAGATAACGATTTCCCGGCGCATCTTTTACCCTAGATGGACTAAGTTATATGTAACTTCAAAGCGGTTGTCAAGACAAACCCATCATTTTTTTTGGGGAAAAACTGGGGAAAAACCCTGAATTTTCCCGCCCCTTGCGTCGCCTGAGCGGGCCAACTCCCACCCATCGTTCAATTTTTCGACAACCTTTTGATAATTAAAACCTTTCCACAGAAATGAGCCCGCTTCGAATGATTTTTCATACTCTTTCGAACCGCCCTCTGCGTTTGCAATCTCACAATCTGCATGGATTATCACAATTCCTAACAAAACGGCGCCGCCGAATCGAAAAGTCAGGCCGTCTGAATTCATAGCCTTTTGCGCCACGGTGGGTTTTCGCCCGTTCGGATATCCTATTTTTTGTCGATGGTATCCTTCAGTTCGTCGATTTCCCGGATCGCATTCATGATATGCTCGGGATCTCCCAGCTTTCGCGCCACCTCCCGGGCCTGCTCGAGGTATTTCTCGCATTCGTCCTTCCGGCTGATGAGGATTTCCATGCGGGAGACGGTCAAAAAGAGCTGGATCTGGTGTGAAAGCGCGTCCGCTTTGGCAAACTGCTCTGCGGCCTGATCGAAATAGGATTCGGCCTTCTCCAACTCAAGTTCCTTGAAATGCAGGTTGCCCAGATAGGTGAGATCCTGGGCGCAGCCGAGATGATCGCCGATTTCCTGAGTCAACTGCAGCGCCTTGAGATACAGATCCCTCGCCTGATCCCGCTGGCCGTTGCTGAAACTCAGGTTGGCCAGGTTGCGGTGATCCTCCGCCATGCCTTTCTTATCGCCCAGTTTTTCCACAATATTAAAGGATTCCCGATATTGGGCCTCGGCTTTTTCCTTGTACCCGCGGTCCAGGTAATAGCGGCCCAGATTTCTCAGGTCGATGCAGATTTCCTTGCTGTCCTTCAGAGCCCGGGCGTTTTCGAGGGCCTTTTCCAGATAGGTCTGCTGTTTGACCCGGTCTTTCTTCTCGGAGTAGATGTTGGCCAGATTGCGGCAGTCGTAGCAGGCGGATCGCAAGCTTTTGCTTTCCTCGGCGATTTCCAGCGCCTTGAGGGCGTATTTCTCGGCCTGGTTCCAGTCCTCCTTCTGGACGTACAAGGCGTACTGGTTGCGGTAATCCTCGCTCATTTCCAGGCGGTTGCCCATCTGCTCGTTGAGCTTTAAGGCCTCCAGGTAGTTGCGCTCGGCGCCGGCCCAGTCGGTCTTTTGCAGGCACATGTCGCCGAGATTACGGTGGTCGAGCATCTGCCCCGGCGTGTCGCCCTGACTCTCGTGCAGGGCGATGGTTTTTTTCATCAGCTTTTCGGCGGCGTCCAGCTTGCCCAGTTGAGCGAGTATTTTGGCGCGGTTGCGGTACAACTCGCCGAGCCCCTGCCTGTCTTTGAGTTTTTCCTTGATGCTGATCGCCTGGGCCAGGGTCTCACCGGCTTTCTGGAACTCCTTTTTCTCCTGCAGCACGCTGCCCAGGCCTTCCAACGCGGCGGCTTTGGAGGCTTCGTCCTTATCACCCAGCAAAGCGATGGCCTCCTCGAAGGCGGCCGCGGAGGGGTCGAGCTCTCCCGCCATGAACTGCACGTTGGCCAGCTCCATCAGCATTCCCACTTTGTTAGCGGGGTCTTTTTCGAGATTCGGGTCTGCAAGCTGCTTTTTGATGTCTTCCCGCCGCTGCGACAGGTATTTGGGCTGCGCCATGATGAAGACGAGCTTGTCCTGCACCTGCTGGGTGCTGCGGCTGTCCTTCATGGCGTCGTAGAGGGCGTTGGCGCGGGTGAGGTAGGACTCGGCCTCGCCGTATTCCTCCTTTTTCATGAGGATGTCGCCGATGGCTTCGCATTGCTGCGCCATGCCGGGCCGGTTTTCCAGGGCCTCCATGATCTCCAGCGACTGCCGGTACAGCTCCAGCGCCGGCTCCCACTGCTCCTGCAGGGTGCGCACCTGCCCGAGATTGGCGAAGCTTCTCGCCTCCCCCAACGCATCGCCGAGGGAATTCATGATCTTGCGGGAATCCTCGTAATACTGCAGGGCCTGATCGAGTTCTTTTTTGTGCAGGCAGATGTTGCCGAGGCTTCCCAGAAGGTAGGACTGCCGCCGCTGGTCTTTGCCCTCCTGCACGATCTTCAGGGCCTTGCGGAAGTTCTCCTCGGCGTGATCGAGGTTTTCCTTGCCGCCGGTCTGCGCCAGCTGCAGGTAAGCGCCGCCCAGATTGCCGTAGCAGATGCCCGCCGACTGCGTGTCGCCCAGTTGCTCGAACAGCTGGATGGATTTCTGAATGGTGTCGGCGACCTTGTCCATGCGCGAGGATTTGAAATAGATCTCTTCCAGTTCCTGGTAACGCGCCAGCAATCCCTTCTTGTCGTCCGACTGCGTCAGGCTGTCGATGGTTTTCAGCAGCGCGTTTTCCTGCTGCTCGAGATAACGGGTGTTCTTCTGGATGGAGTCGATTTTTTCCTGCAGGGCCTGGATGCGGCCGGCTTCCTTTTCCGCGTCGAGACAGCCCTGGGCCTTGGCGAAATAATCCTTGGCGGTGTCGAATTCCTCTTTCTGCATGTGCACGTTGCCGAGATACTCGTAATAGACGCCCTGACCGCCGGTGTCGTTGGCCTTGACCATGAGCTGCAACGCTTTGTGGTAGTTTTCCTCGGCCTTGTCGAGACTGCCCTTGTACAGATACACCGAGCCGAGATTGCCGAGCGAGCTTTCGATGCCCTTTACGTCCTCCACCTTCTCCATCAGCGCCAGCGACTGGGAATAGTAGTCCTCGGCCTTGTCCAGCTTGCGGCTTTGGAAACAGATGTTTCCCAGATTGCCGAGCACGTAGGCCTGGCCCGCTTCGTCTCCCGACTGGTGCATCAATTTCAGGGCTTTGAGAAAATGGGATTCCGCTTCCTGCAGGTTGTTTTTTTCCAGCGAGGCGTATCCGAGCTTTTCGTATTTTCTTCCGTCGTCCATCGGGCAATCACTCGTAGAGGTTGATATCTTCAGTTTCGTCAGGGAATCGGGACCGCTGCGATCCACAGAAATGCGGGAACCTTTCTGCGTGCGCGCCGATAAAAGGTCCAGGTCTTGATGTTGAAAGTGAATGATATCGAATTATATTGCCCGGATAGAGTGCTGTCAATATGAGGTCCAAGGGGTGGACCGGAAACATTATAGCGCATCCGATAAAAAAAGTATTTGTTTTTTGGGTAGTCTCTATCGTTTCGCTAAAATCGGCGCGCAGGCAAGCAGGCATTGACAGTGAGCCGATGCGCTTTCTATAATCGCTGTTTGTTTTCCCCTCAACTTTTAATCCGCACTATGCCCGAAATCGAAAAGCTCGTATCCATTCTCAAACGTCCGGACTGTCTCACGTTCGAATCCAGCAGCCACGCCGCCGAAGCGCTCAGCGCCTGTCAGGACACGCTCAAACACAGCGTCCTTGATGGGGCCAGCTATTGGCACGAAGGCGAGGAGCCGGGAGCGGCGACAACGCGGATCAAAATCTACCCCACCGGGCACAAGGCCTTTTACTCGCCGGAGGGGATGCGCTTTCTCACCACCGACCCGGAAGGCGAGCCGCTCAACGAAAGCGACTGGCAGCCCGGTGCGGACGGCGGGCAGCGGCTGGCGCGGGTGCGCATGCAGCTCGACTCGAAACAGTGGATCGGGCTGGTGCCGAAAGCCAAGTCGTTCAAGACTGAGATCGACATCAAGGGGCAGCCGGGCTGGCAGGAGATGGAGCTGGACGATCTGCGTAAAAAGGCCGCCGAGGCCTGGCGGGTGCCGTTTTCGGAGGTGAAGTACTTCTACAACGACGACAACATCATACCCAAGGGCGAAGGCAAGTACGAGATCCACCTGACCAAGGACAGCCTGTACGCCCTGGGCGAGCCCGCTTTCGGCGACAAAAAGCTGTTCATGAGCTTTCTGTTCACGGTCAACTGGGAAAAGCTGGACCTGATTCCGGTGGTGGAGCTGTTCCAATCGACGCTGCCGGGAAGCGGCGGCGCGTGTTTCGAGTACATCTGGGGCCTGCACGAGGACCAGTCGCGCTCAATGAAGCTGGAGTCTTTGCGCTACCGGGGGCTGCCCACCTACCCCTCCAAGGAAGCCTTCAACATTTTCTGCGCGTTTTTCACGCCCCAGGCGCCGGAAGGCACGAAAACCTCCGACATCTACAAGATCTTCAACGATCCGGACACCTCGCACCAGATCGAATGGAAGCCCAAACCCAATCCGCCCTGGCGTTACTTCAGCGCCTCGCACGAGCTGACGCTGACCATCCAGGATGGAAACCTGTACAAAGTCTCGGTGCACAACGATCCGGTGCCGATCCCGTTCGTCAACCGGGCGCTGGGCGGCAAACCCTCGTGCCAGCGCGAGCTGACGGTGCAGACCAACGCGTTCGAGCTGATCGACGGGCAGCGGGTGCGGGAGATCCCGTTTCACCCGGTCTGGCCCATCAAACCGCAGACCGATCCGCCGCGCCCGCCCGAAAAGGTGCCGTTCGACTGGAAATGGTTCTTCAACGGCTTCCCGCCGCAGGTGGACCCGGTGAAAGCGCTGTACACGGTGCCGTTTTATCCCGAGGGGGCGCAGGAGATCGACGAGGCGTCGCTGCAGCCGATGGTGCTGGACCAGATCTTCTATTACATGGAAATGTCGCCGGGGATGCCGGCCAAGCTGGAAAAGGTCAAGAAGGTCCTCATCCACACCTTCGACACGGTGATCGCGGGCTGTGTGGACTGCACGCACGAGCGGGAATACACGGTGCTGTTCAGCGATCCGGAATTCGCGCAGAAAAACGCCTGCCTGCTGTGGAACTACGGAGCCAAGCGCAACCAGCTGGACAATCTGAAAAAGGTCTCGTTCCTGCCGGAACGGGAAAACATCCAGGAGGTTTACAAGGAGAAGTACGGGCTGGTGTTCAAATGGATCCCGTTCATGTATTTCCAAGACCGCGACGCCTGCGAAAGCATGCTGCAGGCGCTGGTGAACATCCTGCTGCCGGAGGGCATCCTGTTTCTGGTGGCGCCCAAGCCGATTCAGGGGCTGTTCGCCCATTACGGCCTCGAATGCCTGTACAACGACCCCGTGGTCAACATGCCGTTCTTCAGACAGCACCTGAAGATGTGCCCGGAAAACTTCGTGAACCCGGAACTCGCGGTGTTCCTGGCCGAGAAGAAAGAGGTCTCCAAACCCGAGGAAGCCCCCCCTGCCCCGGCCGAAAAAGAGCTGCCCGGCGCACCGCGGCCGATGATCCGGGATTTCCAGCGAAAAATCAACTGACCGCAAGGACTTACCCCGCATTGCCTCAGAACGGGGCTTTAAGAAATAACTTTAATAAAATCAGATAGTTAAAATAAGACGCTCTATTGAGTTCCAATGGGCGATCAAGTGCCCTGCCCCAAAAACGGTCCTCGGGCTTCTATCTCCGGGTGTCAATCGAGGGGAAAACGGGGTGGCAAAACTACATCATGACTTCCGGCGCGAGTTCGCGGCTGGGCTCGGCGGTGTTTTTGACGTAAATGTCGGGCAGGCTGTTGGTGCCGAAATGGGTGATGTAGAGGAAGACGTGCTCGCGCGCGTTGATCCGGAGCGCCCAGGGGCCGAAATCGTTCTGGTAGAAGCTCTCGTAGCGCTGCATCGCCTCTTCGGTGGTCTGGCCGGATTCAGGGGTGTAGTAGTAATCCAGCGCCAGGTCGTGCTCGGGGATGTCCTTCACCTTGATCCCGTGCTCGTCGGCGGCGTTGAAGATGGGCGCGTTGTTGTAGAGCACGAAAAAGTACATCTCCACCGAGTGGATCAGGTCCTGATGATCGACGAGAAAGCGCCGGGTGTCATCGGCCTCTTCGGGCGTCTCGCTGGGAAAGCCGTAAAAGCCCATGACGTGGCTCCAGATCCCCACCCGCCGCGCTTCGGTGAGGTTTTTGATCGCGGCCTTGATGTCGGTGTCTTTTTTGACCAGCTTGATGATGCGCTCGTTCGCCGATTCGAGGCCGAAGTACAGCGAGCGGCAGCCGGATTCGGCGGCCCTGTCCCACAGTTCGGGCTCCAGCAGGCTCGATTCGAAACGGATCAGCGTGGTCCAGTAGATGTCGAGCTTGGCTTCGATCATCATGGGCGGCAGTTTGGCGAACAGCGCCGGGGGAAACGACTCATCGGTGAACAGGAAATGCCTGGCCTGGTATTTGTCTCTCAGCTGGCCCAGTTCGCGCACGATCTGGTCGGCGTGCTTGGCGCGGAACTGGTCGATGTAGCCCGCGCCGTGGTCGCAGAAGGTGCACTTGCCCCAGTAGCAGCCGCGCGTGCCCAGGTAGGGAACGATCTTTTCCGGTGCGAAGTACTTATCCCAGGGCAGCCCGTCGAAATCGGGAACCGGCAGCTCGCTCACGCGCTCCTGGTGCAATTCGTTGACGTGCAGCTGGCCGGCCTCGTCCTTGTAGATGAGGTTGGGCACTTCGGATATGGGCCGTCTTCCGGACAGCGCTTCCACCAGCCGCACCATCGCGTGCTCGCCTTCGTAGGTGATCATCGAGTCGAAGGCGTTGCCCCAGAATTTCTCCTGCTTCGGCATCTGCTCCTTGAGACGGGTGATGACATTGCCTCCCACCGTCACGTGAATGTGCGGATAGTGTTTCTTGATGAGGGTGGAAAAGGTGATGCCGGACATCAGCTGCACCGGGGTGCCGATGGAGATGCCGATGATGTCGGGCTTTTCCTCCTCGATGTATTTGAACACCAGCTGCCGGCAGACATCGGCGTAGACGTTCACCTTGTCGTCGTGCGGCGCTTTCACCAGATCCCCGGACACCCAGGGACGGTAGACGTTGAGGTTGCTCTCCACCGGATAGAACTGCACGCTCGCCGGGAAGTAGGCGACGGAGATGAACTCCATCACCTCGCGGAACGCGTTGAGCGCCCATTCGGCCTTGTCGATCTCATAGAACTCTTCGGTGCGCATGATGACCTTGGCGCGTTCCACTTTCTGGATGTGGTGCTTGAGGTCGATGCGGGTGTAGTTCTTCAGCATGTGCAACAGCTCGGTCTCGGGCTCCGTCAGGCCGTTCCACTTTTTCGCGTTGAGTTCCTTGATCTGGTTTTTGATGCGGCCGGAGACGAATTCCAGGTATTCGCGCGAGAAAAAGTGGTCGTACATCTCGACGTTCACGTCTTTCTGCACGACGTCGATGCCGTTCTGCCTGAGCACCGCGGTGAGGCTGGGCAGGGCCAGATAGGGCGCTGTGGGCACCCATTCGGGCGGAAACAGCAGCATGACTTTTTTCAGGTCCTGCACGTTTTGCTTCACGGTGTCGTCCATAACTGCGTGCCGTCTCCTGGAACTGCCGGTTGCGGCCGCGCGCCGAGGCGGGGGTCCAGCTTGAGCGCGCGCCTGTTGTTCGAAACGATATGGTATCATACCAACATCGCGTGGAAAACGCCGATCGAAGCCGGGTTCGCAGCGGCGATTTTTTGCGCTTGCGCCGGAGCAAAACCCTTTCAATTGCCCCGCTTGTGCTTAGAAGATCGGGTTTTTTGTGGGATTCGTTTTGGGCTCATGCTACCATTTGTTTCTGCGTAAACCATTGATGCCCGGCGGTCCCTGCCCCCGAACCGGTTTGGACGGGGCCCGCGGCGGGGCATGCTATGCGGGCCGTCTTCAGGCCGCGTCAACTTAGGGAGTCGAATTCGGGAATGGAAATCCAAGAAACCAGCACAGAGAACAAAGCCAAAATCCTGCTCGATGAAGCAAATTTGGCATTTTGTGAAGCGGCCGAACGTAAGGACACGGTGAACGAGCGGACCCTGGACGGTTCGGCCTGGGACCAGGGCAAGATGGATGGGGAGTTCGACGAGGAAGATTATCAGAAGATCCTGGAAATGCAGCTGCGCTCGGCGCAGATCTGCGACGCCCATCCGGAACTGGAAGAAAAATCGGTGGCAATGTTCAAATCGGTGACACAGGAAAACGCGGACGATGTGCTCAAAGAACTGATGGCCAACGAGGCCCTCAAAGAGCTGGGGGAAATCGCGGTGAAGATCTTCATCCTGCGCTTCCCAACGGTGCAGTCCTTCGTCAACAAGGGGCACCCGCTGGTTCTGGCGATGGACGAATACATGCTGGAAAACTCCAACGCGCAGAACTGGCACGATTATGTGAACATCGCCGAGGAATTCGGCTGGTCGGTGAAATGATCCGCCGCACTCCCCGCCCGGCCGCCAACGCCTGAAAGCCGGTCCGCGGCGGACGGAACAACCCAACGGGCTCAGCCATGCAGTTTCGCTACAAACTCGCAAAAGAAACCTTCAAGAATAAAAAGATCCCCGCGAAAAAAGCGCCGGGCGAGGACAACATCGCCGCCGATCAGCGCGGCAACGATGCCTCGATCGACGGGCAGCTTTTGAGCCTGGACCAGGACGCCAAGGTCGAACGGCCGGAACCTAAGCTGCCGCCAACGACCAAAGAGGTGTCGCGGCGCGACCTGTTCTCGTTCGGCAGGCTCACCGACTTCGCCGAGGCGGTGGAGGAAGGCGAGAAAAAAGCCCCAAAGAAAAAAGCCAGTCCGTCCCCGGAAGAAGCGCAGGAAGTGGAAGAAACCGCCGAAACTCCGGAGGCCGCGGAAAGCGAAGCGGTCGAGGTCGAAGCGGAACCGAAAAAAGGTTTCTTCAAGCGCATGATCGGCAGGTTCAAATCCGGACCGGAACCGGAACCCGGGGCCGAAGATGCCGCCGATACGCCCGCCGAAGATCCGCAGCCGGTTGCCGAGACGGGTGCGCCCGCCGAATCCGCAGGAACGAGTGAAGCCGCCCCCTCCATCTTCGATCTGCCGGAGGACGAAGAGGTCGATCCGGAATACAGCCGCCGCAACCTGCTGCGCGAAGGCGTGCACTTTTTCGCCAAGCCTGCGGTGGAGAAGGTGCAGAACAAGATCGACCGGGTCAACGAAACGGTCGATAAGATCACCAAGCGGGTGCCGCTGATCCGCCCGCCGGGGGCGATCAGCGAACGCAAATTTCTGCAGGCCTGCACGCGCTGCGACGAATGCATCCACGCCTGCCCCAAGGACGCGATCCAGCGGGCGCCCAAGAAGATGGGCTTTCTCATCGCGGGCACCCCCTACATCGATCCGAAGAAGATCCCCTGCGTGATGTGCGACGATCTGCCCTGCATCCCGGCCTGCCCGGACGGGGCGCTGGTGATGCCGGAGAGCCGGCGGCGTGAAGACGTCAAAATGGGCTACGCCATTCTGGACAAATCCAAGTGCCAGGCCTACGGCGACACGTTCTGCCAGCAGTGCGTGATCGACTGCCCGATCCCCGGCGCCATCTCCCAGGTGGACCAGAAGCCTGTGATCCACAAAAAAGCCTGCACCGGCTGCGGGGTCTGCGTGCTCTCGTGCAGCACCGTCAATATCCCGCTGGCGATCAAGATCAAGCCGCAGATGGTGATCGAAAGCCAGATCCGCAAAAAACGGCTGGAGCAGGAAAAGGCCCGCATCGCCGCCGAACGGGAGGCCGAGGAAAAAGCGGCCCGGGAGGCGGAAGTGGAGGAACCGGCCGAAAATGCCGGGGAGTGACCCCCTGCCCCACCCCGAGAGCGCCAAAACGCCGGGGTTCCCTGCCCGAAAACCCTTGCGCGCCTTCCCTTCCGGCACATAAATGCCTTGCAACTGGCACCTGATTTCAGTATTTTGACCTCCTTTCGCCTAAAATCTATCCGCATGAATTAAATTTTTCCCTATGACCGATTCCATTCGCAGAACCCACCATTGTGGGGAACTCTCGGACAAAAACATCGACCAGGACGTGACGATCTGCGGCTGGGTGCACACCCGGCGCGACCACGGCGGCCTGATCTTCATCGACCTGTGGGACAAGCAGGGCCTCACCCAGGTGGTGCTGAACCCGCAGATCGACAAGCTCGCCCACCAGCACGCGCAGGACCTGCGCGGCAACTTCGTCATTGCGGTGCACGGCAAGGTGCGCCTGCGCCCGGAGGGGATGGTCAATCCCAAGCTGAAGACCGGCAAGATCGAAGTGTACGTGGACGACCTCAACATCCTCAACGAATCGAAGACGCCGCCGTTTTCGGTGTGGGACAATCCGGACGTTTCCGAGGCGCTCAGGCTCAAGCACCGCTACCTCGACCTGCGCGGCGAGACGCTGCAACGCAATCTCAAGACCCGCTACCAGATCACGCGCACCGCGCGCAACGTGCTGGACGCGCACGGCTTCGTGGAAGTGGAAACGCCCATTCTGACCAAGAGCACGCCGGAAGGCGCACGCGATTACCTGGTCCCAAGCCGCCTCAACCCGGAAAAATTCTACGCGCTGCCGCAGTCGCCGCAGCTGTTCAAGCAGATCCTGATGGTCTCGGGCATGGACCGCTATTTCCAGATCGTCAAATGCTTCCGCGACGAGGATCTCAGGCAGGACCGGCAGCCGGAATTCACGCAGATCGACGTGGAGGCCTCGTTCATCGACGAGCCGCAGCTGTTCGAGATGGTGGAGAGCATGATGGCGGCGATCTACAAGGAGACGCTGGGCATCGCAATCGAAACGCCCTTCCCCATCCTCAAATACCAGGATGCGATCGACCGCTTCGGCAGCGACAAGCCGGACCTGCGCTTCGGGCTGGAAATCGTCGATCTCGGGGATCTCTTGCAGGGCGTCGGATTCAAGGTGTTCGCGCAGGCGCTGAAAGACGGCGGCCAGGTGCGGGCGATCAACCTGAAAAACAGCGCGGAGTCCTTTTCCCGCAAGGCGCTCGACGACCTCACCGAAGTGGCGAAAACTTATGGCGCCAAGGGCATGGCGTGGATCAAGATCCAGAAGGACGAGCTGCAATCGCCGATCATCAAGTTTTTCGAGAAAGACACGCTGGATGCGCTGATCGCGAAAATGCAGGGCGAGGTCGGCGACACGCTGGTGTTCATCGCCGACACGCCGAAAATCGTCGCCGACGCGCTGGCGCACATCCGGCTGGCGGCGGGCAGGCAGCTCGGGCTGATCGACGAAAGCAAAAACTGTTTCGCCTGGGTGACGGAGTTTCCGCTCTTGGAATACGACGAGGAGGAAAAACGCTACATCGCCATGCACCACCCGTTCACCGCGCCGCTGGCCGAGGATCTGGACAAGCTGGAAAGCGATCCGGGCGGCATCCGCGCGCGCGCCTACGATCTGGTGCTGAACGGCAACGAGATCGCCGGCGGCAGCATCCGTATCCACCAGAAAACCGTGCAGGACAAGATGTTCAAGCTGTTGGGCATCGACGAAGAGGAAGCGCAGCTCAAGTTCGGCTTCCTGCTCGACGCGCTGCAATACGGCGCGCCGCCGCACGGAGGCATCGCCTTCGGGCTGGACCGCATCGCCATGCTGGCGGTGGGCGCGGACTCGATCCGCGACGTGATCGCCTTCCCCAAAACGCAGAAAGCCACCTGCCTGATGACCCAGGCCCCCTCCGAAGTGGACCCCAAGCAGCTCAGGGAGCTGAAGCTCAAGTTCGATCTTTCCTGACGACAAAACCTCAGACAGGATTACAGGATAAAAGCGCGGATGGTGTGGAGTGGCACCCGATGCCCAATCAGGCGCTGTCATGCTGAGCCTGTCACCGAGTCGTAGGCGCTGGGGTGTCGAAGCAAACCGTAAGCCGGGTTCTGTTCTCCATCGAAATGGAGCGATGGTCATCAATCTAGGCCTGCCGTTGCCGACAGGCTCGAGCGATCTACCCGAAAGTATCGGACGGGCCGCCCTCGAACACTTTCCTATTCGATCTTGCTCCGGATAGGGTTTACCGTGCCACCGCTGTCGCCAGCGGTGCGGTGAGCTCTTACCTCACCTTTTCACCTTTGCCGCCGGCGGGCGAACCCGCCGGGTGGGCCGTGTATTTTCTGCGGCACTTTCCTTGAGGTCACCCTCACTCCGCGTTACGGAGTATCCTGCCCTGTGGAGCCCGGACTTTCCTCCCTCCCGGCCCGAAGGCCGGAACGGCGACCATCTGGTTTGCTTCGACACCGCAGCGCCCACGTACGAAGAGAGGCCGTGGGTTTGCGGTCCAGCCGTATTTTACAGGGTTTTAACCGCAGGGGGAAATTTCCGCGCGCGCAAAAAAACGCAGGCAACTCTCCGGGGATTTATCAACGGGTTTGCGGGGGATTGGAAACGCTCAGGATTTGAGGGGTTCGGCGGCTTCGGCTTCGGGCTTGGGGATGAAGTAGAGGAAACGCGAGCACTCGGCGCAGCGGTGGATGACCTCCCCCACTTTGATCTCGACCACCATCTGCGGCAGCAGTTGCTGGAAGCAGCCCTGGCACACGCCATCCTGCATCGGCACCACGGCCTTGCCGCCGCGGGCTTTCAGCACCTTTTCGTAGTTCCGGGCCCATTGCGGTTCGATGTTTTTCGCCAGTTCCTCGCGTTTCGCCAAATCGGCTGTGAGTTCTTTTTTCGCCCGTTCGGCCTCGGCCTCTTTTTTGGCCTTGTACTCGTTGTACTGGGCCTGCTCTTCCTTGAAGCGGGCGTCGATGGCGGGAAGCTCTTTTTCCTTTTCCTCCAGCGTTTCCATGATCGCCAGCTCCTCATCCTCAAAACGCGCGATCTTTTCCTTGACGGCGTCCACTTCGGCCAGGATGGCGGTGTATTCCTTGTTGGTCTTCACGGTGGGCAGCTTCTGCTTGATCTTGGCCATGTGGTCGTTTTCGGCCTGCACGTCCATTTCCAGCTTGTGCCGTTTCTTTTTCAAGTCATCGATCACATCGTGGGCCGCTTTCTGTTCCTCCTCGATTTTGCGCATGCCCGCCTGTGCGGATTCGAGCTGGCCGGGGATGCGGTCGATGGCGCCCTGGCATTCCGCGATTTCCAGGTCGATCGCCTGCAGTTCGATGAGATGTTTGAGTTGGGCGTTCATTCGGCTTTCAAGGGAAACGACGATCCGGCTTGCGGTTGCGGGCCGGCCACCCATTGTTAAAATTCCGTGCACGCGAAAAAATCGGGCGCGGCGAATGCCTGAAAATGTATCACGGGCTCTATTTGGAATGCAAATATAACGGCTTTATCGGGACGGCAGGCCAACTTGCGGGAAATCGCCCCGGTTTCGGTGTCGGATAGCCGCTGCGGGACGAAGTCAGGCGTGTTTTTTGCGGGCTTTCATTTGTTCCCAATACAGCAGGAACACGCTGGCGATGAAGATCGAGGAATAGGTCCCCACCAGGACGCCGATGAGCAGGGCGAAGGAAAAGTCGTGGATGATCTCGCCGCCGAGGAAAAACAGCGCCAGCACCACGAGCAGGGTCGTGCCCGAGGTCAAGAGCGTGCGGCTCAGGGTCTGGTTGACGCTCATATTGATCAGATCGAACAGCGACATCTTCCCTTTGCGGCGGTAGTTCTCGCGGATGCGGTCGAACACCACGATGGTGTCGTTGAGGGAATAACCGATGATGGTGAGAAACGCCGCCACGATGACGAGGGTGAATTCCTTGTCGGCGACGGAAAACGCCCCCATGGTGATCATCACGTCGTGGATCAGGGCGATGATGGCGGCGATGGCGTACTGGAATTCAAACCGCCAGGAAATGTAGATGACGATGCCGATGACCGCATACACGATGGAGAGCAGCGCCTTCTGCCTGAGGTCCTTGCCGACTTTCGGCCCCACCATCTCGACGCGTTCCACGGTGATGTCGTCGAGGGTGAACTTGTCCTTGAGGCTCTCCTTGACCGCCGAGCCGACTTCCTGAAGTTTTTCCTCGGAGCTTTTCACGCGGATGAGGATGTCCTCCTTGGAACCGAACTCCTGGATGGTGCTGTCCCCGAGACCGATGGATTTGAGCCCGTCGCGGATGTCGTCGATGGCGGGCGGGGTCTTGAACTTGAGTTGCACCAGCGTGCCGCCGGCGAAATCGATGCCGTAGCGCAGTCCGCCGTGCATGATGACGGAGATGATGCCGAGTGCGATCAGAATTCCGGACAGGGTCAGGGCGAAGCGGATCTTGCCCATGAAATCGAAGTGGGTCTGGCGTTTGAATATTTCCATAAATCCGTTCTAATCGTCTCCGCGGGTTGTCAGATGCTCAAGCGGGTGAGCTTCCTCTGGCTCATGGCGCTGTCGAATATGGTGCGGCTCACGAACACCGCGGTGAACATGCTGGCGGCGATGCCGATGCACAGCGTGATCGCGAATCCCTTGATCGGCCCGGTGCCGAACTGAAACAGCACGACCGCGGCGATGAAGGTGGTGATGTTGGCATCGACGATGGTGCGGAACGCCTTGGAAAAGCCGGAATCGATGGCGGCCCGTACCGTTTTGCCGTTTTTCAGCTCTTCGCGGATGCGCTCGAAAACCAGCACGTTCGCGTCGATGGCCATGCCGACGGTCAGGATGATGCCGGCGATACCCGGTAACGTCAGCGCGGCGCCGAAATAAGCCAGCGCGCCGACCAGCATCACGATGTTGAGAAACAGCGCCGTCACGGCCACGAAACCGGAAAGCCGGTAATAGATGATGATGAACGCGATCACCAGGATGCCGCCGAGGATGATCGAGCTGATGCCCTTCTCGATCGAGTCCTTGCCGAGCGAGGGGCCGACGGTGCGGTTTTCCAGGATCACCACGGGTGCGGGCAGCGCGCCGGCGCGCAGGACGATGGCCAGATCGCGCGCCTCCTCGGTGGTGAAGCTGCCGGTGATCTGCGCCCGGCCGCCGGGGATCTCATCCTGAATGACCGGCGCGGAATAGACGTTGTCGTCGAGAACGATGGCCAGCCGCTTTTTGACGTTCTCGCGCGTGATGCGCTGAAACGTGCTGGCGCCCTGGCTGTTGAAGGTGATGGCGACGTAGGGTTCGTTGAACTGCTGGGAGTCGAACCGCACCTCGGCGTTGGTCAGGGTTTCGCCGGTGAGCACCGTGCGCTTCTTGAGCAGGTACGGTTCCTTTTTCGTCTCGCCGGTCTCCTTGTCCACCACGCGCTCGTACAGGATCTCGTCGCCGGGCGGCATGTTGCCCTGCAGAGCCTGATCCACGCTCATGGCCTCATCCACCAGCTTGAACTCCAGCCGCGCGGTCTTGCCGATCAGATTGATGGCGCGCTTGGGGTCCTTGATGCCGGGCAGCTGCACGAGGATGCGTTTCTCCCCCTGCACCTGAATGGTGGGCTCGGACACGCCGAACTGGTCCACCCGGTTGCGGATGGTCTCCAGCCCCTGGCTGACGGCGTTCTTTTCGATCTGGTCGATCTGCGCATCGGACAGTTTGAATCTCAACTCCACCCCGCCGTCGAGCACTTCCTTGTTTTCCAGGAAGGGGTAGTTCTCCATGACCTTTTCCACTTCCGGCAGGTCCACGCTGTCCACCAGCACGATGCGGATCTTTTTGTTCTCCTGATCGTCCACCACGCGGTCGATCTCGATGTCCTCGTTTTCGATGTCGCGCTTGAGATCGTCGGCGAGCCGCTCCAGGCTGGCCTCCACCGCTTTTTCGACCTGCACTTCCAGAACCAGGTGCATGCCTCCCTGCAGATCGAGGCCCAGGGCGATCTTCTCCTTGAGCGGATAAGCGAGAAACACCGCACCGAGGATGGTGACCAGGATCAGGGGGATCTTCCACTTGAGGTCTTTATACATCGATCACTTGCTTTCGGATTTCATGGCGGCGATGGAAGCGCGGTTGATCTTGATGCGGACGTTGTCGGCGATCTGCAGCATGACGATGTCGTCCTTGATCTTTTTGATGGTGCCGTGGATGCCGCTCAACGTGACGACGTTGTCGCCCTCTTTCAAGGCGTCGAGCATTTGCCGGGTTTCCTTCTGTTTCTTCTGCTGGGGCCGGATCAGGATGAAGTAAAAAATCGCGAACATCATGATCATCGGCGGCAGCAGCGCTAAAAACCCGCCGCCTCCGGCTTCGCCGCCTTCGGGAGGGGGCGCCATGGCAAAGGCTAATTCAAGCATGGTTTGCTTTCCTCGATCTCACAAATGATGGGTGTGGTGCGGGTCCACCGGGCTTTTCCGATCCCGCTCACCGAACCGGTTTGCAAACGTGCACAGGGACGGAGGACACGGGCTTCCCCCGTAATCGGAAGAGTCATCTATTTTACTGGTTTAAAAAAGGTTATCAAGCAGATTGCACGGCCTGTTTTCGCTGGGGTCAAAGGATCAGCTTCTATCAAATACCGCAGGCTTTGTCAACCCGGTGCGCTTTGCGGCGCCGGGCGAAATTTCCAGTGGTTCGGGCATCGGGTCAATAAAACCCCGGCAGCTTGATATTGGCCTCGTCGGTGAGCTTGCGGTACAGATTGTGGAATTCCTCGGTCGTCAGCTTGGGATCTTTCAGCGCTTCCAGCTCCTGTTCCGTGATGGAAATCTGCGAGTTTTCGTCCCAAGCGGAGGTGGCGATGGCCGCATAATTGGGCGGATTGAGCGACTGCACGATCAGCATGTCCACCTTGTCGTTGTACTCAACCGCCAGATCGATCACCAGCCGGGCGTCCTCGGCGCTCACGGCGCTGCCGATGGCGATGTTGGTCGGCGGGTGGCCGCCGCGCGGCTTCCAGTACTGCACCGTGTGCCGGAGAACCTTGATGGACCGGGATTTGAGAAAATCCCGCAATTCCTTCTTGCGCTTTTTCTGCTTGTGCGCGAGCCAGATTTCGATGGTGCAGATGGTGGTCTTGGAGGTGTCGCAGGCGGCGTCCGCCTGCCCTTTCAGCGGCAACGGACTCACCGAAGCCACAAAACATATCAATATCAAGCGGATAACCCAGTTTTTCATACCCTTCCCTTCATAGATCGACGTTCACACTCGGATGCGGATCATCTTAACATATCGCCGCCCTGCCTGTACGGCGCAAGCCAACACCCTCAACAAACAACCATTAAATAATTAAATTTATTGCAATTATGCCGAAAAGTAGGGGCGCGGGGCGACTAAAAACCCTGCTTTCTTCCGGGCTTCGCTCCTGCCGGCCACGCCGCCCGATTCTCGCGCCCGCCATTTTTCAGAGAGATGAGTTCAAGTTTCCGGCTTTTATTCCGCTTATAAAGCTGAGGTTTTTTGTGTCTTCACACCGGGGGGTGATCGAATGGCTTCAGTGGGAGAAGCGGGGGCTGCGGCGGGGCTGAGCCCGCAGTTTCAGATCGCGGCGGCGAAAAAAGCGCTCGATGTGCAGAAACAGCAAGGGGCCGCGGCTCTTTCTCTGATCGAATCAGCCACCGCCGCGACCCAGGCGGCGATTTCCAGCGGCCCGAAAGCCACCGGCAACCACGTGGATGTGACCGTTTGATTGTTTCGTCACCCTGAGCTTGTCGAAGGGTGACCAATCAGAATAAATCCGCTTCCCCGGTTCACTCCAGGACCAGGGTCTGGATCCGGGGGAACGCATCGCTTTCTTTCAGCAGTTTCTGCCCTTCCTCGGTGATTCCGTTTCCGAACACTTCCAGATACTTCAACTCCATGAGCGTCTTGCTCTCGGCGAGCGCCTGCGCGCCGGCATCGCCGATCTGATTCTGCGCCAGGTCCAAAAGCTCCAGATTGACCAGTTGAATGGACTGGGCGATCTCGCGGGTGCCCTCGGGCCCGACCTGGTTTTTCCACAGATTGAGCGCCTTGAGCCGTGAAAATACGGACGAGCGGGCGATGTATCCCGCGCCGGCGTCGCCGATGGAATTGCGCTCCAGGTGCAGGGCTTTGAGGCGGATCAGCGTTTTCGTTTCGGCCAGCGCCTTGACGCCGGCGTCGGTGATTTCGTTGCGTTCCAGGTTGAGCTCCTGCACTTCTCCCAGATCCTTATGCTGGGCGATGTAGGCGCATCCTTTATCGCCGATGTATTTCAGCCTGAGATCGAGCACGCTGCGGTTGCGTTTCCCGAGGAATTCGTCAATGAGGGTTTCGATGGGTTGATCGTCAAACGGTCTGTTCATTTTTATCAGGACCTCTGGATAGGATTCGTTTTTCTTTCCGGTGGCTCGCAGGCCCTTTAGCGGACCGCTTGTGGCTCAAAGCCGTTTTCAATGCGCCCCTATTTTCGCTTCTTTTTTTGGGATCGGACTTCCTGTTTTTTTTCCATGAGATCCAGCCGGTCGCGCAGGGCTTTGTTTTCCTGGGTCACATCGTCCAGTTCCGAGCGGAAGGCTTTCAACTCTTTCGGTTTTTTGGCGGATTCGTACAACGCCGCCACGGTTTCCCCGGCGCGCCGCTTGATGCGCCCGTCGGGGTCGTTCTCCGCCAGATGCCTGAGAGCGGGCACGGCGGACAGATCGTCGAGCTGCCGCATCGCCTGAATGGCCCCCAGCTTGCCGCGGAACACGGCGGCGGGCGTTCCGCGGGTTTCCTTGGCAAAACGGGTGAGGTGCTCGACCGCTTCGGGTTTTTTGTGCTCGTACCGCTTTGCCAGCCGGGCCAGCCCGCGCATGGCGGCGCCGCGGCTGTTTTTTGCGGCGCCGTAGTCGGCTCCCCGCACCAGCACCTCCCAGGATGCCTCCTGCTCCAGCTGCGCCAGCGCGTTGTAGATGGCGGACTGGGCCATGTTGTTGTGCGAGGGACGATCCAACGCGTTTTCCAGGAATTCACGCGCATCGGTGGCGCGGACTTTTCCGAGCGATTCGAGCGCCGCCGCTTCGACGCGGTAGGAGGCGTCGCCGGCGGCCACTTTCTTCAACGCTTTGGCGGCCGTTTCATCGTGCGTGAACTCGCCGAGCGCCCGCACCACGGCGTAGCGGACCTTGGGATGTTCGTGCTTCAATCCCTTGATCAGCGCATCGCGCGCCGTATCGCCGCCGATCTTTCCCAGAGCCCGGGCGATGCGCCCGCCCACACCCCAGAAACTTTCCTTGCGCAGGCGTTCGCCGAGCAGCTTGATGTCGTTCATCGCGGGTTTCTCGGTCAGCGCCGCCGCCGCTTCGATACGGCCGATGGGGTCCTTGTCGCGCTTGATCTGCTCGTGCAGCATGGGGCGGGACACGTCCAGCTTCACTTTTTTCGCGGGGCAGATGTAGTCCGGGTCGAGCCGGAAATAAAGCGGCTTGGACTTGAGACGGAAACAGAATTTTTCCTCGCGGCTCTGGATGGTGACGGGAAAGCGTTCCTCGCCGCGCGCAAAGTAAAACGCCAGCGTCAGCGGCAGCTTGAACAGCAGCTCTTCATCTTTTTTGTCGGCTTTCTGGGTCTGCTTGATCGTCACCACCGCCATCGAGTCCTCGGATTCCCAGGCATACCCGAGTTCCAGCCTGGGATACCCGCCGCGGAAGACCCACTGATCCAGCCATTCGTCGTGGTTTTTCGCGGTGACTTCCTCGATGCAGCGGATGAAATCCACCGTTTCCACCAGGCCGAATTCGTGGCGCTTGAGAAAAATCGCGAGCGCCTCGCGGAACACATCCTCGCCGACGCTGTGCTTCAGATGGTGCAGCCGCACCGCGCCGCCGGGATACAGGTGCGCGTCGAACAGGTCGATGGGCTCCTTGTAGATGTGGGTGACGATCGGCCGGCGGTAGATCGCCTCCTCGCCGAAATAGGTCTCGGCGTCTTCCAGGCACTGGTAGCGGAACTCGTCCTCGCCTTTGGACTCGCGCGTGTACAGCGCGTCGAAATAAGTGGCGAACGATTCGTGCAGCCAGGCGTGCGACCAGTTCTTCGCGGTCACCACGTCGCCAAACCACATGTGCGCGGCTTCGTGCGCCACCAGGCCGTTGGAATCGATGTCCAGCGCCGCGCGGTCGTCGTGCAGCGTGAGGTCGGTCTGGGTGGTGACGGTGAAATTCTCCATGCCGCCGAACACGAATTCGGGAACCGCAATCTGGGTGTAATGCTCGTAGGGATAGGGATAGCCGGTGTACTCGGAGAAAAACCTGAGGATCCTGCCGGTGTCCTTGAAGGCGTTCTGCCCCTCCTTCTTGCGGCCTTTCTCGACGTACCATTTCACGGCCACGCCCTTGCTGCGGCTGCTGTGCCCGTCGAAATCGCCGGCCACGATGGACAGCAGGTAGGTCGAATAGGGGATCTCCAATTTGTAATGAAACAGCGATTCGGCTGCCGTGTGCTTTTCGCGCAGCAGCTTGCCGTTGGACAGGCCGAACATCTTCGGCGGCAGGTGCAGGATCACCTCCGTCGTCTGCTTGAAGTTGGGCTTGTCGAAACAGGGGAAATAATAGCGCGAGTCCTCGTCCTGCCCCTGGGTCCACACGGTCTGGAAACGATCCGGATACTGGGCGTCGGGCTTGGTGAAATAGATTCCGGCCACCGGACGGGTCACCGAGTGCAGCAGGTTGACCTTGACACGCGCGCCCTGCCTCAGGGGCTTCTTCGCGAACAGGCGCACGGTCTCGCCGGTGTTCTCGAACGCCACCGGCTCGCTGCCCAGCCGCGCCTCGCTGATGTCGAGGTTCACCGCATCGAGCCCGATCTCGCGCACGTTCGCCCCTTTGACGCGAAGGTCGTAGGTGGTGCTGCCCCAGACCCGCTCCTCGTCCCAATCAAAATGGATCGAGAGCAGCAGGTGTTCGGGAAGCAGCGGCGTGTCGGGGGTGAAGTTGGCCTTCGCGCCTTTTTGCGCGAACGACTTGCGGTCGAGCAGGCCCCAGTGCTCGGACTCTCCGTTTGAGAAATGACATTTGCAGTAGCGGGTCGCGCTCATAATTTAACGCCCGTATGGGCAATCGTGGAAATAGAGGGTCCGGGGGCTCCGGTCGCAATCGTTCCCCTGGGGGGTCCGCAAGCCGCGCCGCGAAAGGCGCGCCGTTCGACACTCCCAACCCCGCCGCCTGTGGGGAAAACGCTTTTCTCCCAAAGAGCTTGAGGGGAATAGGTCATTCTATAAGCGTTTTGCAGCTTGTCAAGCAAAGCGCCGCCTGCCGCTGAACGCGGTCGCTCATTCATCGTCTTCGCCCCTCCGTTATCGTGGCCATCCGTGCCGAGATTTAGATTTGTCAAAGGCTCTCCGGACCCCTAATATAAAAGGATCGATCCCTCTTTCAAGGACCTGGCGTGCCGGAAAAAGAAACCGATATCTACGATCCCGAAGTGCTGGCGAGAATATCCGCCCTCAAAATCCAGGCGCTGAATCTGGTGGAAGGATTGCTGTCCGGCAACCACCGCAGCCGCCACAAGGGTTCCAGCGTGGAGTTTGCGGAATACAAGGATTACTCCCCCGGCGACGAGATCCGCCACATCGACTGGAAGGTCGCGGGCAAAACCGACAAGTACCACGTCAAGCAGTTCGAGCAGTCCACCAATCTCAAATGCACGATCCTTCTGGATGCGAGCGGCTCGATGGGATACGTCTCGCCGGAGCCTGCGGGCCGCATGCCGAAAATGGACTACGCCCGCACCCTGGTGGCATCGCTGTCCTGCTTGCTGCTCAAGCAGTTCGATGCGGTGGGGCTCGCCCTGTTCAACGATTCTGTGGTGCGGCATATCCCGCCCCGCTCCAAGACCTCGCACCTCAAGCACATTCTGCACGAGCTGGCGGTGATGCAGCCCCAGGGCGTGACCCGCATCGATCAGGTGGTGGGCGGGCTGGTCGAACGGCTGCCGAGCCGCGGCATGCTGATCCTGGTTTCGGATTTTCTGGCGCGCGACGACAACCTGTACCACGATCTGAAACTGCTCGTCTCGCGCGGGCTGGAAGTGATCCTGTTTCACATTCTCGATCCGGATGAAGTGACGCTGCCGTTCGAGGGCGACACGGTGTTCGAGTCTTTGGAAGACGACCCCACCCTCGGCCTCGAACCGGAAGACATCCGCGAAACCTACCAGAAACTGATCCAGGAGCTGATCGAATCGAACCAGAAACACTGCCACGGCCTGGGCGTGGACTACGTGTTTCTGGAAACCACGACGCCGCTCGATCAGGCACTCAGCTATTACCTGCTGCGGCGGCAAAGCCTGACCCGCGTGTGATCCGCTTATGAATCTGAACTTTTTATCCCCCATTTTCCTGCTGGGTCTTCTCGGCCTGTCGGTGCCCGTGCTGATCCACCTGTTGACGAAGCGCCAGCAGAAGCGCGTGCGCTTCTCGGCGGTCTACCTTCTGTTTCAGTCGCAGAAACGCTCGATCAAACGCTCGGCCCCCAACCGGCTCTGGCTGCTTTTCATCCGCTGCCTGGCGATCGCGATGCTGAGCCTGGCGCTGGCGAACCCGATCTTTTCCTTCGGCGGCGGCGGGGCGGATTTTCCCTCGCAGCCCTCGGCGACGGTGATCGTGCTCGACGACAGCTACAGCATGGCGGCGAAAGTGGAGGAAAGCACGCTGTATGCGGAAGCGGTCGCGGCGCTGGAAAACCGACTCGACGATTTCCCGGCGGACAGCAAATACGCCCTGGTGCTGGCGTCCTCGCCGCCGCGCGTGCTGGAGAACTGGTCGTCGGATGCGGAAACGGCGCTGCGGATTCTCAAGGCGGCGCAGGTTTCGTTCGCGACGACGCAGATCGGCCCTTCGATCAGGCTGGCGATGGACCTTCTGGACCCGATGCCGGAGAAGGAAAAGCGCATTCTGATCCTGACCGACCGCGACCGCAACGGCTGGAACGCCGAGGCATTCCCTGAAAGCGGCAGCCGCACCGCCTATCCGGTGCGGGTGGTGGACTTTTCCACGCTGCAAAGCGAGCCCAACCGGGCCGCCGTGGAATCGGTGGAAGTGCGGCAGGAGTTTCTCACCAACAGCCGGGTGTTGCGCGTCAAAACCGGGTTGCTGAACGTGGCCCCGGAAGGCGCGCCCGCCAGACTCAAAGTCTCGCTGCACACCGGCGACAAGCTGTGGAACGAGTCGGAGGTGGAGGTGCCTCCCCGCGACCGGGTGGAGCAGGAGTTCTCGTTTCCGCTGCAGGGCGGCGAACCGGTTCCGGGCCGCATCGAAATTTCCGCTGACGGCCTGGCGGTGGACAACATCCGGCATTTCTCCTACCAGCCGGACCAGAAGGTGAAGGTCCTGCTGGTGGACGGAGACCCCAAGACGGTGGCGCACCAGAGCGAATCGTTTTACCTGGAACGGGCGCTGAATCCCTTCTCCACGACGCTGTCCAACATCGAACCCACGGTGTCCACCCCCGAGGAGCTGGCGGTCCGCAACCTGTTCGACTTTTCGGTGCTCATCTTCTCCAACGTGGAGGACCTGCCGTTCGACTACATTCTCAAGCTGGAAAAATATGTGATGGCGGGCGGCGCGCTGTTCGTCGCGCTCGGCGATCAGGTGAACCCGAAATACTACAACGAAAAACTCGGCAACCTGCTGCCGGTGACGTTGAAGTCGCTGCACCAGGTGGGACGGGAAAACGAACCGTTTCGCCTGAAACTGGAAAACAACGACCACCCGGTGCTCAAGATCTTCAAGGGCAAGACGCTGGAGGAGATGAAGGGCATCCGCTTTCATTCGCTGTTCAGCGTCGAGATGAAGCCCGAGCGCAACGCCACCGTGGCGATGCGCTTTCGCAACGACTACCCCGCTCTCATCGAATCGGAGCTGGGCAAAGGCAAAGTGGTCCTGTTCACCTCCAGCCTCGATCGGGACTGGAACGATTTTCCCATTCAGCCGACCTTTCTGCCCTGGATCCAGCGCTGGGTGAAATACTCCGCGCGCGGGCTGGAAAGCATCAGCCGGCAGGACCTCACGGTCGGCGAAACCTTCGCACCGGCATTCGATGCGGCGGACGGGCGTTATTACGTATCCACACCGGGCGGCCGGATCGCCGAGCTGTTCAAAACCCCGGCGGGGCTCGCGTTCACGGAAACGCAGCGGCCGGGAATCTATGCGCTGCACCGCACGCCCCGGGAAAAGACGCGCGCCGCCGGGGAGGACGAGACGGCTTTTAAAATCGTGTCCGGGCTGCCGGAAAACGCCGAGCGGGTGGGCACCTTCACCGTCAATATCGACACCGCCGAATCGGCTCCGGGCAAAATATCGGATGAGGAAATCCGCGCGCTGTTGGGCGACGCTCCGGTGGAGTTTTTCTCGGGCGCGGATTTTCTAGCCCCTTCCGGCACACCGGAGGGAATCCCGCTGACCACGCCCTTTTTCCTGGCGGTGGCGGGCCTGTTTCTGCTCGAGGGCTGGGTGCTGCGAAAGGAATGAAAAACCGGTGGCGGTTTGCGGCGCCGCCCCCTGCCCCGCGTTCACGCAGAAATCGGTTTCAATATTTCAGTTTATACTGCCACCATTTTTATATACAATTTCATACAAAATAGCCGGTGGCAGTTGATCCAGAGGACGGGCAGCCTGATGCGTGCCGATCCACCCCGCAACGGGCGGCGGCACCGGTGCGCAGGAACCGGAATTTCACTGGCCCGAACCGGCATCAAAAACGGGTGCGCTCTTTCGTGAAACGGAATCATGGTGTTTGAATTCATCAAAAAACTGGCCAAGCAGTCGAAGGGAGTCCTGCTCACAGGACTGATCATCGCAATCGTGGCCTACATCGTGACCTGGGACCGGGAAAAGCGGATCTGGTCGAACGAGCTGGAACGGGAGGTGCTGGAAAACACCCTGATCCTGGGCGGCAAGCTCGCGGTCGTGGAGCGGGAACTGCAGGGCGTGCTGGCCCTGTACAATTCATCCAATTACGTGAGCCGCCAGGAGTTCAACACCTACGTCAAACCCATCCTCAAAACCCACTCCTACATCCAGAGTCTGAACTGGGTGCCGCGGGTGACGCAGCTGGAGCGCAAGGATTACGAAGAGAAGATGGTCGTCGAAGGCTATCCCGATTTCCGCATCACCGAATGGGGCGATCAGGGCATCCTGGTCGAGGCGATGCAGCGGGAGGAATACTATCCCGTGTATTACGTCGAACCGTTCATCGTCAACGACTATTCGCTGGGTTTCGACCTGGCGAGCATCCCATCCCTGCGGCAGATCCTCAACGAGTCGCGCGATACGGGCCGGGTGATGGCAACCGAAAAGATCGCCTACTTCAAGGACGACCCGACCCAGGAAGGCATTTTCGTGTTCGCGCCGTTCTACGAGAGCCGGCGCATCCCCAACAATCTCGAGGAGCGGCGCAAGGAACTGGAAGGATTCGTGGTGGGTTTTTACCGCATCGAGGACATGATGAACCAGATGGTCAAACCCTACCAGGCGAAGGGTCTGAACCTGACGATCTTCGACGGCGAGGTTTCGACCGACAAAGCGCTGTACGGCGAAACACTTCCCTGGGCGCGCCGGGAGATCAACAACCTGATCCATTTTTCCGGCCGCAACTGGCTGCTGCTGTGGCAGGGCAACGACATATTCCAAAACGGGCCGCAGAAAGCCGTGGCGGGCTGGGTCGCCGGCGGCATCCTCACCTTCGCGTTCTTCATCGCCATCATCTTCGAGATGATGGCGTCGCGCACGCGGCAGGTCGAAACGGAGGTCCGCTTCCGCACCGAGGAGCTGACCCGCGCCAACGACCGGCTGACCTCGGAGGTGAAAGCCCGCAGCGAGGCGGAACGCGCGCTGCAGGGGGCGAAGGAGGAAGCCGAGCTGGCCAACAAGGCGAAGAGCGCGTTCCTCGCCAACATGAGCCACGAGATCCGCACGCCCATGAACGCGATGCTGGGCTACGCGCAGATCCTGAAACGCAACAAGCAGCTCGATGCCGGACAGAAGACCAACCTGGAAAACATCCTGAGAAGCGGCGACCATCTGCTGAACCTGATCAACGACATCCTCGACATCTCCAAGATCGAAGCGGGAAAAATGGAATTGAACCCGGTGGATTTCGATCTGATCGAGCTGATCCAGGGGATCTCGGCGATGATCCAGCCGCGCTGCGTCGAGAAAAACATTCAGTGGCAGGTCAACGGGCTGAACACGCACTCTTTGTGGGTGCACGGGGATGAGATCAAACTCAAGCAGGTGCTGATCAACCTGCTGGGCAATTCGGTCAAGTTCGTGGAATCGGGCAAGGTCGCGCTCAGGGTCACGCCGCTCAGCGAGGACACCTACCAGTTCGAGGTGACGGACACCGGCAAGGGCATCCCGAAGGAAAGCCAGAAGCGCATCTTCGAACCGTTCCAGCAGGACAAGGAAGGTTTCAAAAAAGGCGGCACGGGTCTGGGACTGGCGATCGTGAAAAAGCAGATCGACCTGATGGACGGGGCGCTGAGCCTGGATTCGGAACCGGG
Organism: Nitrospinales bacterium; assembly: GCA_965223345.1. Taxonomy (GTDB): domain Bacteria; phylum Nitrospinota; class Nitrospinia; order Nitrospinales; family VA-1; genus CBDCWG01. The sequence goes on from CBDCWG010000007.1 coordinate 371,382, forward strand.
CCGCGGAACCCGGTTCGCCTTCACGCTGCGCCTGCCGGCGGCGAAAAAGGAACGCGCGCCCTCTGCCGGCGGGGAAACCAAATTCCTGCACCTGCCAAAGGGCACGCGCATGGTGGCGCTGGTGACCGACGACAACGAACAGAACCGCGACATCCTCGCCAACATTCTGGAAAACGCGGGCATCGAAGTGCTGCTGGCGGAAAACGGCAAGGACGCAGTGGCGCAGACGCGCAAACACCGCCCGGACATCATCTTCATGGACCTGCGCATGCCGGTCATGACCGGCATGGAGGCGATGAAGCTCATCCGCAAGGAATTCGAAAAGGAAGCGGTCAAAATCGTCGCGATCTCGGCCTCGGCGTTCTCGCATCAGCGCGCGGAAACGCTGGAGGCGGGCTTCGACGACTTCATCTCCAAACCGTTTCACGTCGAGAGCATTTTCGACTGCATCACCGCCCTGCTCGGCGTGGAGTTCATCGAAGAAGCGCCGGCGTCCCCATCCCCTGCCCCGCCCGAACCGGCGCTGGAGCCCGGCTCGATCCGGCTTCCGGGCGACCTGCTGCAAAAACTCAAACAGGCGGCGGATCTTTCCAACCTCACGGACCTGAAAACCTGCATGGGACAGCTGGAAGCGCTGGGAAGCGAAGGCCGCAGCCTGCTCGCGCATCTTAAGCCGCTGGCCAACCGCTACGACATGCACGGCATCCTGACCGTTCTCGAACAGGTCGATCATGACCGGTGACGGGCTCAGAGGGAAACAGATCCTGATCGTAGACGACACCCCGGCGAACATCGACGTTCTCGACCAGTTCCTGGAACAGGAGGGCTACCGCATCTCGGTGGCCTCCAGCGGCGAGGCGGCGATCGAACTCATCCACAAGACGCTGCCGGATCTCATCCTGCTGGACGTGATGATGCCGGGCATCGACGGCTTCGAGACCTGCCGGCGGCTGAAGAAAATCGAGCCGGCGGCGGAGATCCCGGTGATCTTCATCACGGCGAAGAACGAAACCGCGGACATCGTCAAAGGGTTCACGCTGGGCGGGGTGGACTACATCACCAAACCGTTCCGGCAGGAGGAGGTGCTGGCGCGCATCCGCATCCATCTTGAGCTCAAGCACCTGATCGAAGAGCTGGAAAAGCAGAACAAGAAGCTGGTGGAGCTCAACGACCTGAAGAACAAATTTCTCGGCATGGCCTCGCACGATCTCAGAAACCCGCTGGCTTCCATCCACGGGTTCTCGAAAATGCTGATCGATCACGGGCACGCGCTGCCGGCGGAAACCCGCGACGAGTTTCTGCACTCCATCCACAAGGTGAGCAACGAGATGCTGCATCTGCTGGGCGATCTGCTCAACATCTCGGCGATAGAAAGCGGCAAACTGGATCTCAAGCCGACGCCCGGCTCGATCAAGGATCTGGTGGAGGAAAAAGTCCGCATGTACAAAACCATGGCGGAACGCAAGGACATCCGCACGCACAGCGAGATCGAGGACGTCAAAGCGTTTTCCTTCGACCCGCACAGAATCGGCCAGGTGCTCGACAACCTGTTGAGCAACGCCATCAAGTACTCGCCGCCGGGCAAGGAGATCTTCATCCTGCTGGAGCAGCAGGGAGACCGGGTGCGGTTCAGTGTGCGCGACGAGGGGCCGGGGATTTCCATGCAGGACCAGGACAAGCTGTTCCAGCATTTCGTGACGCTCGACACCAAACCCACCGGCGACGAGCCGAGCCACGGCTTGGGGCTCGCCATCGCGCGCAAGATGATCGAGGCGCACCACGGCAAGATCGAGGTGGAAAGCGCGCCGGGCAAGGGCTCGACCTTCCGGTTTGAAATTCCGATGAACGCGGATGGGGCGGGATGAATGGAAGAGCCGCCTCGCGCAAAGACGCCAAGGCGCAAAGAAAAGAATGAGACAGGATTGACAGGATAAAAATCGGATAAATTCCAGAGCCAAAACTTGACCCCATCCCCCTCTTAATAATGAATTGATCCATAAAGCTATGACACCTGTTGAAAAAAAAGTCTTTGAAATTATTAAGGATGAAATGGGAATTGATCTTTCCCCCGAAGAGATAGATGTTGAACTAGTAAGTCTTTATGTTGATTCAGATGATTGGTCGTTCATTTTTTATCCTGAGATTGAAAAAGAGTTTAAGGTGGATACTTCAGGGAGATCACCAATAAAGGAATGGCGCGAAGCGGGTACGATAAGGAAAATAGCGCAAGTTATCGAAAAATATATGCCAAACGAAGTGCGAGAAAATTTTATGAATGAAAAATTTAAAATACCTGATTTCAGAGATGGAACAATCTTTCCCAATCATCACTCATGAACTTCACAGAACTGCTCGGCTATCTGGCCGGGGGCCTCACAACTGCTGCATTCGTGCCGCAGGTGGTCAAGACCTGGAAATCCAAATCCACCCGGGACATCTCGCTGGGGATGTTCCTGATTTTCTGCACCGGGCTGTCCTTCTGGCTGGCCTACGGCATTCTGATCCACTCACAACCGGTCATCCTGGCCAACCTCGCGACGCTGACGCTGGCCGGAATCATCCTGGCGCTGAAGCTGCGCTACAAATGATCACGCATCGCCTCTAACATTCCCCATAAAAAAAGACGGACCGTCCGAAGACGGTCCGCCCGACGATGAGTGCGGATGCGATTCACCCGGCCGGTTCAGCAGGGTGTTGGAATCTATTCAAAAAGGCAACCGGTCTATCCCTGACGCGGCCGCACTGTTATTCAATAGCACCTCGAGCACCTCGTTCCCATGGAAGCGAGGTGTTACTTATTTTTGTTCAACTTAAAACGCGTTTCGCGTTCCTTCTGAAAATCCGTGGAAGCTTCTTCCCTGTCCTCATCCATGGATTTTCCTTTTGCTTTCAGGTCGTTCATGGCCTCCCGCATATCCTGCTTGCAGGATTTGATCTTTTCTGCGGAAGTCGAAGACTGAACGCAGTTCTCAAAATCATTCAAGGTGCTGCGTTTTGCTTTCACTTTCTCCAGAGTGTCGGATTTGATCTGTTTGAACTTCTCTCCACCCTGATCGTCCATGGCATACGCAGCGCCCTGAACCATGAAAAGCATCATAAATGCGATAAATAGTTTTTTCATTGTATACACCTCAATCTACCCTGCGGGATAGCAAACCGGCCGGGAGCAATCAACTCCGCACATGCAAGGGCCTGTCTGCACAAGCCCACTGCATGAACGAACTCATCGTTTTATTTTCATGCTGAACTCCTGTGATGGATCTGCCTGGGAATTCTATTTTTAAGCAATGGAGTTTTCAGAGACCATCCTGCGCAATTGGCATTGCCTTTTGATTTTCACCACGAAACAACTAAGATGCGTCTCAATCGATCATGCGGACTAAATTTTTTCCGGAATGGTTTTGCAGGGGCTCCAGAAAGGGCGTCTGGAAATTCCGGTTTACAAAATCCCACTGAATCCTGCGGCATATGCGGGACAGGTATTCCTTATCCTGGTTCTGGTAGTCCAGATAGTAGGCGTGCTCCCACATATCGATCGCCAGCAACGGGTGCAGGTTTTCCGACAACGGGTTCCCGCCGTCGTGGGTATTGATGATGAACAGGGTGTTGTTTTTATCCTTCACCAGCCAGGTCCATCCCGAGCCGAACGTCGAACTCGCAGTATCGACCAGTTCCCGAAGGAACGCGTCCTTGTCTCCAAATTCATTTTTCAGGGCCCTGGCAAGCCCCGATGGAACCGGGTTGCCTTCACTGGGCGACAGACATTCCCAGTAAAACGCATGATTCCACACTTGGGCCGCCAGATTGTAGAGCTGCCCCTCGGAGGTCGCGATTATCTCTTCGAGGTCTCCATAGCCGGAGCCCGAATTGGAACGCTGCCCGCCGTTCAGGGGATCGATCTTCTCAAGCTCTTCATTGAGCTTATCGACGTAGCTTTTATGGTGGCCGTGGTAGTGAATGTGAACCGTTCTTTCCGATAATGCGGGTTTCAACCCATCCTCTCCATAAGGCAAGGGTTGCAGTTCGATTCTCATAGATGCGTTCTCCTGTAGCTTGTTAGCGAACGATTTTCATGGGCCGGCGCAGGGTTTCCTTCAACCCCGGTGGGGCCGTGTAAACGTTCTCTGTCCGTCCCATTGTTTTCATATAACAATGCAAGGCGCGTTCCACTAACTTTGCGAAATCGAATCGTCTATGAATCAAAGACATGAGAATTCACGCGCCCAACTGGTGCATGCGGGACTGGTTGCTCTCAACCGTTCCCGGTTCATTCGACACAATCCCCCATTCAAACAGACCGCACCGCTTTGCACTGTGGTTGGTGGAAAGGTTCAGGAAAAGAAATAAAAAAGGCTTGCCGTCTTCGGACGGTCCGCCAAGGCCGATCCTGAATTTTTCAATTCAACAACCGGACTAAATTTTTTCCGGAACGGGATTGCAAACAATCCAAAAAGGGTGTTTCGAGGTTTTGGCTCACGAACTCCCAATGAACCCGCCTCAAGATCCGGTATAGATACTCTCTGTCGCGGCCTGGGTAGTCCAGGTAATAGGCGTGCTCCCACATGTCGATGGCAAGCAGTGGGTGCAGGTTCTGAGACAAAGGGTTGTCTCCGTCGTGCGTGTTGATTATTCGGAGTGATTCGTATTTATCTTTCACCAGCCAGGTCCAACCAGACCCAAACGTAGCAACGGCTGTTTCGAAAAATTTACGGTAGAACGCTTCCATACCACCAAATTGATTTTCTACGGCCGCAAAAAATTTGGGAGACATTGAAATGTCATTATAGGGAGACAAACATTCCCAGTAGAAAGAGTGATTCCAGACCTGGGCCGCAAGATTGTATAGATTTTGATCCCCATTCAAGATGATCTCTTCCAGGTTTTCGTACTGCAAAACCCTGCCAGAATTTGGACCGCCGGTCACAGGCTTGATCCGCTCCAGCTGCACATTGAGCTTTTCAACGTATTTTTGATGATGTCCGTGGTAATGAATGTGAACCGCTCTCTCCGACAATGCGGGTTTCAGAGCATCTTCTTTGTAGGGCAAGGGATGCAATGCGATCTTCATCATGGCAGGGATCTCCCGTTCATCAGTGATGCGCACAACGCAAACGTCCCCACCGACTGAACTCTTCCGACTGTTAAAGGCAAACGGATGAGTTTTTTAAACCGTTCCACCGTTGAGTTTCTGATCTGTGTACCCTCAATAATGCAATCTGCGTTCCACGCCCGCCTGCAACCGCGAACCGTCTATGAATCAAAGACATGAGAATCCACGTGCCCACCCGGTGCATGCGGGACTGGTTGTTCTCAACCGCTCCCGGTTCATTTGACACAATCCCCCGTTCAAACAGACCGCACCGCTTTGCACTGTGGTTTAAGAAAGGAATCTGAATGGGGGTTTTCACCGCAAAGGGGAAGAGCCGCTTTGGAAAAGACAGGGAAGACAGGCTGGAGGAAAGTCTGCAAGAGGAAAAGAAATAAAAAAAGGCGGACCGTCCGAAGACGGCCCGCCAGGGCTGGGGAGGTGGCAGCCCTACTTCACTTCACAAACGTGCTCTGGATGTATTTGACGACATCCCAGATCTGATCGTCTTTCAGAGTTTTGCCGTGTGCCACCATGCCGGTTCCGGGGGAACCGTTCTTGATGACATGAAACATCTGGCCGGGAGACACGCCTTTCATGCTATCGGCGCAGGTGAAGTTTCTCGGCTTGGGTTTCAGAGCCGCACCAAGCTTACCGGTGCCGTCGCCCTTGTCGCCGTGACACATCTTGCAAGCCATCGGTTTGGCGGTCTTCGTGTAGATGAGCTTTCCCTTTTCTGCATCTGCACTTCCCGTTTTATCGAGCTTGGCCACGCTTGCCGGAGCGGATTTTGTTTTCCTGGGCTGGGGACATTGCCCACCGGCGTACGCGGAG
>CBDCWG010000008.1:0-6192 GCA_965223345.1 Nitrospinales bacterium
AGGAGGTCCTGTTCTCCTGGGTGGACCGGGATGCGCTCAAGGACGTGATCGTGCACGTGCACGACAACAAGCGCGAATCGAAATTCATCCCGCTGCTCAACCGCGAAAAGGAAGGCTTCGCGTTCAACCGGGCCGGCAAATGGGTGTCGCCGGGCGGCGGCCGGGTGCGCTTTCTCGCCGTGGGGGATCTCAACGGCTGACCCGCGCGGAAGACATCGTCTTCATCCGCGAAGGGACCGGGCCGGGCGGCGCCGGTCTTCTTATGAACAACAAAAAAGGGTATTATTATAAAAAATCGAACAGGTGCTGCCGCGCACGCACGCGGGCGTGGACCGGGTGACCGTGGCCGACATCGACCACGACCGCGATCTCGATCTTCTGTTCACCGGCCGGGAACTGCTGAATGCGGAAGGCCGCCCGCACAAGCACCAGTTGCAGCTTTGGATCAACAACGGCCAGGGCGATTTTCAGGACCAGTCCGCGCTGCTGCTGCCGCGCGTGCCGCCGGGGGCTTCCGGCGCTTCCATCGCCGATTACGACGGCGACGGGGTGGTCGATCTGTTTCTGACCTACGCCACCGGGCAGAACCGGCTTCTGCTCAACAACGGCGTCGGCAAGTTCGCCGATAAAACCCGCGCCGGGCTGCCGGTCCTCCGGGATGAAAGCCTGCACGCCGACTGGGCGGATTTCGACGGCGACAAGGATAACGATCTGCTGGTGGTCAACCGCGCCATCGAGGCGGGCGTTCCGCGATCACGGCAAGGAAACCAGTTATTTTCTGATCAACGACGGCACCGGCCGGTTCACCAAGCTGTCGCACAAAAAGCTGCCGGCGGAACCGGCGCGCCGGGTCTACCTGCTGGACGCCAACGGCAACGGCATTCCCGATGCGCTGATCCTCACCGCCAGCGGGACGCTGTACCTGCAGGGCCGGGGCAAGTGGAAGTTTTCCGACGAAACCGAGCGGCGGCTGCCGCGGCTGCGCCGGTTCACGGAGATGAGTTTCGGGGACGTCAACGACCGACAGCTACCTGGACCTGGTGGCGCTGTATCCCGAAAAGAGCAGCGCCCGCCTGTGGCTCAACCGGTTCAAATAACCAGCGCCACTCCGCGTGGGGCGAATTTGCACAGGTATTTTGTCCGTCATGCTGAGCCTGTCGAAGCATGACTCATCACCCTTCGACAAGCTCAGGGTGACATTGAAAAACTTTGAATTGCCGTCCACCTGATTTGTGCAAGGTTTCTTAGTGCAAAGGGCCACGCTGTATTTTTAATCCACTGGTATTGGTGAGTTGATTTTCAGTATTTTAATATTTTCAATCAGGATGTTTTCATGTCTTATTTCAAGAAGCTGACCTTCATCAAGGTGATGACCACCGTCGCCTGGGCCGACGGCGAAATGACCCACTCGGAACTCAATCTTTTTGAAATCCTTCATCCGCAAGTTCGGCCTGGATGAGAAGGACATGGAGGAGCTGCAGCCCTACCTGGAAGCGCCGGTTTCCAAGGAGCAGCAGGAAGAGCTGTTCAATCAGCTGATCGCCGAGCTTTCCACGGCGGAGGAAAAACAGGAGGTGCTGACGGCGCTGCACACGATGGCAGGTGGACAGGAACAGAAGTCCGAGGAAGAAAAGGCGCTGCTGGACCAGTTCACCACCTGGCTCAAGGAAAGTTCGTTCACGCAAAGGTCTTTCGGCAAGATCCGCAATTTTTTCACCGGCACGCTGTTCGCCGGTGCGCGCAGGAAAGAACCCGGAGCTGGAGCAGTATTTCCAAACGCAAGGTGCTGCACAACATCGAGCTCAAAAGCGGCAGAAGCGGTCAGGACGTGGAGCTCCCGGAAGAGGAGCTGTATTCGATCTGCCTGTTCGGCACGCTGCTGGCTTCGGTGGCGGTGGTGGACGGGAAATTTGAGGATTCGGAACGCGAGGCGCTCAAAGCCGTGCTGACAGACCGGTTCGGCTACCAGGAAGACAAACTGGCGATCCTGTACGAGGTGGTCGAGGAGCAGGCCAAAGGCGGTTTCGACTTTCATGAAGTGGTCACCGAACTGAACAATCAGATCAGCTACAACGACCGGGTGAAACTGATCGACTGCTTTTTCGCCATCGCCGCCGCGGACGGGGACATTTCGCAAAAAGAGTCCGATCAGATCCGCTTGATCACCAAGGCCATGTACATTCCGCACCAGCTGTTCAAGGAGGGCAAGGTCAAAGCCCTGGACGCGTTGAAAGGAAATTCCTGAGAGCCGGTCATGAGCGTCCACGTCCAAACCAGCCGCTTCACGCTTTCCACCAAAGGCTTCGGCGACATCAAGGACATCACCGGAGAAGTCGCCCGGGGATTGCAGCAGGCGGGCCTCACCGACGGCATCGCCACGGTGTTCGTGCCGGGCTCGACGGCGGGCATCACCACCATCGAGTTCGAATCGGGCGCGGTGGCGGATCTGAAGAAAGCCACGGAACGGCAGGCGCCTGCGGATCTCCATTACGATCACGACGCCCGCTGGGGCGACGGCAACGGTTTTTCCCATGTGCGTGCGGCGCTCATGGGCGCGTCGGTGACGATTCCGTTTCAGTCCGGCAAGCTGGAACTCGGCACCTGGCAGCAGATCGTGCTGTGCGATTTCGACAACCGCCCGCGCACGCGGGAGGTCGTGGTTCAATGCATGGGGGAATGATGGTGGAGAAGAAGAAATTCCTCGGCATCCTGTTCGAATGCTGCAATGTCTACCGGAGAGTCTACATCAACAAGGAAAAAAACGCCTACGAAGGCCGCTGCCCCAAATGCGGCGGCGAAGTGCGCGTGCTGATCGGCAGCGAAGGCACCGACGCACGCATATTCCGGGCGCGTTGATGCGGGCGGAAGCGGTCAAGCCGTATGCAGCGCGTCCTGCGTTCCATCCTTTCACCTTCCTGCCATCCATATAAATAAAACTGTCTATGAAACTGGTGCTGCAGCGGGTGCGCGAGGCTTCGGTCGCGGTCGACGGCGAAACCATCGCCGCCATCGGCCGCGGTCTCTTGGTGCTGATCGGCGCGGAAAAGGGCGACGCGATGAAGGACAGCGATTTTTTCGCGGAAAAAACCGCGCACCTGCGCATCTTTCCCGACGATGCGGGCAAGATGAACCGCTCGCTCAGGGACATCGGCGGCGAGGCGCTGGTGGTGTCCCAGTTCACGCTGGCGGGGGACTGCACCAAAGGACGCCGGCCGGGATTCGACCGCGCCGCCGGCCCCGAAGACGCCGAGACCCTGTACCTGCGCTACGTCGAGGCGCTGCGCGGTGCGGGCCTGACCGTCGCCACGGGAAAATTCCGGGCCGACATGCAGGTTTCCCTGGTCAACGACGGCCCGGTGACGTTTGTTTTGGAGTGAGGGCGCGGGACGCGGGCGGACCGGCTAAAAATTGAAATCCTTTCCGGCGGCCACCAGTTCGTTCACAGTTTCCAGCAGCTTCTCCTTGGCGACCGGTTTGACGAGGTAATGCTTGACGCCTTTGGCCAGCAGGTTTTTCGACATCTGCATGTCCGGGTATCCGGTGATCACGACGATGGGGATGCCCGGCGCTTCCCGCCTCAGAAAGTCGATGCATTCGATGCCGTTGACTTTGGGCATGCGGATGTCGCACAGAATGACTCCGACGTTGATCATGTTGTCGCCGCTTCGCAGGATCTGGATGGCTTCTTCTCCATTCGCGGCTTCCAGGGTGTGAAATCCGCTGTCGCTCAACTGCAGCTTGAAAACCTCCCGCACTTCTTTCTCATCGTCCACAATCAGAATCTTTCCAGAGATCATGGTGCCTCCCTCGGGCTTTAAGCCCGGCTTGGACGCCGCGGCCGAAAATGCAGGCCAGAGCGTTGATTTTAAAAGGCGATCGGAATTTAACGAGGCTGTCTTTTCCTAAAGATAGGTCCGGGAGGCGAAAACGGCAACCGCAAAGCGGGGGATTGGGGTCTGTCTGGAGGGAAAATGGGAAAAATCCAGTAGAGATGGTATCAGGGGGGAAGGGGGGCTACCAACCAATCCCAAGTTCGGTATTTGTCATCCAGAAACATCGTGAGAACGCGATAATTCTTTCCCACTTCGAAGTTCATTCCACCTTTCTCTGGATCAGGGGTCAAAACCTGAATTTTCTTGCGGTTTTTGATGATTCCCGCAATCACGCGATTGATTTCAATATTTACAATTCTCAGGCCATTATCTTGGATTTCTATTGAGATCACGTTTCCATCAAAAAGACTTGTGGTGTCGCTGGAATCCATTTCCATTTTTTCAATTTCTTTTGGATCTGGATTCAAAAGCTGTTTCCGGTTTTCAAGAACTTCCTTTTCAGAAAATCGGATGATTTCACCGCTATTGCTCCTCATGGACCCGTCGTCATGGATCGTGCATGCTGAGAAAAATGGAACAAGGAAATAAATTAAAAGGAAAACGGGTGTTTTCATAAAGAGACTCCAAGAACTGGATTCGTCCCTTTAATCGTTTGTGTTGTGGGCTAGAACGGAATCGAATCGACGGCGAGCTGCATGAGGCCGGAGGGATAAAAGCCGATGACGAGGATGGCGATGGAGCTGGCGGCGATCAGGGTGCCCATGCCCTTGCTGATCTCGAAGGTCACGGGCTGCTCCTCTTCGTGGAAGTACATCATCACGATCACGCGCAGGTAAAAATACACCGAGATGACGCTGGCGACGACAGCGAGCACGGTGATGAGGATGTAGCCGGCCTTGATGGCGGCGACGAACACGAACAGTTTGCCGAAAAAGCCCGCCGTGGGCGGAATCCCGGCGAGCGAGACCATGAACAGGCTCATGGACGCCGCCAGCAGCGGGTGGCGCTTGGCGAGCCCCTTGAAGCGGTTGATGGAGTTGCCGTCTTTGCCTTCGCCTTCGAGCAGGAACACCACCGCGAACGCGCCGACATTCATGAACAGGTAAACGGCCATGTAGAAGATGATGCTGGCCATGCCGTCCTGGTTGTTGGCCACGATGCCGATCAGAAGGTAGCCCGCGTGCGCCACGCCGGAGTAGGCGAGCATGCGCTTGACGTTGTCCTGAAAGATCGCCGCGATGTTGCCGATCAGCATGGTCAGCACCGACGCGCCGAACAGAAACGGCATCCAGATCTCCTGCAGCCCGGTCAGGCTGATGTAGAAGATGCGGGCGATGAGCGCGAAGGCGGCGGCCTTGGTCGCCACCGACATGAAGCCGGTGATCGGCGTCGGCGCGCCCTGGTAGACGTCGGGCGTCCAGGAATGAAAGGGCACCAGCGACACCTTGAACGCCAGGCCGGAGAACATCAGCCCCATGCCCATATAAACGAGAGTGTTCTGGCTGTACGGGTTTTCCTGGATGAGTTTGCCGATGAGCCGGATCTCGGTGGTGCCGGTTCCGGCGTACATCAGCGCCATGCCGTAAACCAGGATGGCCGAGGCGAACGCGCCGGTCAAAAGGTACTTGACGGTCGATTCCTGCGAGGACTGGCATTCCCAGGAGAGCTGGGGCGTGTCCGAGGGAACTTCCTTGCCGGTGCCGTGCTTGGCGGAAAAACCGCACAGGATGTAGAGCGAGATGGAAAAGATCTCCAGCGACACGAACGCGGTGATCAGGTTGCCGGATTTGACGAGAAACATCATGCCGAACACGGTCATGAGGATGAGCGAGAAGTATTCGGCCTTGTTTTCGTGGTCGGCCTGCGGGTAACGCACCGATCCGAACAGGACGAACAGCGACATGATGAGAAAGATGATGTTGAAGGTCTGGGAGAAGCGGTCGTGGATGACGGCGTTGCTGAACAGGTCCGGGTTGCCGCCGTTGCCGGCGGTGGGCGCGATGGTCCACAGGTAGCCGGAAAAGACCAGCGCGACGGCGACGCCGGTGAGCGCGGTCATGGACAGGTAGCCGTTGGAGTTGAAGGCTTTTTTCAACCCCATCATGAGGAGGAGCAACGCCGTCAACAGGATCGTCAGCTCGGGCGCCAGGGCGATCCAGTCCTTCACTTCAAAATTGATTTGAAATTCCATTCTTAGTAAGCTGGAAATCAGTAAGAAAGGATATGTGTCATCATATCGTCAGAGGTGTTTTGTAAATCATTTCCTCTTCGTTTTCAAGGGAATGTTTTCGCCTGCGCCGGGGAGGGCGGCCGCCCGATTCCGGTGAAATTGGCAGGACGGCGCATTCGCCGTCGCTTT
>CBDCWG010000009.1:0-5554 GCA_965223345.1 Nitrospinales bacterium
GGCGGTTTTGGGGGCCTGTGCGGGATGCCAGCGGGACAACAGCGGCACCAGCACCAGAACCAGCAGCAGCGTCGCCGCCACCTTGAGCAGCGCCATGTAAAACGGAAAGATCGAAAACACCATCGTGAGCACCACGATGTTGAGCGTCGGGGAGCTGAACATCACCGAGAGCGCGGTCTCCAGCCGGCTGCCCGCTTCGTAGATGCCCTTGGCGATGGGGGCGACGCAGTTGACGCACACCCCGAGCGGCGTGCCCATCAGCATGCCCATGAAGCTGTTCTTCACGCGCTTTGCCGAACCCTGCTGCGGCAGATAGCGCAAAAGCGTGAGAAAGCCCGCGGCGACCACCAGGCCGAACACCATGCCGCGCCAGTTGGTCTCGTACCAGTTGAGCGTGGTGTAAAACACCTTCTCGTGCACCGGGGCGCGTTCCGGAATCGGGAAATGCGCCTCGTGCGTCATCGGGTCCGCAAACCCCGCCGGTCCGGACATCGCCGCCTTGTCGCTCAGAGCCGGATAGCGCGAACTCGACCAGAAAAACACGGTCACGCCGATCAGAAAGGCGAGCATCAGAAATGTGCGGCGGTTCTGGATCATAAGGCAGGTATTCTAGTGGAAGCGGGGCCGTTTGAGAAGGGGGGAGTGCCGTCTATCGGATTTCCGGGGGCCCGGCCGCACACGGGCCGGGGGGCGGTGTTCGTTTCGGGGATGGCCGGTTCAGTGATTCTTCGATTCCAGCAGCTTGTTGCCCTGTCCGTCCACCAGCGCCACGCGCACCGGCCCGGTGTGGTGCTTCGCGTCCGCCCACATGTTCTGAATGGTGGACAGGTATTTCCTCTGGTAGTGTCCCGGCGCGGACATCAGCACATTGGTGACGATCACGTGCACTTCGTCCCGGTTCTGAAGCCGGACATCCATGAACAGCGCGACGCCTTTCAGTTGCTTGATCTCGTTGTTGAACCGGTTGAAGGATTTGCGGAACTCGCGGAACGCCGCCTGCGTGGAGCGGTATTTCGTGACCTGGGGGTTTTTTTTGCCGATCAGGGATTCGTGCACCCATCCGGTGATGCCGCCGGTGTCGTGCGGAAACACCTGCACCCAGCTGCCCAGACGGTTCAGTTCCGTCAGCTTCTGGCCGCGCTCCAGTTTCCAGAGCGACTCGGATTTGATGGTGGGGTGCTTGCGCAGGTGCACGACCTTGCCCTGCACGAACAGGCGGTTGGCAAGCGTGGGTTGCTCGGGCAGGGGCTGATCGAGCTTGACCACCGAGGCCGGTTTGTTCTGCGTGCTGGCAACCATCTCGACCTTGTCGCCGGCGTTCCAGAAGGCCCGGCCCAGGGCGAGGCAGAGCAGCGCCGCCACAACCAGAAAGATGGTTTTGCGTCGATTGAACATCTTGGCGCCGCACCAGGTGCAGGTGCGCGCTTTGTGACTGACCTCATAACCGCATTGCTGGCAGAGTTTGATTCCCATGTATGAAGCTCGCGTTCGATTCGGGGTTTGTCATGGCACCGGCGCCGCAACCGGCCGCCGCTGCTGTCCGGCACAACCCGGACGTTTCGTCCTCCCCCTTTTTCCGCCTCGTTGCCTCCGTCACGGTCCGGTTGGGACCGATTTGCTCATGATCGCCGACGCCCGTTCGGTCAGCGCCTGCGACTCGGCGAGTTTCCCCAGATTGCGGTACCAGTCCGCAAGTCTTCTCAGGGAAACCGCGACCTCGGGATGCTGCGGTCCCAGGTTTTTCTCGCGGATCGCGATCGACCGCTTGTACAGCGGCTCCACCTTGCCGTACGCCCGGGTTTTCTCATAAACGTAAGCCAGCCCGTCCAGAGTGACCGTCAAACCGGGATCGTGCGGTCCCTGGTTTTTTTCCTTGATCTCCAGAGCGCGTTTGTAAAGCATTTCCGCCCGGTCGTAAAACCGGCTGGTGCGGTAGATGTAGGCCAGGCTGTCGAGCAGGCCGGCCACACGCGGGTGGTCCGGTCCGCGCCGCACTTCCTGGATATCCAGCGCCCGCAGCAGATAGGGCTCGGCGGTCGAGTAATCGCCTTTGTCGCTGTACAATTCTCCCAGATCCGTGAGGACTTGCGCAAGTATTAAAGGATCGGTTTCCTCTGTGGCCTCGTGAATCCGCAAAGACCGCTGCAACAGCGGTTCCGCCACTGCCAGGTTGCCGCGCGCAAAATACAGTTTTGCCAGCGGCGTGAGCACCGAGGCCACCTTCGGATGGTTTTTGCCCAGCGTGTTTTCGTACAGGTTCAACGTCCGCCAGTAAAGCCCCTCCGCCCGCGATTCGTCGCCGGTGCGGTAGTACAGATCCGCGAGCTGGTGCTGCATGCGCGCGAATTCCGGGTCCTCCGGACCGAGCGAATTTTCCTTGAGGGTGAGCAGCCTGAGCAGGATCGGTTTCGCCCGCGTCTGATCGTTGCGGGCCTGGTAGCCATCGGCGAGCCGTTCCAGGGTGGTCACCACGTCGGGGTGCGTTTCACCCAGCACCTGTTCCTGAATTTTAAGCTGGCGCAGCAGCAAGGGTTCCGCCAGCGCGTGGTTTTCCCGTTCCCGGTAGAGCGTTGCCAGCCGGTCGAGCGCCGGAATCAGATCCGGGTGCTCGGGCCCCAGGGCGGTTTCCTTCGTTTTGAGCAGCCAGGTCAGCAACGGCTCCGCCTTGCCGGTTTCATTCCGCTCCGCATACAGCGCCACCAGTTTCTCCACCGTCGGCGTCAGCGAAGGATCGTAGGGCCCTTTCTGGTTGCCCTGGATTTTCAGCGAGCGGTGCAAAAGCGGTTCCAGCCGTTCCCGGTCCCCGCTCCGTTCGTACAATGCGATCAGGGAATCGACCGTGGGGCTGAGGTCGGCGTCGTTGGGGCCCATCATGCGTTCCCGGATGGTGAGAACCTGGGCCAGCACCGGTTCCGCCGCAGCGTCGTCGTTTTGCGCGAGGTGCAGGGCAGCCAGCGCTTCGAGCGTCGTCAACAGGGAATAGTGCTTTTTGCCGACGTATCGTTCCTTGATGGCCAGCGCGCGCGTGTACAGTTCCACGGCCTGGGGCAGATCGCCCTGCACCCGTTTCAGAGTCGCCAGGTTTTCCAGCGCCACCGCCGTTTGCGGGTGATCGGAACCCAGGGTTTTTTCCGCGATCTTGACCGCTTTGTTCGCCAGTTGTTCC
This sequence comes from Nitrospinales bacterium, assembly GCA_965223345.1. Lineage (GTDB taxonomy): Bacteria > Nitrospinota > Nitrospinia > Nitrospinales > VA-1 > CBDCWG01. The sequence continues at coordinate 3,167 of CBDCWG010000009.1, forward strand.
GCTTTTTCGAAGTCCTGTTTTTTCTGCAGCAGAAAAACGATTTCGTTCAGACGTTTCAGCTTGAGGACCGCCGGCGACTCGGTGGCGGTCTGGGCGAAGGCCGGCGGGCAGAGCAGCAGCACGGATGCGAATACAAGACACCCTATGGGTGCAGGCAGGGATACGTCTTTGCCCATGTTCGTGCTCCAGCCCAGATAGAAGGGGTTGACAGTGACATCCTAATATAAGAAAGGGCGGTTACGGAAGTGTTACGCCCGGGTAACAGCCTTGTCAATAATCCGGGCGCCGGATCCGGGCGGTGGGGGTTGTGCAAGATATTGAAAAAACAGGCGGTGGGGGTTATTTGCCGGGAGCGCGCTGCGAATACCTGTTAGAATGAAAACAGTGCGGAGGTTGTGGCGCTGCCGCGCCGCGCCGGGGACAAACGGCCCTGCATCGAAGAGCGTGCTCCGGGCACGCAATTTTACCCAATTCAACCCATCCTGAAAGAGACGAAAAGAGATCGATGGCGAACGAACTGTTATATGTGGTGGACGACGACGCCAACCTGCGCCGCATTCTGGCGGTGCTGCTTCAGACCCGCGGTCACCGCGTGATGGAGTTTGAGAACGGCGAGCAATGCCTGCAGGCGCTGGACGAGAATCCCGCCACCATCTTCATGGACATGCGCATGCCCGGCATGGACGGCATCGAGACCTTGAAACGCATCCGGCAGGAGCGCACGGACATCCCGGTCATCATGGTGACCAGCGTGGACGACGTGGACACCGCCGTCAACGCCATCAAACTGGGCGCGTTCGACTACATCGTCAAGCCGTATGAAGAAGCGCGGCTGCTCACCGACCTGGAAAAAGCCCTTCAGCAGAACGCGCTGGTGAACCGCGTCCGCCATCTGGAAGGCGAGCTGAAAGGGCTGCACGATCTGCAGGGCATCGTCGGCCAGAGCGACGCCATCCGCAAGGTGCTGGAAAAAGTCAACAAGGTGAAGGACAGCAAGGCCAACGTGCTGATCCAGGGCGAAAGCGGCACCGGCAAGGAGCTCATCGCCCGCGCCATCCATTACAACAGCCAGTTCGCCCGCGGCCTGTTCGTTGACATCAACTGCGGCGCCATCCCCGAGACCCTGCAGGAAAGCGAACTGTTCGGCCACAAAAAAGGCGCGTTCACCGGGGCGGTGGAATCGCGCACCGGCAAGCTGGAACGTTCCGACGGCGGCACCCTGTTTCTCGACGAGGTGGCCGAGATGAGCGCCAACACGCAGACCAAACTGCTGCGCTTCCTGCAGGAAAAAAACTTCGAGCGCATCGGCGAAAACACAAAGGTCACGGTGGACACGCGCGTCATCGCCGCCACCAACAAGGACCTGAAAAAGGAGATCGCCGACGGCCATTTCCGCGAGGATCTGTATTACCGGCTCGCCGTGTTTCCCATTTTCGTCCCGCCGCTCAGAGAGCGCACCGAAGACATTCCGCTGTTGTGCGCGCATATATTGCAGAAGTACCAGAGCGAACTCAACAAGACGGTGAACACCATCCAGCCCGAAGCCATGAATCACCTGATGCGCCAGAGCTGGCCGGGCAACATCCGTCAGCTGGAGAACGTGCTGTATCAGGCCATGATCAACAGCGAAACCGAAAGCATCGGCCTGGAATCGCTGCCCAAAGACGGGCTGTCGCAAACGGCGGGGCAGGGCGCACCCGTATCGAGTGCACCGGCAGAGACGAGCCCGGAGCCAGCAGCCGAGACCGTTGAGGCCGCATCCGAACCCGCAGCAGAATCCGGCCCCACAGACGGCGGCGACGGCGTCATCGTGCCGATCGAAGAGATGGAAAAACGCGCCCTCGCGCACGCCCTCAAAGTGACCGGCGGCAACATCCCCAAAGCTGCCAAAGAACTCGGCATCAGCCGCAGCACTATCTACCGTATGGTCAAGAAATACGGGTTGCAATAGAGGAATAAAAACGTTTCATGTTGTTCTCAAAGAGTTTTTGCAGTGTTCCAAATAGGATTTCGGTTATGAGTGAATTGAGAGGTGGTTTTGAGCTTAATGTTGGATGTGATATCGATTTCTTTGAGGATCTAATTGCAGAGATTTTTTATGAAGATTATTTGGTTTGCCGCATCAGTCAGGAAAAAGGATACGAAAACTTGGAAATAGAAATATTCATAAGTCATGAAAAAAAGCCTTGGAATTTCCGACTCGATGATTTTGAAAATGCTATTGCGGAAGCAAAAAAAAGATTATGGGAATTACGAAGAACCGATTCAGCTTAATATTTTAACTACTCCCCCTCACCCAGCCCTCAAGCCACTTCCAGTATTTTATAATGAGCGGGTGCCAAGCTATGCTCGGCCAAGCCACCTTCAGTTTTTTGACAAGCGGGTGGC
>CBDCWG010000010.1:0-2679 GCA_965223345.1 Nitrospinales bacterium
GGGAGAGGGATTTTTAATTTATTCTACTTGTCGATTGCATCCTTAAATGGGCTAAGAATCTCCAGTTCCTCCTCTCCACCCTTTGGGGGGGAGAGGATTGCGTCGAGCATAGCTCGACACCCGCTCATCAAATTACTGGAGGTGGCTTGGGTGAGGGGGGCTTTGCGCCTTCGCGGCTTTGCGCGAGGCTGCTTTTGGGTTTTATCCTGTTCATCCTGTCTGAGTATCTCACCGTATTTCACACTTCTCCTTCTGCATCCACTTTAAGGTTTCCACGGTTCCTTCCTATAAGCGCTGTCCCAGAACATCCATTCGAGGCGGGTGGAGAGGACGAACGCGTCGAGCATGCGTTCAGTCTGTTCCTTGCTGGACCGTGCGGCCACGCGATCGGTCAGGTCGATGGCGTTCTGCACGACCTGCTGGAATTCCTCTCCGGAATAGGTGTCGATCCATTTCTGGTAGGGATTGTCTTGCGCCGCGCTGCGGTGGATGTGCAGGCCCACTTCCCGGTAAATCCAGAAACAGGGGAGCAGCGCCCCCAGGGCCTCTTCGTAGCTGGCGTGAACGGCGGTGGACATCAGAAAGTGGGTGTAGGAAAAGCATCCCGGCGCTTTTTCGACATCCAGCTGGATGCCGTAAAACTGGAAATAAAATTCGTGCAGGCCGCGTTCGGCAACGATGGCGCCTTTGGAAAAATCGAGCAGCAGGACCAGGTCGTCGGGGTTCTGCGCCTTCGAGGCGGCCAGCGCCAGCGCGCGGGCGAAATCGACTAAATACAGCGAATCCTGCTTCATGTAGAACTGAAATTTCTCTTTTGCCAGCGTCCCCTTAGCCAGTTCCTGATTGAAGGGATGCTCGATGATCGATTGGTACAGGGGTGCGATCGCCTCCCACGCCGTTTTGGAAAAAGACATGCTTGCTCCCTTCATGGTTTCCAGGTCCGATAAAAATGTTTTACGGGACCTTGCCCCTTGCCGAGATGGTGACTGGCTCCGGCTTCCAGCGCGCCGGTGAGGTACTCTTTGGCTTTTTGCACAGCGTCTTTTATAGAAAAAGAATGTGCCAGAAAAGCGGTGATTGCGGCGGAGAACGTGCAGCCGGTTCCGTGTACGTTGTTTGTCTGCACCCGTTTTTGCCTGAGCCAGCGAACGGGTTCCTCCCGGATCGCCAGGCAGTCGTCGCTGGAATCTTTTAACAGACTGCCGCCTTTCACCACCACCGCGCGCGGCCCCATCTGAACGAGTTCGTTCGCGGCCTGTTCCATGTCGTCACAGCTGTTGATGGGCTGTCCCAGTATGGCCGCCGCTTCCGCAATGTTTGGCGTGAGCACGGTCGACAGTGGAACGATCTTCCTTATGAACAACGCCGTGGCGTCTTCAAGCAACAGGCGGTCGCCGCTTTTGGCGAACATGACGGGATCGACCACAAAGCTGGTGTCGGGATTCTTGCGCATGAACTCCGCCACCACGCGGATGACGGGTTCGTTGAACAGCATCCCGATTTTGACCGCATCCACGCCCACATCTTCCAGGATGGTGTCGATCTGTTGCGCGACGAATTCAGCGGGGATCTCCTGAACGCCGCGGACCCCCTGCGTGTTCTGGGCGGTCAATGCGGTGATCACGGACATTCCGTAGCAGCCGAGTGCGGAAAAGGTTTTCAGGTCGGCCTGGATGCCCGCGCCGCCGCTGTTGTCCGAACCGGCGATGGTCAACGTGCGAATGTATTCTGATTTGCTGATCGGGAAATCCTGAAAAAGGGTTGTATGAGATTTTAAATATTCAATTTAATAACGAAACATAACAGAAACAAAACACATTTCTGACTTCAAATTTCATTCTGTCCTTTACTTTTCTTTGCGTCTTCGCGGCATTGCGCGATGCAGCTTTTTGTTTTTATCCTGTTCATCCTGTCCCGTATTGTTTACTCTGCATCACTTTGCGCGGCTCGCTGCATGAACCAGCCGGGGACGCCGAGAGTGACATCCTGCGCGATCACTTCGAAGCCGAAGCGCTGGTAGAGCCGGACGTTCTCCTCTTTTTCGGCTTCGAGGTAGACCGCCGCGCCTTCCGCATCCATCTTTTCGCAGCAGGTTTTGAGCAGGGCGCTGCCGATGCCTTTGCCCTGAAAGGGGCGGTCGACGGCGATCGGTCCCAGATGCCAGTGCGCGGTTTTCGGATCGTGCCGGTTCCAGCCGGACTGCCAGCGCGCCACGCGCGGGATCGCCCGCAGGCCTGCGCCCGCCAGCAGCGCCGGCAGGACGCACAGTTTTTCGAAGAATGTGGCCTGGCAGCGTCCCTGTTCCAACAGGGCGCACACGCCGACGAGCGTGTTTCCGTCAAACGCTCCGAACACCACGCCTTTTTTCCGGTACTGCTCCAGCACGACGCCGAATTTGCGAATCAGTGCCGCCTCGCGGCGTCCGGGATCGCCTTTGTACACCTGAATGAATATGGGGTTGTCGCGCATGCCCCGGCCCACAATCTTCGCCGCGGCGGGAATCTCGGTCTGTGCGAGCGCGCGGATTTCGGGCGGATTCATCGTGCGGGTTTCAGCGGATCAGCTTGAACTTGGGATCTTCGAGGGAGCCGGTGACCTTGAAATGGGTCTCCAGCGGCTGCTTGCGCTTGGGGTTTTTGAGCCACTTGTCGAGGCCGGGCAGGGCGTTGGCCATGTCCT
>CBDCWG010000011.1:0-3495 GCA_965223345.1 Nitrospinales bacterium
AAGTGATCAAAAAGCTCGGTAAGGATAAAAAATACACCATGATTCTGGAAAAAAAGGCCGTGCTGTATCACAACGAAGGCAACGACCTGACGGATCTCGCCATCAAAACCTATGATCGCACCTACAAGTAGACACTCGATCGCCGCGACGTTGAACCCGGCTGTTCCCGCTCGGGTCGGATTGTCCGGCCCCGTCCCGGTATGCGTGTCCCGTTGAATCAGAACCTGCCATCATGATCGATATTGAAGAAATCAAGCGAATCATCCCGCACCGTTATCCTTTCCTGCTCGTCGATCGTGTGATCGAGTGCGATATGGAATCCCGCATTGTCGGGATCAAGAATGTGACCGTCAACGAGCCGTTTTTTCAGGGCCACTTTCCCGAATTTGCGGTGATGCCGGGGGTGCTGATCATCGAATCCATGGCCCAGGTGGGGTGCATACTGGCCCTCAAGATTCTCAAGATGGAAGGACACGGTTCGGTGTTTTTCACCGGCATCGACGGGGCCAAATTCCGCAAGCCGGTCGTTCCCGGCGACTGTCTGCGTCTGGAGCTGACCAAAGTGAAACAGCGGGGGACCCTGTTCCGGTTTCAGGGCAACGCGTTTGTCGGCGATGCGCTGGTAGCGGAGGGCACGCTCCAGGCCATGCTGGGTAAAGCCGAAGCCGGTTCCGCGTAACAATGATTTCCCCGTCCGACCGAAATCCTTCCTGAATGCAGCGGCGATTCTTCTCGGTTCCGGAATGTGAACATACATAAAAGCGCAGACATCCATCCCGGCGCCCGATTGGGAGACGGAGTCACCGTGGGGCCCTACACGGTCATCGGTCCCGATGTGAAGATCGGCGACCACACCTGGATCGGTCCCCATGTTCACATCGAGGCGCGCACGGAGATCGGAAAGAACTGCCGGCTGTTCCAGGGGGCCGCCATCGGCGGCGAGCCGCAGATTCTGGGATACAAGGACACCCCTTCCTCGGTTCAGATCGGCGACGGCACCACGGTCCGGGAATACGCCACCATCCACCGGAGCGCGACGGAAAACGGCAAAACCACCATCGGCAGCGATTGCATGCTGATGAATTACGTGCACATCGCGCACGATTGTGCGATCGGCGACCGCGTGATCGTCGTCAATTACACCGGCCTTTCAGGCCACGTCGTCGTCGAGGAAAAGGCCTTCGTGTCCGGTCAGGTCGGCGTGCATCAATTCGTTCGCATCGGAAAACACGCCATGGTGGGAGGCGCTTCCGCGGTCAGCAAAGACATCCTTCCCTTTTCATTGGTGGAAGGCGCTCCCGCGCGGCTCGTCAGCACCAACGCCGTGGGTCTCAAGAGGAGTGATTTCAAGCCTGCGGTGCGCGCCGGGTTGAAAAAAGCGTTGAAATTCATTTTGATGCCCGAGCACAACACCGCTCAGGCGATCGAGAAAATAAAAGGCGAAATTGAAATGTCGGATGAAATTCGCTATCTTATCGACTTTATAAAAACTTCAGCACGGGGAATCACGAAATAATGAGTGGGTTGAGAGCAGGCGTCATCGGTGTCGGGAAAATGGGCGAATACCACGTCGGTGTTTTATCCCAGATTCCCGAGGTCACGCTTTCGGGCGTCGTCGATGTGGACGGAGAGCGTGCGAAAAGCATCGCAGAAAAATACGGTTGCGACCACCACACCGATTACAACGAATTCCTGGATCGCATCGATCTGGCCGTCGTCGCCGTTCCCACGTCCTTGCACTACAGCGTGGGCAAAGACCTTCTGAATGCGGGCGTTCACGTCTTGCTGGAAAAACCCTGCACCAACGACCTCGCTCAGGCCCGCGAGCTGTTTGCGATCGCGGGCGACAAGGACCTGATCCTGCACATCGGTCACATCGAGCGGTTCAACGGGGCCGTTCAGGAACTGCATAAAATCGTGACCGAACCGTTGTTCGTCGAGTGCAAGCGCATGAGTTCCTTCAGCGACCGCATCCGCGACGACGGCGTGGTGCTGGATGTGATGATCCACGACATCGACATCATCCTGAACCTCATCAAATCCAAGGTCACCCGCTCGCATGTGCTGGGAACCTCCGTATTTTCGGGCAAAGACGATCTGGTCAACGCGCAGCTGGAATTCGAAAACAAATGCATCGCCAACATCCTCGCCAGCCGTGCCTCGCAAAACAAGGTGCGGACCCTGTCCGTCACCCAGAAAGACTCCTACGTCCTGCTCGATTACACCGACCAGGAAATCTATGTGCACCGGCAGTCTTCCTCCGAGCATCAGTTGCACAAAGGGGCGTTGCGCTACAAACAGGAATCGCTGGTCGAACGGATTTTCGTGCACAAGGAAAACCCCCTCAAGTTGGAGTTGCAGCACTTCATCGACTGTGTGAAAAACGGCAGCCCGCGCAAGGTCGCGGTGGACGACGAACTGTATTCCCTGGAGATCGCCCTCGACATACTCGCTCAGTTCAACGGCGGCAGAAATTCAAAGTGAGACGCGTGAAGAAAATTCGCCGCGAAAAAAGAAGTCCCTAATACAAAACGATGACACGGCCCAAAACCCTGAAGGCATGAACTCCGTGAAAACCCGCCGCATCGGGCTCATCGCCGGAGCCGGCGACATCCCCCTCTATTTTGCCCGCAAAGCCGCTCAAAACGGCATCCAGCTTGTTTCCATCGGTTTCACCGATGAAATCCGCTCCAGTCTCGCTCCCTTTGCGGAAACGGCCTACGCCCTGGGCGTCGGGCGCGCCTCCAAGATCATGCAGACTCTGAAAGAGGAAAACATCCGCGACATCCTGATCCTGGGCAAGGTGGACAAAAGCGTGTATTTGCGCCTGCAGTTGCTGGATCTCCGTACGCTGAAGTTCTTAAAAAACGCCAAGAGCCTGGAGGACAAGACCCTCATGGTGGGCATGATCGAGGAAGTGGAGAAGGAAGGGTTCAAGGTGCTCGACCAGCGGGAGTTTCTGCGCGAGATCTACCCCGGACCGGGCGTCCTCACGCGCCGCCAGCCGACGCAGGCAGAGCGGGAAGACATCGAGTTCGGCCTGCCGCGCGCCAAGGAACTTGCGGATCTGGAAATCGGGCAAACGATCGTCGTCAAAAACAAAACCGTCATCGCCGCCGAAGCCATCGAAGGCACCGACAAAGCCATCGAAAGAGGCTGCGCCCTGGCGAAAGGGAAATGCGTCGCGGTGAAAGTGAGCCGCACCAACCAGGATTACCGCTACGACAGCCCCGGCATCGGACCCAAAACCATCGAAACCCTCATCCAGGGGAAAGCCCGTGCGGTGGGCCTGGAAGCGGAACGCGTGATGGTGGTCGATGAGCCCCGGGTCGTGGAGATGGCGGATGCGGCGGGGCTCGCCATCCTGTGCGTTTGATGTGAAATCCGTTCCGGCAACCAGGGAGGATCGAACATGACGCACCCACCGCTTCGCATTCTCATCGTCGCAGGCGAAGCCTCCGGCGACCTGCACGGGGCGAGCCTGACCGAAGCCCT